>CANQRQ010000005.1 GCA_947626315.1 uncultured Oscillospiraceae bacterium | reverse complement strand
ATGAGCGTCATGGCATAGGCCGATTTTGTACGTTCTCCGAACAGGCGGATCACCGCTTCATCGCAGCTCAATTCCAGGTCCCGGTTAGCAAGAACGTACATAGCCCACACCGCCGGATTGAACCAATGGATGCAGAGCGCGGCGGCCAACACCAGCTTCGTGACCGCATCAAAGCGGCGGATATGAATGTACTCATGGGTTAACACATACGCCAGATCCGCTTTGCCCTCCCAGTTTGTGCGCTTTGGAAGGAGAATCACCGGGCAAAACACACCGTAGGTCAGCGGAGCTGAGATCCTGTCCGACTGTCGAAGCCGGATCGAACGGTAAAGCCGGTGCTCTTTGAGCCAGTCCTGCGCGAAATTACATTCCACGGGCAGCGCCTCCCGAAACTCCCGGCGGCATTTCAGATAAGCTGCTGTAAAAAATGCAGCACAGACCAACGCTCCGGCCATCCAGACCCATATATATGGCGGGACGGCTGGAGAAGCTACCGAAGCAGTGGGAGCCGAAGGCATTATGCCAGTATCGGGCACAGGGAAATCGGCTGGTGGAACCGGAGAAACGCTGGCTCTGAACGGCTCTGTCTTTGCCGGAGAAAGGAGTTTGCCAAGCAGTGAGTACACGCTGAACGCTGAGGGCGCAGAATAAGGAACGAACAGCCGCAGCAGTGTAATGCCCCACAAGGCCAAAAAGGTTTTCTTCGGCAGGCGGTTGATTACCAAAGCGCGAATGACGGCAATAACTAAAATCATCACAGCGCCGGAGAGGCTCATTTCCAAAAGGCTCATGGGTCCACCTCCCCATCCAGATCACCGACGATTTGCCGGAGTTTTGCGATTTGCTCCGCCGTCAGCTTCCGTCTGCCCAGAAGCGAAGCAAACAGTTTGTCGGCAGAGCCGTCGAACATCTTACCGATCAATTCGTCCGTCTCGGCCTCCTGTGCCTCCTGCTTGGTGATCCGTGCGTGGCACCGAAAGTTCGGTTCACTGCGTTCGATGGCACCCTTTGCGATGCATTTTTTAATGACAGTATAGGTCGTGTTCATGTTCCAGCCGATCTCTGCTTTGAGAATATCAGAAATCTGTTTTGCGGTGATGTCACCTTCTTTCCACAAAACGCCCATAACCTTCAATTCAGAATCAAAGAGCTTGATTGCCATATCATTCCATCCTTTCGTTGAGCTGAACTATTGCAATAGTTTACATTTCTATACTATCACAGTAGTTTCTGACTGTCAACACTATTCTGATAGTTTCAGCAGAATAGGACGCAGGATAAGATTACCGGAACCAGTAACGCATAAAATCCAAGATCGGCCTACCCAAACAGTAAGCCGATCTTGGATCCTCGCGCTTTCCTATATGTACATTTGTAAGAGTTTTAACTCTTCAAGCGTTACACAACGCACTTTTGACCAGTTCTTCCGCTGCTCCAACACAAATCGCGCTGTGAGATTTAAACGAAAAAAGCGGAGTGAAATTATAGGACTTAAATTGAATATACGTTCAATCATCGTAATGACCCAGGCAGGAGATGATGTAAACAATCCCGCCCAGCTCATAGTAAACGATACGGTTTGCCTCGTCGATGCGCCGGCTCCACCAGCCGCTCAATGTTCCCCGCAGCGGTTCCGGCTTGCCGATCCCCTCATAAGGGTTTCGTTGAATGTCTTTTATGAGCGCGTTGATCCGCTTCAGCGTTTTCTTGTCCTGTGTCTGCCAGTACAGGTATTCGTCCCAGGCCCGATCCTCCCAGAGCAGCTTCATTCGTCTACCTCGATCAAATCATGCTCGGCAAAATGGGCCTTGCCCTCTTTCGTGTCCTGCATGATTTTTTCCAGATGGCGGAGATTGCTCTCCGAATAGAACGGATCAGCAGAGACTTCAAAGGGAATGCGAAACTCCCTGCCGACTTTCTTTGCAAAAATCGTAATAGCCGCGCTCATGGAAAGCCCCATCTCGGAACAGGCCCACTCCATTCTTTTCTTCACATCCTCATCCATCTTGATGTTTACATTGACTGTACGCGCCATATGCGACACCCCTTTCTGTTTCTATTATACGCAGCTATAAAGAAAAAATCAATGCTTTTTCTTTATAATTTCTTATTATTTGGGGTCGGCATTGTACATCACAACACCGTCTCCCTGTTAATTATAATTGTCCCAGAAGGGGACACCACACCTTTTCACTCTTCACTCTTACTTTTTACCTTCAAAAATCGGCCTCCGATTTTTGAGTGAAGAGTGAAAAGTGAAGAGTGAAGAAGTAAAAATCGGCAAGGCTGACGCCTCGCCGATTTTTGGTCGGAGTGGCGAGACTTGAACTCGCGGCCTCGTGGTCCCGAACCACGCGCGCTACCGGCTGCGCTACACCCCGTTACAGCCTTTACATTATAATAACCGAGGCGGTTCTTGTCAAGAAAAAAGTGCGCGCATATGCCTGTCCAGGCAAAAATATACTGGTGGACAGGGGAGGTGTGCGCTTGAAATCCTACAAAATTGACCTCTGCACGGCGCTTTTTGTCGCTCTGACCGCCGCAAAGCTTCTGTTTCCTCAGCAAGCAGACGCGCTCAGGCAGCAGGTGCTGGCGTTTTTGAACCGCGGCGACTACACGCAGCTGGTGCAGACCATGGGCGAACGGCTGACAGACGGGGGCTGGGGGCAGGAACTGGCCCAGGCCATGGGCCTGCTGACCGGGGAAGAGGCCGGCGTTCAAAGCGCCGGCCGTGAAGATGAAACCGGCGTTGAGGTCCTGGCACCCTTGGGAACGGACGCTGAATCAGGACCGGAGCAGGCCGCGGAAAGCCCAGACCCGGCATCCGCCGGGGAAGAGAAGTCGGCAGCGGTGAGCGCCTTCCTGGCGCTCCAGAGCGCGTATGAGGAGCAGGGCTATGCGCTGCCGGACAATGTGCGCGCGGACATGCCGGAGCTGCCATTCACCTTCTCCGCCCCGGTGGCCGGCACCGGCTCCTCCGGCTTCGGCTACCGGGTGCACCCCATTCTGGGCGAGGTGAAATTCCATTACGGCACCGATTACGCCGCCAACTCCGGGGACGACGTGCTGGCCTTTGCCGACGGCACGGTTTACGCCGCCGGGACCAGCCCCAGCTACGGCAACTATATGATCCTGCACCATGAGGGCGGCTATTCCAGCGTGTACGCCCATTTGAGCGCCTTTGTGGCCCAGGAGGGGGACACGGTGCGGCAGGGGCAGCGGATCGCCCGGGTGGGGCAGACCGGCGTCGCCACCGGGCCGCACCTGCATTTTGAGTTGCTGCTGGACGGGGCGTATCTGAACCCGGAGTACTATCTATGAAGCGGAGCAGGCTGAAGCTCAGCACTGGGGCGGTGCTGCTGGCGGGATTTCTCTATTACATTGGGGACCCGGCCGTGATCGCGGCGGTGCTGCTGCCCGCGGCGGCACATGAACTGGGCCACGCGGCGGCTCTGGCGCTGATGGGCCTGAAAATCAGCGGTTTCCGCCTGGAGCTGCGGGGCTTCTGCATGGAGTACAGCGGTTATACCGGCCCGGCGGGCCACGCCATGGCCGCCGTCTGCGGCCCGGTGGCGGGGCTGTGGTACGCCTGGGCGGCCTCCTGGCTGGGCAACCGGCTGGACAGCCCCTGGCTCTGCCTGACCGCCGGGGTCAGCCTGCTGCTGTCCCTGTTCAACCTGCTGCCGGCCCTGCCTCTGGACGGGGGCCGGGTGCTGGCACAGCTGTCCTGCGCCCTGCTGGGCCAGAAGCGGGGCGAGCGGCTGACCCGGTCTGTGAGCCTGGGGACCGGCGCGGCGCTTTTGGCGGCGGGCCTGTGGCAGATGCTCCGGGGCCGGGGCGCCGGCCTGTGCCTGGCGGCGGTGTGGCTTTTGCTGTATCAGGAGGACGAACGGGGACTTGTAAAGAGCTGCGAAATATTGTAAAATAGGCCGGTAAACACGAGGGAGAGACAGGATCGCCATGGATAAACGACTTGAAAGAATTCTGCCCAGGGTGCAGAAGCCGGCCCGCTATGTGGGCGGGGAGTACAACCAGATCATGAAGGACAAGGCCCGGGTGGAGCTCCGGGTGGCCTTCTGCTTCCCGGACACCTATGAGATCGGCATGTCCAACCTGGGAATGAGCATTTTGTACCACACAATGAACAGCCTGGAGTATGTCTGGTGTGAGCGGGCTTTCGCCCCCTGGGGGGACATGTATGAGGAGATGAAAAAGGCGGGGCTGCCCCTGTACGCCCTGGAGAGCGGGGACAGCCTGGACCGCTTTGACGCGCTGGCCTTCTCCATAGGCTACGAGATGGCCTATACCACGGTGCTGGACATGCTGGACATGGCCGGCCTGCCTCTGCGCTCCGCGGACCGGCCGGAGCTGTTGCCCCTGGTGTTCGCCGGGGGCACCGCGGCGGTGAACCCGGAGCCTATGGCCCCCTTTATGGACCTCTTTGTGGTAGGCGAGGGGGAGGAGATGGATAACGAGCTGCTGGCTCTGCTGCGGCAGGCCAAAAAGGAGGGCTGGTCCAAACCGACTTTCCTCCGGGAGGCCGCCAAGATCCAAGGGGTCTATGTGCCCTCGCTCTATGAGGTCTGTTACGGGCCGGACGGGCGGATCGCCTCCGTCACGCCCCAGGAGGGGGCGCCGGAGCGGGTAACCAAGCGGATCGTGGAGGATCTGGACGCCGCGCCCTTCCCAACAGCGCCCATCGTCCCCTCCACGGAGGTGGTCCACGACCGGGTGAGCCTGGAGCTTTTCCGGGGCTGCGTCCGGGGCTGCCGCTTCTGTCAGGCCGGGCACGTGTACCGGCCGATCCGGTCCAAAAAGCCGGAGACCCTGATCCGCCAGGGGATCGAGAGCCTGCGGAACACAGGCTGCGAAGAGATCACCCTCCTCTCCCTCAGCACCAGCGACTATCGGCCCTTGAACGAGCTGTGCGACGGGCTGCTGGCCTACTGCGAGGAGCGGAGCATTGGCCTGGCCCTGCCCTCCCTGCGGGCGGACAACTTCTCCATGGAACTGATGGAAAAGCTCCAGAAGGTGCGCAAGAGCGGCCTGACCTTCGCGGTAGAGGGGGGCAGCCAGCGGCTGCGGGACGCTATCAACAAAAACGTCACGGAGGAGGACCTGCTGAACACCTGCCGCATCGCCTTCCAGGGCGGCTGGAACAACGTGAAGCTCTACTACATGCTTGGCCTGCCCACGGAGACGGACGAGGACATCCTGGGCATCGCCGAGATGGCCAACCGGGTGCTCCACTGCTGGCGGCAGTACGCGGCCAACAAAAACCGGGGCGTAAAGATCACTATCTCCACCTCCTGCTTTGTGCCCAAGCCCCACAGCCCCTTCCAGTGGGAGCCCCAGGTGCCCATGGAGGAGTATCTACGCCGGGTGAACCTGCTCCGGTCGGCTATCACCGCCCGGAACGTGACCTACAACTGGCACGACGCGGAGACCAGCTTTGTGGAGGCGGTCCTCTCCCGGGGGGACCGGCGGGTGGCAGAGGTGATCGAGGAGGTCTGGCGGCAGGGCGGCCGCCTGGACGCCTGGAGCGATTACTTCTCCTTCTCCCGCTGGATGGAGGCGTTCAAAAGCCGCGGGGTGGACCCGGCCTTTTACGCCAACCGGGAGATCCCCACGGACGCCATCCTGCCCTGGGACCTGATCGACGTGGGGGTGCGGAAGGCCCACCTGCTCAAGGAGCGGGAGCAGTGCTATGCCTCCCGTCTGTCGCCGGACTGCCGGAGGCAGTGCGCCGGCTGCGGGGCGGCAAAGCTCCTGAAAGGAGGGCGCTGCGATGGATAAGCTGCGTCTGCGTTTTGAAAAGACCGGCCGTGCCGTGTATATCTCCCACCTGGACCTGATGCGCACCCTGCAGCGGGCCTTCTCCCGGGCGGGGCTGGAGCTGAAATACTCCGAGGGCTACAATCCCCACCCGCTGATCTCCATCGTGCTGCCTCTGTCCGTGGGGACGGGGAGCGTCTGCGAGATCATGGACTTTCGCCTGAAGGGGGAGGAGGACCTGGACATGCTGCCGGAGCGGCTCAACCGGGCGCTGCCGGAGGGCATCCGGGTGACGGAGGTCTACGAACAGACCCGCAAGAGCGTGGAGCTGAAGTGGCTGGAGATCGAGGGCTTTTTCGAGTATGACAGCCGGGAAGCGGGAGAAATGGCCCGGGCGCTGGAGCGCTTTTTCGCCCGGGAGGAGATCCGGGTGCAGCGCAAGACCAAGCGGGGCATGGGGGAGACGGACATCCAGCCGGCAGTCCGGTCCCTTGCCTTTCAGCCGGAGGAGGGCCAGGTGCGGCTGCGGGGCGTGATCTCCGCCCAGGAGCCCACCCTGAACCCGGAGCTGCTGGCCGAGGCCCTGCGGCAGAACGCGCCGGAGCTGGCACCGGATTTTGCCAAATTCACCCGGCTGGAGACCTACGACAGCCAGATGCAGGTTTACCGGTAAAAAAAGCGAAAAAAAGCTTGCAAACCGCGCTGCTTTGTGCTAAACTATCAGAGCTTGCGCGGAGTTACGCGCTGAGAAAGGCGGTCCGCTGCCGCGGCTGTGCCCTCCGGTATGAACGTCTATACGAGGAAAGGATTAGATTATGGATCTGGTCAAAATCTTAAGCGGACAGTACATGAAGCCGGAGCTGCCGGAGATGAACGTGGGCGATACCGTGCGCGTTCAGGTTCTGGTCAAGGAAGGCAACCGTGAGCGCACCCAGGCTTTTGAAGGCACCATCATTGCCAAGAAGCACGGCGGCATCAACGAGACCATCACCGTGCGCCGCATCTCCTACGGTGTCGGCTGCGAGAAGGTCTTCCCGGTACACTCTCCCTCCATCGTCTCAGTCACCACTGTCCGCAAGGGCAAGGTTCGCCGGGCGAAGCTGTATTATCTGCGTGACCGCGTGGGTAAAAAGGCCAAGGTCAAAGAGCGCATCTGAGCGTCGAGACAGAAAAAAGACGTCCCCGAAAAGGGGCGTCTTTTTTACTGTCCCGAAAGGGCCGGCTTTGACGGGAAGGCTTGATTTGTCGCGCCTTTTTTGCTATAGTCTATTGTAAAGAATAAACAGACTGTAGACAAAGTTTCACTGCCTTCGCCGCAGAGCGGCGAAGAAGGAATTTAAATCGTTTTTGAGGCAGCTTTGCCGCCTCAAAAACACTCTAAAGCGAACAAAGTGCGCTCTCGCGCCGACCAAACGGGGCAAAGCCCCTGCGATAAGCGCGAGGTTCTCAAATGCGAGCCCAACGGAGTACCCGCAGGGCACAAGTGGGTCGCATTTGAAGCGTGTCGGCTTTGCCGACACGCTCAATAGAGGAGGCTGGCAATGAAAACGGTACGCATTCTCGCGCTGCACCTGGCCTTCGGCGGGGTGGAGAAAGCGATCATCAGCATGGCGAATCTTCTGGTGGAGCGCTATGACGTGGAAATCATCAGCGTATACGACATGCCCAACGCGCCGGCCTACCCGCTGGATCAGCGGGTCAGGCTGCGGTATCTGCTCCGGGAGGTCCCCAACAGGGCCGAATGGAAGGCGGCGCTGCGGGCGAAAAAACCGGCCGCCTTTTTTCGGGAGAGCCTGAAGAGCGTCCGCATTCTGCAGGACAAGAAGCGCGCCGTGCGCCAGACCATCCGTTCCATCCATGACGGGGTGCTGATCACCACCCGGCATGAGGACAACCTGGTTTCCTCCAAATACGGGGACGAGGCGGTGCTGAAAATCGCGCAGCTGCACCATGACCACCGGTTTAAAAAGCACTGTGCCGACGAAATGCGCAGGGGCTACGGCCGGATCGACATTCTGGCCCTGCTCACCCCGGTCCTGCTGGAGGAGGCCCGGGAAATCATGGCGGAGAACCGGCATACCCGGCTGGTGCTGCTGCCCAATTTCCTGGAGCGGCTGCCGGAAAACGTGCCCCTGGAGGGCCGGGAGAAGACGGTGCTCACCGTGGGCCG
Organism: uncultured Oscillospiraceae bacterium; assembly: GCA_947626315.1. Taxonomy (GTDB): domain Bacteria; phylum Bacillota; class Clostridia; order Oscillospirales; family Oscillospiraceae; genus Limivicinus. The sequence continues at coordinate 115,114 of CANQRQ010000005.1, read as the reverse complement.
GATGGCTCCGGAAAAGGGCTATGACCGGCTGATCCGCTGCTTTAAGGCCGTGCATGAGGCCCGGCCGGACTGGAAGCTCCGGATCCTGGGAGAGGGCGAGGAGCGGGAAAAGCTGGAGGCTCTGCGCGCGGAACTGGGGCTGGAGGCGGCCGTGGAGATGCCCGGCCGGATGGACAGCTTTCAGATCGAAGAAGAGATGAAACGGGCGTCCGTTTTTGCCATGACCGCCCTGAGCGACGCTCTGGGCTACGCCATATTGGAGGAGCAGAGCTGCGGCCTGCCCATCGTGGCCTTTGACGTGCGGGTGGGGCCGGGCTTCGTGATCCGGGACGGGGTGAACGGCTTTCTGGTCCCGGACGGGGACGAGGCGGCCTTCTCCCAAAGGCTGCTGGAGCTGATCGATTCGCCGGAGCTGCGCAGAAGGACAGGGGAGGCGGCGCTCAGGCGCGCGGCGGACTTCTCCCGGGAGAAGATCGGCCGGCAGTGGTTTGCGCTGATAGGAGAGTGAACAATGGAGCGTGCAAAGAGCCTTCGGAGCTTTCTGGCGGAGAACTGGCTGGTGCTGCTGATCGCCGCTCAGCCACTGCTGGATTTTCTGGCCTACTGGAACCAAAACTCTGTGGCGACCTCGGCGGGCTATATCCGGCTGTTGATTATGCTGGCGATCCCGCTGTATCTGCTGGTGACGCTGAAAAAGAAAAAGCGCTTTATCCTGGCCATGGGGACCATCGGCCTGCTTTGCCTGCTGCATGTGGCCAACAGCTTCCGGGTGGGCTATATCGACCCTTTTTTTGACATCGCCTACCTGGCCCGTGTCGCCCAGATGCCGATACTGGCGGTCTGCTTTATCTACCTGATCCGGGACGAAAGGACCAAGCGGCAGGCTGTGAAGGGCATCGCCGTGGCGGGGGCCATCACGCTGGCCGGCTTTGTGGCGGCGGTGCTCACCGGGACGGACAACTGCACCTACGGGGCGGGGCTGGGCATCAGCGGCTGGGTGATCGATGACAACCGCTGTGCCAACAGCATCCTTTTTGTGACGCTGTCCACCTTTGCCGTCTGTCTGGCCGTCCGGTCGGAAAAGCTGCTGGTCAACATCAGCATCCCGGCCATCGTCACCTTCCTGCTGATCATCAACGGCACCAAGGCCTGCTACATGGGGCTTTTCGCGCTGCTGCTGGCCTACGCCGCCTTTCTGCTGATGGAAAAGCCGGTCCTGGGCCGCAGGATCCGCTGGAGGGTCCTGCTGGTGCTGGTGCTGCTGATCGCCATCTCCGTTGTGGTCTACCCCTATTCGCCCCGGGCCAAAATGGACGCCTTCAACGCCCGGCTGTCCACCGCCCGGCAGGGCGAAATCGAGGCCGGAGTGGCGGCCCTGGGCTACGACCTGAGCACCATGACCCTGGAGGAAAAGCTGAACACCCCGGAGGTCCGGCAGGTGTTTGAATACTACTATCTGCGCTATATGGTGGGGGCGATCCCCGATCTGTTTGACCGCTTCGGCTATGAGCCGGTGTTCCGGTATTTTAACATGAGCACCGATGTGGCCCGGCTGATCGACACCCGGCAGATCAAGCTCTGCTATTCCAACCTGGTCTGGCAGGAGAGCGACAGCCTCACCAGGCTGGTGGGCTTTGAGGTCACCAATCTGGGCTATTCCCTGCGGGATCTGGAGAATGACTGGCCGGCGATTTTCTATTACTACGGCTATATCGGCCTTGCCTTTTACGCCGCTTTCGTGCTGTACTTTCTCTGGCTGGTGCTGAAACGGCTGATCCGGGATTTCAAGGGCAGCTTTACGCTTCTGAACTTCTGCCTGTTTATCTGCCTGATCCTCCAGATCGCCCTGGCCCAGTTCTCCGGGGCCATCCTGCGCCGGCCCAACGTGTCGATCTACATGTCGGTGGTGCTGGCTTTGATCTACTACCAGACCTCGGCTAAGCCCGCCGGCGAAGCTCTGCCTGGGGAGGACGGCCTATGAAGTTGAGCATTATTGTGCCGGTGTACAACGCGGAGAAGTACCTCCGTGTCTGCCTGGATTCCCTGACGGCCCAGACGGTGGACGACTATGAGATCCTGCTCATAAACGACGGCTCCTCCGACAGCTCCCCGGAAATCATGGAGGACTACCGGCGGCGCTATCCCGACCTGATCCGGACGCTGACCGTGGAAAACGGCGGGCAGGGCCGGGCCCGGAACATCGCCATGGACCTGGCGAGAGGGGAGTATCTGGGCTTCGTGGACAGCGACGACTGGGTGGACCCCGCCATGTTTGAAAAGCTCCTGGCTGCCGCCGAGGAGAGCGGCGCGGACATGGCCCAGTGCGACGCGGTGGAGTGCTGGGCGGACGGGCACACCCGCTATGCGGACATGACCGGCTGCCGGGACGAGATCCTGATTCCCACCGCCGTCTGGAACAAGCTGATCAGAAGGAGCGCCGCGGAGGGCGTCCGCTTTGCCGAGCGGCTCTGGTACGAGGATATCGCCTTCGTCATCAAGCTGCTGCTCCGGGTGGACAAGATCGCCAACGTGCGGGAGGGCCTGTATTTCTACCGCTGCGGCCAGAGCTCCACCATGAACAACCACAACGCCCGAAAGAACCTGGACATAATCCGGATTATGGAGGAGCTGCGGGAGCCGCTGGCGGCGGCGGGGCGGACGGCGGATTTCGAGACGCTGCTGATCAACCACCTGCTGCTGGACACGATCAACCGGGTGGCGGTGCAGGACAGCCCGGATAAGGGCCAGGTCTGCGCGGAGCTGCGGGCCTATGCCAAAAAGTATATCCCAAGGCTGCTGCGCTGCCCCAGCTTTCAAAAAGAGAGCCGCAACCGGCGGATCGTGCTGTTCCTGAATTACCACGGCCTGGAAGGCCTCTCCCGCCTGCTTCTGCAGGCGAAAAAGACCGCCGCGCAATAACAAGAACCCCTCCGGCCTTACTTGGCCGGAGGGGATTTACTGTAAGCTTATGAATTTTTCCGTTTCAGCAGGTTGTTGAGCCGCATGACCAGGTGCAGGGCCAGGCGCCGCCGGCGCTCGATCAGATACAGCAGCAGCCGGTATTTCCCGGGGAGGGCGCGGACATAGGGATTCTCCCGGTAATCGGGGAATTTCGCCCGGAAATCCTCCAGAAGCTGGTCCTGCACCGGGCTTTTCCGGTCGGCCAGGTTCACCCGGATGCTGCCGGTGAGAAGCTGGTTATAAAAGGCCATGTAGCACAGCTGGGGGCGGTACCGTTCATAGAGCCCCTGGGCCTTATAGTAGTCCAGAACCGTGTCAACGGCGGTGATGATCTCCAGATTCCGCGGGACGCTCTGAGAATTGGTGATGGAGCCGCTCCGCTGGAGATACCGGTACCAGGGCTTATGCACGGAGAACATTTTTTTCGCCTGGGCATAGAGCAGGGGAGAGGTGGCCAGGTCCTCGAACCAGAGCCGTCCGGGAAAGCTGATGCCTGTCTCCGTAAAGAGGGACCGGCGCCAGAGCTTGCAGCAGGCGCTGGGCAGCTCAAAGAGCAGCTCGGGAAAGCTCTTCAGGCTGAACTCTCCCTCCAGGCGGCAGCCCTGGGCCTGCCGGAGCAGGCGGCCGGACTCTGTGACGGACAGGAGATCGAAAAAGAAGATGTCAAAATCCCGCTCCAGCAGCGCCAGCATCTCCGGCACGGCGTTTTCGCTGAGAGCGTCGTCCCCGTCCAGAAAGAGCAGGTATTCCCCCTGGGCGATGGCCATGCCGGTGTTCCGGGCGTGGCCCAGGCCGCCGTTGGGGGTGGTCACGGTGCGGACCAGCTCCGGAAAGCGCTCGGCGTACTCCGCGCAGATGGCCGGGGAGCCGTCGGTGGAGCCGTCGTTCACGGCGATGATCTCGTAGCCCTCCACGCCGAGGCAGACGGCGGAATCCAGGCATTTGCGCAGATATTTCTCCACATTATAGACCGGGATGATAATACTCAGCTTCAGCATGGCGGACCTCCTGCCTTTTCTGCAGCCAGTTTAGCACAGGGAGGGCGCTTCTTCAAGAAAAACATCTGATTTCGGTTTCGGAATCCAGGCGGAGGATGCGGCGGTCCAGCCGCTCCGCATAGCGCAGGGCCACCGGGAGCAGGGCGTCCCCCTCGCCGTCAACGGCGATCACGATCTCCGCCATATCTACCGCGTTGAGCATGGCGGTGATCTCACAGTCGGCTGTCCAGACCGGGGAGACGGTCAGCACCTCCGAGCAGACGGCCTGCACATTGAAATACCGGTCCCGCAGTTCCGGCGTCCATTTGCTGGCCTGCTCCTCCCAGGGGACGACGCAGATCAGCCGGAGAGATTCGTCCTTTACCCGCAGCTGGGCAAGGCTCTCTGCGGCGTACAGGCCCATCCCGGCGTCCAGCACCACGCAGAAGTCCGTGACGCCCTGGGTCCGCAGCAGGGTGATCCGGTTGAGGAGCAGCAGCCGCAGGGCACCGCAGGCCGGGTCCTCCTCGTCAAAGCCCCAGGGGAAGCTCAGCGGCGGGCTCCCCAGGATCGCACAGCATTTCTCTCTCATCTCACAACTCTCTTTCTTATTATAAAAAGACGCGCGGCCGGAGCCACGCGCCGAAAAACGCGTTGCTCCAATTGCTGCGACACAAGCTTACATACCCTAACGGATAGCAAAGCGAGGAGAACACGTTTTTACCGAAGTAAAGTTGCTCTCCATTAGGGTAATGTATTCACTTGTGTCGCAGGATTATTTTAACACTGAGAAAAAGGCTTGTAAAGGAAAAAAGACGCGCGGCCGGAGCCGCGCGCCGAAAAACGCATTGCTCCAATTGCCGCGACGCAAATCTTTCCACCCGGATGGGAATATGAAAGCTGGAGAATACGTTTTTACCAAGATAGTTGGTAAAAAAATATTCCCACCCTGTGGAAAAAATATAGATTTACGTCGCAGGCATATTTTAACACGGCAAAAAGTGCTTGTAAAGAAAAAAAGGGCCTCGGGAGATTGCCAAGGGAGAAAAATAGTATTAAAATAAAAAGCCGTACTTTTATGAAACCGTGAGGGGGACTGCGAAATGAGCGCGCGGATCGGAATCGTGGACGCGGGAGGCGGCTACCGGGGCGTCTATGCCGCCGGGGTGCTGGACTACTGCCTGGACCGGGGGCTCCGCTTTGATTTGGGGATCGGGGTCTCGGCCGGGAGCGCCAACCTGATCTCCTACAAGGCTGGGCAGGCCCGGCGGAACTACCGCTTCTATACCGAGTACGGCCTGCGGAAGGAGTATGCCAGCTTCCGGAACTTCCTCTTCAAGCGGAGCTTTGTGGACATGGACTATGTGTACGGCACGCTGAGCAATACCGGCGGGGAATATCCCCTGGATTACGCCGCCGCGGCGCAAAATCCCATGGAGTTTCTGGCGGTGGCCACGGAGGCGGAGACCGGGAAGACCAAATACTTTACCATGGCGGACGTGGCCCAGGACGATTACAGCGTGATGAAGGCCTCCAGCGCCATTCCCTTTATCTGCCGTCCCTACCCGGTGGGGGAGACCCTCTATTTTGACGGGGCTCTGGCGGACCCGGTCCCGGTGGAGAAGGCCTTCTCCCTGGGCTGCGATAAGGTGGTGGTGCTGCTCACCCTGCCGGAGGACACGGTGCGCAGTTCGGAGCGGGACCGGAAGCTGGCCGTCGGCATCCGGCGGAAATACCCGCTGGCGGCAGAACAGCTGCTGCTGCGGGCGAAGAAGTACAACGACGCCGTGGCCCTGGCCCGGCGCTATGCCCGGGAGGGAAAGGCCCTGATCGTCGCCCCGGACGACACCTGCGGCGTCAGCACCCTGTGCCGGGACGCGGATGCGCTGAACCGGCTGTATGAGAAGGGCGTCCGGGACGGGGAAAAGCTGCTCCCCTTTATGGGGTGAAAAGAAAACTGTTGCCTAAGAGGCCGGGCATGATGTATAATATCCTATTAGACATCCATTCTTATCCATCCTTTTTCTGAAAGGAGTTTTTCATGAGCAGCAGAGAGGACAGCAAAAGACGGCGGACAAAGGGGGAGAAAGACAAGCTGCCCCCGGATGTGCAGACCCGCAGGGACCTGTACGACTGGATCCAGTGCCTGATCACGGCGCTGGTGGTCTGCGTGTTTCTGTTCGCCTTTTTTATACGGGTGATCGACGTAAACGGAACCTCCATGCTCCCCACCCTCAATAACGGGGACAAGATGCTGGTGTCGGACCTGTTCTATAGCCCCAAGGCCGGGGACGTGGTGGTGTTTCACGCGGAGGACTACGACCCCAGCAAGGCCCTGGTCAAGCGGGTGATCGCCACCGGGGGGCAGACCGTGAACATCGACTTTGACAGGGGCGTTGTCTACGTGGACGGCCAGCCCCTGGAGGAGGATTACATCAACGAGCCCACCTACACCAAGGTCAACTTCATCGGCCCGGCGGAGGTGCCGGAGGGCTGCGTGTTCGTCCTGGGCGACAACCGCAACGCCTCCACCGACAGCCGCAACAGCCTGATCGGCATGGTGGACGAGCGGCTGATCCTGGGGCGGGTCTATATGGTGATCTATCCGCTGAACGGCTTCAGGTGGGTGAGCTGATGGCGGAGCCGGATTTTGAAAAGCTGAATATCCAGTGGTATCCGGGCCATATGACCAAGGCCATGCGGATGATCAAGGAGAATCTCAAGCTGGTGGACGCCGTGTGCGAGCTGCTGGACGCCCGCATCCCCCAGGCCAGCCGCAACCCGGATATCGACACGCTGACCGCGGGAAAGCCCCGGATGATCGTGCTCAACCGGGCGGACCTGGCCGACCCGGCCCGCACCGCCCGCTGGAAGCGGCGCTTCGAGGAGCAGGGCTACGCGGTGCTGGAGACGGACGCCAGAAGCGGCCGGGGCGTGAACGGCTTCGTGCCGGCGGTGCGGCGGCTGCTGAAGGACAAGCTGCGGGAATATGAACAGAAGGGCCAGGGGGGACGCCCCCTGCGGGTCATGATCCTGGGGATCCCCAACGTGGGGAAATCCACCTTTATCAACAAGGTGGCGGGCCGGAAGGCGGCCCTGGCCGGGGACAAGCCCGGCGTCACCCGGGGCAGGCAGTGGATCAGCGTGGACCGGGGCCTGGAGCTGCTGGACACGCCGGGCGTTCTCTGGCCGAAGTTTGACAGCCAGGAGGTAGGGGAGCTGCTGGCCGTCACCAACGCCATCAAGGCGGACGTGCTGGACAAGGAGACCCTGGCGGCCAATTTCATGCTCCGCCTGCGGAAGCTCTATCCCCAGGCGCTGACGGAGCGCTATAAATTCACGCCGGATCCGGAGGCCAATGGCTTCGCGCTGCTGGAACAGGCGGCCAAAAAGCGGGGCTTCCTGCTCTCCGGCGGCGAATACGATCTGGAACGGATGGCCAACACCCTGCTGGGGGAATATCACGACGGCAAGCTGGGCCGCCTGACCTTGGAGGAGCCGGATGCCTGAACTCTGGGAGCTGGAAAACGAAATCTACGACAGCGGCGTGAAGCTCCTGTGCGGCGTGGACGAGGCGGGGCGGGGCCCTCTGGCGGGCCCGGTCTGCGCGGCGGCGGTGATCCTGCCCCGGGGGCTGGAGCTGCCCGGCCTGGACGACTCCAAGAAGCTCACGGAGAAAAAGCGGGAGGCGCTGTACGGGCCCATCACGGAGCGGGCTCTGGCCTGGGCCGTGGCCTTCGCCTCCGTGGAGGAGATCGAGGAACTGAACATCCTGGAGGCCACGTTCCTGGCCATGAACCGGGCCCTCGAAAAGCTGCCGGTCCGGCCGGAGCTGGCTTTGATCGACGGAAACCGGAACCGGGGCATTGCGGTGCCCAGCCGCTGCGTGGTGAAGGGGGACGGCCGCTGCGCCGATATCGCCGCCGCCTCCATGCTGGCCAAGGTCAGCCGGGACCGGCTGATGCTCCGCCTGGCGGAGGAATATCCCCAGTATCATTTTGAAAAGCACAAGGGCTACGGCACAGCGCTGCACTATGAGGCCCTCCGGCAGTACGGGCCCTGCCCCGCCCACCGGCTGAGCTTTCTGAGGAAGATGCACTGATGGACGCGCGGCTGCTGGGCCGCTGGGGCGAGGAGCAGGCGGCAGCCTATCTCCGGCGGCGGGGCTATAAAATCCTGGGAATGAACTTCTCCTGCCGCCTGGGGGAGATCGACGTGATCGCCCGGCGGGGCGCCACGGTGGCCTTCGTGGAGGTCAAGCTGCGCAAAGACGCCCGCTTTGCCCAGGCCCGGGAATTCGTCACCCGGGCAAAGCAGGAGCGGATCAGGGCTGCGGCCTCCCTGTGGCTGGCGGAGAACGAGACGGAGCTGCAGCCCCGTTTCGACGTGATCGAGATCTACGCCCCCGGCGGGGCGGAGGGGGAGATCCGCCTCAACCATATCCGGGACGCTTTTCAGTAACTGCGGGGCGCATTTATGTAGGCTCCGGGCGTTGACCCGGAGACTGTCCCGGTCAGCAGGTGCCCCGGGGGCAGAAGGTGGAACAGTAGGTCTCGCCCTTGGTGACGGCCCGCTCGTTCTGGACGTTGATTTTGGCGGCGCTGCAGCAGCAGTCAATGGTGTTGTACTTGCAGCTGGTCACGTCGCAGCCCACGCTGGGGTTGGGCTCATGGGTCTTTTTGTTGCTCATCATACATGCCTCCTGTTTGATTTTACCGCTCCGTTGGAGCCCTCTTATTTTTTGAGAAATCCGCCGGTTTATACTTCCGGAGGAAGGACGAAACGATGGCGCTTTACGCGATTGGCGATCTGCACCTCTCCCTGTCCGCGGAGAAACCTATGGAGATTTTCGGGGAGAAATGGCGCGGACACGCGGAAAAACTGAAGGAGGGCTTCGCGGCTCTGGGCCCGGAGGACGTGTGCGTCCTGTGCGGCGATCTGAGCTGGGGAATGGGCCTGGAGGAGACGCGGGAGGATTTCCTGTTTATCAACCGCCTGCCGGGGCGGAAGATCATCCTCAAGGGCAACCACGACTATTGGTGGAGCACCGCCGCCAAGGCCAGGCGCTTTTTCGCGGAAAACGGCATCGACACCATCGAGATTTTATATAACAACTGCCTAAGCTACGGAGACTATGCCCTCTGCGGGACCCGGGGCTGGTTTTACGAGGAGGAGAAGGGCAGTCAGCACGACGGGAAGATCATGCGCCGGGAGGTGCTGCGGCTGGAGACCTCGCTGAAGGCGGCGGGGGAGCGGGAGAAGCTGGTGTTCCTCCACTATCCGCCGGTGTACCTGCGCTACGAGTGCCCGGAGATCCTGGCCCTGCTGAAGGAGCACCGGGTCCGCCTGTGCTGCTACGGCCATATCCACGGCCGGGGCTGCGCCGCTGCGTTCAAGGGCTGGCGGGACGGGACGGAATTCAAGCTGGTCTCCGCCGACTATCTGGATTTCAAACCGGCGCGGCTGCTGTAGAGCTTGGAAAACAGTCTGTTTTGTTCATGATTTTGCCTTGATTTTAGGACAAATATCTGCTATCATAAACAGGCGTGTGCCATACACTATTAGGAGGAAAGCAAACATGATTGTCAAGAACGTAGAAAAGAAAGAAAAGAACACCGCCACTTTCCAGGTGGCCACCGATCCGGCGGAATTTGAGGCCGCTGTCAACGGGGTGTACCTGAAAAATAAGCGCGATATATATATCCCTGGTTTCCGCAAGGGCAAGGCCCCCCGGACCGTGGTGGAGGGCATGTACGGCGCGGAGGTCTTCTATCAGGACGCGATGGACGAGCTGGCCCCCAAGGCCTATGAGTTCGGCGTCACCGAGGCCGGGCTGCGGGTGGTGGGCGCCCCCGCTATCGCCGATGTGAACGTCACCGAGGACCGGGCCGTGGAGTACACCTTCTCCGTGTCCCTGTACCCGGAGGTCACCCTGGGCCAGTACAAGGGCCTGGAGGCTCCCAAGACCGTCACCCAGGTCACTGAGGAGGAGCTGCAGGACGAAATGGACAACATCCGCCGCCGCAACGCCCGGATGATCGACGTGGACGACCGGGAGGCCCAGATGGGCGACACCGCCAACATCGACTTTGACGGCTACCTGAACGGGGAGCGCTTTGACGGCGGCAAGGCCGAGGGCTACTCCCTGGAGCTGGGCTCCAACTCCTTCGTCCCCGGCTTTGAGGAGCAGATCGTGGGCATGAAGCCCGGCGAGGAGAAGGATATCGACATCACCTTCCCCGAGAACTATGTGGAGGACCTGGCGGGCAAGGCCGTGGTCTTCAAGATCAAGCTCAACAGCCTGACCTATCCGGAGCTGCCGGACCTGGACGACGAGTTCGCCAAGGACATCTCCGAGTTTGACACCCTGGACGAGTACAAAGCGGACCTGCGCGCCTCCATCCAGAAGCGCTATGACGACCAGGCGGACGCCGCTTTCCGTTCCGCGGTGATGCACCAGGCGGTGGAGAACATGAGCGTGGAGGTCCCCGAGGTGATGGTGGAGGAGAAGGTGGACGAGCTGGTGCGCAACTACGCGGCCAACTTCGGCGTCACCGACCGGAGCATCAGCACCGCGGAGCTGGTCAAGATGCTGGGGATCGACCAGGATTCCATGGAGCAGACCATCCGTCCGGGCGCCGACTTCCAGGTGAAGTCCGAGCTGCTGCTGGAGGCCGTGGCCAAGGCCGAGGGGATCGAGGTCACCGAGGAGGAGACCGAGGAGTACCTGAAGAAGGTGGCGGAGAGCATCAACGCCTCCCCCGATGATATCAAGAACTACTACGGCATGGAGTTCATCGCCGCCGAGCAGAAGAAAGAGAAGGCCACTGCCCTGATCATCGACAGCGCCGTTGTGGTGGACGCTCCCGCCCAGGAGCAGCCCGCCGAGGCGGCGGAAGCCGGAGAGGACAAGGCTGAATAAATCCTGTGGGAACCGGATATGCTCTCATAGATTGCAGATAAGCTGATAATTTGAAGGAGAGTGAAATACAATGAGTTTGGTACCCTACGTAGTGGAACAGACCAGCCGGGGCGAGCGTTCGTATGACATTTTTTCCCGCCTGCTGAACGACCGCATCGTGATGCTGTCTGAGGAAGTGAACGACGTGACCGCCAGCCTGGTGGTGGCCCAGCTGCTGTATTTGGAGGCCCAGGACCCGGATAAGGACATACAGTTCTATATCAACAGCCCCGGCGGCAGCGTCACGGCCGGCATGGCCATCTATGACACCATGCAGTACATCAAGTGCGACGTCTCCACCATCTGCATTGGCATGGCGGCCAGCATGGGCGCGTTCCTCCTGTCCAGCGGCGCCAAGGGCAAGCGGATCGCCCTGCCCAATGCGGAGATCATGATCCACCAGCCCTCTGCCGGCACCCAGGGGCAGATCACGGACATGGCCATCCATCTCAAGCGTCTGGAGACCATCAAGGTCCGCCTGAACCACATTCTGGCGGACAACACCGGCAAACCCTATGAAGAGGTGGCCGCCGCCTGCGAGCGGGACAATTTCATGTCCGCCGAGGAGGCCCAGGCCTTCGGCCTGATCGACAAGGTCATTTACAAGCGCTGAAAACCAACGGTCTGAGGGGGAACTGTGTCAGGTTCCCCCTCTTGACAAATAACATATTTCCTGGCGCGAGCGCGCCGGAACGGAGAACGCAATGGCAAGAAATGAAGACAGACGGAGCATCCGGTGCTCGTTTTGCGGCAAGCCCCAGTCCCTGGTCAACCGGCTGATCGCCGGCAACGGCAGCTATATCTGCGACGACTGCATCCGCATGTGCATGAGCATCATTGACGACGGGCCCATGCCCCAGCCGGTGGAGGGCTATGACGGGCTGCCGCTGGTTCTGGAGAAGCTGCCCAAGCCCATGCAGATCAAGGCGCAGCTGGACGACTATATCATCGGCCAGGACCGGGCGAAGATCGTGCTGTCCGTGGCGGTATACAACCACTATAAGCGCATCCTCCACACGGACAGCGAGGACGTGGGACTGCAGAAGAGCAATATTCTGCTGATCGGCCCCACCGGCAGCGGGAAGACCCTCTTTGCCCAGACCCTGGCCAAAATGCTGGACGTCCCCTTCGCCATCGCCGACGCCACCACCCTGACCGAGGCGGGCTATGTGGGCGAGGATGTGGAGAACGTGATCCTCAAGCTCCTGCAGGCGGCGGATTTTGACGTGGAACGGGCCCAGCGGGGCATCATCTATATCGACGAGATCGACAAAATCGCCCGCAAGAGCGAGAACACCTCCATCACCCGGGACGTGTCCGGCGAGGGCGTGCAGCAGGCGCTGCTGAAGCTGCTGGAGGGCACCATCGCCAACGTGCCGCCCCAGGGCGGCCGCAAGCACCCCCACCAGGAGTTTATCCATGTGGATACCACCAACATCCTCTTTATCTGCGGCGGCGCCTTTGACGGTCTGGATAAGATCATCGAAAAGCGCACCAACCAGAAGACCATGGGCTTTGGCGCGGAGATCACCAGCAGCGCCCAGCGGGATCTGGGGGAGATCTTCGCCCAGGTGCAGCAGCACGACCTGCTGAAATTCGGCATTATTCCGGAGCTGGTGGGCCGCCTGCCGGTGGTAGTGTCCCTGAACTCCCTGAAGCGGGAGGACCTGGTGCGGATCCTCACCGAGCCCAAGAACTCCATGGCCCGGCAGTACAAGGCGCTCTTGTCCTACGACGGGGTGGAGCTGGAGTTTGAGCCCGCCGCTATGGAGGCCATCGCGGACAAAGCCATCGCCATGAAAATCGGCGCCCGGGGCCTGCGCTCCGTCATGGAGGGCGTGATGACGGATATCATGTACACCGTCCCCTCCGACCCCACGGTGAACCGGGTGACGGTGACGGCGGACAGCGTTATAAACGGGACGGAGCCCCTTGTCGGCCATATCAACGGCTGACGCGCGGCTCTTCCCGGGAAGGGAGAACTCATGCCAGAGACAGACAATCATGATTTGACCTTAATGCCGCTGCTGGCCCTGCGGGGCCTGTGCGTGTTTCCGGGGATGCTTCTCACCTTTGATGTGGAGCGCCCCGCCTCCACCGCGTCGGTGGATGTCGCGGTGAAGACCAATCAGATGATTTTTCTCGCCGCTCAGAAGGATCTGAGCGCGGATATGCCGGAGCCGGACGGGATCTACAACGTGGGCACCGTGTGCCGGGTCAAGCAGCAGTTGCGCCAGCCCCGGGGGAAGGTCTGCCGGGTGATGGTGGAGGGCCTGTACCGGGCCGAGGCGGTGAACATCTGGGCCGATCCCAAGGGCTACACCGCCCAGTTGCGCCCGCTGCCGGACAAGGCGGAGCGGATCAGCAGCGTGCGGATGCACGCCCTGCTGCGCAACTGCATGTCCCTGTTTGAGGATTATCTGCGGGCGTCGCCGGATATGCTGGCCGAGCAGATCCTCAATGTCCTGGCCAACCCGGAGCCCTCCTACGTGGCCGGTTACATAGCCCAGAACGTGCACCTCGCTCTGGAGGACAAACAGAAGCTGCTGGAGACCCTGCAGCCCGGCAAGCGCCTGGCCCTGCTCAGCAGCCTGCTGACCCGGGAGCTGAACATCATGGCGGTGGAGAAGGAGATCAATGAAGCCGCTCAGGAGCAGGTGAGCCGGGGACAGCGGGAGTACTTCCTCCGGGAAGAGATGAAAGCCATTCAGGCGGAGCTGGGGGAGGACGGCCAGTACGACGATATCGACGAGTACCGGCGGAAGATCAACGCGCTGCCTGTTTCGGACGAGATCAGGGAGAAGCTGCTCAAGGAGTTGGGGCGGCTGTCGAAGCAGCCCTTCGGCTCCTCCGAGGCGGCGGTCCTCCGGGGCTATCTGGACGTGTGCCTGGAGCTGCCCTGGGGCGTCACCACAAAAGAGACCATCGACCTGGCCAAGGCCCGGAAGATCCTGGACGAGGACCATTTCGGCCTGGAAAAGGTCAAGGAGCGGGTGCTGGAGTACCTGGCTGTCAAGCAGCTGTCCCCGGAGATCAAGGGCGGGCTGCTGTGCCTGGTGGGCCCTCCGGGCACCGGCAAGACCAGCATCGCCATGAGCATTGCCCGGGCAACCAACCGGAATCTGGTGCGGCTGTCTCTGGGCGGCGTCCATGACGAGGCGGAGATCCGGGGCCACCGGAAAACCTATATCGGCTCCATGCCCGGCCGGCTGATCAACGGCATCCTCCAGGCCAAGAGCTGCAACCCCCTTATGGTGCTGGACGAGATCGATAAGCTGGGCGCCGACTACCGGGGTGACCCCTCCGCAGCGCTGCTGGAGGCGCTGGATGGGGAGCAGAACAGCGGTTTCCGGGACCATTTTCTGGAGATCCCCTTTGACCTGTCCCAGGTGTTCTTCATCACCACCGCCAACACGGTGGACACCATCCCCCGGCCCCTGCTGGACCGGATGGAGGTCATCCAGCTGGACAGCTATACCGACGAGGAAAAGGTCCAGATCGCCAAGCGGCATCTGCTGCCCAAGCAGCGGAAAAAGCATGGGCTGAAGGCCAACCAGCTCCGGGTGGAGGATGACGCCCTGCGGGAGATCATCCGGGGCTACACCCGGGAGTCCGGCGTCCGCCGGCTGGAGCGGGAGCTGGCCGCCGTCTGCCGCAAGGCGGCGGGGGGCATCGCCGGCGGCGAGTACAAGAGCCTTACCGTCCGCGCCGGCAAGCTGGAGCCTCTGCTGGGTCCCGCCCGGTATAAGCCGGAGCGGCGCGGCCTGCGGGACGAGGTGGGCCTTGTCCGGGGCCTGGCCTATACCACAGCCGGCGGCGAAGTGCTGGACGTGGAGGCCTCCGTGGTGCCGGGCAGCGGCAAGCTGGAGCTGACCGGCAACCTGGGAGATGTGATGAAGGAATCCGCCCGGGCGGCGGTGAGCTATATCCGCAGCCGGGCCCAGACCCTGGGCGTGGACCCGGATTTTTACAAGAACAACGATATCCATATCCACTTCCCCGAAGGGGCCGTGCCCAAGGACGGGCCCTCTGCCGGGATCACCGTCTGCATCGCCCTGCTCTCCGCCCTGACCGGCGCGCCGGTGCGCAGCGACGTGGCCATGACGGGGGAGATCACCATCCGGGGCCGGGTGCTGCCCATCGGCGGCCTGCGGGAGAAGACCATGGCGGCCATGCGCGCCGGGGTGAAAACCGTGATCATCCCCGCGGACAATGAGGCGGACCTGGCGGAGATCGACCAGACCGTTCGCGCCGCGCTGAACTTTGTGCCCACGGACCATGTGGACAAGGTGCTGGACGTGGCCCTTGTGCGCCAGAGCCCGGAGCCGGCCCTGCTGCAGCCCTATGCGGGAATTGGCCCGGAGCGGCCCGCCGTCAGACAGTAAGGTGAAAAATGCCCTCTTTAAACGTCAATAAGGCGGTTTTTGTCCGCTCTGCTGCCGCGCCGAAGCAGTTTATTGCGTCGCCGCTCCCCAGCGTGGTGTTTGCCGGCAAGTCCAACGTGGGAAAGTCCTCGGTGCTCAACCGGCTGCTGAACCGGAAGAATTTTGCCAGGGTCAGCGCCTCGCCGGGGAAGACGGCCCATGTGAACTATTTTCTGATCGATGAGAAGCTCTATTTTGTGGACCTGCCCGGCTATGGCTACGCCAAGGTCCCCCAGAGCGAGCGGGAGCGCTGGGGCAGGCTGATGGAGGCCTTCTTTGCCCAGCCGGACGGGTTTGCCCTGGGCGTGCTGATTGTGGACAGCCGGCACAGGCCCACGGCGGACGACGTCACCATGGCCGAGTGGTTCAAGGCCAGCGGCGGGCGCTTCCTGGTGCTGGCCAATAAGCTGGACAAGCTGAAAAAGAGCGAGATCGAACCGAATCTCCGCTGCGTCCGGGAGACCCTGGAACTGGGGGAGGAGGTCAGAATCATCCCCTTTTCCGCCGAAAACGGCCAGGGGCGGAACGAACTGATGGCCGAGATTCTGAAGCTGCTGTGAAAAAAGTCTGTAGCAAAGCTTTTTGTTTTGCTGCAGACTTTTTGACTTAGGGTGACGGGAATCGAACCCAAGTCGGTTTCTGGCGGCAAAGCGTCAGAAGAAACTCGCTCCATTTCGCTTCGCTTTAAAGAGCAAAGCTCCATATCCGCTCCTTCCTTCTTCCTATCAAAATCAAAGCGTATGCTTTGATTTTGGAAGGACGAGCAGCGGCGTGAATGAGCTTTCCGCTTTAGCGGGAAGCGAATGAGCGGAGCTTGCGAGGACGCATTCCCTGCGGGCTTTTCCTAGCCTGAGAAAAAATCTGCTCGCCAGAAACTGCTCCGCACTTCACAGAGAGGTATTTCCGAGTGATTTTTGGTGCGGAGGAGGCAGCCTTGCTGACGCAAGGCAACAACGACAAGCCAAAAAGCGCCGGAAAGAGCCCCTGTGAAGCGGCTTGTGTTCGATCCCCGTTACCCTAAAGCCGGAACGTGCGCTTTTCAAGCCCGTGCGGGGTGAGCTCGTACACCGTCTGGCAGACCTCAGACAAGAACTTTCTGTCGTGGGACACGCTGATCACAGTGCCGCCGAAGCGCCCGATAGCGTCCCGGACTACCGGAGCAGACAAGGGACTGAAATTTCGCGTGGGCTCGTCTAAAAGCAGCACGTTCGCTCCGGCCAGCACCATGTCCAGAAAAAGAAGCTTGGCCTGCTGGCCGCCGCTGAGGGCGCCTATCGGACCGTTCATCTCCCCGTAGGTAAAGCGCATGCTGGCGAGCCGGTTGTGCAGCAGCACTGACTCGGCTTTGTCCCCCTGCCTTGAGAGAAACTGGATGGGGGAGCGGTCATAGGGCAGGACATCCCGATAATCCTGGGGCATCCAGGCAGCGGTGATGTCCCGCCTGTAACGCAGCTGCTCCCAAAGGAACCGGAGCAAGGTGGATTTACCTGCGCCGTTTGGGCCTGTTATGCCGACCTTTTCCCCACCGAAAACCGTCAAACGCACCCCTGTGGCTAACTCCTGCGTCCCAGCGCACAGACTGTCTAGGTTCAGCTCAGCTACGGCCTTTCCGGCAGGAAGGCAGATGCTCTCATCGAAGCGGGCAAGGATAGCCTCTTCGCTGTGGGCAAAATCTGTGAAGCTCTCCGCTTCACGTTCCAGCCGCCGGCCGGTGGACAGCACCGCGTGCATTTTCTTTTTCAGCAGCCTCCCCTCGCTGGGCGATCCGCGCGAGACGGTCCGCTGCCTGTGTTCCACCTTGTCGTGTATCTGCTGCCAGCGCTGCATTTGTTTTTCGTGCTCCGCCCGCTGCTTGAAGGCCACCTGGTTTTGATGCTCCATAAGAGCGCCGCGGCGCGCAAGATATTCCCGGTAAGGCGTCCGGGCGACGGTTATCCTGGTCTGCGTCTTGTGAAACAGCTGCTCAATATGGATAATGACGTTGGCGGTATTTTCTATGAGCGTCTCATCGTGGGAGATGAACAGCACCGGCTGCAGCGCAGTATTCAGGAAGTCCTCCAGCCATTCCAGAGTTGCGATGTCCAGGTCGTTGGTGGGCTCATCCAGCAGGAGAATATCAGGCTCGTCCAGCAGCAGGCGCAACAGCTGCATACGAACCCGCTCCCCGCCGGAGAGAGAGCCGAGCGCACGGTTTTCAAAGAGCTGTTCCGGCTCTGTACCCATGCGGTCCAGCAGGTCATAATGGCAGTAGTACGCCGTGCCGTCAAAGTATTCTGCCAGAGTCGTACCGTACAGTCCGGCAGGTAAAAGCTGCGGCAGATAGGCCAGCTTTCCTTTGGTGATGACCTGGCCTGACCCGTGGCACCAAGGCTCGATCAGCGTTCGGTCATAGATATATTTCAGCAGGGTGGATTTGCCGTTGCCCTCCTCGCCGATAATGACTGCCCTGTCCCCGGGGCGGAGGGTGAAAGAAAAGTCTTTTATCAGGGTCCGGCCGCTGTCCTCAAGCGTTAAAGTGATATCTTGCAGTTGAAGCATTTATGTCCTTTCTTTTTCAAAACGCTGCCGTGGACCGCTGCAAGGACGCAATAAGGCATGACAAAAGCGCGGCAAGCTCACTTCCCCCATTAAAGGAAAGGAGCTGTGACCAACATGCGATCCTCCACGGCAGCAAAACCGGCCCGTCACTGACGGGCATATTCCTGCACCGAAAAGAGAATCACTTGTTGATCATTGCCGCACCTCGTTTCAATATTTTTATATAATTATTATAACATAAACGGATGGGGAATGTAAAGAAAAAGGTTTGAATTGACCTGACTATTTTTGCGGCTGTCAAAGTCCCACACCGAAAGTTTAGCCCAAAGGATGCCTTTGACCGCGTATGTTTCTTTTTTTCCGCTTTTCAACAGAACGGACGGGTTTTTAAAAATTATTAAGATTTTTACGCAGCCTTTTATGGAAAAACGCCGCATTTTACAGACGCCCCTTTTTTAGAAAATTTTTTGTTTTCCGCGCGACCTGGGAGGAAAATTTTTGTCTATAAGAGTGGGTAAGGAGGGACAGAGATGAACGACACCGAAATCGTGGACTTATATTGGCAGCGCTCCGACCGGGCCATCAAGGAGACGGACCGGAAATACGGTCCCTACTGCCGGACGATCGCCTACAACATTCTTCACAACCCGGAGGACACGGAGGAGTGCGTGGATGACACCTGGATGGGGGCCTGGGGCTCCAGGCCGGACAAGCGTCCGGCCCGGCTCTCCGCTTTTTTGGGGCGGATCACCCGGAACCTGGCCCTGAACCGGATCACCTGGCAAAACAGCCAGCGGCGGGGCGGGGGAGAGCTGCCCCTGGCCCTGGAGGAGCTGGGCGACTGCGTGCCCTCGGCCTTTAACCTGGAAGAGGAGCTGGAGGCGCGGGAACTGGAGGAAAAGCTGCGGCGCTTTATCTCCGGCCTGCCGAAGGCCCAGCGCCGGGTGTTTCTGGGGCGCTATTACTACCTGCTCTCCGTGGAGGAGCTGGCGGAGCGCCTGGGCTTCAGCCAGAGCAAAGTGAAAAGCATGCTCTTTCGCGCCCGAAAAAATCTGCTGGATTATTTGGAGGTGGGCGCATGAAAAAGGAAGCCTGGACGCTGCTGCGGGCGGTGGGCGCCGCGGCGGAGGCGGACCTGCTGGACGCGGAAAAGAGCCTGGGTCTGCTGGACGCCCGGCCCGCCGCCGTCCTCCGGCGCAGAAGAATTTTGCGGACCGCGCTGCTGGCGGCGATCCTCTCCGCCCTGTTCGTGGGCACCGCTTACGCGGTCTGGCGGATCGAGCTGAGCCGGAAGCTGACCCCAAGCGTGGTGGCAGGACAGATCGGCGCGCCGCCCACGGAGACGGCGGAGCAGAAGTACTACCTGGCAGAATACGGCTTTGCCGATTCCCCGGAAGCCAGGGCCAGCCAGGAGATGTGGGACTATTACTGGACGTATACCGAGCGCCGGGGCCAGGAGTGCCTGGACCAGGGCCTGGGCTACTATGACTGGATAGACGAGGACGATGACTGGTATACGGGCGATCCGGAGCTGGAGGCCCTGCATACGATCTACGGGGCCGATAACCTGGAAATGGCGGAGAAGTTCCTGGAGATCCGGGACCGCTACGGCCTGAAGCTGCACAGCCGGGAGATCATCAGCCCCAGCCAGGAGGAATTTTACGCCCTCTCGGGGGTGGAGCCCTTCTGTTTCCCGCCCTCCGGGGAGGAGGCAGTGCCCTGCAAGACGATCTATGAGGACGGCAGCTTCGTGCTGGAGGGCCTTTTGTGGACAGGAGAAGGGCCGTCGCCTTTCGTCCTGACCCGTAACCTTCCCGGCGTCCTACCGGCGGGCAGCCTGCTGGTGGCGTGTCCGGAGGAGTACGAGCAGTGGGAGGCAGTCAACCGCTTCGGCAACAGCCTATCCTTTGCCCTGCGCAGCCGCTACCCGGATCCGGGCGCGTTTACGGATAACGCGCCGGAGGTGGATCATCTGCTGGTCTTCTACGAGCAGGAGGGCGTCAGCGTGACGCTGACCGTCGGGCCTGCCACGGAGGCTATCAGCCGGGAGAATGCGGAGGCCCTGGCCGACTGCTTTGACTTTGAAAAGGCCTGCGGAAAATAGAGATAAAGTTATGATGCCCCCGCGCCGGTTGGCGCGGGGGCATGTGCCGTGTCTTATTGCTGCTCCGCTATGTAGATGCTCGCCCGGGACTGGATGGCCTGGGCCGTCTCTTCGGCGGAGCGCTGGCCGTTCAAATAGGCTCCCGCTTCGCTGCAGGCGATCTGATCGATCTGGGCGTCATAGCGCCGCACGGCATGGATCTTGTCCAGCTGGGCCAGGTTCTTCTCCAGGAAAGCCGCGTAGCGCTCCCGCTCCACGCCCTCTATGGGGTATTCGTCGTACTCTTCCAACCGTTCGCCGAGGATGGCCTCCCGCTTTTCCCGGAGCAGCGGCGCGCCGCAGAAGCCGCTGCCGGCGGTGTAGAGGCTCTTGACAAATTCCCAGCACAGCTCCTTGCGCTCCGAGAGGGAGCAGATGCCTACCCCCAGATAGACCTCCGCCACGGGCCCGATCTCCGGCAGCCCTGTCAGGCACAGCTCATCTCCATAGGCGAAGAGGGGAGCGGTGTTGGAAAGCGTGTCGTCGCTGTAGAGGACCAGAAGGGCGTCGTTGCCCGCCGGGTCCCAGGCGGTGTGGTTGGCCTCGTTGGCCCCCAGGCCGTCACAGACCCGGCTCCGGTTTCTGACGGCCTGGAGCAGATGGAGGAAATAGTCCGAGTCAAAGGCGCAGCTGCCCGCGCTCCAGTCCACCAGCCTGTCCCCGGACAGGGACACCAGCATGGACAGCAAATCCTCGCTGAAGGTGGCGTCCACTAAGAGGCTGGAGGCCCGGCCGTTGAGGGCCAGTTTTTCCTCCAAAGCCTCCCAGGTCCAGCCCGCCGGGTCCTGGCCCAGCTCGGACGCGCAGCCGCAGCAGGTGTATGGGGCCACGCCCATCACCGCCTCGTACAGCTTTCCGTCCATCTCAAAGGCGGATAGGAGGGAGGCGTCCAGGCTTTCCATAAAATCCGGCTCTCCCTCCAGCCAGGGATTCAGGTCCTCCAGCAGACCCCGCCGGGCCAGCAGGCCCACGGAGAACAGGTTCGTGTTCCGCACAAAGTAATAGGCGGAAAAGTCGAACAGGTCCGGCGCGCTGCCGGAGGCGATGTCCGTCAGCAGCCGGCTGTCCCCGCCGCCTCCGTAATCCCGCAGCTCCACCGGGCAGTCCGGGTGCGCCCGGTTCCAGGCGCCGATGGACTCTTCCATGCAGAGGGACGCCTCCTGGCTGTTCAGCGTGGCCAGGATCAGGGGGCCCGCGGCGGAGGGGTCCGGGTCCGTCTTTTGCAGCTGCATCAGACAGCCGGGGTCCATGGAGCCGGTCCGGCCCAGGCAGAGGAAGTCCGTCTCTCCGTTTTCCAGCACCGCGCCGCCGATGACGCCCATCTGGCCCCAGGTCAGGACGCGCGTCAGCGTCCCGCTGTCCCAGTCGTAGCCCCAGAGGCTGTCCCCGTCCTCCAGGTACAGGCTGGAGCGGTCCCCGCCGCTGTAGAGCCGGAGGAAGCCCCGGTCCAGCTCCCGCTGTTCGCCCAGGGTCCCGTCAGGGGCGATGGCCTGTAGGCTGTATCCGCCCTCCGCTCCCGGCGTGCCCAGGACCGGCTGCCCGCCGGGAAGAAGGGCCAGACCCGCGCCGCCCTCCACGGGCACGCAGAACAGGGGCTGGGAGGCATCCTCCGGCCGGACGGCGCAGAGCTGCCCGCCCCCGGCAATATACAGGGCATCGCCGGAGCCCTGGAGAAACTGGGGCCAGAAGTATGCCGGCCAGCCCTCGCCGCCCAGCTCTGTACGGCGGAGTTCCCGGCCCTCCGCGTCCAGCTCCAGCAGGGCGAAGAAGGCCGCCTCTGTCCCGTCCTCGTACTGCTCGATGCGGCTGCTGAGAGCGTAGAGCTGCCCGTCCATAAAGGACAGGGCGTCGATGCTCTCCTCCGTCCAGGCGCGGAGCATACGGGGCCCGCTCCCGTCCCGGGCCGCCCGGTAGAGCTTACAGCCCTCCTGATCGCTGCCGGCATAATAGACGCTGTCCCCGCCGTCGATCAGGCAGTCCGCCATCCAGGCGGAGGCCCCCTCAACCGTCCGGACGGCGTAGACAGAGCTCTCCGCCTCCCCGGTCCGGGCGCTCATCGGCTCTGCCGCCGCCTCCCGGTCCGCCGCGTCCGCCGGGGCCCCGTCCTGCTTCCGGGCCCAGACCAGCGAGCCCAGCAGGCACAGGGACAGAAACAGTAAAAACACTTTTTTCATCATAGATAAATCCTCCTTCCGGGATGGAATGTCCCTCTGTCATTAATGACAGCAAAAGCGTTCCCCCGTTGCGCGGACGCAGAAGAAAAACAGCGGCCCGCTCTTGTAATTTGCTTCCGTTTCTGGTAAAATATAATTGAGGAATTATGGGGGTGAGGAAGATCAGCGCCGTGCAGGAAATATGGGACGGTTTTGACTTCAGCTATCTGCTCAGTATCCTGCTGGGGCTGATCCCGTCGCTGCTGTGCATCACGCTCCACGAGCTGAGCCACGGGGCCGTGGCTTATCTTTTGGGGGACAACACCGCCAAACGGGCGGGCCGGCTGACCCTGAACCCGCTGAAGCATCTGGACCCGATGGGCCTGTTGATGATGCTGGTGTTCCACGTGGGCTGGGCCAAGCCCGTGCCGGTGAACATGGCCAACTTCAAAAACCCCAAACGGGGCATGGCGGTCACGGCGCTGGCCGGGCCGGCAAGCAACCTGCTGATCACGGTGGTGTTCCTTTTCCTCTATGGGGCGGCGTATTTTTTCCTGGGCTTTGACGGCGTGGGCGGCTATCTGCTGGAGATGCTGGAGCTGACGGCGTATATCAGCCTGGGGCTGGCGGTGTTCAACCTGCTGCCGGTGCCGCCGCTGGACGGCTCGAAGGTGCTTTTCGCCCTGATGAGCGACGAGAGCTATTACAAGCTCATGCGCTACGAGCGCTACGGCTCGCTGCTCATGCTGGTGCTGGTGGCCTCGGGGGCCCTGGGCCGCCCGCTGTCGGCCCTGATCTCCGCCGCGTTCAACGCCCTGTTTCCCGTGGCCCAGTGGGCGGCGGAGCTGGCGCTGCGCCTATTCTTATAGCTTCCCGGGGGACAGATGGAAAATCCCAGCTTTTATTTGGAGGGCATCGTCAGGGAGAAAGAGGAGATGCAGGACTTTGAAGGTCCGCTGAGCCTGATCCTGATGCTGCTGCAAAAAAACAAAATAGAGATCCGGGACCTGAGCATCTCCGATATCCTGGACCAGTATCTGGCCTATCTGGACCGGATGCAGCAGATGGACCTGGAAATCGCCAGCGAGTTTGTGCAGATGGCGGCCACGCTGCTGTATATCAAGACGAAAACCCTGCTGTCGGCCGAGGAGGAGGTCTCCGAGCTGGAGGTTTTGATGGCCTCCCTGGAGCAGCTGAAGTGCCGGGATCTCTTTGCCGCGGTGCAGAAGGTGCTCCCGGAACTGAGAGAGGCCTCCAGGCTGGGGCTGCTGTATTACGCCAAGCTTCCGGAGCCGCTGCCGAAGAGCGCCAGAGAATACGAATACCGGCATGAGCCGGTGGACCTGCTCCGGGCCCTGTACGGCGTGTACGCCCGGGGCGGGCGGACGCCGGAGCCGGAGGAGGGTTTTGCCTCCGCCATCCCGAAACGGATCGTCTACAGCGTGCGGGACAAGAGCCGGCAGATCATCGACAGACTGCGCGCCGGCAGCGCCACGCTGAACGAGCTGTATGCCGGCTGCCGGTCCCGCTCGGAGCTGGTGGCCACCTTCGTGTCGGTGCTGGAGCTGTGCGGGATCGGGAGCGTCCGCATCCGGCGGCAGGACGGGGACTATTACCTGGACTTTACCGGCGGCGATACGGAAGAGATCGTGGAGAATATCATTGAATGAGAGGAAGAGCTGGATCATGACGGAGCTTTCCGCGGCCCTGGAGGCCATCTTATTTGCCGCGGGGGACAGCGTACCGGCGGCCCGCCTCTCGCTGATTTTGGGAAAGAGCGAGGAAGAGATCTACGAGGCCGCAGAGCGGCTGGCCGGGCAATACGAGGCGGAGGGGCGCGGGCTGCGCCTGCTCCGGCTGGACAAGCGGCTGCAGCTGTGCTCCGCTCCGGCCTTCGCGGATGTGATCTCCAAGGTGCTGGAGCAGCGCAAGCCCCCGATGCTCTCCCAGCCCGCCCTGGAGACGCTGGCCATCGTGGCCTATTTTCAACCGGTGACCCGGGCCTATATCGACCAGGTGCGGGGCGTGGACAGCGCGTACACTGTCAGCGCCCTGACGGAGCGGGGGCTGATCCGCCCCTGCGGCAGGCTGGAGGCGCCCGGCCGGCCGGCGATTTTTGAGACGACGGACGTATTTCTGCGCACCATGGGTATCAGCTCGCTGGACGAGCTTCCCCCGCTGCCGGACATGACCGGCGGCGAGGGGCTGGAGAAGCTGCAGCGGCAGATCGAACAGCTGCAGAACGCTGGCGGCGAGGAGCAGATGGCGCTCAGCGAGATAACAGAGGAGTGATGGTATTTGACGGCGTTGATTGTTTTGGGCGTGATCGTGCTGATCATCGCCGGCATCATGCTGATCCCCATCGGGGCCGACCTGGGCTATGAGGGGGGGCAGCTGCATGTGTCGGCCAAGGTCTGCGGCGTCCTGCTGCAGCTGATCCCCAAAAAGCCGGGGGAGGACAAGCCGCCCAAACAGAAAAAGCCCAAGCGGATCAAGAAGAAAAAGAACCCGCCGGACGGGACGGAAAAGCCCAAAAAGAAACCGAAGCTCAGCTTCAGCGGGGAGGAGATCCTCTCCCTGGTCAAATCCGTGCTCAGGAGCTTCGGCCGGTTCGGCCGGGCCTTCAAGGTGGACCGCTTCCTGCTGGACTATACGGCGGCGGGCCCGGACCCCTATGACACGGCGATGACCTACGGCGCGGTGAACGCCGCGCTGTCGGCCCTGGCGCCCATCTGCCGGGAGCGCTTCCGGGTGAAGGATTGCCTGGTCCGCACGGATGTGGACTTCACGGCGGAGAGCACGCGGCTCGATTTCGGCCTGGCGCTCACCATCCGGATCGGGAAAATTTTCGGCCTCCTGTTTTCCATCCTCTTCAGCGCCCTGGGGCTGCTGATCCGGAACAAGCTCCGCCTGGCCAAGGAGAAGCGGCGGGCGAAAAAGACCGGGGGCACAGATGCGGATCATGAAATTGAGATAGAGACGAACAACCAAGAAAATGCACAGGCAGAGGAAAGGATGAACGCAAATGGATAACAACCCTATCAGTGAACTCATGCAGACCACGATGGAGAATGTGAAGAACATTCTCAAGGTAGACACGGTGGTAGGCGACCCGATCTACACGCCGGACGGCATCACCCTGGTTCCCATCTCCAAAATCAGCGTGGGCTTCGGCGGCGGCGGCGCGGAGTTCGGCGGCAAGAACGCCTCCGGAACCCGCAACTACGGCGGCGGCAACGGCACGGGCGTCAAAATCGAGCCCATCGGCTTCCTGGTCATCAAGGACGGGCATATCCGGATGATCAACGTCACGCCTCCCGCCAGCAACACCGTTGACCGGCTGATCGACCTGGTACCCCAGGTGATGGACCGGGTGGACAGCTTCATCGCCAAGCAGAAGGAAGGAAAATAATCCCGTGTTCATTCCTTTGAAGAACTGGCAATAATAAGCACTGCCCAAAGAAAGACAGGGTGGTGCTTATTATTAAGAGAATTCTTTCCGCGGCCCTTGCGGCCGCTCTGCTGCTCGCCTGCTGTCCCGCCGCCCGGGCGGAGGGGCAGCCCTCCGTCAGCGCGGACTGCGCGGTGGTGATGCACAGCGGGGGAGAAGTGATCTACGAGAAAAACGCGGACCGACGCTCCCTGATCGCCAGCACGACCAAGCTCATGACGGCGATCCTGGCCATCGAGCTGCTCCCCCTGGAGCAGACGGTGGAGATCGACCCGGCCTGGTGCGCCGTGGAGGGCTCCTCCATGTACCTGAAGCCCGGGGAGAGCTACAGCGTCCGGGAGCTTTTGACCGGCCTGCTCCTGGCCTCCGGGAACGACGCGGCCCTGGCCCTGGCCAACTGCGCCGCGGAGGGGGAGGAGGCCTTTGCCCGGCTGATGAACCAAAAGGCCGAGGAGCTGGGCATGGAGAGCAGCCATTTTGTGAACCCCCACGGCCTCAACGCCGAGGAGCACTACTCCACCGCCCGGGATCTGGCCCTGCTGATGGACTACTGTATGCGAAACGAGACCTTTGCCGCCCTGGCCGGAACCGAGAGCGCCACGGTAAAGGAACAGACTTATGTAAACCATAACCGGCTGCTGCGGGAGTGCCCCGGCTGCATCGCCGGGAAGACCGGCTATACTCAACTGGCGGGGCGCTGCCTGGTGACATGCTGCGAGCGGGAGGGGATGCGCCTGATCTGCGTGACCCTCTCCGACCCGGACGACTGGAACGACCATCAAAGGCTTTACGACTGGGCCTACGCCAACTATGCCGAGCGGCTGATCGGCGGGGACCTGCGCTTTGAGGTCCCGGTCGTCTCCGGCAGCGCTGAGAATGCCCAGGCTGTGCCGGAGGAGCTGAAGCTGTTCCTGCCCAACACGGCGCTGCCGGTGCTGCGGGCGGAGCTGCCCTTTTTTGTTTTCGCGCCGGTGAAGGCCGGGGACCCGGCCGGCACCCTGAGCGTGCTGCTGGACGGGGAGAAGGTGGCGGAGACGGAGCTTGTCTACGAGAAGGATGTGCCCCTGAAGCTGCCCACCGGCAGCTTTACGGAGAGATGGATGGAGCCTCTTTCATGACGGAACGACTGCAAAAGCTGATATCCGCCGCCGGGCTTATGTCCCGCCGGGCGGCGGAGGAGGAGATCGCCGCCGGGCATGTGACGGTGAACGGCCGGACGGCCGGCCTGGGGGACCGGGCGGACCCGGAGAGGGACCGGATCCTGGTCAACGGCCGGGAGCTGCCCCGCCCGGAGGAGAAGCTCTACATAATGCTCAACAAGCCCCGGGGCTACGTGACCACCCTGCGGGACGAGAAGGGCCGCCGGAACGTCACGGAGCTGACGGCGGAGCTGGGGGTCCGGCTGGTCCCGGCGGGCCGGCTGGACATGTATTCCGAGGGCCTGCTGGTGCTGAGCAACGACGGGGATTTTATCCACCGGCTCAGCCACCCCTCCGGGAATTTCGGCAAGACCTATCATACCTGGGTGCAGGGAGAGAAGATCGAGGAGAAGGCGGCCCGGCTGCGGCTGCCGGTGGAGCTGGACGGCGCGCTGACCCGCCCCGCCCAGGTGGAGATCCTCCGCCGCTTTGACAGCGGCGCGATTTTGTCCGTCACCATCTGGGAGGGCCGGAATCGGCAGGTGCGCCGGATGTGCGAGCTGGCGGGCCTGAAGGTCACCAAGCTTCTGCGGGTCCGGGAGGGGCCCCTGGAGCTGGGAGACCTGAAGAGCGGATGCTGGCGGCGCCTGACGGAAGAAGAAGTCCGGCGGGTGCTGGAGTGAGGCCGCGAGCGGAATGAAGACAGATCTGATCGTCATCGGCGGAGGAGCGGCCGGGCTGATGTGCGCCCTGACGGCGGCGGAGCGGGGCGTGGACACGGTCCTGCTGGAGCCGAACCGGCTGCTGGGGCGCAAGCTGCGCATCACCGGCAAGGGCCGCTGCAACTTGACCAACAACTGCGATGTAAAGACCTTTATGGCCAACATCCCCGGGGACGGGCGTTTCCTCTACAGCGCGGTGAACCGCTTCTCCCCGGCGGACGCCATGGCTTTTTTTGAGAGCCGGGGCCTGCCGTTGAAGACCGAGCGGGGGAACCGGGTGTTCCCCGTGTCCGACAACGCAAACGACGTGGCGGAGCTGCTGAGCCGGCTCTGCCGCCGCGCCGGGGTGCGGGTGCTGCACACCTCTGCCTCAGAGCTTCTGACCCGGGAGGGGGCAATCTGCGGCGTCAGGACCCCGGAGGGGATCATGGACTGCCGGGCGGCGGCCCTCTGCACCGGCGGGCTCTCCTATCCGCTCACCGGGTCCACCGGCGCGGGCTACCGGATGGCGGCCGCGCTGGGGCACAGCGTGATGCCAACCAGGCCGTCTCTGGTCCCGCTGGAGAGCGGGGACGGTTTTTGCGGGGAGCTCCAGGGCTTTACCCTGAAAAACGTGGTCCTCTCGGCCTATGAGGACGGAAAGCTGATCTTCCGGGAGCTGGGGGAGCTGCTGTTTACCCACTTCGGCGTCTCGGGCCCGCTGGTGCTCTCCGCCAGCGCCCACATGCGGCGGATGGGCCGGGCGGCGTACCGGCTGGAGATCGACCTGAAGCCCGGCCTGGATGAGAAAAAGCTGGACCAGCGGATTTTGCGGGATTTTGAGAAGTACGCCAACCGGGAATTCAAGAACGCCCTGCAGGATCTGGCCGGGCGGAGCATGATCCCGGTGCTGGTCCGCCTCTCCGGCATCCCGGAGGACCGGAAGGTGCATGACGTCACCCGGGAGCAGCGGCTGGGCCTGGTGCGGCTGTTTAAGGCCTTTCCCGTGTCTGTCAGCGGCATGCGGCCCATCGGCGAGGCCATTGTCACCGCTGGGGGGATCAGCACCCGGGAGGTGAACCCCCGGACCATGGAGTCCAAGCTGGTGCGGGGCCTGTATTTCGCCGGGGAGCTGCTGGATGTAGACGCGTACACAGGCGGCTTCAATCTGCAAATCGCCTGGTCCACCGGCTATACGGCCGGAATATCTGTGTTAAAGGATGAATTTTAATGAACAAGCTTGTCTCCATCGCCATTGACGGCCCCTCCGGGGCCGGAAAGAGCAGCCTGGCCCGGCGCTGCGCCGCCGCCTTCGGCATCCTCTATGTGGACACAGGGGCCATCTACCGGACGGTGGGCCTGGCGGCGTTCCGCCGGGGGCTGGACCGGAAGAATGAGGCGGCGGTGGCCGCCATGCTCCCGGAGCTGGAGATCCGCATGGCCTACAACGGGGAAGGGGAGCAGCGGATGTTTTTGAACGGGGAGGACGTCTCCGCCGCAATCCGCCGGCCGGAGATCTCCCTGTGCGCCTCGGACGTGTCCGCGCTGCCGGCGGTCCGGGCCTTCCTGCTGGAGATGCAGCAGAAGATGGCCCGGGAGCACAGCGTGATCATGGACGGGCGGGACATCGGTACGGTGGTGCTGCCCCGGGCGGAGCTGAAAATCTTCCTGACGGCCAGCCCGGAGGCACGGGCCCGGCGGCGGATGCTGGAGCTGGAGGCCAAGGGCACGCCGGTGAGCTTTGAGGAGACCCTGCAGGCCATTGAGCAGCGGGACGCTCAGGACAGGGGCCGGGCCGTGGCGCCGCTGAAGCCGGCGGAGGACGCCGTGCTGGTGGACACCAGCGACATCGGCTTTGAAGAGAGCTTCCAGCTGCTCTGCGGCCTGATCCGGGACCGGCTGGGCCTGGAGCCGGCGGAGGGAAAGCCATGCGGGAGCTGAGGGTCGCCAAGAGCGCGGGCTTCTGCTTCGGCGTCAGCCGCTCGGTGGAGATGGCGGAGAAGCTGCTGGCGGAGCAGGGGCCCTGCCGAAGCTTCGGGGAGCTCATACATAACCGGGAGATGGTGGCCAGCCTGGAGAGCCGGGGGCTCAGCGTGGTCCAGTCGCCGGAGGAGCTTTCGCCGGGGGAGCACGTGATCCTCCGGGCCCACGGGGTTTCCCGGGAAATTTGCCGGGCTATCGAGGCCCGGGGCGCTATCATCACCGACGCCACCTGCCCGAAGGTCAAGGCGATCCACCGGATCGTCAGCCGGGCGGAGGAGGAGGGGCGCTTCGTGCTGATCATCGGCAGCCGGCGGCACCCGGAGGTGGAGGCGATCTGCGGCTGGTGCGGAGAGCACAAAGTCCTGGAAAATCCGGAAGAAACGGCGCAGTGGCTGGATTCCCGGGAGGATATTTGGAAAAAACCCCTAACAGTGGTTGTCCAAACCACCCAGACCCATAATAATTTTACCGAATGTTGCGATATCATAAAAAAAAGATGTACAAATGCAAAAATATCTGATACAATATGTTTTGCGACGTCTACGCGTCAGGAGGAAGCTATAGCTCTGGCTTCCGGCTGCGACGCCATGGTGGTCATCGGCGGAAAGCACAGCGCCAACAGCCTGCATCTGGCCCAGCTGTGCCGTGAGCACTGCGACAACGTCCAGTTTATTGAGAGACCGGATGAACTGGATCTGGACAAGCTCAAAACTGCTGAAGTCGCCGGGCTGACAGCCGGCGCATCGACTCCGGCGTGGATTATTAAGGAGGTAAGGAACAAAATGAGCGACGAGATTAAAGACGAGATCAAGGTTGAAGAATCCGCAGTTGAGAAGGAACTGACCTTCGATGAAATGCTGGAGGAGACTCTCAAAACAATATATAACGGGGATAAAGTGACGGGCACCGTGGTGGCCATCACCGGCACAGAGGTCAGCGTTGACCTGGGCGCCAAGTACTCCGGCTTTATCCCTGCCGAGGAGTTCACCGAGGACGGCACCAAGCTGGAGGACGCCGTGAAGGTGGGCGACGAGGTGGAGGCCGTTGTCGTCCGCGTCAATGACGTGGAAGGTACCGCCATGCTCTCCAAGAAGCGCTTGGATGCTGCCAAGATCTGGAACGATGTGGAGGCCGCGGTGGAAGACGGCACTGTGATGGAGGGCGTCGTCACCGAGGAGAACAAGGGCGGCGTTGTGGTCAGCGTGAAGGGCGTGCGGGTGTTCGTTCCTGCCTCCCAGACCGATCTGCCTAGAGACGCGGAGCTGTCCCAGCTGGTGAAGAAGACGGTCCGTCTGAAGATCACTGAGGTCAACCGGGCCCGCAAGCGGGTGGTTGGCTCCATCCGCCGCGTTGCCCAGGCCGAGCGCCGGGAGCGCATCGAGGCCATCTGGAACGAGATCGAGGTGGGCAAGCGGTATAACGGCGTGGTCAAGTCCATGACCAGCTACGGCGCTTTCGTGGATATCGGCGGCATCGACGGCATGGTGCACGTGTCCGAGCTGAGCTGGGGCCGGATCCATCAGCCCTCTGAGGTCCTCTCTGTGGGGGACGAGATCCAGGTCTACGTGATCGGCTTTGACAAGGAGAAGCGGAAAATCTCCCTGGGCTACAAGGACCCGGACGCCGATCCCTGGCTGGAGTTCACCAGAAAGTACAGCGTGGACAGCGTGGCTTCCGTCAAGGTGGTCAAGCTCATGCCCTTCGGCGCTTTCGCGGAGATCGTTCCGGGCGTGGACGGCCTGATCCATATCAGCCAGATCGCCAACCGCCGCATTGCCAAGCCCGACGAGGTGCTGGCGGTGGGCGACGTGGTGGACGCCAAGATCACCGCCATCGACGAGGAAAAGCACAAGGTCTCCCTCTCCATCCGCGCTCTGTCCGTGCCCGCCCCCGTTGCCCCGGCCCCCGTGGCCGAGAAGGAGGAGGGCCCCCGGGAGGACGCTCTGGTGTATGAGGTTTCTGCCGACGGGAAGGCCACCGGCATCGCGCCGGAGGACGAGCCCGCGGAGGAATGATTCCCCAGGAAACAGAACATCGACTGCCCGGCCGCTGTTGCGGCCGGGCATATCTTTGTAAGGAGGGAAACCGGTCCCTGCGTATATTTATACGGAATTGGCGGTCTGTCTAAAAAAATACTATTTAACAGGGAGATAAATTGTTGACAAGGGACAGGAATGGTGGTAAGATAATATCAGTTTTTAAAGTAAAAGTAAGTTGTGAGAGTGTTTGTTTTTTGTCGGGGCGTTTGAGAAGAAGGCATGACAGAGATGACGAAAAGGCAGATTTTGAGCGAATCCATGCAGAAGCAGAACAGTTCTGCCCGCTTCTCTGTCTCTGACGGCCGGATTGACCGCGCCCTGCCATAGCCTTTACAGGAGTGACTGTCTCCCTGCGGGAGATGCAGTCACTTTTCTCCTTTTAAATCCGTATTGTCTGCGCTCAACCGCGCTTGACATAAAAAAACAATCAGGAGGAACGAAAATGAAGAAATCAATCATCGCAATGCTGTTGGTTCTCGTCATGGCCCTGTCTCTGGCGGCCTGCGGCGGTTCCAGCAGCGCTCCCGCGGCTGATGCTCCCGCGGCTGATGCTCCGGCGGCCGATGCCCCTGCGGCTGATGCTCCGGCGGCTGACGCCCCCGCGGCTGATGGCGCGAAGGTCGGCGCTACTGTTCTGCGCTGCGCCTTCAACCAGACCATGGATAACCCCGAGGCTGAGACGCTGCTGAAGATCAGCGACGATCTGTATGACGCCACTGAGGGCCGTTATTCCATCGAAGTCTATCCCAGCGAGCAGTTGGGCGACCAGGCCTCCACGCTGGAGCAGGTGAACATGGGCACCCTGGAGATGACCATGATCGCCAACTCCGTTATCGAGCCCTATGCCCCTGACTTCGCCATCCTGGGCACTCCCTATGTGTATGACAGCGTCGAGCAGCAGGAGCGTCTGTTCACCTCCGGCAAGCTGGATGAGCTGTATGCCACCACCGAGCCCAGCAACTTCATCGTGCTGTCCGCTTACTCCCTTGGACCCCGGAACCTGTACACCCGTGACGGCCCCGTCACCACGCCTGAAGAGCTGAAGGGCCTGCAGATCCGCGTGATGGGCTCCGATACCTGCGTCGCCATGATGAACGCCATGGGCGGCAAGGGCGTGACCATGGGCCAGGGCGATGTGTACTCCGCCATCCAGACCAAGACCCTTGACGGCGCCGAGAACAACATCATCACCTATGTCACCCTGAACCAGTACGAGGTTGCTCCTTACTACAACTACACCGGCCACCTGATGATCCCCGATGAGCTGGTCATCAACACCACCACCTTTGCCTCCATGTCTCCGGAAGACCAGGCCGCTCTCAAGCAGGTCTGCCTGGACTCCATCCCCTTCATGTTTGAGCGCTGCGAGGAGTTCCGCGCTCAGTATGAGGAGCAGGCCAAGGAGTTGGGCGTTGTCTTCTCCGACGCCGATGTGGCTGCTTTCCAGGCCCTGTGCCAGGATCTGATCGACGAAGTCGCCAACAAGGACGAGCTGTCCCAGTCCGTCTATCAGGCGATCCTGTCCGAGCGTTAATTTCTCCCATATAGCCTTATACGGCCCACAGCATGCTGTGGGCCGTATTTTACAAAATTCTGAGGAAAGAGAGGTTAAACAGTGAAAGTCCTGAATGCGATCAAAGCCGTGTTTGACAAGATCCTTGACATTCTCGGCACCATTTCTCTGGCCGCAATGACCGTTCTGGTTATCTATCAGGTCGTTGTCCGGTATGTTTTCAATTCACCCAGCTCTGTAGCTGGCCCGGCTTCCCAGTATCTTTTCGTTTGGATGATCATGTTTGGCAGCGCTTACGTCTTTGGCAGCCGTGAGCATCTGACCATTGACTTGCTGAAGGATAAATTCTCTCCCACGGTGTATATGATTACCGAGGTTTTGGCGAATGTCTGCCTCTTCGGCTTTATCTTTCTCATATGCGTCTACGGCGGCTGGCGCTATACCGCGACCCAGGCTGCCCAGATCGACCCGACCCTGCACATCTCCAAGGCTATCATGTATTTCTCCGTCCCCTTTACGGGCGTCATCACCCTGTACTATGCCGTCTATAACTGCGTCCTGGCGGTGCGGAACTATAAGAGCGGCGTGCGTACCCACGGGGATGAGCTCTCCGGAACCGCTTGATGGGAGGTAAAGAGATATGACTACTACTGCTTTAGCGGGCGTCGTAATGATCGTCCTGATCTTTGTCACCCTCGCCATCGGCTTCCCCATCGGCCTGAGCATCGGCATGGGCTCCGCCGCCGCGCTGGCTATCATCATGCCCGGCACCAACTCCCTGCTGGTCTCCGCCCAGAAGATGTTCCAGAGCGTCAACTCCTTTGCGCTGCTGGCCATCCCCTTCTTTGTCCTGGCCGGCAACCTGATGAACTCCGGCGGTATTGCCAAACGTCTGGTGGGCTGCGCCCAGCTGCTGGCCCACCGGCTGCCCGGCTCCCTGGCCCAGACCAACATTGTGGCCAACATGCTCTTCGGCGCCATGTCCGGCTCCGGCGTGGCCGCAGCTGTGGCCATGGGCGGTATCCTGGGCCCCATGGAGAAGGAAGAGGGCTACTCTGACGAGTATATCGCCGTCTGCAACATCGCCTCCGGCCCCACCGGCATGATGATCCCTCCCAGCAACATCATGATCGTCTACTCCACCGTGGCCGGTTCTGTGTCCGTGGCGGCGCTGTTCATGGCCGGTTATGTGCCCGGCATCCTCTGGGGCCTGGGCTGCATGATCATCGCCGGCTTTATGGCCCATAAGCGGGGCTACATTTCCAAGAGCCACTATGATTTCAAGACCGTGATGAAGACCCTGTGGGCCGGCATTCCCAGCCTGCTGATGATCGTCGTGGTCATCGGCGGTATTCTGCTGGGCGTCTTCACCGCCACTGAGGGCTCCGCCGTGGCCGTGCTGTACGCGCTGATCCTGGGCTTTATCTATAAGAATATCAAGATCAAGGATCTGCCCAAGGTCCTCTTTGAGAGCGTGAAGACCACCGCCGTTATCGAGTATCTGGTCTGCGTCTCCGGCATCATGGGCTTCGTTATGAGCTACACCCATATCCCCGCCCTGGTGGCCGACGCGATCCTGGGCGTCACCACCAACAAGTACATCATCCTGTTCATTATGAACATCATCCTGCTGGTGGTGGGCTGCTTCATGGACCCTGTGCCCGCGGTGCTGATCTTTACCCCCATCTTCCTGCCCATCGTGCAGACCTGGGGAATGCACGCGGTGCACTTCGGCCTGATGATGATCATGAACCTGTGCGTGGGCACCCTGACGCCGCCTGTGGGCGCGATCCTGTTCGCCGGCTGCCGGGTGAACAACGTGAAGATCGAACAGATCATCAAGATGCTGCTGCCCTTCTTCGCGGTGATTCTGGGCAGCCTGCTGCTGATCACCTACATCCCCTGGTTCTCCATGATCATCCCGCAGCTGCTGGGTCTGGTCTGATCTCCGAAGGAGAGGAAGAAAAGCATGGATATTCGTTATTCGACCGGCCCCAACGATGTGAAGCGCTACACCACCGAGGAGCTGCGCAGGGAGTTTCTGATCCAGAATCTGTACCAGCCTGACACGGTGCAGGCGGTCTACTCCCATGTGGACCGGATGGTGGTGCTGGGCATCATGCCCGTGAAGGAGAGCCTCCCCATAGACAAGGGGATCGACGTCTGGGCCAATTTCGGCACGAACTTTTTCCTGGAGCGCCGGGAGGCCGGCACCTTCAACCTGGGCGGCCCCGGCTGGATCGAGGCGGACGGCGTCCGCTACGAGATGGGCTTTGAGGACTGCCTGTACATCACCAAGGGCACGAAGGAAGTCGTTTTCGGCAGTGTGGACGGGGAGAATCCGGCCCGGTTCTACCTGGTCTCCGCCCCGGCCCACAAGGTCTGCAAAACCACCTTCATCTCCATCAAGGACGCCAACAAGCGCCCCTGCGGGGACGCGGCCTCCGCCAACAAGCGGGTGATCAACCAGTTCATCCACCCGGACGTGCTGGAGACCTGCCAGCTCTCCATGGGCCTGACCCAGCTGGAGGAGGGGAGCGTGTGGAACTCCGTCCCGCCCCATACCCATGAGCGGCGGATGGAGATCTATACCTACTTCAACCTGCCGGAGGGCGGCGTCGTGCTGCACCTGATGGGACAGCCCCAGGAGACAAGGCACCTGGTCATGCAGAACTATGAGGCGGTCATTTCCCCCTCCTGGTCCCTGCACGCCGGCTGCGGCACCTCCAATTACACCTTTATCTGGGCCATGGGCGGCGAAAACCAGGCCTTTGACGACATGGACAACTTTGCCGTAAACGAGCTCCGGTAAAGAGGCAAAATCAAAAGGCCCGATATGAATATATCGGGCCTAGGTTGTAGACAAACCTCATGCTGCGCTGGAAAGAGAATGAGCAGCGGGGGTGCGCGAGGGGGCAAGGCCCCATCGCGTTTGGATCACGCCAGCAAAAAGCCGTATTTATACGGCGCATTTGCCGAGCGCAGCGAGTTTTTATAGAAGGACAACGTCCTTCTATAAAAAGTGGCGCAGAAGCTTGTAGATAAAGTCCAAAGGACTTTGTCTACAAGCAGGCCTAATTGAAGCTCTGTTTTATGCCTGGGGCTTGACAAGCCCCTTGATGACCAGCATAGGGGAAGGCCGGAAGATGTGCAGCAGAGGCCGCAGCTCCTCGTCCTTCACCTTGCCGCAGTTCTCCTTGAGAATGCAGCAGTCCATCATGAACAGGTAGAGGGCGACCTCCGTCGGACTTCCCAGGAAAGCGGGCACATAGTCCGTGTTCAGCAGGAAGAGGTTCAGGGAGCTCCGCTTCAGCCGGGTGAACCGGGCGTTGACCCATTTGTTGCCGTAGACCACCGCCAGCTCCGGCGGCAGGCCCGGCAGGGCGCAGGCGATGACGTTTTTCAGATCGTCCGTCAGGGCGGGTTCCGCCGCGTCCGGCTCATAACGGCAGACGGAGTCGTGAAAGCTGAGAACGCCGGTGCGGCTTCGCTTGAGCCGCTTTGGCACAAAGATGGCCTGGCTCCGGCGGTTGATTTCCCGGGCGTACCAGTCCGCCATTTTCAGCTGGTCAAAATGCAGCGTCAGGTCCAGCCCGCCCCAGCTGTGGGACAGGGAGTAGACCGCGTCCGGGTTCTCCGGCAGGTAAGAGACGGCGCTCTCCTGCGCCCGCTGGAAGAGCTGATTCCAGCCGCGCCGAAAGTCCGGATAAAAAGCCCGCTCCCGAATCGCCGGGTCCTGGTACAGGGCCTCAACGGCGGGGGACAGGGGCGGCTTGTCTGCTCTGTCGCTCATAGGGCACCTCCCTGGTTGGTCGATTTTTGTCTATTATAAATCCCTTTTCCAAAAAAGGCAACAGCCTGAAATTTATACAGTCTATGAAAGGAGATATCAAAAATGGATGTTCTGAAAAGAATGGAAGCGTCGGGCATTGTTCCGGTTGTCGTGCTTGAAAACGCGGAGGACGCGGTCCCCACTGCCAAGGCGATGGCCGCCGGCGGCGTGGACGTGATGGAGATCACCTTCCGCACCGCGGCCGCCCCCGATTCGATCCGCGCCGTCTCCAAGGAGTGCCCCGAGGTGCTGGTGGGCGCCGGCACGGTGGTCAATCTGGAGCAGTGCAAGCTGGCCGTGGAATGCGGCGCCAAGTTCATTGTCTCCCCGGGCTATGACGAGGAGGTCGTCTCCTGGTGCGTGGAAAACGGCGTGGCCGTTACCCCCGGCTGCGTGACCCCTACCGAGATTATGGCCGCCCTGAAGCATGGGCTGAAGGTGGTCAAGTTCTTCCCGGCCAACGTATACGGCGGCCTGGGTGCCCTGAAGGCCCTGGCCGGTCCCTTTGTGGGCCTGAAGTTCATCCCCACCGGCGGCGTCAACCAGCAGAACATCGGCGAGTTTGCCGCCAGCCCCTTTGTCCATGCCGTGGGCGGCAGCTGGATCTGCCCCAAGCCGGAGATCGCGGCCCACAACTTTGAGAAGATCACCGCCCTGTGCCTGGAGGCCCGCCAGGCCCTGCTGGGCTTTGAGATGGCCCACATCGGCATCAATACCCCCGACGCGGACGAGGCGCTGGCCGTGTCCAACTGCTTCGGCAAGGCCTTCGGCTTTGACGTGAAGCAGGGCAACTCCTCCAACTTTGCCTCTCCCGGCATCGAGGTGCTCAAGAGCATGTACCTGGGCAAGAACGGCCACGTGGCCATCCGCACCAACAAGATCGAGACCGCTGTCACCGAGCTGGAGAAGCGGGGCTTCACCGTGGACATGGACACCGCCAAGTTCAAGGGCAGCCGTATGAACGCGGTGTACCTGAAGGACGAGATCGGCGGCTTTGCCGTGCATCTGCTGCAGAAGTAAGTTTAACAAGCAGGAAAGGAGAATACTGATGAAATTTCTTACCTTTGGCGAAATTATGCTTCGCCTGAAAGCCCCCGGCCATGAAAGATTCTTCCAGAGCCCCATGCTGGAGGCCACCTTCGGCGGCGGCGAGGCCAACGTGGCCGTCTCCCTGGCCAACTACGGCCAGGATGTGGGCTTCCTGAGTGTCCTGCCCGGCAACGCCATCGGCGACGAGTGCGTGAAAGAGCTGCGCAAGTTCGGCGTGGACGTGTCCCGCGTCCAGCGGGGCCCCGGCCGCATGGGCATCTACTATCTGGAGGGCGGCGCCAACCAGCTGCCCAGCAAGGTGGTCTATGACCGGGAGTACTCCGCCATCGCCCTGGCCAAGCCCGGCGACATCGACTGGGACAAGGCCCTGGAGGGCGTGGAGTGGTTCCACATCACCGGCATCACCCCGGCCATCTCCGAGACGGCCATGGAGCTGTCCCTGGAGTCCGTCAAGGAGGCCAAAAAGCGGGGCATCACCGTCTCCTGCGACCTGAACTACCGGAAGAACCTGTGGAAGTACGGCAAGAAGGCGTCTGAGGTCATGCGGGAGCTGGCCAACTACGTGGACGTGGCCATCGCCAACGAGGAGGACGTGCAGAAGTCCCTGGAGATCACCACCGACGTGGTGGTGGAGTCCGGCGAGCTGGACCGGAGCAAGTACAAGGCCCTGGGCGACAAGGTGCTGGCCGCTTATCCCAACATGAAGATGATCGCCATCACCCTGCGGGAGAGCAAGAGCGCCGACTCCAACGGCTGGGCCGCCTGCCTCAACGACAGAGAGCGCTTCTACGAATCCAAGCGCTATATGATCAGCGACATTATCGACCGCGTAGGCGGCGGCGACAGCTTTGCCGGCGGCCTGATCTACGGCCTGAACAACTATGACGACAAGCAGAAGGCCCTGGAGTTTGCCGTGGCGGCCTCCTGCCTGAAGCACAGCATTATCGGCGACTTTAACCGGGTGGGCGTCTCCGATGTGGAGAAGCTCATGGGCGGCGACGGCACCGGCCGTGTGCAGAGATAAGAGGCGGAGAAGATGGACGTAAACAAGCTCTTTTCCCTTGAGGGGAAGGTTGCCCTGGTCACCGGCGCCGCCTACGGCATCGGCTTTGCCATTGCCGAGGGCCTGGCCGCCGCCGGGGCCAAGATCGCCTTCAACTGCCGGGGCGAAAAGCACATGGAGGAGGCCCTGAAGGCCTACGCCGAGAAGGGCATCGACGCCAGAGGCTATTTCGCCGATGTGACCAAGGAAGAAGAAGTGGTCAAGCTGGTGGCCGACATTGAGCGGGACCTGGGG
This sequence comes from uncultured Oscillospiraceae bacterium, assembly GCA_947626315.1. Classification (GTDB taxonomy): domain Bacteria; phylum Bacillota; class Clostridia; order Oscillospirales; family Oscillospiraceae; genus Limivicinus. Next base: position 75,952 of record CANQRQ010000005.1, on the reverse strand, counting down.
ACCATCGATATCCTGGTGAACAACGCCGGCATTATCAAGCGCATCCCCATGCTGGAGATGGACGTGGCCGACTTCCGGCAGGTTATCGACATTGACCTGGTGTCCCCCTACATCGTGGCCAAGGCCGTGATCCCCGGCATGATCAAGAAGGGCCACGGCAAGATCATCAACATCTGCTCCATGATGAGCGAGCTTGGCCGGGAGACCGTCTCCGCCTATGCCGCCGCCAAGGGCGGCTTGAAGATGCTGACCCGGAACATCTGCTCTGAGTACGGCGAGTACAACATCCAGTGCAACGGCATCGGGCCCGGCTATATCGCCACGCCTCAGACCGCCCCTTTGCGGGAGCGGCAGCCGGACGGCAGCCGCCACCCCTTCGATCAGTTCATTATCGCCAAGACCCCCGCGGGCCGCTGGGGCAATGCGGAGGACCTGATGGGCCCGGCCCTGTTCCTGGCCTCCGACGCCTCCAACTTTGTCAACGGCCACATCCTGTATGTGGACGGCGGCATCCTGGCCTACATCGGCAAGCAGCCCTGAGCGGGAGGAACGCGGCATGAAAGCGGCGGTACTGAAAAACTGGCTGGATCTGGAGCTGTGCGACGTGCCCAAGCCCGTCCCCAACGAAAATGAGGCGCTGATCAAGGTGAAGCTGGCCGGGGTCTGCGGCTCGGATATCACGGTCTACCGGGGCAAGCACATGACGGCCACGGTGCCCACGGTGCTCAGCCATGAGATCCTGGGCACCATCGAGAGCCTGCCGGAGGGTTATGACGGCCCCTTCAAGCTGGGGCAGCGGGTGCTGATGAACCCGGTCATCGCCTGCGGCCACTGCGCGGCCTGTAAGGCCGGGCTGGAGAACGTGTGCGAGAACCTGAAGCTTCTGGGCATCCATGTGGACGGCGGCTTTGCCGAGTACACCAAGGTGGGCGTGGACAAGCTGGTGGCCCTGGACGAGGATATCCCCGACGAGGTGGCCATCCTGGGCGAGCCCTTTGCCGTGGGCTATCATGTGATGCTCCGCAGCAAGGTCAAGAAGGGCGACAAGGTGTTCATCGCCGGCGGCGCCACGGTGGGCCTCTATATCGCCATCTTTGCCAAGGCCTGCGGCGCGGAGCGGGTGATCATCTCCGAGATCAACGAGCCCAGGCGGAAGTTTGTGGAGGAGATGGGCATCGAGACCATCAACCCCACCCAGTGCGACATCATGGAGGTCATGCGGCAGGTCACTGACGGCGCGGGCTACGACGTGGTATACGATACCTCCGGCGCGCCCATCAGCATCCTGCAGCTGCCCGACCTGTGCCGCTGCGGCGGCACCATGCTGTCCCTGGGCCTCTCCGGCGACGCCTATCAGTTCATCATCGGCAAGGTCTCCTTTAAGGAGATCACCCTGGTAGGCAACCGGCTCTACTCCCAGGACGACTTTGAGAAGGGCGTCCGCTTCCTGGAGGACAACTGGAGGGCCATGGGCCTGGACCGGATGGTGACGGACCGGCTGGATCTCACGGAGATCGAGAAGGCGCTGAACATGATGCTCAACGGAGAGAATATCTGCAAGATCATCATCGACTGCCAGAAATAAGCAAATTAGCATAAAATGGGCCTGTTGCAAAAGCAACAGGCCCGATTTTTATATAGATTACAGATTCTTCTTCCGCTTGACCGAATGCCAGAAGATCACAACGCCCAGCCAGCCCAGGCCGGAGGCCAGGGCCACGGCGGCCAGGCCCATGCGCCCCGCCAGCAGAGCGGAGGCCACCACCCGGAAGGTGATATGCCCCGTAGCGCCGATCACCGGCAGGCTCAGTTTGCCCCGGCCGTTGAAGTAGCCCACAAAGCCGCTGCCCAGGAAGTTGAACACGTAGAAGCAGGCCACCGTCCTGAGATAGCTGACCGCCGGACCCATGCTGGCCCCGCCGTCCTCCGGCAGCACCAGAGCCAGTCCCGGCCGGGCCCCCAGGAGCATGAGCAGGGTCATCACCAGGCTCAGGGCGAACAGCTGCCTCTGCCCGGTGCGAAAGCCATTCCGCACCCGCTCCTCCTCGCCGGCTCCGGTGTTCTGGCCGATAAAGACGGACATGGCGGAGGCCCCGCTGTCCCCAAAGGAATTGGCGAAGCCCTCCAGCCGCGTGGCCCCGGTATAGGCGGAGATGGCGGCCTGCCCCAGGCCGTTGACCGTCCGCTGCACCAGCAGCTTGCCGATATAGAGGTTGGCGTTGTGCAGGGCGGTGACGACGGCGAACCAGGCGGTGCGGCGCAGAAGGGGCGCGTCAAAGACCCGGTCCTCCCGGCGGAAGAGCAGCTGGGGGAAGCGGCGGCGCAGATACAGCAGGCAGAGCAGCGCGGCCAGGGCCTGGGAGAGCGCGGTGGCCCAGGCAGCCCCCTCCGTCCCGCTGTGCAGCCCCGCCACAAAGGCCAGATCCAGCCCCAGGTTCACCAGCATGGAGATCAGCAGAAAGCCCAGGGCGGCCAGGGTGTTGCCCACGGACCGGAGGACGGCGGAGCCCAGGTGATAGGCAAAGGCAAGAGGGAAGCCCAGGAAAATGACCTGCAGATACCGCTCCGCGTGGGGAAAGACGGCGGCAGGCGTCCGCAGCGCGGAGAGCAGGGGCCTCAGAAGCAGAAAGCCCATACCGGCCAGGCCCAGGGACAGCAACCCGCCGAACACCGCGGAGAGCCAAAAATCCCGGCGGAAGGAAGGGCCGTCCTCCGCGCCGTAGAACTGGGACAGGAGGACGCTTACCCCGGCGCAGCCGCCGCTGATTAGAAAGAGAAACAGGTTCATGACCGAGCCGGCCACGCCCACGGCGGCAAAGGCGCTGTCCCCCAGCAGCCGGCCGACGATCACCGCGTCCACCGTGTTGTACAGCTGCTGGAGGATATTTCCTGCCAGCAGAGGCAGGGCAAGGGAGATCAATTGCGGCGCGATCGGGCCGCGGCTTAGGTGTTCGGTGGAGACCATGACGAGAAAACCTTTCTTTTTTAGTTCCGGACCAGTATAAACGAAAAAAACCGGCTTGTAAAATGCCGGTTTTTGGTATAATATATAATAAATTTATTATATATAAAAAAGAGGCGCAAAGCATGACAGAGCAGGGAATCCAGGTCTTTTTGGCGGTGGCTGAGACGGGGAGCCTCTCGGCGGCCGCCCAGGAGCTGTATATCAGCCAGCCGGCGGTGAGCCGGCACATCCGGGCGCTGGAGGAGGAGCTGGGCTGCCCGCTGCTGCTGCGGGGGAAGGGCTGCCGCCGGGTGGAGCTGAGCGAGCAGGGGAAGGCCTTTGTGCAGATCGCGGAAAAGTGGCGGCAGCTGTGGCTGGAGGCCGGAGAGCTGGCCGCCGGGGATTGGGAGCGGCGGCTGCGGGTCACGGCTATCGGGAGCGTCAGCACCTACGTGCTGCCCCGGGTCCTGAAAAACTTTCTGGAGGAGGACAGCCGCCGGGTGCTGACCTTTCACAGTAGCCACTCCGACGAGGCCTACGACTGGGTGGCCCAGGGAAAGGCGGACCTGGCCCTGATCTCCGATCCTATGGCACAGCCCCAGGTGGAGACGGTACCCGCCTTCCGGCAGCCGATGCTGCTGGTGGCGGGCCGGGAGAACGCCCTGCCAGAGAGGGCGCGGCCCTCCGACCTGGACCCGGCCAAGGAGCTGCGGCTGCCCTGGAACCCGGAATATGACCGCTGGCACGCCGCCTGCTTCGGCCCTTCCGCCGTCCCCCGGGCTGCCCTGGACGAGACGGCCCTTCTGGAGCCGCTTTTCGCCCTGGGCGGGGCCTGGGCGGACAGTTGGGCCATCGTCCCCGCGGCGGTGGCGGAGGTCCTGGAAAGGGAGGAAAAGGCAAGAATCTGCCGCCTGGAGGAGGGCCCGCCGGACGAGATCATCTATTATCTGCTAAGGCCAGGGCGCAAAAGCGCCCTGACGGAGGCGTTCCTGGCCTGCCTGGACCGGGAGCTGCGCAGCCGGCCCTTCCTCCAATCCTATCTGACCGGGCGGGAGTTGAATATAACTTGAAAAGGCTGCGAAAATCGCAGCCTTTTCAAGGGAAGACACGATGTCTTCCCTTGAAAAGCTTATCTAAGAACATTCAAAAATGTTCTTAGATAAGAGTAGATTGAACGCAGAAAGGGGGCTCCCGCCCCCTCTCTGCGCTCTGCCCCTGCATGTTTATGCAAGGTTCTCCTGCTTGTCTATAGTCTGAAAACTGCGCTTTACGCTTTTTTTCAAATGCATCAGAGCTTGGGCAGCTTGCTGTTGATCCAGTCCACCACGTCCTGGAAGACCTCCTGCTTGTTCAGCTCGTTGAGCATCTCGTGGCGGCCGCCGGGATAGAGGTGCATGGTCACGTCCTTGAGCCCCGCGTCGCAGAAGGCCTTGTAGGCCCGCTCCACGCCCTTGCCGTTTTCCCCCACCGGGTCCATCGAGCCGGACATGAAGTACACCGGCGGCTCCTTGTTCATGCTGTTGATGTTCTTCTGATTGGTGATGAATTTGATGCCGCCCATCATGTCCCGGAAAAGGCTCACCGTGGCCACAAAGCCGCAGAGCGGGTCGGCAACATATTTATCCACCTCTGCCTCGTCCCGGTTGAGCCAGTCGAAGGGGGTCCTGGCCGGCTCGAAAGCCTTGTTGTAGGCACCGAAGCAGATGTCGTTGAGGGCCTTGCCGATCTTATGGGGCCCGTAGAGCTTCACAGCCGCCTCGGACAGGGTGCAGCCCGCCAAAACCAGAGGCGCCCCCTGGTGCCCGGTGCCGCTGAGGATGGCGGCGTCGTAGCGCTCCGGGTGCAGGATCAGGTAGGTCCGGGTCAGAAAGCTGCCCATGCTGTGCCCGAAAAAGAGGTAGGGCAGGTCGGGGTACTCCCGGCGCATAATGGAGCGCAGGGAATCCATGTCCTCCACCACATAGCGCCAGCCCATGGACTCGGCAAAAAAGCCCTGCTCCTCGGGGCAGCGGATGGTCTGCCCGTGGCCCAGATGGTCGTTCCCCACGGCCACAAAGCCGTTCCGGGCCAGAAAGGCCATAAACTCGTCATAGCGGTTGATGTACTCGGCGATACCGTGGGCGATTTGGATGACGGCCCGGGGCTCCCCGTCGGGAAGGCATTTGCGGGCGTGAATGAGGTTTTTGCCGGTGCTGGAGGGGAAAGTAAAGTCCTGAAAATTAGGCATGGTAAACGCCTCCTTCTTGTGGTATGATCGATATACGGTAAGCTTAGTTTACACTTTTCGGGAATCCAAGTCAACCTGACATTCAGGAAAAAAGAACGCGGCCCGGCGCGGAGAGGAGAAAGAGAATGGAAGAGGTTCTGGTTGTCAAAACGGAGAAGCTGCTCCCCTTTATTCAGGGGCGGATCGGCCTGATCACCGAGGGCCGGGAGGAGCTGCTCCGGCTGCTGATCGCGGAGCACAGCTTCCTGCCCCGGCCGGAGGCGGAGCAGGACCCGGGCTACCGGCAGATCATCCCCTATGTGCTGCTGTGCCGGGGGGAGAAGGTCTTTGCCACCCGCCGCCTGAACAAAGGCGGAGAGGCCCGGCTCCACGGAAAGGTCTCTGTAGGCATCGGCGGGCACATCAACCCGGTGGACGAGACAGACCGGGAGAAGGTGCTGCTCCGGGGCCTGGAGCGGGAGCTCCACGAGGAGGTAGAGCTGGAATCCCCTGGGCCGCTGACGCCCCGGGGCGTGATCAACGACGACAGCAACAGCGTGGGCAGCGTCCACCTGGGGCTCTGCTTCACCATGGAGACGGCGGGGGAGGTCCGCGTCCGGGAGACGGAGAAGCTCACCGGGGGCTGGATGACGCTGCCGGAGCTTCGGGCCGAATGGGACAATATGGAGACCTGGACCCAGATCGCGCTGGAAGGAATTTTTGGAGAAAAAACCGGCTGGTGAGTTTTTCTGCCCCTCCGGAGGGGTATATGCCGGCATTTATACAAATCTTCATAAAAAAAGCCATCGGGTTTTCCCGATGGCTTTTTTGAGGCAGGTATGAAAACTCAGCCCACGATATCCCGGGTGTCCCGGGCGATGACCAGCTCCTCGTTGGTGGGGATGACAAAGACCTTCACCTTGGAGTCAGGCGTGGAGATCATGATATCCTGGCCCCGCTTGGCGTTGGCGGCCTCGTCGATGGTGACGCCCAGATAGCCGAAGTAGGAGGCGATGGAGGCGCGCATGGAGGCGCTGTTCTCGCCCACGCCGGCGGTGAAGATGATGGCGTCCACGCCGTTCATGGCGGCCACATAGGAGCCGGTGACCTTGGCCACCCAGTAGGCGAACATATCCAGCGCCAGGCGGGCCCGGTCGTTCCCCTCAGCGGCGGCATTGTCCAGATCCCGGAAGTCGGAGGAGACGCCGGAGACGCCCAGCACGCCGGACTTCTTGTTGAGGATGTTCAGCACCTCGTCGATGCTGAAGCCGTACTTGTTCATGAGGAACTGCACGACGCCCGTGTCCAGGTCGCCGCAGCGGGTGCCCATGGGCAGGCCCACCAGAGGCGTAAAGCCCATGGAGGTGTCCACGCACTTGCCGCCGTCAATGGCGCAGATGGAGGAGCCGTTGCCCATATGGCAGGAAATCAGCTTCAGCTCCTCAATGGGATTGCCCAACAGCTCCGCGCAGCGGGAGGACACGTAGCGGTGGGAGGTGCCGTGGAAGCCGTAGCGGCGGATGCCGTCGTTCTTATAATACTCATAGGGGACGGCGTACATATAGGCTTTGCCGGGCATAGTCTGATGGAAGGCGGTGTCGAACACGGCCACCATGGGCACGTCGCCCATGACGGCGCGGCAGGCGTTGATGCCGGTGATGTTGGCGGGGTTGTGCAGCGGGGCGAAGGGGACGCACTCCTCGATGGCGGCCATGACGGCCTCGTCAATGCGCACAGAGCTGGCAAACTTCTCCCCGCCGTGGACCACCCGGTGCCCAACCGCGTCGATCTCGCTCATGGAGGACACCACGCCGTACTCCGGGCTGGTGAGCTTGTCGATAACGGCGGCAATGGCCTCGGAATGGGTGGGGAGGGGGAGATCCTGGTCAAAGACCGGCTTGCCGCCCACCAGGGGGCTGTGCTTCAGGTGCCCGTCGATGCCGATGCGCTCGCACAGGCCCTTGGCCATGACCTGCTCGGTCTCCATGTCGATCAGCTGGTATTTCAGGGAAGAGCTGCCCGCGTTGATAACAAGAATTTTCATGAATTCCGTTCCTTTCACTTGTAAAGTCGCAGGGATTTCAGTAAAATAGAGGTACTGTTTTTATAATAATACAAATATGAAAAAACGCAAGCTTTTTATCGCGGTTTTTCGTAAGTCTTTTCGGAAAAGTCTGCTGAGGTGACGCTGTTGAGACGGGTTGGCCTGATCTGCGAATACAATCCCTTTCATTTGGGACACGCCTATCATTTGGAAAAAAGCCGGGAGCTGGCCGGGCCGGAGGCGGCGGTGATCTGCGTCCTGTCCGGGGACTTTGTGCAGCGGGGAGAGGCCGCGCTGTACGATAAATTTGCCCGGGCGGAGGCCGCCTGCCGCTGCGGGGCGGACCTGGTGATCGAGCTGCCGCTGCCCTGGTGCCTGGCCTCGGCGGAGGGCTTCGCCCGGGGGGCAGTCCGGCTGCTGGGGGCGCTGGGGGCCCAGGTTTTGAGCTTTGGCAGCGAGGCGGGGGAGCTGGAGCCGCTGCAGAAGCTGGCCCGTTTTCTGCTGGAGCCGGGGACGGTGGAGGCTGTCAAGGCGGCTATGGCGGAAAACCCGGCCCTGTCCTTTGCCGCCGCCCGGCAGCAGATCGCGGAGGCGCAGCTGGGGCCGGCGGGAGCGCTGCTGGCCGGGCCCAACAACATCCTGGCCGTGGAGTATCTGAAGGCCATATACAGCCTGGGCCTGCCCCTGGCGCCGCTGACGGTAAAGCGCCTGGGGGCGGGGCATGACGCCTTGACAGAGGAAACCGGATTCCGCTCCGCCTCCCAGCTGCGCGCGCTGCTCTCCGCCGGGGAGGACGCGGACGCCTTCCTCCCGGCTCCGGCCGCCCTGGTCTACCGCCGGGAGCGGGAGGCGGACCGGGAGCTGGGGGACCGGCAGCTGCTGGAGACGGCGCTGCTCTCCCGGCTGCGGCTGCTGGGGGAGGAGGATTTCAACCGGCTGCCGGATGCCGCCGGGGGCCTGGGCAGCCGGATCTGGCGGGCTGCCAGAGAGGAGGGCAGCCTGGAGGCCGTCCAGGACGCCGCCTCCGGCAAACGCTATACCCGCGCCCGGGTCCGGCGGGTCTGCCTCTGCGCCGCGCTGGGGATCCCGGCGGGGCTCAGCGACGGGCCGCCCCCTTACGCCCGGGTGCTGGCCGCCAACGCCCGGGGCCGGGCGCTGCTGCGGGAGCTGGACGGGAACAGCGGCGTGCCCCTGCTCACAAAGCCCGCCGCGGTCAGGAAGCTGCCGGAGGAGGCCCGGCGCGTTTTTGATCTGGGCGCGGCCGCCCATGACCTGTATGTGCTGGGGCTCCGGGACGCGGCTTTGCGCCGGGGCGGAGAGGATTGGCGCCGAGGGCCCTTTCTATCCTGAAATCCCGTCTGAAAATGACGAAACGCGCCTTTACTTCTCCGCTGAAATGTGATACAATCCTCCCGCTCGGGTCCGATTCCCGGCACCCAAAGGAGAGCGCCATGTTTGATAAACTGAAGCTGTTGAAAAAGCAATATGAGGAGCTGTGCCGCCGGATGGAGGAGCCGGAGACCTATGCAGACCCCGCCCTCTATGCCCGCTGCGACCGGGAGGCCCGGGAGCTGGCGCCCCTGGCGGAGGCCTATGACGCCTATGAGCGCGCCTGCGGGTCTATGCGTTCCGCCCTGGAACTGATGGAGGACCCGGAGCTGAAGGAGCTGGCCCAGGAGGAGTACCAGGCGGCCAAGGTGGAAAAAGAGGCGCTGGAGGAGAAAATCAAGCTCCTGCTGCTGCCCAAGGATCCGCGGGACGAAAAGAACGTGATCATGGAGATCCGGGGCGGCGTCGGCGGGGAAGAGGGGATGCTCTTCGCGGCGGACCTGTTTCGCATGTACGTCCTGTACGCCGAGGCCAAGGGCTGGAAGGTGGACGTGGTCAACGTCAGCGAGACGGAGCTGGGCGGCATGAAGGAGGTCAGCTTTGTCATCGAGGGCGCGGGGGCCTATTCCCGGTTGAAATTTGAGGCCGGGGGACATCGGGTCCAGCGGGTACCGGTGACGGAATCCGGCGGCCGTATTCACACCTCCGCAGCCACGGTGGCGGTGCTGCCCCAGGCGGAGGAGCTGGATTTCAAGCTGGACGAGCGGGATTTGAAGATCGACACTTTCCGTTCCTCCGGGGCGGGGGGCCAGCACGTTAACAAGACCGAGAGCGCTATCCGCATCACCCACCTGCCCACGGGGACGGTGGTGGAGTGCCAGGACGAGCGCAGCCAATACAAGAACAAGGACCGGGCCATGCAGATCCTCCGCTCCAAGCTCTATGAGGCGGAGCAGGCCAGGCAGGCCGCCGCCGTGGCCGCGGAGCGGAAAAGTCAGGTGGGCTCCGGGGACCGGAGCGGCCGCATCCGCACTTATAATTTTCCCCAGAACCGGGTGACGGACCACCGGCTCAGCGGGGACAGCAAGAATTTCAACATATCCGGCATTATGAACGGGGACCTGGACGAGCTGATCGACGCCCTGGTCACTGCCGACCAGGCCCGGCGCCTGGCAGAGCAGGCGGAGGAATAGATGGAGACGAGGCTTTTTTCGGAGGACCTGGCCGGCGCGGCTGAAATTATAAAAGCCGGCGGCCTGGTGGCCGTCCCTACGGAGACGGTGTACGGCCTGGCCGGGAACGGCCTGGATGAGGCCGCGGTGGCTGAAATCTACGAGGTCAAGGGCCGGCCGGAGCGGAAACCCCTGTCTTTGATGGTGCCCGGGCCGGAGGCCATGGAGCTCTACTGCCGGGAGGTGCCTGCTGCGGCCAAGGCGCTGGCCAGGCGCTTCTGGCCGGGGCCGCTGACCATCGTGCTGAAGGCAAAGCCCCTGATCCCGGAGATCGTCCGGGCGGGGGGAGAGACGGTGGGCCTGCGCTGCCCGGACCATGAGAAGACGCTGGCGCTTCTGCGGCAGACAGGGCTGCCCCTGGCCGCGCCCTCAGCCAACCCCTCCGGCCAGCCCAGCCCCAAGACCGCCGGAGAAGTGCTGGCCTATTTTGACGGGCAGATCGACGGAGTGATCGACGGCGGGCCCTGCGGCCTGGGCCGGGAATCCACGCTGCTGGACATGAGCGCGCGCCCCTATAAAATTCTCCGGCAGGGGGCCCTGCCGGAGGAGGAGATCGCCGCCGCTCTGGCGGAGGAGCTGACCGTGATCGGCATCACCGGCGGCAGCGGCAGCGGAAAAACCACCGCGCTGGAGCTGATAGAGCAGCTGGGCGGCCTGGTGATCGACTGTGACGCCGTCTATCACCAGCTGCTCCGGGAGAGCGGGACCCTGCTGCGGGAGATCGGGGAGAGCTTCCCCGGCGTAATAACAGACGGGGAGCTGGATCGGAAGGCCCTGGGAGCCCAGGTCTTTGCCGACGAGGAGAAGCTGCGGCGGCTCAACGCCGTCACCCACCGGCATATCGGCCGTGAGGTGGAGCGCCGGCTCGCCCAATGGGCCATGGCCGGGGGAAGCCTGGCCGCGGTGGACGCCATCGGCCTGATCGAGAGCGGCCTTGGCAGCCGCTGCACCGCCGTGTTCGGCGTACTCGCTCCGGAGGAGGAGCGGGTGCGGCGGATCATGGCCCGGGACGGGATCACCAGGGACTACGCCCTGCTGCGCGTCCGGGCCCAGAAGCCGGATCGCTTTTTTGAGGAGAATTGCAGCCATATCATAAAAAACGACGGAGACCGGGCACACTTTACAGAGAAATTAAAACAAAGCATACAGGAGGTACTGGGGAATGGATGAATTGAGAAGCGAGCTGTTTTACGAGCCGAAGAACGGCTATGACCGGATCGGCACTCAGGAGCGCCTGGCCCTGGAGGACTACTGCCGGGGCTATCTGCGCTTCCTGAACGGCTCCCGCACGGAGCGGGAGACGGTCCGCAACGCGGCGGCCGCCGCGGAGGAGCGGGGCTTTCGGGCCTGGGAGCCGGGGACGGCTTTGAAGCCCGGGGATAAAATCTACCGGGTGAACCGGGACAAGTCCCTGCTGCTGGCGGTGCTGGGCAAGGAGCCCCTGAGCCGGGGCGTGGTCATTGCCGGGGCCCACGCGGACTGCCCGCGTCTGGATCTGAAACAGCTGCCTCTCTATGAAAACGACGGCCTGGGCTATTTCCGGACCCACTATTACGGCGGGATCAAGAAATACCAGTGGCTGACCATCCCCCTGGAGCTCCACGGGGCCGTGGCGCTGAAGGACGGCCGGGTGGTGGATGTGTGCATCGGCCGGGAGCCGGGGGAGCCCAAGCTGGTGATCACCGATCTGCTGCCCCATCTGGGGGGCGAGCAGATGAAAAAGCCCGTCAGCGAGGCCTTCACCGGCGAGGGATTGCAGCTGCTGATCGGCAGCGCCCCCTATGCGGACAAAGGAAAAGAGCGGGTCAAGCTGGCGCTGCTCAGCATCCTCAACGACCTGTACGGCATCACGGAGGAGGATTTTCTGTCCGCGGAGCTGGTGGCGGTGCCGGGCTTTGAGGCCTGTGAGCTGGGGCTGGACCGGTCCATGATCGGCGGCTACGGCCAGGATGACCGGGTCTGCGCCTACGCGTCCCTGAAAGCCCTGCTGGACCTGGAGGACCCGGAGCGTACCTGCCTGTGCCTGCTGGCGGACAAGGAGGAGACCGGCTCCGAGGGCGTCACCAGTATGCAGAGCGAGTTCTTTGATTTCTTCATGGCGGACCTGTGCGCGGCCCAGGGCGTGGAGCCCCGGCGCTGCTTTGAAAAGAGCCTGTGCCTGTCCGCGGACGTGAGCGCGGCCTACGATCCCCTGTACCCGGAGGCCTTTGAAAAGCGCAGCACCGCCCAGCTCAACCATGGGGTGGGCGTGCTGAAGTACACCGGCTCCCGGGGCAAGAGTTCCACCAACGACGCTTCCGCCGAGCTGGTGGCCCTGCTCCGCCGGATCTTTGACGCGAAGGGCGTCGTCTGGCAGATGGCGGAGCTGGGGAAGGTAGACCGGGGCGGCGGCGGGACCATCGCCAAGTTCATGGCCCGGCGGAATATCGACACCGTCGATCTGGGGACCCCCATTCTCAGTATGCACGCGCCCTTTGAAACTGTCTCCAAGCTGGACGCCTATATGACCTATAAGGCGGTCCTCTCCGTTTTCCAGGATTAAAATCTCTTCAAATGCGACCCACTCCGTTGGGCTCGCATTTGAGGAACTCGCGCTGATCGCAGGGGCTTCGCCCCGTTTGGTCGGCGCGAGGGCTCGCTTGGCTCGCCTTAGAGAGTTTTTGAGGCGGCAAAGCTGCCTCAAAAACGATTAAATTTCTTCCTTCGCCGCAAAGTGGCGAAGGAAGTGAAGCTTTGTCTACAGCCTGAAAGCCTCTCCGTTTGGAGGGGCTTTATTTTTCATGCTCTCTGGACAGAATACACAGAGAGGTGATCGCGTGTGGAAGAGACGGAGGAAATCAAAGAGCTGGGTTCCAGCAAGGCGGGGAGGATCCACTGCCTGACCATTGTGGGCCAGATCGAGGGACACCAGCTGCTGCCGGAGGACGCCAAGGCCACCAAGTATGAGCATGTGCTGCCCCTGCTGGCGGCCATCGAGGAGTCCCCGGAGATCGAGGGACTGCTGATCCTGCTCAACACCATGGGGGGCGATGTGGAGGCGGGCCTGGCCATCGCGGAGCTGATCGCCGGAATGAAAAAGCCCACGGTCTCCTTGGTGCTGGGTGGAGGGCACTCCATCGGCGTGCCCCTGGCGGTGGCGGCTCGGCGGAGCCTGATCGCCCCCTCGGCGGCCATGACCATCCATCCGGTGCGGGTGAACGGGGTGGTGATCGGCGTGCCCCAGACCTACCACTACTTTGCCCGGATCCAGGAGCGGATCGTCAGCTTTGTGACGGAGAACTCGGCCATCAGCCGGGAGGCCTATCTGAAGCTCATGACCAACACCGACGAGCTGGCCAACGACGTGGGCAGCGTGATCTACGGGGAGGAGGCTGTGCGCAGCGGGCTTATCGACAGCCTGGGCACCCTCTCCGACGCCCTGGACTACCTGCACGGGGAGATCGGAAAAATGTGAACTTTTTGTAAAGATACAGAAACGATACAAAAACTTGGCCGTTTTGATACAAGCCGCCGCTAAAATGAGCCCAGGAAGAAAAAGGGGAGGAATTACCGTGAAAAAATTTCTCGCGGCGCTTTTGGCGCTGTTTCTGGCGCTCAATCTGATCTCCTGCGCCAAGGAGGAGGCCGAGGCCGGGGAGCCTGCCCCGGCGGGGACAGCGACTATGGAGCAGAGCGCCGGGGACGGGCGCACCATGCTCAGCCAGTACAGCCAAGAGGTCTATCCCTTCCAGGGCGGCGTCACGGTGCTGGGCGTGGCTCGGCAGGGGAGCAGGCTGCTGTTCCTGGGCCAGAGCGAAGAGAAGGGCCTGCTGGCCATTGCGGAGTTTACAACGGCGGCCAACGGCCGGGTCAGCGTGTCAGAATCCAGGACCCTGGAGCTGGGCAGCGGCGCGGCGGACGAGGCGCTGGTCTACGGCGTCACGGCCGGGGGCGACGGGGCCTTTTACGTTCTGACCGGGAACAGCGCGGAGGAGGAGCAGCGGGACTATGCCCTGCTGCGCTATACGGACAGCGGCGAATTTGACGGCAAGCTCTCCCTTCCAGCCTGGGACAAGGGGGCCGTCCAGAGCTTTCAGGTGGACGGCCAGGGGCAGCCGGTCCTCCTGGGGGAGGGCTACGCGGCGGTGCTGAGCCCGGAGGGGGAACTGAAAAGCTGCGCCGATACGGAGCTGACCATCTTTTTCAGCAGCGTTCTGACGGACCGGGGCGTGGTGTTCACCGGCTTTACCCGGCTTTTTGAGGGGGACAGCCCCTTCTTCCGTCTGGACCCGGCCACCGGCGCCGTCAGCCACGAGAGCCTCAGCAACCCGGACGAGGAGGCCTGGATCGTCACAGGCAGCGTCTCCCAGGTCCAGGGCCTGGACGGAGAGTACCTTGTGGACACCAGCAGGAGCTTCATGCTGGTGGATCTGGAGGAGGACCGGTACGAGGAGCTGCTGCGCTACAGCAATGACGGCAGCACGGCCCGCCAGGCCTGCCGTTTGAGCGGGGAGAGCTTCGTCTATACGCCGGGGACAGACCGCGCGGTGGTGACGGGCATGGAGGAGGTCCCCTATGTGGAAAAGAGCGTGGTCCAGGTGGCATTGGTGTCCAACTGGATGGATATGGACGCGGGCATTCTCCAGAAGCTCAACAACGGCGGCGGCCCCTACCGTTATGAGGCCCAGCTCTACGTAGAGGACCAGGTGGACAAGCTGCTCACCGAGATTGGCGCGGGCCGGGCGCCGGATCTGGTTCTGTTCTACGACAATGTGAACACCGGCTCCGAGCTCTTTGAGGATCTGTTCCCCTACATAGACGCGGACCCGGAGCTGGAGCGGGAGGATTTCCTGCCCAATCTGCTGGAGGCGGCCTCCGGCGGCGGGGATCTGCGGCAGCTCTGGGACTTTGTGGCGATCGACACCCTGACGGCCCGGGAGGCCGACGTGGGGGACGGCCGGGGCCTGCGCCCGGCGGACTACAACCGGATTTTGGCGGAAAATGAGAACTACCGGGCGGTTTTCGAGACCTTCATCAGCAAGACCGGCCTTCTGGGCCACGCCGCAAAGGTGGGCATCGCCTGCTGCGTGGATAAGCAGAACGCCCAGTGCCATTTTGACGAGCCGGGCTTCCGGGAGCTGCTGGCCTGGACCAAGGATATGGGGGACGACATCCCCGAGGGGGCCGACTACCCCTACCTCCATGGGGACGAGGTCGTGTTGAAATATACCGTGATCCAGTCGCCGGATGGCTTTGACGCCTGCGACCGGGCCTTCGGCCAGCCGGGGGTTTATGTGGGCTTCCCGGACGGGGGAGACGGCTACAGCTATTACAACAACCTGGGCAATCCGGGCTTGGGCATGGCCATCCCCGTGGGGAGCCGGAACAAGGAGGGCGCCTGGGCCTTTATCCGGGAGCGGCTCAGCCTGGAGAATCAGGCGGGACACGGCGGCACGGGCATCCCGGTGCTCTACGAGGCGGCCCGGCGGCAGGCGGAGGCCGCGCTGGACCAGAGGGGCCTGGACTGCATGGACGCGCTCCTCAGCCGCACCAGATACGCCCAGGTCTACGCGGACCAGGCCCTGGTGGAGATCATCACAGAGTGCGGCCAGAGCTATCTGGCCGGGGACAAGAGCATCGACGAGACGATCGAGCTGATCCAGTCCCGGGCCAAAATTTATATGGCGGAGCAATACGGATAAGCGCACACAAGCCCGGCAGAGGCTGTTCTGCCGGGCTTGTTTTTGTCATAGACTTGTGTTAAAATAACTGTCATGATTAAAGTGGGAGTGTATGGCAATGACGATATGGAACGCGGTACTGCTGGGTTTGGTGCAGGGCGTGACGGAGTTCCTGCCTGTGTCCAGTTCCGGCCATCTGTCGATCCTCAACAATCTGTTCAGCATGACAAGCCTGGAGGACGGGCACCTGTTCTTTGACGTGCTGCTCCACCTGGGGACGCTGTTTTCCATCTGCATCGTCTACTGGGAGGACATCCGGCAGATGTTCTTTGAGGTGCTGGGCTTCATCAATCTGGGGCCCATGGCCGGCCAGCGGCAGGAGCGGTATCCGGCGGCCAGGCTGTTTTTCATGATCTGCGTGGCCACGCTGCCCCTGTTTTTGATCCTGCCGGTCAACGACCTGCTGGAGACCCTGTACGGGAACAACTTCTTTATCGGGATCGCGCTGGTCCTCACCGGCTGCATGCTCTACGTGTCCGACCGGATGACCCCCGGCCGGAAGACCGGCGGCAGCATGACGGTGCTGGACGCGCTGATTATCGGCCTGTGCCAGTGTGTGGCCACGGTGCCGGGCCTGTCCCGCTCCGGGACCACCATCACCGCGGGCCTGGCCACCGGGCTGCGGCGGGATTTCGCCGTGAAATTCGCCTTTCTCATGTCCATCCCGGCGGTGCTGGGGGCCAACATCCTTAGCCTGGTGGACGCGGTCCAGTCCGGCATTGACTGGTCCTGCGTGCCCGCCTATCTGGTGGGCACGGCGGTGGCCATGGTGGCCGGGATCGCCTCCATCAGCCTGCTGAAATCCATCGCCAGCAAGGGCCGCTTCGGCGGCTTCGCCTACTATTGCTGGGTGGTGGGCGTGCTGTCCATCATCCTGAGCATCATTTTCTGAAGGGAGAAAAAATCCCCTGTCAGAAAACAGTTACGAAAGGACGCTTGATCAATGGCAAAGAGCAAAGCTTCTCCGGCCCCCGCCGGAAAAGACAGCAAAAAGAAAAGCGGCTCCAGCTCCGGCAAGAAGGGCGAGAGCGCCAAGGCCGCTTCCAAAAAGAGACAGGCGGAGAATGTCCCGCCGCCGCCCCCTCCGGCGCCGCCGATCCGGCGGGAGGTGACGGGGGTGGTTCTCCTGCTGCTGGGCTGCTTTATCGTCATCAGCTATTTCAACGTGGACGGCAGCTTTATCGCCTTCTTCCGGGAATTTCTGTCCGGCTTGACCGGCTGGGGCTATTGGGTGTCTGCGCCGGTGTTTATCATCGCGGCGGTGATCCTGTTTTTCCACGGGGGAAAGCCGGTGACGCTGCGGGTCACGGTGGTGCTGCTGCTGCCGGTGCTGCTGGCGGCGGTGATCCATCTGCTCAGCTGCCAGCCGCCTGAGGGGGATTTTGACCTGATCCTCACAGCGGGGGATTACTATGCGGAAGGGGTGCTCTTCAAGAGCGGCGGCACCCTGGGCGGGCTTCTGGCCGTGGGATTGGAGCTGGCCCTGAGCGTTTACGGGGCGCTGCCGGTGCTGTTGGTCACCATCTGCCTGTTTATTGTGATCGGCTTCAACGTCAGCCCGCTGGCGCTGCTGAGCAAGGCCCGGGACTACAAGCCCCAGCCCTATGACCCGGCTCTGTACGAGGAGCCGGAGGAGGAGCGGAGCGGAACTTCTGTTCCGTCCTTCCTGAAGGGCGGGCCGAAGGCACCGGAAAAGGAGACAAAGAAAAAGGACCCGGTAAAGGTGGAGCGGATCAACCGCTCGGCCTTCCAGATGGACCTGCCCCTGGGGGACGAGGAGGAACTGCTGCCCGTGATGGACAGCGGCTATCAGAACACCGAGCCCTACGCCCCGGAGCCCGGCCCCCGGGCCAGGGCCAAGGTCCGCCGGAAGCCGGCCGCGGCGGAGCCTACGGCCAAGGTGGAGCCGCTGCCGGTTGACGACGCGGCCAAAATGGCGGGCGTGGACGTGGGCGACGGCTTTTTGGAGTACCCGGTCCCGTCCAAGATGGGCAAGAAGCCGGTTGTGCCCGTGGCCGCCGAGATTTCTGACCCGCCCAAGAGCAAAAAGCTCAGCCGGGAGGAACTGGCGGCGGAGACCAAGGCAGTGGAGGACGCCGTGCAGAGCAGCCCGGAGCAGCCGGACTATCAGTTCCCGCCGCTGGAGCTGCTTAAAGGCGGCAGCGGGGCCTCCGTGGACGCCCGGGAGGAGATCCTGCTGAACCGGGAGCGACTGGAGGGGGCTATCCGCAGCTTTGGGATCAGCGCCGCCATCGTGGGCGTTATCCGGGGGCCCACCGTCACCCGCTATGACATCGAGCTGGACCAGGGGGTGAAGCTGGCCCGAGTGACCAATCTGGCCGGGGACCTGGCCCTGGCCCTGGGCGTGGTGAATGTGCGGATCGCCCCGATCCCGGACAAGATCTCCACCGTGGGCATTGAGGTGCCCAACAAGATCACCAGCCCGGTGCTGCTGCGGGATATCATCGAAACGCCCAAGTTCGCCAACGCCAAGTCCAAGCTGAGCTTTGCCGTGGGCAAGGACATCAGCGGCGAGGCGGTGGTGGGCAACATCGCGAAGCTGCCCCATATGCTGATTGCCGGCACCACCGGCTCCGGCAAGTCCGTGTGCATGAACTCCCTGATCCTGAGCCTGCTGTACAAGGCCCGGCCGGACGAGGTGCGGCTGATCATGATCGACCCCAAGATGGTGGAGCTGGGCATCTACAACGGCATCCCCCATCTGTATGTCCCGGTGGTGACGGACCCGAAAAAGGCCGCCGGCGCGCTCCAGTGGTCTGTGGTGGAGATGCTCAAGCGCTACCGCCTGTTCTCCGAGATCGGCGTCCGGGACCTGGAGACCTATAACCGGCACTGCGCGGCCAACGGGGAGCAGACCCTGCCCCAGGTGGTCATTGTCATTGACGAGCTGGCGGATCTGATGCTGGTGGCTTCCAAGGAAGTGGAGGAGAGCATCTGCCGGGTGGCTCAGATGGGCCGCGCCGCGGGGATGCATCTGGTGATCGCCACTCAGCGCCCCTCAGCGGACGTGATCACCGGACTGATGAAGGCCAACATTCCCTCCCGGATCGCCTTTGCCGTCTCCTCCTCGCTGGAGAGCCGGATCATCCTGGACCAGACCGGCGCGGAGAAGCTGGTGGGCATGGGGGACATGCTGTTCTCCCCGGTGGGCAGCGGCAAGCCCACCCGGATCCAGGGCGCCTTTGTCTCCGACGAGGAGCGGGAGAATGTGATCAGCTTCATCAAGGAGCACACCGGCGGCGCCCAGCAGAACAGCGAGATCGAGGAATACATGAACAAGGCCGCCCAGGACAAGTCCTCTTCCGACAGCGGCAAGAGCGCCAAGGAGGAGGAGAGCGCCGCCGGAGGCTATGACGAGATGCTGCCCCAGGCGGTGGAGGTGGTGCTGGAGCTGGGCTCCTGCTCCGTCTCCATGCTCCAGCGGCGGATCAAGCTGGGCTACTCCCGGGCCGCCCGGATCGTGGACCAGATGGAGGAGCTGGGCGTGGTGGGCCCCTATGAGGGGGCCAAACCCCGGGCGGTGGTGATCGACCGGCAGGGCTGGCACGAGCTCCAGGTCCAGCTGGGCCTGACGGAGGACGGCGGCGACATGACCATCGCGGCCGAGATGAACGAGAACGACGATTTTGATTTTGAAGAATAGACAAGGACAAAAGGGCCTGTTCCGGCCCTTTTGCGCGTGAGAAGATGGAATGCTTTCACCCTGAAATGAGCCTGCAGGAAATCAATAAAATCAGCCTTCTGGGCCTGGCCCATGTGGGGGACGCGGTGTACGAGCTGCTTACCCGGACCATGCTCTGCCGCCAGGGCCACTCCGCCGTGGGGGAGCTGCACCGGCTGACCGTGTCCTATGTGAAGGCCCCGGCCCAGGCCCGGGCGGCGGATCGGCTGCTGCCCCTGCTGCGGGACGAGGAGCGGGAGATCTACCGCAGGGGCCGGAACGCGAAGGTGCACGCCGTGCCCCACGGGGCGGAGCCGGCGGAGTACCACGCGGCCACGGGCCTGGAGGTGCTCTTCGGCTGGCTCTATCTCCAGGGAAAGCTGGAGAGGATCGGAGAACTGTTTTCCGCGGCGGCGGAAAGCTGACGGAGGAGACCATGCCGCTGGACGCCATCACCATCTCCGCCCTCCGGGGCGAGCTGAACAGCCGCCTGGAGGGCGGCCGGATCGACAAGGTGCAGCAGCCCGAGAGGGACATGCTGCTCCTTGGCCTACGCGCCAAGGGGGAGAACCTGCGCCTGCTGCTCTCCGCCGGGGTGGGCAGCGCCAGGGCCCATGTGACGGAGGCCGCCTTTGAAAATCCGGCGGAGCCGCCCATGTTCTGCATGCTCATGCGCAAGCACCTGCTGGGCGCCCGGATTTTATCCGTCCGGCAGCCGGAGGGGGAGCGCCTGCTGCTCTTTGATCTGGACAGCCGGGACGAGCTGGGCTTCAGCGCCCGGAAAACCCTGGCGCTGGAGATGATCGGCCGCAGCTCCAACCTGATTTTGGTGGGGGAGGACGGCCGAATCATCGACTGCATCCGCCGGGCGGACTTCGCCGGGGACCCGCTGCGCCGGCTCCTGCCGGGGATGATCTACCGCCTGCCGCCTGAGCAGGACAAGCTGCCCTTCCTCTCCGCCGGGCCGGAGCGGCGGGAGGCGCTGGTCCGGGCGGCGGACAGGAGCGTGCCTATTGACAAATGGATGCTGGAGCATTTCTCCGGCCTGTCCCCGCTGATCTGCCGGGAGCTGGCCTATCGCTGCGGCGGGGACTATGAGACCCTGCCCCAGCAGCTGGAGGCTCTGGCGGAGACGGTGGCGGCCGGGGAGTTCCGGCCCTGCCTGCTGCTCCGGGAGGGGCAGCCCTTTGATTTTAGCTTCCTGCCCATCGGCCAGTACGGCCCGGCCGTGACCTGCCGGGAGGAAGAGAGCTTTTCCCGCCTGCTGGACCGGTTCTACTCGGAGCGGGATCGGCAGGAGCAGCGACGCCGCCGGGGCCGGGAGCTGCAGCACACGGTAAAAACCGCCCGGGACCGGCTGGAGCGGAAGCTGGCCGCCCAGCTGGAGGAGCTCAAGCGCACGGAAAAGCTGGAGGAGCTCCGGCGGAAGGCGGAGCTTGTCACCGCCAACCTGTACCGAATCAGGCGGGGGGACCGGAGCCTGGTCTGCCAGGATTACTATGAGCCGGACTGCCCGGAGATCACCATCCCCCTGGACCCGTTGAAAACGCCCCAGCAGAACGCCGCCGCCCTCTTCAAGGACTACCGGAAAACCAAGGGGGCCAAGCTGCATTTGACGGAGCTGACGGAGAAAAACCGGCAGGAGCTGGACTATCTCAACAGCGTGCTGGAGGAGATCGGCCGGGCGGAGACGGAAAAGGACCTGTCCGATATCCGGGCCGAGCTGGAGACGACCGGGGTCGTCAAGCAGCGCAAGGGCGGCAAAAACGCCCGGGTGCGGCCGCAGGCCCCGCTGCGCTTTGTGACGGACGACGGCCTGGAGGTCCTGGTGGGCCGAAGCAACGTGCAAAACGACGAGCTGACCTTAAAAATCGCCCGCCGCACGGACTACTGGCTCCATACCCAGCGCGTCCACGGCAGCCATGTGATCCTCCGTTGCGATGGTCTGGAGCCTCCGGAGCGGAGTCTGGAACAGGCGGCCGCCCTGGCGGTCTACTATTCCCAGGCTCGAGAGGGGGGCAAGACCCCGGTGGACTGCACCATGGTCCGCCTGGTGCGAAAGCCCTCCGGGGCCCTGCCGGGCATGGTGATCTACACCGGGCAGCGCACCCTGCTGGCGGAGGGGGACGCCGCCCTGGCGGAGCGTCTGCGGAAAAATTAAGAAAAATTTAAGAAAATTTCAAGGGAGGTCCGGTAGAAATACCGGGCCTCTTATGCTACAATAGATTGACATAATCCCAGAAGCGAATCCCATGTTCCCGGAACAGGAGGTACCTATGAAAAGATTGCAGCAGATTCTCGCCGCTGTCCTCTGCCTGGCCCTGCTCTTCAGCCTGGCGGCCTGCGGCAAGCAGAGCGAAAAAGAGAAGCCGGAGGCGGAGGCAACGCCTGTGCCGGAGTATGTCTATCAGGCCAGCTTTACGCCCCTGGAGATGGAGGACAACAATTCCATGTGGCCTCTGTGCTTTACCGACGAGGGCTTTTATGCCTACAATGTCCGTTACATCGAGGAGGAGGCCGGAGAGGCGGACGCTGAGGCGGAGGATACCGCCGCGCCCGAGGAGGACAGCTCCGCGCCCGAAGAGGCTGCCGCAGAGGAGAGCGCGGACAGCACGCTTGCGGACAGCCCGGTTTATGAGTATTTCTTCGTCGGCTACGACGGGGAAAAGACCAAGCTGAACATCAGCGCAGCCGAGGCCCCGAAAAACACGGAGAACCGGAAGGGTTTTTACTCCTTCAGCAACATTGCCGCCCTGGTACCCCAGGAGGACGGGCGCCTGCTGTGCTTCCAGCAGGACTATGTCTCCTACTATGACGGGCCCGAGGGGCTGGACGAGTATTCCGAGGACTACTATAATTATTATGTAAACCATTCTGACTACCTGCTCCGGCTCCTGAACGCCGACGGCACGGAGATCAGCAGCACGCCTCTGAACGTGGAAGAGGGCATGTATCTGAACGGCGACGGCATTGCGGCGGATGAAAAGGGCAACCTGGTCATGAGCTACAGCGACGGCAGCGGCAACTGGGGCGTGATCGCCTTCACCCCGGAGGGGGAGACGGCCTATCAAACGACCCTGGACGGCTATGTAAACAGCCTGCTCCGCCTGAAGGACGGCCGCGTTGCCACCACCAGCTACGGCATGAACGGCCTGGAGCTCCGGGCGATCGACGGCGAAACCGGCAAGCTCTCCGAGAGCTTTGAGCTGCCGGATGACGCCTGGGACCCGATCCAGGGCAGCGGCGACTATGACCTGTACTACACCAGCGGCGTGAAGCTCTACGGCTATAAGCTGGGGGCGGAGGAGCCGGACTTCATTCTGGACTGGATGAGCTGCGACGTGAACGGCGAAAGCCTGAATGATGTCTATGTGGGCAGCGATGGGACCGTCAGCGCCCTGGTGAACCACTTCAGAAACAGAGGCAGCCAGATGACCGTCGACTACGAGATCGCCTATCTGACCCAGGTGCCCTATGAATCGGTTCCGGAGAAGACCCACCTGAGCCTGGCCTGCCTGTACCCGTCCTCCGATATGCTGGACATGGTGATCGACTTTAACCGCGGCCACGAAAACTGCCGCATCGACGTGAAGGACTACTCCGAGTACAACACCGACGAGGACTATAGCGCCGGCCTCACCAAGCTGACCACCGAGGTGCTGGCGGGGAATATGCCGGATCTGCTCTATCTGAGCGGCCTGCCCTATCAGCAATTGGCCGGTAAGGGCCTGCTGGAGGATCTGAACCCCTGGCTGGACAGCGACCCGGAGCTGAGCCGGGAGGATCTGTTTGCCAGCGTGCTGCAGGCGATGGAGGCCAACGGCGGGCTGTATCAGGTCAGTTCCACCTTCTCTCTCATGACGGTGGCGGGCCCCAAGCAGATCGTGGGGGACCGGATGGGCTGGACCTACGCGGACGTGCAGGAGGCCCTGGACGCCATGCCCGAGGGCTGCGAAGTCTTCGGATTTGGGCAGACCAAGACGGGGGTTCTCAGAGCCTGCTTGTCGGTGGAAATGGAGCGCCTGATCGACTGGGAGGCGGGGAAGTGCAGCTTTGACAGCCCGGCTTTTATCGAGATGCTGAACTTTGCCAATCAGTTCGAGGACGAGGCTAACTATGACGTCTACGACGACGAGGTGGACTCGGATTACGCCCGCATTTCCCAGGGAAAGCAGCTGCTCACCGATGTCTATCTCTCCGACTATACCGGCTTCCAGCAGTATGACTTTTACTTTGGCGGCAAGGGGACGGCGGCCTATGTGGGCTTCCCCACCTCGGACGGAAGCTGCGGCAGCGCCATGCAGATAAGCGACGGCTACGGCATGAGCGCCAACTGCGCCGATAAGGAGGCGGCCTGGGACTTCCTCCGGGGCCTGCTGACAGAGGACGCCAGCGGCTGGGGCTATCCGGTCAATATCAAGCTGTTCAACGAGGGTCTGAAGGAGGCCATGACCCCGTACTACAGGCAGGATGAAACCGGGGCCTATGTCCTGGACGAAAACGGGGAGAAGATCGAGGAGAGCCACATGAGCGTGGGCTTCGGCAACAATGTCCAGTATGACATCTACGCCATGACCCAGGAGCAGGCCGACCAGCTGATGGCCCTGATCGAGAACACCACCAAGACCATGGAGGCCGACGATAAGGTGATCGAGATCATCTTCGGCAGTGACGACGAGCAGGCGACCGGGGAGGTTTCAGCCTTCTTCAAGGGGCAGAAAACCGCCGAAGAGGTGGCCAAGCAGATCCAGAGCCGGGTCAACATCTACGTGAATGAGCAAAAGTAAAAGAATACAATAAGGCAGCGCCGGGCAGTCCCGGCGCTGTTTTTTGTCCTCTTGGAACCTTAAATAAATCTTAAAGAAGCCTTAAGGCGGCGGATACTTGGCTGCTTGTCCTCCTCGTAGTAAGATGGCTGTGCAAAAAAGGAGGACAAACACCATGTTGAAAGTGAAAAAAATTATGGCGGCGCTGCTGGCCCTGGCCCTGCTGCCGGGCCTGGCCGCCTGCGGACGGAAGCAGGAGGCCGCGCCGGCTGCGGCCCAGAGCGCCGCGCCCCAGGAGGAGGTCTACAGTCCGGCCTTCGCCGCCGTCCGGGAGGATGCGGAGAGCGTCCTGAGCCCCCTGCTGTATACGGAGGAGGGCGTCTATGCCCGCGCCCGCGAGAAGCTGGAGGCGGGCGCAGACGCCGGGCAGGAAAGCGCTTATGGGGACCGGCTCTACTTTATCGACAACGCCGGGAACCTGAAGCTGCTCAGCAGCTACAGCCCCGCCGCCCAGGCGGAGGCGCCGGAGGGGGTCCGGGATTTTACGGGCGAGAGCTCCCTCGGCTGCCTGTTCCGGCAAGAGGACGGCAGCCTCCTGGCCCTGGAGAGCCTCTATACCAGCTGGTACGACGGGCCGGAGGGGCTCAAGCGGGGAGAGAGCGGGTACTGGGACCACGTGACTGCCCAATACAGCTATACCGTCAGCATCCTGGACAGGGACGGCGTCCGGCTCAACTCCGCCCCGGCGGAGGGCCTGGAGGGGCTCTTTCTGCAGAATGAGAACGCGGTGCTGAATGAGAAGGGGCAGCTTGTCGTCAGCTATATGAGCCAGGAGAACCGGGAATACGGGCTGCTGGCCCTGACGAAGGACGGGACCCTGGCCTGGCGGCTCAAGTGCGGCGGCTATGTGGACCGGGTCAGCCGCCTGCGGGACGGCCGGACCGCCGTGATCGCCTGGTCAGGCGGCGGCGGGCAGGACCTGCAGGTAATCGACGGGGAGAGCGGCCAGTTCACGGAGAGCTTCCCGGTGCCCAATGAGGCCTTTGAGATCCTCCCCGGCAGCGGAGCCTATGACTTCTTCTACAACGCCGGGACCAGGCTGTGCGGTTACAGCCTGGAGCGGGCCGAGGCGGAGACGGTTCTGGACTGGATCGCCTGCGACGTGGACAGCAGCGGCCTGGGCCGGGTGGATATCGCCCCGGATGGAACGGTCCGGGGCCTGGTGAACGAGTGGGGTCCGGGCGGCGAGAACGCCAAGGTGGAGACGGAGCTCTTCACCCTCAGCAAGGTCCCCGCCTCTCAGCTGCCGGAGAAGACGCACCTGACCTTGGCGGTCCTCTACGGGTCCAGCGACCTGGAAAGGGAAGTGATCGACTTTAACCGGCACAGTGAGCGCTGCCGCATCGACGTGAAGGACTATGCCTATGCCGGGGGCGAGGTCCTGGACTATTCCGCCGGGCAGGCCAAGCTGCTCACAGAGGTGCTGGCGGGGAATATGCCGGATCTGCTGCTCCTGGACGAGCTGCCCTACAACCAGCTGGCCGCCAAGGGGCTGCTGGAGGATCTGTACCCCTGGCTGGACGGGGATCCGGAGCTGAGCCGGGAGGACTTCTTTGAGAATGTGCTCCGCGCCATGGAGGAGGGCGGCGGCCTCTACCAGGTCAGCCCCGCCTTCTCCATCGCCACGGCCATCGGGGCCAAGTCCGTGGTGGGGGACCGCTTCGGCTGGAACTACGAGGAGCTCTATGAGGCGCTGGACAGCATGCCCGAGGGCTGCGACATCTTTCACCGGGACGTCACCAAGGACGATGTTCTGACTGTGAGCCTCTACATGAACCTGGGGAGCTTTGTGGACTGGGAGAACGCCCGCTGCTCCTTTGAAAGCCCGGCCTTTATCCAGCTCCTGGAATTTGCCAACCGCTTTGCCTTGGAGCCCAGCGGAGACTATGACCCGGCCAACGATTCCGAGCAGGTCCGCCTGGCCCGGGGCGAGCAGCTGCTGAGCATCGCGTCGGTCTATGATTTTACAGACCTCCAGGCCAACGAGGCCCTGTTCGGCGGCGAGGGCAGCGTGAGCTATATCGGCTTTCCCACCGCGGACGGCAGCTGCGGCAGCGCGATCTTCCTGGATTCCGGCCTGGCCATGAGCAGCCGCTGCGCGGACAAGGAGGCGGGCTGGGACTTTCTGCGGCGCTTCCTCACCGAGGACTACCAGACCGGCCAAGCCTACGGCCTGCCCAGCAACCGCCAGGCTTTTGAAAAGGAGCTGAAAGCGGCGGCCACGCCGGAATATGAGACGGACGAGGCGGGAGAAGTCCTGCTGGACGAAAACGGGGAGCCCATTGAAAAAAGCCGGGGCGGCATGGCCACCGGGGACGGCCTCACCGTGAGCTTTTACGCCCTCAGCCAGAGTCAGGTGGAGACGCTGCGGCGGCTGGTCTCCCAGGAGGCGCAGACCGTGCAGATCAATGCCACGCTGCTGGAGCTGATAGAGCAGGAGGTCCAGGCCTACTTTGAGGGCCGGAAGACAGCGGAGGAGACAGCCAGGCTCATCCAGAGCAAGGCCGGCCTGTATATCAGCGAACAGAGCTGAGACAATCAAACAAAACGATAAAATGCCCGTCTGCTATTTTGGCAGACGGGCTTAATGCTTGCTTCTGTTAGGTTTACATAAAATGACGGCGCTTTCCGTCAGCAGGGGGGACGTAGCCGAATTGAATCTCCGGGCGGATCTCCTTGAGCCGCTCCAGCGCCAGGTCCGCGTCCGCCTCCTCGTTGAGGATCAGGTTGGCGAATTCCTTCTCCCCGTGGACCAGGATCAGCCGGTAATAGTAATAGGCGGGGCTGTCGTCCGGGTGGCACTCGCTGATGCGGACAAAGGCCCGGTCGATATATTCGTAGGGCACGTAGTATTTCACGCCCAGGTCCCGGTAATACAGGCAGAGCTCCCCGAAGCGGAGCCGCTTGCCGATCTCCCGGCTGGCCTGATAGTCGGCAATGTGGGCCTCATCCCGGACTACCGTTTTGTCCGGGCCCTTGAATTTCAGCTTTCCGAATCCGAACATGCGTGTTTTCCTCCCGGCTTTTTCCTGCCCAGCGGGGCCTTGAAATAGCCCTCGGGGATAAAGCGGACGATCAGCACCGCGAGAATACCGGCCACCGTGCCCACGAGCAGGCCGCCCAGCACGTCAGAGGGGTAGTGGACCACCAGGTAGATGCGGGACACGCCCATCAGAAAGGCGAAGACCAGGGCCAGCCAGCTGACCCGTTTGCGGCCCAGGAGGAACAGAGGCACCATGGAGGCGAAGGCGGCGGTGGTGTGCCCGGAGGGGAAGCTCATGTCGCTCTCCGTGTGCTGCCCCATCATCTGCCACAGGGGGTAGAAAAAGCCGTTTACGTCCGCATAGGGCCGGGGCCGGGCCACGGCCACCTTGATGAAAAGGTTGGTGCAGAGCGCGCCCAGGGCCAGGCCGATCAGCATGGCGGTGCCAAAGCGGCGGGTCCTGACGGAGAGCATCAGCAGCAGGGAGAGCAGGATCAAAAAGATGCCGCCCTTGCCCATCAGGGAGATCAACTCCATCAAGGGGGTGAGGAAGCCTCCTCCCAGCTCGTACAGCTTGTGGACGGCCAGGGTGATCCCCTGATCAAAGCCGGCAAAGCTCGTGTTCAGCCATTGGGCGGCGGCGGTCAAAGTGTTCATAGGCTTTACCTCTTGTACAAAGTCTTGTCGCCTTCTATTTTAGCATATGCCGGGGCACAAAGTCTACCTTAATTTGCATAATTGCCTGAAACAGGCGCAAAATACCAATATCCTTTGATGATGGAGGTACGACAATGAAGCGTATACTGATTTCCTTGATGGCCCTGGCCCTGGTGTTCGCGAGCCTGGCGGGCCTGGCCGGCCCCGCCTTCGCGGAGAGCGGCGCCCCGGTGGCGGAGAACCTGGAGCTGAAGACCTACCGGAACGTCTCCGTTGGGGGCAGCCTCTCCGCCTTTGACCCGGAGGG
The DNA here is from genome assembly GCA_947626315.1 of uncultured Oscillospiraceae bacterium. GTDB lineage: Bacteria > Bacillota > Clostridia > Oscillospirales > Oscillospiraceae > Limivicinus. Next base: position 48,022 of record CANQRQ010000005.1, on the reverse strand, counting down.
GGACCCGGTCAGCTTTGAGATCACCACGGAGCCCGTCAAGGGCAGCCTGGAGGTCAAGCAGGACGGCAGCTTTGTTTACACGCCTGCGGAGGGAAAGAAGGGGAGAGACTATTTCGGCTATAAGGCCGTGGACACGGAGGGGAATACCTCCCAGGAGGCCACGGTGATCATCCGGATCGAAAAGCAGAAGAAGGATGTCTTCTACGGCGATATGGCCGGACGGGCCGACGAATACGCCGCCGTGGCCCTCAGCGAGGCGGGGCTCTTCACCGGGGAGCAGATCGGCGGGGTCTACTGCTTCTACCCGGACAAGCCCGTGAGCCGGGGCGAATTTCTCAGCATGTGCATGCTCCTGTCCGGCGAGCCCCTGTTTACCGGCGTCCTGTCCACCGGCTACGCCGACGACGGGGAGATCCCCGGCTGGATGAAGAGCTATGTGACCACCGCGGCCATGTGCGGCGTGGACTACGGCCATGTGACCGAGGCGGGCAGCGTCTTTGACGCCTCCGCCCCCATCAGCAGATCCGAGGCCGCCTCCATGCTGGACAGCGCCCTGCACGTCACCAGCGTCTCGTATATCCAGCTGGATAAAGAGCTGGACGCCGCCCTGGCCCAGACCTGCGCCAACCTGAGCGCTCATGGCATCCTGAAGGACACCGCCGGGATGGAGCGTCTGCTCACCCGCAGCGAGGCGGCCCAGATGCTCTCCGCCGCCCTGGAGCTCCAGGAAAACAGATAAACGAAAGATCAAACCTAAAAACGCCGCAGTCAAACTGCGGCGTTTTTAGGTTTACATAATACATTTCAGATAACGGAAGACGAATTTTTTCCACTTGCTTAGGCCGGCGTAGCAGGTCCGGGTCTGCTCGTTCAGCAGCTCGCGGCACTGTGCCAGCTCCTCCCGGCTGATCTCGTGGAGGCTGAAGGAGGCCTTCTCGGCACAGCGGGTGATCTCGTCGGGCACCGGGACGCCGAAGGCCGCCGTTTTCACCGCCTGCCGCCAGACGGCGACAACCGCCTTGCGCCGGTCCTTCTGCCGGAGGCGCCTCCGGTTCAGGCTGAGGACCAGGGCCCGCCGCAGAGGGAGCAGCGCGGCCGGCAGCAGCACTACGGCGGCCGCCGCCGGGACCTGCCAGGGGATATGGAAGGCGGCAGCGGCGGGAGGGGCCTCCTCAACGGCGCCGGGGCTGATGATCCCCACCGCGGGGCCGGAGGGGCCGTCTTCCGGAGGCCCGGCGGGAGAGGGAGAGGCCGTGGCCTCCGCCTCCGGGGCGGGGCTGCCGGGCTCGGGCTCCGGCGTGGGCTCCGGGCTCTGGGTGGGAGGCGCGGTCGTTTCTTCCCGCATCAGGCCGCTGCGGCCGGTGACCTCCACCGGGAGCCAGCCTGTGCCGTCCACATAGACCTCCACCCAGGCATGGGCGTCGGAGCGGAGCACATCGGTGTTCGCTCCGCTGCGGGAGATGGCGAGAAAGCCCTCCGTCACCCGGGCCGGAAGGCCCAGCGCCCGGTACAGGGCGGCGGCCGCCGTGGCGAAGTGGATGCAGTAGCCCCGGCGGGCCTGGGTGAGGAAATAGACGGCGTAATCGTCGGAGGGGTAGGCCTCCGTGCCCAGGTCGTAGGTCCCGGCGTGCTGGACGTAGGAGGCCACCTCCTCCACCAGGTTCGGCGAAGCCGGGTCCAGGCCCGCCTCCGCCGCCAGGTCCAGCAGCGCGGCGCGGGTGGCCTCGGGCAGGCAGGTATACTGCTCATGGGCAAAGGCCCGGTAGGCCAGCTCCTCCGCCTGCAGGGTCTCCGGCAGGGCCGGTTCCCCCTCGCCCAGCTCCGTGAAAGCGGCGCTGTAGGAGCTGCCTCCCGCCATGAGCACCCGGTCGTCAAGGCTGCTGGCCTCTGTGTTGTAATAGGGGAGATATTTGATGCCCGTGAGGATCTCCAGGCGGACGTCGATCCCGTGGCCCAGGCCGCCGGCGTTTCGCACCGCCTGGGCGGCGTAGGACAGGGAGGAGGGGCCCGTCCATTCCGGGGCCTCCGCCCAGCCGCTGCCCAGATAGTCCCCGTAGGACCGGCCCCGGAGATAGAGGTAGCCGCCGGCGTCCGTCTGAAAATGGAGCATCACGTCGTTCATGCCGGTGAAATCGTAGCTGCCCGCCAGCTCCAGCGTGCCCTCCTCATTGGGGCCGAAGCCGCCGCCCGCCGGCGCGTTCGGATCCCCCTCCTGCATCTCCTCCGGGGAGGCGGTGAGCAGAGGGCCCTGCTCCAGGCCCATCCAGCGGCGCACCAGCTGGCTGAAGCTGTCAAAGCGGCGGCTGAGGCTCAGGTCCTCCCGGGTGTACTCGTAGCGGGAGGGGGGAGAGATCAGCAAAATGGCGCCCAGCATCAGCGCCGCGGGCAGCGCGGCGGTCAAAACGGAGCGGCCCCGGTTTCCGTCCCGCTCATAGCGGTCCCCGCCCACCAGCAGCAAAATCCAGAACAGGCTGACGCAGAACACGGCGGCGGGGTCAGGCTGGCCGGTGACCACAACGGCGAAGAGAAAGGGCGGGACCGTGCCCGTCAGGGAGAAGAACAGCCGCCCGTTGCGGGAGGTGAGCCCCGTGGAGAGATAGGAGGCCAGCAGAAAGGCCAGAAACAGCAGGATCAGGCCGTGGCTCTCGCTGTAGTTTACGAAGACGAAGCGGCTGCCGGGGGCGTAAAAGCGCTCGTAATAAGCGCCGCTGATCTTGTCAAAGAGATCGGACAGCTGGACGACCAGCTCCCCGTCATAAAAGCGGTAGGCGGCCAGAAGCAGCAGACCGGAGAGGGGGAGGCCCAGAAAAATGCCGTGCCGGAAATCGGCAGTGATCCAGACGCTCAGGCAGACAGCCAGCAGCCAGAGCCAGGCATAGCCATCCAGCGTTAAGGAGAAGGAGACGGCCATCAACCGGATCAGGGGAGGAATATACAGCAGCAAAAGCAGCAGCGTGGAGAGATGGTTCAGCGTCCGTTTCAACGCAGCGTCACCTCCTCGCCGGAGACGACAAAGACGCAGCGGGCCAGGGACGCGTCAAAGGGGACCGGGGGCGCCATGGGGGCGGAGAGAAGACCGGTCAAAGCCTCCTGCAGCTCCTCCTCGTTCCCGATGGGGACCTGCCGGGCGCTCACCAGAATGTGGGCGATCTCCCGCCGGCACAGCTCCTCGGACAGCCAGCGGAGGGTCTTGAGGCCGCTGTCCCCCACGCCGGCCCTGGCCAGCACCAGGTAGACCTCGTTGTTCTCCGCGACCAGGGGCTCGCGCACGATCACGCTGTCTGTTTTGGAGCTGAGCTTCCAGTGGATGCTGTTGACCGTGTCCCCCGGCTGATAGGCCCGGAGATCGTGCTCCTCCGAATAGCCGCCGCCGTATTTGGGCTTGTAGCGCAAGGCGGCGTCCAGGGCGGCGTCCAGATTCGGCGGGGCCGCCGGCTGCTGCGGCGGCGGGAGCACCGCGCACTTGACCGGGGCCGGGCCCTGCCGCTTCCGATAGAAGAGGCCCAGAAGGTCATAGCAGGCGTAGCTCTCGATCCGGCAGAGCAGCAGGCCGCAGTCCTTGGTGGGGAGAGGGAGATAGCTGTCACAGGACAGGACGCTCCGAAAACGGTATTCCTGCCGGAAAATTTCGCCGGTGTAGCGGTTTTCGATCTCAAGCTTGACCAGGACCCGGCTCAGCGGGAGAAAGCGCCCGGTGGAAAAGACCAGGCGCAGCTGTGCCTCGCTGCCGCTGAGGCAGCGGCCGGGCGCCTCCAGCCGCAGGCGCATCGCGCCCATGGAGGGCAGGGAAAGAAGCAGCAGAAGCGCCGGAGCGGCGGCCGCCACGGTCAGCAGATAGGGCCCGAGCCAGCCCACATAGGCCATGCGGAAAACCGCCAACAGGGCCAGCACAGCCAGATACACAAAAAGGCCGAAGATCCGCATAGTTATTTGATGGACGGGGCCTTGACAGAGGCGAAGAGCTCCGCCAGCGCGGCGCTTTTCTCCGCCTGGGTGCCCACATCCTGGGCCCAGATCAGCCGGTGCTCGATACAGTCGGCAAAAATGAAGCGCACATCCTTGGGCAGCACATAGTCCCGCCCCTGGATCCAGGCGGTGGCCTTGGACAGGGCCGTGAGCGCCAGAGAGGCCCGGGGACTGGCCCCCTGGATGATACGTGGGTCCTCCCGCGTCCGGGCGCAGAGGCGCACGATGTAGTCGATCAGCTCATCCTTGATGTAGATGCCCTCCACCTCCAGGCGCAGCCGGAGCAGCTCCTCCCGGCTGACGACCTGGAGAACAGAGTCCAGCATGACGCCGTTCTGCCGGCGCTTGATCATCTCGATCTCGTCCTCATGGGCGGGATAGCCCATGGAGAGGCGGAGCATAAACCGGTCCATCTGGGAATCCGGCAGCATCTGGGTGCCCTTGGCACCGGTTGGGTTCTGGGTGGCGATCACGATAAAGGGCTGCGGAAGGGGATAGGTGTTCCCGTCCACGGTGACCTCCCCCTCCTCCATGGCCTGGAGCAGCGCGGACTGGGTGCGGCTGGTGGCCCGGTTCAGCTCGTCCGCCAGGAACAGATTGCAGAGCACCGCGCCCTTTTGATAGTTCATGGTCCCGGTGTTTTTGTCGTAGATGGAGTAGCCGGTGATATCGGAGGGGAGCACGTCCGGCGTGAACTGGACCCGGTTATAGGCCAGGCCCAGGGCCTTGGACATGGCCACGGCCATGGTGGTCTTGCCCACGCCTGGGATATCCTCCATGAGGATATGCCCGCCGGCCAGAATGGCCAGCAGGATCTTGATCATAACCTCGTCCTTGCCCACGATCGCCTTGCTCACCTCATGGACAATAAGCCGGGCGCTGCCGATGGAATTGATGGAAGACATATGAATTCTCCGTCTGTACGTTTTTTCGGTTGCCGCGCCAGCGGCGAGAAAAACGGCTTTGAAATCTATAATAGCCGCAAACGCTTGCGTCTATTATATCATTTAAAAGGCGGCCTTACAAGGCGCTGAGAGGAGAATTAAGAGAGGAATTTCTCCCGCTGTCTCTCTATACAATTGGGTATTTCTTTGTTATAATATTACAATAATGCACGTATGCAACGCGATAGACGAGAGAACACAGCCTGTATGCCGTCGGAGGCAGCCTATGAACGAATTTAAGCTTCACGCGCCCTTTCAGCCCACCGGGGATCAGCCGGAGGCCATCGACGCGCTGGTACAGGGGGTCCGGCTGGGGATCGATGAGCAGGTGCTCCTGGGGGTCACCGGCTCCGGCAAGACCTTTACCATGGCCAATATCATCCACCAGCTCAACCGGCCCACCCTGGTCCTGGCCCACAACAAGACCCTGGCGGCCCAGCTCTGCAGCGAGTTCAAGGAGTTCTTCCCGGAAAACGCGGTGGAGTATTTTGTGAGCTATTATGACTACTACCAGCCGGAGGCCTACATCCCCCACACGGACACCTTTATCGAGAAGGACTGCTCCATCAACGACGAGATCGAGCGCCTGCGGCACAGCGCCACCTCCAGCCTGTTTGAGCGGCGGGACGTGATCGTGGTGGCCTCCGTGTCCTGCATCTACGGCCTGGGCGACCCCATCGACTACGCCAACATGGTCATCTCCCTGCGCCCCGGGCAGATCCGCAGCTTTGACGAGCTGCTGCGGAAGCTTGTGGAGATCCGCTACGAGCGCAACGACATCGCCTTTGAGCGGAACATGTTTCGGGTCCGGGGGGACACGGTGGAGATTTTTCCGGCCTACTCCAACGACAAGGCCATCCGGGTGGAATTTTTCGGGGACGAGGTGGACCGGATCAGTGAGATCAACGTGGTCACCGGCGCGCCCACCCGCATCCTCAACCACGCGGCCATCTATCCCGCCAGTCACTATGTGACCACCCGGGAAAAAATGGCCGAGGCCATTGTCCGCATCCGGGCGGAGTGCGACGAGCGGGTGCGGACTTTCGAGAGCGCGGGGAAGCTCATCGAGGCCCAGCGCATCCGGCAGCGGACGGACTACGATATTGAGATGATGCAGGAGCTGGGCTACTGCTCCGGGATAGAGAACTACTCCCGGGTGATCTCCAACCGGGCCCCCGGCAGTCCGCCCATGACCCTGCTGGACTATTTCCCAAAGGACTTCCTGCTGTTTGTGGACGAGAGCCACGTGACTTTGCCCCAGGTGCGGGCCATGTACCGGGGGGACCGGGCCCGGAAGGAGAGCCTGGTGGAGTACGGCTTCCGCCTGCCCTCGGCCTACGACAACCGGCCGCTGAAATTTGAAGAGTTTACCCAGCGGATCCATCAGCGGATCTATGTCTCCGCAACGCCTGGGGACTATGAACGGGAGCGGGCGGGGCAGATTGCCGAGCAGATCATCCGGCCTACCGGCCTGCTGGACCCGGAGATCTTTGTCCGGCCCGTGGAGGGGCAGATCGACGATCTGATCGATGAGCTCAACGCCAAGATCGCCGCCGGGCAGCGGAGCCTGGTGACCACCCTGACCAAGAAGATGGCGGAGGATCTGTCCGAATATCTGACCAACGCGGGCATCCGCTGCCGCTACATGCACCACGATATCGGGACCATCGAGCGGATGGAGATCATCCGGGATCTGCGCCTGGGCGAGTTTGACGTGCTGGTGGGCATCAACCTGCTGCGGGAGGGCCTGGACATCCCGGAGGTGGGCTTGGTGGCCATTCTGGACGCGGACAAGGAGGGCTTTCTCCGCAGTGAGACCAGCCTGATCCAGACCGTGGGCCGGGCGGCCCGGAACGCGGACAGCATCGTGCTCATGTACGCCGACACGGTCACCCCCTCCATGCGCGCCTGCATCGACGAGACCAACCGCCGCCGGGAAAAGCAGATGGCCTACAACGCCGCCCACGGCATTGTGCCCAAAACCATTGTCAAGAGCGTGCGGGATCTGATCGAAATCTCCGCCGACGCCACGGCCGTCACCAAGGCCAACGGCGTGAAGATGACGGAGCGGGAGCGGAAAGAGCTGATCGAGCAGCTGGAGGGCAAGATGCGCAAGGCGGCGGCCATGCTGGAGTACGAGATCGCGGCCCAGCTGCGGGACGAGATCATCCGCCTCCGGGGCGAGAAGTGACAGGAGGACTGGTTTATGAAAAAACTCATGATTTTGGACGGCAACAGCATCGTCAACCGGGCCTTTTACGGCGTCCGGATGCTCAACGCCCCGGACGGCACCCCCACCAACGCGGTGTACGGCTTTCTGGCCATTCTCCAGCGGCTGCTGGAGGAGCAGAAGCCGGAGGCCTTGTGCATCAGCTTTGACCTGCCGGCGCCCACCTTCCGGCACAAGAGCTATGCCGGCTATAAGGCCCAGCGCAAGGGGATGCCGGAGGAGCTGGCGGCACAGATGCCGGTTTTGAAGGAGCTGCTGGACGCCATGGGCATCCGCCGCTACGAGCTGGAGGGTTACGAGGCGGACGACCTGCTGGGCACCGTCTCCGCCGTCTGCGAGAAGGAGGGCTGGGCCTGCGTCATCGTCACCGGGGACAAAGACAGCCTGCAGCTTATCAGCGAGACGACCTCCGTCTGCAACGTGAAGACCCGCATGGGCCAGACGGAGACCATTCTCTATACGCCGGAGGTCTTCCGGGAGGAGTACGGCTTCGGGCCGGAGCGCATGGTGGACCTGAAAGCCCTGATGGGGGACAGCTCCGACAATATCCCCGGCGTCCCCGGCGTGGGGGAGAAGACCGCCCTGGACCTGCTCCGGCGCTACGGGAGCCTGGAGGAAATCTACGCCTCCCTGGACAAGCTGGAGATCAAGGAGGGCGTGCGGAAAAAGCTCCGGGAGGGGGAGGAGAGCGCCCGCATGTCCTATGCGCTGGCCACCATTGTCCGGGATGCGCCGCTGCCCTTCAGCCCGGCGGAGAATCTGTGGAACCGGAACTATACCCCGGCGCTCTACGGGCTCATGAAGCGGCTGGGCTTTCACAAGTTTATTGAGAAATGGGGCCTGGAGCCAGGGGAGGACAGCGCCCCGGCCGCCGCGGTGGAACGCCTGGAGCGAATAGAGGCGGAGGACCTGGCCCAGTTGGAAGAGGCGGTCCGCGCCGCGGAAATTCTGGCGGTCTGCCCCGTGGACGGGCTGGACCGGCTGGAACTCTGCGACGGGAAGAGGGTGTACGCCGTCTCCTGGAACCGGGACGGGGAGGGCTATAACCGGCTGCTGCGCACGGTTTTCTCCCCGGAGGTGAAAAAGATCGCCCACTCCGTAAAGGACCTGATGGGCCTGCTGCTGGAGGAGGGCCTGCCGCTGGAGGGCTTTGTGTTCGACACGGCCCTGGCCGGCTATCTGCTGGACGCTACCGCCAGCGACTACAGCCCGGAGCGGCTGTCCATGGGGCTCTTCGGGGAGGAGCTCAGCGGCGCGGAGGCGGTCTACCGGCTCTACCGGCCTCTGGAGGAGAAGCTGAAGACCCTGGGAATGGACCGGCTGTACGAAGAGGCGGAGCTGCCTCTCTGCCAGGTTCTGGCAGAGATGGAAAGGACCGGCTTTTACGTGGACCGGAACGCCCTCTATGTCTTTGGAGAGAGCCTGAACGAGGGGATCTCCAATCTCCAGGCGTCGATCTGGGCCCACGCCGGGCGGGAATTCAACATCAACTCTCCCAAGCAGCTGGGCGAGATCCTCTTTGACGAGCTGATGCTGCCCTCCGGGAAGAAGACCAGAACCGGCTGGAGCACCAACGCGGACGTGCTGGAAAAGCTCCGGGGCAAACATCCGATCGTGGACGAGGTGCTGGAATACCGGATGCTGACCAAGCTCAAGTCCACCTATGCCGACGGGCTGCTGAAGGTGATCTCCGCCGACGGGCGTATCCACACCAATTTTCAGATGACCGTCACCGCCACGGGGCGTCTGTCCTCCACGGAGCCCAATCTGCAGAACATCCCGGTGCGCAAAAAGCTGGGCGCCCAGATCCGGACCATGTTTGTGGCGGCCCCGGGCATGACGCTGGTGGACGCGGACTACAGCCAGATCGAGCTGCGGCTGCTGGCCCATATCTCCGGCGACAGGACCATGCAGGAGGCCTTTCTCAGCGGGGAGGATTTCCACGCGGTGACCGCCTCCCAGGTGTTCGGCGTCCCCCTGGCGGAGGTGAGCCCCCTGCTCCGCAGCCGGGCCAAGGCCGTGAACTTCGGCATTGTCTACGGCATCTCCGCCTACTCCCTGGCCCAGGATATCGGCGTGTGGCCCAACGAGGCCAAGGCCTATATGGACGCCTATCTGGCCAAGTACAGCGGCGTGCGGGACTATATGAAGACCATTGTGGAGAAGGCCCGGCAGGACGGCTATGTGGAGACTATCTACGGCCGCCGCCGGAATCTGCCGGAGCTGAAGAGCAGCAATTTCAATACCCGGTCCTTCGGGGAGCGGGTAGCCCTGAACATGCCCATCCAGGGCACCGCGGCGGATATCATCAAGCTGGCCATGGTGCATGTGCACCGGCGGCTGAAGGCCGAGGGCCTGCAGGCCCGGCTGATCCTCCAGGTCCATGACGAGCTGATCGTGGAGTGCCCGGAAGCGGAGGCGGAACAGGCGGGCCGGATCCTCCGGGAGGAGATGGAGCATGTGGCGGAGCTGGCGGTGCCGCTGACGGCGGATGTCCGCTCCGGCCGCAGCTGGGCTGAGGCGCACTGATGGACTGCCGCATTGTAGACGCGGAGGAGCGGCACATCCCCCAGCTGGAGGAACTGGAGCGGCGCTGCTTTTCCACGCCCTGGACGGAGCAGCAGCTGCGAAACCAGCTGAAGGACCGGCTGCATGAATTTCTGGTGGCGGAGAGCCCGGAGGGCCCGGTGCTGGGCTATATCGGCATGAGCTATGTGCTGGACGAGGGCTATATCTCCAATGTAGCCGTCGCCCCGGAGGCCCGGAGGCAGGGGCTCGGGGAGGCGCTGATCGCCGCCCTGGTGAAGACTGCGGAGAGGCTGCGGCTGGCCTTCCTCACCCTGGAGGTGCGCCGAAGCAATGCCCCGGCGATCTGCCTGTACGAAAAAATGGGATTTTCCCAGGTGGGAATTCGAAAAAAATACTATGATTTTCCAAAAGAAGATGCTATACTGATGACAAAATTCTTGAAATGAGGCGTAGAATTTGCTGATACTCGCGTTTGAAAGCACCTGCGACGAGACAGCGGCCGCCGTAGTGGAGGACGGCCGCCGGGTCCTGTCGGACCAGATCTTCTCCCAGGCGAACCTGCACGCGGTCTACGGCGGCGTGGTGCCGGAGATCGCCTCCCGCTGCCATGTGGAGTCCATCTCTATTTTGGCGGAGCGGGCGGTGAAGGCTGCCGGCATCGAGAAGAGCGATCTGGACGCGGTGGCCGTGTCTTACGCGCCGGGGCTGATCGGGGCCGTGCTGGTGGGGGTGAATTTCGCCAAAGCCTGCGCCCTGGCCCTGGGGATCCCGCTGATTCCGGTGCACCATATCCGGGGGCATATCGCGGCCAATTACCTGGCCTACCCGGAGCTGGAGCCCCCCTTCCTCTGCCTGGCTATCTCCGGGGGGAACACCCTGCTGGTGGATGTGCGGGGCTATACGGACATGAAGATCATCGGCGCCACCCGGGACGACGCGGCAGGGGAGTGCTTTGACAAAACGGCCCGGGTGCTGGGCCTGCCCTATCCCGGCGGACGGCCGATCGACCTGCTGTCCCAGGGCGGGGACGACACCCGCTATGTCTTCCCCATCGCCCATGTGGACGCGAACCCCTACGACATGAGCTTTTCCGGGCTGAAAACAGCGGTGATCAACCTGGTGCACAACGCGGAGCAGAAGGGGGAGGAGATCGACCGGGCCGACTTGGCCGCCTCCTTTACCAAGGCGGTCAGCGACAGTCTGGTGCCCCGGACGATCCAGGCCGCCAAGGAGCTGGGGCGGGACAAGATCGCCGTAGCCGGCGGCGTGGCCGCCAACTCCCGCATTCGGGCGGATTTCCAGCGGGCGGCGGCGGAAAACGGCTGTGCCCTCTACATCCCGCCGCTGAAGCTGTGTGGGGACAACGGGGCCATGATCGGCGCCCAGGGCTATTATGAATATCTGGCGGGCATCCGCGCCGGGAGCGACCTGAACGCTTACGCCACCATGGAAATTTGATTACCTCCAGGAGAACGGTTCTCCGGAGACAGAGACAAGGAGAGAAAACAGGAATGGCTGTACACGACGGACACCGGGAGCGGCTGCGCCGGATGTTCCTTGAGCATGGACTTGAAAGCTTCAGTGAGTTGAACGCCTTGGAGTTGCTGCTGTTTTATGCCATTCCCAGAAAGGACACCAATGTGATCGCCCACGCGCTGCTGGACCGCTTCGGCTCCCTGGAGAAGATCTTCTCCGCTACCCAGCGGGAGCTGTGCGCGGTGGACGGCGTGGGGGAGAGCGCCGCTTCGCTTTTGCTGCTGATCCCGCAGATCATGCGCAAAAGCCTGGTCTCTGCTGCCGCCAAGACAAAGGTGATCCGCAGCAGCGGCGACGCGGGGGCCTATCTGCTGCCCCGGTTTCTGTACGAGAAGGACGAGGTGCTGCTGATGCTGTGCCTGGATACCCAGAAACGGGTGATCAGCTGCACAGAGATGAGCCGGGGCGTGGTCAACGCGGTGAACGTGAACATCCGGAAGATGGTGGAAACCGCCCTGCGGGACAAGGCCACGTCGGTGATCATCGCCCACAACCACCCGGACGGCCTGGCCCTTCCCTCCACGGAGGACGACGCCGTTACCCGGCAGTTGAGCTCCGCCCTGCGTCTGGTGGACATCCAGCTGGCGGATCATCTGGTGGTGGCAAAGGATGATTTTGTCTCCTACCGGGATTCCGGCATGCTGGATTTGTTCAGATGGTAGAAACAGTTTTATGTAAACTTTTTCTTGTTTCCTTTTTGTAACCAAGTTTGAATTGCCGTTTCGACAGATTTTTCTCTTTTTCCCGAAAAACCCTGAAAATTCGGGAAAAATCGGGTGTTCAAAACTCTGTGGAAAATGTTGATAACTATTTGCATAATAATTTTTAATTTCTTTTATGTAACTTTTTGATATCATATTTTTTCCAAAAAATCTTTAAATCGCAGTGTTCGATTCTGTCAATTTGCCGCATAAATCCGACCGGCTCCGAACTGCCCGGCCGGGCGAAAAAGGACGAAGAAAGGGCAGTATACAGGCTGTAATCAGGCGCGGAAACGGATATTTTGGCATTGACACTTCGCGCCGTTTATGCTAAACTGTGTAACGCAAAACGCTGGAATAGCTCAGTCGGTAGAGCAGCTGATTCGTAATCAGCAGGTCGCGTGTTCGAGTCACGTTTCCAGCTCCAAAGGAGCCTGTAAACCGCGGAATGCCGCAGTTTACAGGCTCCTTTCGGTTGTATTAGTTCCCGAAAAAATCGCGGCAGAACCAAAGACCCACACCGCGACCCAAACGGGAGCTAAACTGCTCCCCAACTCGAAAACGGAAAAAATCTGACCCACTTCTCCCAAACCAGGGAGGCCGCAGACGATCCTTCATTCGTCCGCGGCCTCCCTGTTTTGTGTTCCCGGCTTATTCTTTGGTTACTGCGCCGCAAACGGTGAGGTATATCATTTCCTCCGAGTCGCCGCTCTTGAGTAGAGCTTCTGCTCGTATTGTTCTTTCGCTGTTCATTTACAAAACAGCGACATTTTTCGATGTTTCTGCGTTTGACAGATTTTTCTTTACAAGTTTCTTTTTGAATGATACAATATTTTTGCCACGCAATCGAACATTGGACGAGTTAAAGGACGTGTTTTTATTTCGGTAAAAACACACCCTTCCTTTTGGCGTCCTCTTAACTCGTCAAATGATTGCGTGGCAGCAAATGAAGCTGTGTGTTTTTCAGTGCGCGGCTTCGGCTGCGCACTTTTTTATTTTATGGAGGATTAAATCATGCCAGAAGAGAAATTAAAAACCGGCTACCCATCTATTGACAGACCATGGCTGAAATACTATCCAGCTGAAGCTACTCATGCTTCTGTCCCGGAAAAGAGTGCTTTCGAATTTGTCCATGAAAATCGCAAAGGAAGCCCCAATGATGTTGCTTTAGAATTCTTCGGGGTTAAAATCAAATACAATACCCTGTTTTTTAATATAGAGGCTGCAGCCAAGTCCTTGTTGGCTCTCGGCGTTAAACGTGGAGATATAGTGACATTGGCGCTCCCAATGATTCCGGAAATGGTCTACATTTTTTACGCTTTAAACAGGATTGGGGCCATATCAAACGCCATAGACCCTCGTCTTAAAACTGACGAATTTGCAAACCAGATCAGATTGACCAACTCAAAGTTTCTTTTCACAATCGACATGTGTGTACCTGTTGCTGAAGAAGTCATGGAACAAACAGCGATTGAATCTGTGATTATCATTTCTCCGATAGAGTCTCTCCCATTTTATATAAGAGCAATTTCAAAAATCAAGTCAAATAACAAACGAGAAAAAGAGAACAAGTTCCTAACATGGAAAAATTTCCTTTCTAAAGGTAAATCTTTCAGTGGATGTATTGATGCACCCTATCTACCGAATTCACCAATAACAATTGTACATACAGGCGGGACGACCGGTGTTCCCAAGGGTGTCGTATTGACAAATGAGAATTTTAATGTAATGGCCCTGACACAGAAAATTTCCGGGTATGATGTAAAAGAAGGGGACCGCTTCTTAACCTTTCTTCCACCTTTTACTGCCTATTGTTTGGTAAATGCAATCCATGACCCTCTGTTTTTAGGATTTAGAAATGTCCTTATCCCAACATTCACTCCACAAGATTTCCCAAAGCTGATGATGAAATATCAACCAAACCATGTGCTGGCGGGGCCCATATTGTGGGATTACTTTATAACCAGTGAATTGACACAAAAATCTGACTTGTCATTTATTAAATCACCCATATCGGGCGGTGATGTTCTAAACATAGAACTTGAGGAAAGAATCAATGATTTTTTTGCTGCGCATGGGTGTACGCACAAGATCGCTCAAGGATATGGAATGACAGAGGTCGCGGCTGCCGCGTGTTACTCCACCGACGCTTCATATCAGCTGGGCAGTGTTGGCATCCCCTATGTAAAAAACATCGTCTCTGCATTTGACCCGGACACCGGTGAAGAACTACCGTATGATCATCAAGGTGAAATATGTATTCAATCCCCGACAATGATGCTTGAGTATTATCATAACGCTACTGCCACAAGTGAAGTGATCAAGTATCACGCAGATGGAACTGTATGGGTCCACACAGGCGATATTGGACGGGTCAACAGCAACGGCAACATCTTCATTGATGGCAGACTTAAGCGTATGATTGTCCGAAGTGGCAACAAGATCTTTCCCTCCTCTGTTGAAGCAATTATTTCCTCTGTATCTGATATAGAAAACTGCGTTGTTGTCCAAATGCCAAATCCGATTGAATGCCATGTTCCCATAGCGCATATCATCTTGAAGCAGGGATGCGATGTTGGAAAAGCCATTCAAGAGGCTGATAGACTAATTAAGAACAAACTTCCCAATTTTAATGTACCTTATCTCTATGTGATTAGATCCACATTCCCTCTTACGAAGATTCATAAAATCGATTATAAAGCTATTGAAAAAGAATCTCTGCAATATGCAGAGGAAAAAAGCCATTTCATCGTTCAATAAATCATCCCGTTGCTCTTTGTAAGCAATTGCCTAACGCCCCAAGGCCGTGGAACACGCAGTCCCGCGGCCTTTTTAGTTATAACTGGTAGACTTTTCTAACACGTTCGCCCCAATCAGCACCCCCATCTTCGCCGCCGCCTGCTCCTGCGATCTGGTCGTGACGTGGGTGTAGGTCCGCAGGGTGAAGCCCGCGTCGAAGTGTCCCAGCATACTGGAGACGGTCTTGATGTCCACGCCGTTTTGCAGAGCGACCGAGGCGAAGGTATGCCTCAAGTTGTGCAGCTAAAAGGGCTCCCATAAAAGCGAAAGCTTTTATGGGAAAAGGCAGGCTGACCATGACCGATGGCCGGGACCACACTTGTGTGGGCCTGGCATCCTCATGGTCAGTCTGACGCGCTCCAGCCCGGCGCTCTTTAATATCCTCTGGTGCAGGCGATTGATGGCATCCGGGTACCACATCCCGCCGTTCACCGGCGACGGGAACATGATGGGATTATCCGGGTGCTTTTCGTGCTCCTGCTTGAGCAGGTCGATCACCTGCTGGGAGACGGAGATCTGCCGGACGGAGGTTTCTGTCTTGGGCGGCACCACCTTGACTCCGCCGCCTTTTGCTGCCGCGGCCTGCTTGTTGACTGTGAGTATCTTTCTCTCTATGTCCAGGTCCTCCCATTGCAGAGCGGAGATTTCTCCCCGCCGCAGTCCGGTACAGAGCACCAGGAAGAACATGGGCAGCACGCCTCGGTTTTCCGCTTCCCTCAGATACGCGGCCATGTCCTCCGGCTTGAGGATCTTCATCTCCTTCTTCAGAATCTTTGGAGGGATGCAGTCATCGCAGGGATTGCTGGGAATCAGCTTCTCCTTCACCGCCCGGCCCAGGCAGTTGTGCAGCATAGTATGGATGCCACGCACATAGGAGTTGCTGAGTCCCGGCGTCTTGTCCTTTTGCTCTTTCCTTGTGCGGCCATGCTCTCGCACGTCGTTGTACATTTTCTGTATGTCCCGGCTGGTGAGCTTGGTCAGCTTGATGTTCCCGATGTGCGGGATGATGTGCAGGTCAATGAACCGGCGGTAGTATTCCTGCGTGTTCTCCCTGATATTGGGTTTGGAGTACAGCTCGAACCAGATGTTCACCCACTTCTCCACGGTATAGTCCTCAGCCTTGCTTATATCCAGCCGGTGAGCCAGCTCGATAGCCGCTTTGAGTTTTTCACGCACCTCCGCCTGGGTCCTGCCCAGGACGTTTTTGCGGATAGGTTTTCCGTTTTCGTCATGTCCGGCAACGTATCGCCCCTCCCATCGACCGTCTTTGCGTTTCCTGATGTTGCCCTCGCCGGCTGCTCTTTTCTTTGCCATTTTCTGTTCGCCTCCTTCGCAGCAACACACAATACCACAACTTTGAGAAATAGCCATACCCAAACTCAACAAAAATTTTTGCCTCTGAAATCAGCACACGATTTGTTTGTGGCACGGCCTCTTTTATAGATGTGGACCTTGATCAACTGAAACTGTTGCTTCTCCAGCACCTCACGCAGGTGATCCCGCATACGGACACAGATGACTTTGTGACGGATCGATAGGACATACCAGGACAGCTGTGTCTGAAAAATTTTCACGTTCCGCTATCCTCTCTTTTCCAACGGGCACCAATCAGAGGGAAAACTTCGATTTTTCTGAATGATGGCAAAAACCGCCCATTTCGGCGTCAGGAACGCCTGTGTTTTTTCTTGAAATTCCGGGCTTTTCTTCCATATCGGAACGCCCTTTTCCAAAAATTTTTGAATTTACAACGCCCTTGAGAAAGGGCCAAAACTGCCCGCACTGCGGGCAGAAGTGAGCACTTGCGGGTCGTTTACGACCCCGCTGCTTTCTCCTGCGTCGTTTTCGACCGGCCCAATTTGCGCCCACCTTGCGCAGACTGTCACGGATGTGTACTCGCCCTCCGGGAAACGAAAGAACGCACACGCGGCATCCTGCGGCCTCACGGCGTGGGAACAGTCGATCGTCCTCTGCTACCGTGATGAGCTTGTCCGAGTGCTGGTTGTTGTAGTCCTCTGCGGCGTATTGCTTTTTGACGCTGCCGCTCCTGGTAGTTTTCTACGGCATCCTGGATAGACAGGAGAGGGAAAATTTTTTCTCCATGTACTCAGTTGTCTCCTTCATGAATTTCGTAAACGGATTCTTTCAAATTTTTACCTCCTGCAGATTTTTTGACGGGCCTCACTTTGTTTTTCCATGATGGACACCACACGAAAAAGAACGGCTCTCAAAATTCGTGGGTGTAATTTATATTTACCCCTGGGAGAAAAATTTCTACCACTGTCCCTCCCGAAAAAACTGCGAGGGCGAACCTGTTCTTACAAAGAATTCTTCGGCGGACTCTTCTTTGGTTACTGCGCCGCAAACGGTGAGGTGCTGCAAATGGCCCAGGCACGAGAACTGCCTGGGCCGATGGTTTTCTCACTGAGAAAAATAACTTGCAATAATCTTTTCACTATGGTACTATCCACAAAACATCGAAATCGCGCGATTTCCAAAACTTTTTTGAAGGAGGGTACCACATGAAAAAGAGTATTGCGGTCCTGTTCGCTGCCGGTATTTTTATGCTGTCTTGTCCTGGCAAAAGCACTGTGACGGAAATGCAGGGTGAAGAAATAAACCCCGTACCTGCTGTCATGGAAAACAGTTTGGAAGCAAAGTCTATTCCTCCAGCACAGGCTGTAACGCCGTCCCCATTACCCACGCCGGAAGTTACCGCTGTGCCTGAAATGATAGCGCCTACCGCTGAAGCTCTGCCGTATAGCAGCCAGCTGGAACCTGACTATGAAATTCCGGTCTCTGCTTCTGCTCCGGCTCCAGCCCATGTCCACGAATGGGTCCCTGTTAAAACGACCGTTCACTATGAGGCGGTCGTGGAAGAAGTCAAGGTCGTGGATGTACCCGGAACAGAAGGACATTTTGAGGGCGGCTCATACGAGGTGATGGTCTGCCGCTGCGGTGAAGCATTTACCTCTTATGACGGCTGGCTCACTCACGCTCACGCCGGAGGCTCGGAGCAGCACGGCGGTTTCACTACCGATGTCCGCTGTGACCAGGTATGGGTGGAGGGCACTCCTGAGACAGCTCACTACGAAACGGTTATCGTTCAACCGGCATACGACCAGGAAATTGTCGTCGGGACTGTCTGCGCCACTTGCGGCGCACAGGGATGAGGACATTACAATTTAAGCCGGGAGGAGGCCGCCCTCTCCCGGCTTATTCATTGTCTACTGCGCCGCAAACGGTGCGGTGCTGCAAGCAGCCCAGGCAAGTGAAAATTTCTTTGCCTGGGTCGAACAGATTAGAACCTCACCCGGTTCCTGTTCAGGAGAGGTCAAGGCTCTTTATATTACGGTATTGACGATCAAACCTGTTACCAGAGAAAACGCCATCACGAAAGCGAGATACAGTAAAAACCGCTTCGTTCCCAGCACAATCTTAAGCGCGCCCAGATTGGTGATCTTTGTGGCGGGGCCGGTGAGCATAAAAGCCGAGGCGCTTCCCATGCTCATGCCCATCATGAGCCATTCCCGGATCAGCGGGATCGTCCCGCCGCCGCAGGCATATAGCGGAACGCCGATGGTCGCCGCCATCAGGACGCCAAAGCCCTCGTTTGCCTCCCCGAACAGGGCGGCAAATTTGTCCGCCGGGACATATCGCTGGAACAGGGCCGAGAGCAGCACGCCAAGCAGAAAGTACAGCCCTGTCGCTTTGATGTTTCTGCCGAGATTAAAGAGAAATCGCAGGAACAGATTTGGGTGGGTATCATGGCTTGCCCGAGGCTCGAAGCCCTCAAAGTTGAAAAACGGCTTGTCATTGTAAAAGATATGTACTACGATCCCCGCCGCGATGCCGCAGACCGTGCAGGATACGATGCGGATGGTCAGTGCCACAGGTCCCAAAGCGGTGGAATACATGATGAGCTGCGGGTTCAGAAGAACACTGGACATCATAAACGCCGCCAGCCAGTCGTGCCGCATCCCGTGTTTGGAAAAGGACGCCGCAATGGGAATCGTGCCGTACATACAAAGCGGGGAGGCAACGCCTAACAGGCTTGCCAGGACGACGCCCCACAGCCCCCACTTTTTATCCCGGATGCGGTCGAAGGCCCCGTGAATGGCGTCCTTTGCGAACACCGAAACCAAGGAGCCGACGACCATGCCCAGGACCCAGTACCCGGCGATCTGCCGGAGCTGGAGTAGGAAGTAATATTGAATGTAGACAAACTCTCTTTGCAGAACTTGGGCGACCTCACTCATCTATGTTCACCAAATCGTAGGTGTGGCTGCCCAGGCCGATTTCCTCGGCGTGTTCCAATGTATGCAGACCGTTTCGGGATTCAATGCGCTGTACCAAAGAGGCGCCGTCGCCGTCCTTCTGCGCATAGACCAGATCGATACAAGCCTGATCCAGCGCCACAGGATCGGTGGACGCCAGAATACCGATGTCGTGCATATCCGGCTCGGCGGGATTGCCATCGCAGTCGCAGTCCACGGATAGGCGGTTCATCACACTGATATAGGCGATCCGCTCTCTGTTCCCAAGGTAGTCGGACACGGACTTTCCCGCCTCCGCCATGGCTTCCAGAAAGGCGTCCTGGTCGCCGCTCCACATACTGCCGCCGGTCCCGCCGCTGTGAATCCATGCCTTTCCCTCACTGGAACCAAGACCGATAGAGATATTTTTGATCGCGCCGCCGTAGCCTGCCATGGCATGGCCTTTGAAGTGGGAGAGGACAAGATAGGAATCATAATCGGCAAATGCCGCGCCCACATAGTTTTCCGTCAGCACACTGCCGCCCTCCACGGGCAGCGTCATGGAGCCGTTTTCGTCGAGGATCTGAAAATCTGCGATTGCAGTAAAACCGTGATCCTCCGCCACCTGATAGTGCATAGCTGTCTGTGAGCGGGAGCCGCCATAAGCAGTATTGCACTCTACGATGGTTCCGTCCACAGCCTCCACTACATCTTTAATGAGCTGCGGGTCCAGATAATTGCTGGCCGGAGGCTCGCCGGTGGAGAGCTTCACCGCCACGCTGCCGGTGGGCGTCCAGCCCAGGACTTCATAAATTGCCAGCATCCCTTCCGCGCTGATATCAGAAGTGAAGTACACAACGGGAGATCCTCCGTCCCGATTTTCGGAGGAAGAGCTTTCCTCTGCCTCTGCCGGCTGCACCGGGGGAGCGGACGGCTCCATACTCTCCGCCTGCGTTTGCGGGCTTTCTGTTACTGGATTTCCGTCAGCCTCTGGCGCGGCGTTCTGTCCGCAGCCGGTGAAAAACAGGGAGACCGCAAGAAGTAAAACGGTCAAAAGAGAACAATGCCGTTTCAATTTTAACACCTCCATCACTTGGTAGAAAGTTCAGTTGAGTCCCAGCCCGTTTGCCCAGGCCAGAATATCTTCCGCGGAAGCGCCTGCGGAGAAGCGGTGTCCGTCCAGCCAAGCTGCCTCGCCGGAAGCTGCCCGCAGAGCGGAATCGCTGCTGCCGAAGCCGCTGCTGGCAGAGGTGCAGAATGCGACCAGGGTCTTGCCGGAGAGATCATAGCTCTCGATAAAGGTGCTCATGATCCGCGGCGCTTCGCCCCACCAGATGGGGTAACCCACGAACACAATGTCGTACTGCTCCATGTTTTCTACCGAGCCGGAGATGGCGGGGCGGGCATTTGGATCATCCATTTCCACCGACGTGCGGCTTTGGGAATTGCCGTAATCCAGATCTTCCGCTGTATAGGGCTGCTCCGGCGTGATCTCGTAGAGGTCGGCACCGAGGCAGTCGGCCAGCTTCTGCGCCACACCCTCGGTGTTGTTCGTGGCGGAGAAATAGGCCACCAGGATTTTGCTGCCCTCCGGCGCATCAGCCGGAGCCGCCGTCTGCTCCGGTTCCGGTTCGCTCTGCTCTTCCGCGCTTACAGGCTCGGAGGGAGCCGCGTCGATAACCGGGGCCGGCGTACTATCCTCAAAGACCGTTTCGCTGCGGCCGCAGGCCGCCAGAGAGAACACGGTGAGAATCACCAGAAAGGCAGCCACACCACGCGTGGCACGGAGCGAAAAGGTAGTTTTATTCTTCAATTTTTGTTCCTCCATTCTGTTTTACCGGCGGAGGAACTTCTCGTCCTGGGCAGCAGAGCCGCCCTCGTCGGAGAGATAGCGCTCCGCTTTCATGTGCAGATCGTACTTCTCCCGCAGCGCCGCGATGCGCCCCATCATGGGGGAGGCGTGGTGCAGGTCCAGTGCGGACTGACCCTGCCAGCTGTCGATGAGAAGCACCGTCTCCGCGTCCTCCATGGGGAAGAAATACTCGTAGCGCAGGTTGCCCTCCTCTGCCCTGATCTCCCGGACCAGGCCGCTGGAGGTCATCTCCTCCGCAAAGCGCCGGGCGCTCCCGCCCTGGCCGGTATAATACAGATTCATGGTGATCGCCATCTGAAAAGCTCCTTTCCCGCTGCTTTTAAACCTTCTCCGGCGTCTTTTTGAGGGTCAGGCACTTGCCGATCACCTCGCCGGTTTTCAGATACTGATAGGTGGGGAACTCAAACAGCACCGGCTTCAGGGTGTCGTAATTGATCTTGCCTTTTTCGTTCAGATGCTCCTCCGCTACATAGGTGTTGTCGATGGAGCAGATGAAGCTCTCGAAATTTGGCGTGTTGTAGATATCCTCGACGCTGCACTCCAACGACAGGGGAGAGCTGCGGATGACCGGCGCTCCCGCGTCTCCCAGGTCATAGGCAAATACGGCGGACTTGTCCGTTTTCGCGCCGCTGACCGAGCCGACGTAATCCACATAGGGCAGCATTTCTTCATTCACAAGGTTGATCGAGAGTTTTTTCGTCTCTTTAATGCATCCGTTGATAAAGTGCGGCGCGGCAAGACTGACCAATATACGGTCGTGGCCGATGATCCCCACATGAGCCACCAAAGTCCAGGTGGGCTTCTCGCCGTTCATAGCCCCGATGACGGTGACCGGCGTTGGATAGAGCGCAAGCAGCGACCCCAGATTCTTCTTCATAGTTCAGACCCCTCCTGATCTGCAAATGTATTCTGACATTGTGTCAGCTTTATTAGTATAGCACTATACTGACATCGTGTCAATACCTGGCTCAATAAAATGAATCAGTAGGGGTCACCTTTGTATCTATCTCTATGCGTCCACATAGGCCGGATAGCTCCCGTGCCGGCACTGCCGCATGCTGCGGTGGTGATCCACCTTAGCATATGGCAAAACAGCTGCGCTGTTTTGCTGAGCAGCAAAGCTGCTCGGCGAAACGCTTTTTGGCGTTTCGCCATCATATAATCATTATAGATGTCCAGAGTGGTGCTGGGTTGGGAGTGGCCCAGGAGACCGGCGACGGTGGTCACGTCGGTCCCGACCGCGATGAGAAGGCTGGCGTTCGTATGACGGAGTGAAAAGTCTATGAAAGCATATTGATCCTTATGCCTCCTGGAAGATAACCGTAATTGTCGTGCCTACTCCCTCTGCGCTTTGCAGATTTATCTTCGCGTCATGCAGCCGGGCAGCGTGTTTGACAATAGACAGGCCAAGCCCTGTACCGCCCAGTTCTTTGGAACGGCTCTTGTCCACCCGGTAAAACCTCTCAAAAATTCGCTCCTGATGTTCAGCCGGAATACCGATCCCCATATCAGACACGCAAAGGCGGACACTCCCCTCAAAGCAGTTTACAGATACCTTTACCGTTCCACCCTGCCGGTTATATTTGATCGCATTGTCCACAAGATTATGGACGATGCTTTCAAGAAGCTGCGGTATGCCGTCCACTACGGCTTTTTCACCATCGACATCTACGGAAACACCGGCCTTTTCTGCCTCATCGGAAAGCGACCGGACTGTTTCAACAGACAGTGCATAAAGATCGATCTTTTCCCGTTTCAGTTCCTCCGCACCTTCGTCCAGATGGGAAAGGCGCAAAATATCCTCCACCAGAGAGATCATGCGTCCGGTCTCGTTTCGGATCTGCGTGTAGAATCTCTCTGTATCTTCGGGACGTACCAGGCCATTCTCCAAAAGCTCCGCACACCCCGCGATGTTTTGCAGCGGTGTTTTGAGTTCATGGGACACATTCGCCGTAAATTCCCGCCGCATTTGCTCGGCCTGTTCTCTCTCTGTAACGTCCGATATGAGCAGCACAGCGCCGGAAACAGTTCCGCTCTCGCTGACTGGATTAAAGGCAAGCTGGTATTTTCGCCCGTTCAGTTCGAGGATCTTCTCCGCCCGGACACCCTTTTCCATTGCCGCAAGAAGCTCCGATATTTCTATGCTGTGGTTTACCAAGTAAATGTGTTTCCCGATGCAGGCGGGGGTCGTTCCGAAAAGGTTTTGAGCTGCGCGGTTGATCTCCAAGATCAAGCCTTTCGGATTCAAGAGAAGAATACCCTCCGCCATATTATCCGTAACGGCTTCAAATTCCTCCCGCTTTTTTCGTAGTTCCTTTTCTTGCTGCCGGATCTGCCGCTGCTGGGCGTCGATCCTGCGCAGCAGTGGAGAAAGCTCATCGTAGCCCTCGTTATTCAACGGATCATCAAGGTCCAGTTGATTTAAGGGCGCAGTAATATGCTTGGAGAGCCGGTGTGCCAGCCAGAATGAAATAACTTCTTCGCACAATGCCCCCATCCGAATAAGCTCCTGATTTAGCGCGTTCAGCTGCTCGTCAAATCGTATTCTCATTAACCAAACCTCCCTGTGATATAATCCTCAGTACGCTTATCCTCTGGCTGGGAGAACATTTTTTCCGTGTCTCCGAACTCTATGAGTTCCCCCAAAAGGAAAAACGCCGTCCTATCCGAAATCCTCACCGCCTGCTGCATATTGTGTGTAACGATGACGATCGTGTAGTCCTTTTTCAGTTCCATCGCCAAATCTTCGATCTTGGAAGTAGAAATTGGGTCAAGTGCCGACGTGGATTCATCCATAAGGAGGACATCCGGCTTTACTGCCAGAGCGCGGGCTATGCAGAGCCGCTGTTGCTGCCCGCCGGAAAGCCCCAGCGCGTTTTTCTTCAGCCGGTCCTTTACTTCGTCCCAGATCGCCGCGTCCCGCAGAGATTGCTCCACAAGCTCATCAAGTTTTGCTCTGGCGCGTATCCCGTGGGTGCGCGGACCGTATGCCACATTATCGTATATGGACATGGGAAAAGGGTTGGGCTTTTGAAATACCATGCCGATATTCTTTCGCAAAGCTGTTACGTCCCGGCCAGGAGCATAGATCTCCTCTCCCTGGTATGTAAGGGAGCCTGTCACTCTCACGCCGTCGATCAGATCGTTCATTCGGTTTATCGTTCGCAAAAAAGTGGATTTCCCGCAGCCGGACGGCCCGATCAGCGCCGTGATTTTATGTTCTGGAAGTTCAAGGCAGATGTTTTTCAGTGCGTGTGTTTCCCCGTAATAGAAGTCAAGATCCTTTGCGGAAATGATCGGTTCAACCATAAGTCAGCTCCTTTTGAGTTTCTTGCCGAGAAAATCCGCAGAAAAATTGATGATGACAGTAAGGATCAGCAGAATGGTCGCAATGGAAAAGGCGACTGAAAAATCTGCGTTTTCTTTGGCATAATGGTAGAGCGCAACGGTGAGCGTGGCGCCCGAAGCCCAGGCAATACGGCTAAGGGAAAAGTTCTGCATCGCCATACTCATTCCGGCGGTATACATCAGGACGGCGCTCTCTCCCACAACACGGCCTACGGCGAGAATACATCCTGTGACGATTCCATCCACGGAGGAGGGCAGTACGACTGTGCGTATCATGTGCCATTTTCCACTTCCCAGGCCAAAAGCACCCTCCCGATTGGACTGTGGTACAGTTTTCAGGCTTTCCTGTGTTGACCTTATGATAGTAGGAAGGATCATGATAACCAGGGTCAGGGAACCGGCCAGCAGCGTTTTTTGCAGCTTCAGCGCTGTACAGAAGATGATGACGCCGACAAGCGCATAGATGATGGAGGGGATTCCTGCCAGTGTTTCTGAGGCAAACTCTATCGCAGCCACAAACCGCCGATTCCGGGCATATTCGGTGAGATATATCGCTGCGCCCACGCCCAGGGGAAGGGCCACGATCAGAGATACCAGAATCACAAAAACCGTATTTTGGATGGCAGGTAAAATACCGACTGTGCCGTTTATAACGCTTTCCGCCGTAGATAAAAAGCGCCAGCTAATGCCGCCAATGCCCCGGAAAAGGATATAGCCGATAAGAAAAAGGAGCAGTCCGGCTGTGATCGCCGCACATCCGTACAGGATGACCCGGCCTATGATCTCATAGCTTTTTCGTCTCATGTCAGCCGCCTTTTTTCTCCCGTTTCAAAACGAGGTTCAAAAAGGCGTTGATCAGCATGATAAAAAGGAACAGCACAAGGCCGATGGAAAACAACGCCTGCCGCTGTAAGCTCCCGTCCTGAGAGTAGTTCAGTTCAATGGATATGCCGGTGGTCAGAAAACGCACGGAACGGGTGAGCTCTGGCATATTGGCCACGTTTCCCGCTACCATCATAATGGCCATAGCCTCCCCGATGGCCCGTCCGATCCCCAGCACCACCGCCGCAGCGATCCCGCTCTTTGCGGCGGGGGCGGAGACCCGGAAAACCGTTTCCAGCTTTGTCGCTCCCAAGGCCAGGGACGCCTCCTCATACTCCCTCGGCACCGCTTCCAGAGCTGTCTCCGAAAGTGAGATAATGGATGGCAGGATCATCACAGCTAAAACAAGGATGGCCGCCAGCAGGCTGTCCCCGGCAGGTAGATGGAGCCAGTTCCGCAAAGCTGGGACCAGAACGCACATACCTACAAGACCATATACCACCGATGGGATGCCTGCCAGCAGACTGACTGCCGGACGAATAACATTCGCTATCTTTTTCGGCGCGACCTTGGCAAGAAATACCGCTGTGAAAAAGCCGATGGGTACGCCGATAAAAATGGCTCCGGCGGTGCCATATATGGATGTGAGGATCAGTGGGAGAATACCGTACTGATCTTGGCTGGCTGCCCAGGTCTTTCCAAAAAGGAATTGGAAGAGGCCAATTTCCAGAATTGCCGGGATGCCGGAAATGACGAGGTAAACGGTGATGAGCAGCACAAATCCCACCGCCACAAGTCCGCACAGGGTAAAGAGGACCTGCATGGCCCTCTCTACCGCTTTTGATCTCACTGTTTTCATATCAATTTGGATAAACAGCGCCCGCCGCAGCAATATACTCCGCCGCCTCCGCGCTCGTTGCAAAATCAAGGAATGCCTGGGCCGATTCGGAGAGCGCCACGCCATCCTTTGTGACCATTACAAATGGACGCTGGATAGTATAACTCCCGTCCTTGACGGTGGCTTCGCTGGGTGCCACGCCGTTCACCTTTGCGGCGGATACGCTGCTGTCTACGGCGGAGAGAGAGGCATAGCCGATAGCATTTTCATTGGAGGCCACGTTCCCGATGACATCGCCGGTGGAGCCGTATTCGTTGGTATAGACACACTCGCCCTCCACGCCTACGATCTCCTCAAAGGCGCTGCGTGTTCCGGAGCCGTCCTCACGACCATAGACCGCGATGGGCGCGTCCGCGCCGCCAAACTCAGACCAGTTCGTGATCTTCCCGGTGAAAATATCCGCGATCTGCTGCGTGGTCAGGTCTGTGACCGGGTTCTTCGGATTTACCACGACGGCCACGCCGTCCAGCGCTACCACATGGGCTACCGCGCCCTGAGCCATTTCTTCCTGTTTGAGTTCACGGCTACTTAGGCCAATGTCACAGGTCCCGTCCAGGACGCCGCTTATACCAGAGCCGGAACCTGTGCCGGAATAGTTGACAGTAATGTTTGGCTCTTTCTCCCTAAAGGCTTCGGTCAGTGCCCCCATCACGTCCGCCATAGAGGTGGAGCCGTCTGTGTTGACTGTGCCTCCCTTTTGCTGCGTGGAGCAGCCAACAAGTACCGAAACTGCCAAGGCTGCGGTGAGAAATAGTGCTAAGATTTTTTTCATTGTAATATTCTCCTTTGTTTTTTCTTTTGGGTACAGTTACATCTTAGTTTTGCGAAATCAAATCCGTTACCGCGCTTGTGTAAAATGGATGTAAAATTCACAGACAACATTCTTGTTGAAAAAGTGCCGCTGCAAACGAGATCATTTGCAACGGCACCATGCGTATAAGCTAAGTTATTTGCAAAATTATCTGCTTAGACCCACACGGTGACCCACGAGGCGAAAACAGCCGGTGGAAACAACGGAAAGCAGGGCGCGAAGAATCCTTTTCAGGGGCAGCGAAAAGGGCTCAAAACGGCTTGAAACCGGCGTTTGGATATTTCTGATCGTATTCGTAATCAGCAGGTCGCGTGTTCGAGTCACGTTTCCAGCTCCAAAGGAGCCTGTAAATTGCGGAATACCGCAGTTTACAGGCTCCTTTCGGCTATATTAGTTCCCAAAATAATCGTGGCAGAACCAAAGACCCACACCGCGACCCACACGGGAAAAAGGACCTTTTACTATGGTACTATCCACAAAATATGGGAGGAAACCTCGACTTCTGTATAATAGGGCACCCTTTGCCTGCTTGACAATTTTATTTTGAACCTGAAATAAAGAGAACCATCCCCTTGAATTTGGTAAAATGAGGATACCAAATCCAAGGGGGTATTTTTGCGAGCAATATAAATATCGTAATGGATTTGCTGCTGTCAAAAACATGCTTTTGAAGAGACCGGGCATTGATATATAAGTATTTTACACGCCAAAATACAGCGAAATCGTACCGGCAGGCAGCTGTTTGAAAAAAAGAGCTGCAGCTCAACTTCTTGTTTTGCTGCAGCTCCACTTTGCTGTAAACGGACAGCTTCGCCTCACGCCGGGCACTGTTTGCCGGTGTGGTCCACGATGGTGTCGCCGGTGAGGAGGATCTGGGAGATGGGGACAACGGTGTAGCCGTCGGCAAGGAGGCTCTCCAGAATGCCCGGCAAGGCCTCGGGGGTGTTTTCCGCCGCGTTGTGGAACAGCACGATGCTCCCCGGCTCCACGCCCCGGAGCACCCGGCGCTGGATCTCCTCGGCGGAGATGCCCTTCCAGTCCAGACTGTCCACGCTCCACTGGATGGCGGTCATGCCCAGGCCCTTGACGGCCTCGATCACGTGGTCGTCATACTCCCCGTAGGGGCAGCGGAAGAGGGTGGGGGTCACGCCGGTGATCTTGGCGATCTTCTCGTTGCAGGCGGTGATGTCGTCGGCGATCTCCCGGTCGCTCAGCTGGGAGAAGTGGGCGTGGCTGGAGGAGTGGTTCATCACCTCATGGCCTGCGTCCGCCAAGGCCTTGACCGATTCGGGGTATTTGTCCACCCAGTCGCCCACCACGAAAAAGGTGGTTTTGATCTGGTACTTGGCCAGAATGTCAATGAGGGTCTGGGTGTCCTCGTTGCCCCAGGCGGCGTCGAAGGAGATGGCCACCACCTTGTCGTCCCGCTGGGTGCTGTAGACGGGCAGCTGCCGCTGGGAGGCGGCCACGCCTACGATGGAGGGGCTGTTTACGGCCCAGAAGATCAGCGCAATGAGCAGAACCATGCCCGCGCCGGATAGGAGCCCCCTGTGCTTTTGTACGATCCTTCGGATGTCCAGCAATCTGCATCACTCCTTTTGGTACATCCTATGACAAGCCGAAAGGCTTTAATACCAAACCGGCCGCTCCTCAGAGCGGCCGGTCTGCGCGTGTACGATTCGGGAAGCGCTCATTCCTCCGTGGTCCGCTTGATGCCGTGCATGAAGCCATCGATGGACGTGGTGTGGATATCCCCGGCCACGATCTCCCGGCCCTGGACGTAGAGGGTGACAAGCACCGTCCCG
The DNA here is from genome assembly GCA_947626315.1 of uncultured Oscillospiraceae bacterium. Taxonomy (GTDB): domain Bacteria; phylum Bacillota; class Clostridia; order Oscillospirales; family Oscillospiraceae; genus Limivicinus. The sequence goes on along the minus strand of CANQRQ010000005.1, from coordinate 19,507 downwards.
CTGTAGCCGCTGTAATTGGTGAGCCGGTAGGTATACTGTTCGCACTTTTCCCCCAAATGCCGGCTGAGGTCGTAGCCCTGGCTCAGCTGCATTTTGTTGTAGTCCTCCATCACGCCCTCCAGCGTGTCGGGAATGATCACGCTCCGGTGCTCTTCCGTGGCCCTGTCGATCTCCCAGCCCAGGCCGGACAGAAAGGACTCCCGGCCCTCCGGTGTGGAGAGATCGGTCTGGCAGCTGCCGTACCAGCGGAATATGATTAGCAGAAGCAGCGCCGCCGCGCACAAGAGCACGATGGACAGCGCGGTTTTTCTCGTAAAAGCTCGTTTCTTTTCGGTCATGTCCGTCACCCCCGCCTAAGCCTATTCGATTGCCGGATAAATTATGAGAGAGGGACGGTTTTTGGACAAAGATAAAATTAACAAAAAAGTTACAATAACTTACCAAAACATGAAACAGTTTCGTGTATGATAGAACATATGCCGGCAGGCGAAGAGCGGGGGAGGAGCGCAATGGCGTTGACAAGGCTGGATAAATTCCTGGCGGAGCAGGGTCTTGCCTCCCGCAAGGAGCTGAAAAAGCTGATTAAAAGCGGCCGGGTGACGGTGGACGGGCAGCCCGCCCTCCGCCCGGAGCAGAAGCTGGACCCGGAGAACAGCCAGGTGCGGCTGGACGGGGAGCCGCTGCGCTACGCCCGGCACCGGTATTATATGATGGACAAGCCCACCGGCGTCCTGACGGCTACCGAGGACGCCCGGCAGGAGACGGTGTTGGACCTGGTGACGCCGGAGATGCGGCGGATGGGGCTTTTCCCCGTCGGCCGCCTGGACAAGGACACCAGCGGCCTTCTGCTGCTGACAAACGACGGAGATTTTGCCCATCGGGTGCTTTCGCCAAAATCCGGCGTGGAAAAGCTGTATTATGCGGTTGTAGAGGGAAATCCGTCACAGGAGGACGCGGAAGCCTTCCGGAAAGGACTTGTCCTGGCGGACGGGACCGTCTGCCTGCCGGCGAAGATGGAGCCCCTTGGCGGCGGCCGCTGCCTGGTGACGGTGAAGGAGGGGAAGTACCACCAGGTAAAACGGATGCTGGCCTCCCGGGGAACGCCGGTGCGGCAGCTGCGCCGCCTGCGGATCGGCGGCCTGGAGCTGGACGGCAGCCTTGGCCCCGGAAATTACCGGGAATTGGAAGAGGCTGATTTGTGCAGACTGTTCAATTTGAAAGTTATGTAAATTTAATCTAATTTTCCCTTAAAAAAATGGATGATTTTTAGAGGAAAAACCACATAGGCGAAAAAAATTCACAAAAAAACCTTGCATTTTCTATTGAAAATCACAGTAAAGGGAGTTATTATGTAGAAAGATCATTGCGGCGGTATGGTGTTTTTGCCCTATAGGCCGGAACCGCGGCAAACAGGAGGGGTATTTGTGTCCAGCAGGATCTTCCAGAATGTGATTATTCAAATGAAAGATGCCGTCAACAGGACAATCGGCGTGGTGGACGAGCAGGGCTATGTGGTGGCCAGCAGCGAACTGGCTTTGATCGGCTCGCGGCTGGACGATTTCCACGTCTATGAGCTTGAAGCCGGGGAGCAGATCGTCGCCATGGGCAGCCGTACATACGGTCCGCTGTCTTCCGGCAGCGCCCACTTTGACTATGCCGCCTTCGTGGAGGGGACGGATCAGCTGGCCAGGAGCATCTGCGCCGTGGCCGCCGTGGCCTTCAATGAGGCGAAGGGCAGTTACGAGGAGAAGCACAACAAGGCGGCCTTTATCAAGAACATTATTTCCGACAACATTCTCCCCGGCGATGTGTACGTCCGGGCCAAGGAGCTCCATTTCGTCACCGACGAGCCCCGGGTGGTGCTGCTGGTGCGGCAGATGGAGAACGCGGACATGGCCGCGGTGGAGGTGGTCCAGCGCCTGTTCCCCGACCGGCAGAAGGATTTTGTCCTGAACATCAACGAGACCGACGTGGTGGTGGTCAAGGCGCTGGCTTCACCGGACAGCCACGAGGAGGTCATGCGCACGGCCCGCAGCATCGAGACCCTGCTCCACGAGGAGTTGGGCGTCAAATCCGTCATCGGCATCAGCACCACCGCCCGGCATCTGCGGGAGCTGGCCGACCGGTACAAGGAGGCCCAGGTGGCCATCGACGTGGGCCGGGTCTTTGAGAGCGACAAGAGCATTGTCAACTATGAGACCTTGGGCCTGGGGCGCATCATTTATCAGCTGCCCACCACCCTGTGCGAGATGTTCCTCAACGAGGTCTTCAAGAAAAACCCCATCGAGACCCTGGATGAGGACACCCTGGAGACCATCAACAAGTTCTTTGAGAACAACCTGAACGTCTCCGAGACCTCCCGCAAGCTGTATGTCCACCGGAACACCCTGGTGTACCGCCTGGAGAAGATCAAGAAGATCACCGGCCTTGACCTGCGGGAGTTTGACCACGCCATCGTGTTCAAGGTGGCCATGATGGTCAAGCAGTATCTGGATTCCCTGAACACGTCCAAGTACTGAGGCGCTGCGCCGTCTTCAGGCTTTTAAGCGTTCCCTGAGCGTATACCCAAACAGTTTGGAGGTAAGACACCTATGGTTCGTATGACCGACGTCACCAAGATCTACGACAGCAGCGGCACCGTTGCGCTGGACGGCGTGGATCTGACGATCAATGAGGGCGAGTTTGTCTTTCTGGTGGGCCCTTCCGGCTCCGGAAAGACCACCATTATGAAGCTGATCACCGGCGAAATCTACGCCACGTCCGGCGAAGTGATCGTAAACGACTTTGACATGGTAAAAATCAAACGCCGGAAGCTGCCCAAGGTCCGGCGCACGCTGGGCGTGGTCTTTCAGGATTACCGCCTGATCGAAAACATGACCGTGTATGACAACGTGGCCTTTGCCATGCGCGTGGTGGGCGCGTCCAGCCGGGAGATCAGCAAGCGCGTGCCCTACGTGCTGGAGCTGGTGGGCCTGGAGGGCCGGGAGCGCCGTTTCCCCAACGAGCTCTCCGGCGGCGAGCAGCAGCGTGTGGCCATCGCCCGGGCTCTGGTCAACAGCCCGCGGATGATCGTGGCGGACGAGCCTACCGGAAACCTGGACCCGGTGCGCAGCCTGGAGCTGATGCTCCTGTTTGAGAAAATAAACGAGATGGGGACTACCATTCTGGTCGTCACCCATGAAAAAGAGCTGGTCAACGCCCTCTCCAAGCGGGTGATTACCATTGACGGCGGCCACGTGATCGCCGACGAGACAGGAGGGTACTTCAGCTATGAGGTTGAGTAGAGGCGGATATCTGATTCGCGAAGGCATCCGCAGCATCGGCACCCACGGGTTCATGTCCTTCGCCTCGGTGACAATTATTATGGCCTGCCTGATCATCATGGGCAGCGTGTCCCTGCTGTCGGTAAACATCGACGCGCTGATCAAGGATTTGGAGGATCAGAACGAGATCGTGGCCTTTGTGGACGACAGCATCCCCAGCGAGGACGAGGCCAGGGCCCTGGAGGGCGCGCTGGAAGCGGTGGACAATGTGAACTCGGTGGAGTTCGTGTCCCGGTCGGAGGCCTATGAAAACTTCATGGAGAGCTATGACGAGTGGATGCGGGAGGGCATCGACGAGACCACCCTGCGGCACCGCTTCATCATCCATTTGACCGATATTGCCCTCATGGCCCAGACGGAGGAGGCCCTGCGGGCGGTGCCCGGCATCGCCAAGGTCAACGCTCATCTGGAGTACGCCGACGCGTTTATCACCATCCGCAACGTGGTCAGCGTGGTCTCTCTGGTGTTGATCGTCATGCTGGTGTTCGTGTCCTTCTTCATCATGTCCAACACCATTAAGCTGGCCACCTTCGGCCGGCGCGAGGAGATTGCCATCATGAAGATGGTGGGCGCCAACAACGGCTTTATCCGGCTGCCCTTCGTGGTGGAGGGCCTGGTGCTGGGGATCCTGGGCGGCGGCCTGGCTTATGTGGCCGAGTGGGGCCTGTACGAGCTGGTGACCGGCCGGCTGGTGGGCAGCATCACCGGGGAGTTTATCTCGGCGGTTCCCTTCCGGGAGGTTGCGCTGGTGGTCTTTATCTTCTATATGGGCACCGGTATTCTGGTAGGCGCCTTCGGCGGCGTCAACGCCATCAGGAACTACCTGAAGGTGTAAATCCCTGGCAACAGCCCCTCAGGGAAGGAGGAATCTATGAAAAGGAAGAAAATCATATCCGTCATCGCGCTGCTGCTGATCGTGCTGATGCTCCTCTCGCTGCTGATGAGCATCCTGCCGGTGTCCGCCTTCGCGGTCACCCAGAGCGAGATCGACGAATTGACCCGTCAGAAGGACGAGATCTCCAGCCAGGCTCAGGAGATCCAGGAGCGGATCGACTCCCTCAAGGAGAAACAGGCCAATGTGCTGGAGCAGAAGGCGGCTCTGAACGAAAAGATCCGCCTGGCCAACGAGCAGCTGCAGATCGTGGCCCAGGAGATCGACTATTATGACGAGATCATAGCAGAAAAGAGCAAGGAACTGGAAGAGGCGGAAAACCGGGAGCAGGAACAGCGCGACCGCTACCGGGCCCGGATCCGGGCCATGGAGGAAAACGGCGGCTACAATATCCTCGCCCTGATCCTCAGCTCTGACAGCTTTGGCCAGCTGCTCACCGCTATGGACGACATGGGCGAGATCATGGCCAGCGACCGGGCCCTGGAGGAACAGTACGTGGCCGCCCGGGAGGAGACCGAGGAGATCAAGGCCCAGTATGAGGCGGAGCGAGAAGAGTACGAGCTCCACCAGAGCGAACTCCAGGACGAACGGACCAAGCTGGAACAGGAGACGGAGGATGCCTTTGCCACCCTGGAAGAGCTGGAGGACGCTATCGAACAGGCCGAACGGGAATATGAGGAGGCCTGCGCGCAGGAGGCCGCGTCCGCGGCCCAGATCCAGTGGTTCATTGCCCAGTATAACGCCCAGCAGCAGGCCATGCAGCAGCAACAGCAGCAGGCCGGCGGCACGGAAAATCCTGACAGCGGCTGGACCGGAGATAACGGCGACAGCTGGACCGGGGACAACGGCGGAGACTGGACTGGGGACAACGGCAGCGGCGGGGACAACAGCGGCGGCGGCTGGTACGGCGGCGCCCAATCCACAGGCAGCTTCGTCTGGCCCGTGCCCTGCAGCACCCGGATCACAGGCCGCTTTAACGAGCCCCGCGCGGGACATCTCCACGCCGGCATTGATATCGACGGCTACGGCAACGATGGCGGCCCCATCCTGGCGGCGGACGCGGGGGTGGTGATCACCTCCTCCTGGGATAACACCTACGGGAACTACGTGATCATTGACCACGGCAACGGGATCCAGACCGTCTACGCCCACAACTCCGGCAACGCCGTCAGCGTGGGGGACACGGTTTACCAGGGGCAGACCATCGCCTATCTGGGCGCCACCGGCAACGCCACCGGCACCCACTGCCACTTTGAGATCTACATCAATGGGGAGCGCGTCGATCCCGCCGGATATTTCACCGGCCTGACCTATTATCAGTGCTGAAGCGGCGCTATAAAGGGATAAGATATGACAGACAGAAAGATCAAAAAAAGCCTCTCTGCGGCGCTTGTTCTCTGTATGCTGCTGGCCGCGCTGCCCGTCCGGGCCTACGCCGTCACCCAGGATCAGATTGACGCGCTGAAGGCGGAGCGGGACGCGCTCACAGCCCAGCGGGAGGAAAAGCAGGCGGTCGTGGATTCCCTGGAGGCCGAGCACGCCAGTGTGCTGGAGCGCAAGCAGGCGATGGACGAGCGCAATATGTACGCCATCCAGGAGATCCAGAGCATCGGCGAAGAGATCGCCCTCTACGACGAGATGATCCAGGACAAGGCCGAAGAGGTAGAGGAGGCCAAACGCCTGGAGGAAGAGCAGCTGGAGCGCTTCCGTTCTCGGGTCCGGGCCATGGAGGAGAACGGCAACCTGGGCTTCCTGGCCCTGATTCTGAACACCTCCGACCTGGGGGAGCTGCTGACCGCCATTGACGATATCGGCGAGATCATGGCCAGTGACCGGGAGCTGGAGGACCAGTACATCGCCGCCCGGGAGCACACGGAAGAGGTCAAAGCCGAGTATGAGAGCTTCCGGATGGACCTGGAGGGCCGGCAGACGGAGCTCCGGGTGGAGCAGGCCGAGCTGGAACGGGACATTGAAGAGGCCACCGAACTGATTTATCAGCTGACCCTGGACATTGAGGCCAACAGCGCGGAGCTGGCGGAGCTCTCTGCCGCGGAGGATGCGGCGGACGCCCGGATCGACCAGATGATGGCGGAGCTTGAGCGCCAGCGCCAGGCAGCCGCAGCCGCGGCTGCGGCCGCCTCCGGCGGAGGCGGCGGTGGAGGTGGCGGCACTGTCACCGGCAGCGGCAACTTTATCTGGCCCGTCTCCACCACCTACTGCACCAGCCGTTTCGGCCCCAGGACCCACCCGGTCACCGGAGAACCTATGAAGCAGCACAATGGCCTGGACATTGGCGAGAGCTACGGCAGCCCGGTCCACGCCTCTGACGGGGGCACGGCCCATACCTATTATGACGACGGCGGCTATGGCTATTACATCATGATCGACCACGGCAACGGCTACCAGACCCTGTACGGCCACCTGTCCGCCTACGCCATTTCCGACGGGCAGTACGTCTCCCAGGGCCAGGTGATCGGCTATGTGGGCTCCTCCGGCCTGGTGACCGGACCCCATCTGCATTTTGAGATCTGGGCCGGCGGCGGACGGATCGATCCGGAGCAGTTCTTCTCGGGCTTGACCTTTTCTCCCACCGCGGGCGTATAATGATTATATGATGGCGAAACGCCAAAAAACGTTTTGCCATATACTCATTGCAATGAGCATCGCGCCAATGATTCTTTGAATCATTGGCTGCCAAACATTTCGTTTGGCAGCGAAAACAATCGAACGCTCGATTGTTTTCGCTATGCGATAATCATTATAAAAACAGAGAGCAGTGACCGACCGGGCGGCTGAACGGCCGCCCGGCCCTGGCGCGCTATGAGGAGGGCCCCATGCGATTCATCCGAAGAATATTTGAAAATATCTATTTCTTCTTTTCGGCAATTTTCAACGCCGGAATCCGCTTAAAATATGTGGTGCTGCTGTGCGCCCTGCTGGGCGGCGGGGTCTACGCCGCAACCCGGTACACGATCATTAAAAATGTAGGCGGCCAGGAAGACTACGACGAGGCCATGCGCTATATCGAGATCAAGGACATCGTCGACGAGAATTTCATTGACGATGTGGACCGGCGGGCCATGGGCAACGCCGCGGCCGCGGCGATGGTCAACAGCCTGGGGGACGGCTGGAGCTACTTCCTGTCCGAGGAGGAGTACAGGACCTATTTGATCTCCGCCATCGGGGAATACTCCGATCTAGGTATGTCGATCATCAAGGATAACTCCGGGGGCTTCCAGGTGCTGTCTGTGGACGCAGACAGCCCGGCGGCCAAGGGGGGCCTGCTGCCCGGCATGATCATCACCGGCGTGGATCTGCAGGATATCACGGGATTGAGCGAAGATGAGGCCCGGACCTTTATCCGCGCCAAGATGAACGGAAAGTTCTATCTCCAGATCTCCGGCGGGCAGGTCACCATCGAGGTGGACTGCACGGGGTTGTCCAACTCCTCGGTAGTATACCGGATGGAGAAAACCGAGGCCGGCTATGTCCAGATCAAGAACTTTGAGGCCGGCAGCGGCCAGGACGCCATAGACGCCATCGAGGAGCTGCTGAGCGAGGGCGCGGTGGCGCTGGTCATCGACCTGCGGGAGAATCCCGGCGGGCTGACCGCGGAGGTGGAGACCTTCCTGGACTATCTGCTGCCCAAAGGCCGGCTGTTTTCCGAGACCGGCAAGAACGGGGACATTTATGTGGCCGAGTCCGACGGGGTCTGCGTCCAGCTGCCCATGTGCGTGCTGGTGAACGCGGGCACTTACCGGGAGGCGGAACTCTGCGCGGCGGTGCTGCAGGAGTTTGACTGGGCCTCTCTGATGGGAGAGCCCACCACCGGCAACACCCGCACCCAGGATACCATCCCTCTGGAGGACGGCACGGCGATCCGTCTGTCCACCGGCAGCTACCTTACCGCCAGCGGGGCGGATATCTCCCAGAACGGCGGCGTGGTGCCCGATATGATCGTCTATAACAGCGACGCCTCCGCCACCGGCACCACCGAGGGCACCGCCGGCGGCGAGGACGGCACGGCCAGCGTCTCCAACGATACCCAGCTGATGCAGGCGCTGAATTATCTGAGCCGGAACCAGGCCTACTGAGCCGCATAGAATTCCATAAAAATCCCGCCGCCGGGACCGCCGGCGGCGTCAGCGCGGACGCGCGAAAAAACTTTTTGTAAGGAGAGACTGCTTTATGCCGAATCCGAGCAGATTTAAAATGAGCCAGGAGCGCCTTAACGCGCTCAAGGAGGAGCTCCTCTATCTGGAGACGGTCCGTGAGAAAGAAGTGGCCGAGCAGATCAAGGAGGCCAGAAGCTTTGGCGACCTGTCCGAGAACAGCGAGTATGACGAGGCTAAGGCCGAGCAGGGGAAGCTGTATTCCAAGATTGCGGAGATCAAGGTGCTGATCGAAAACGCCGAAGTGATCGACAATCTGGACCAGGACGCCCCCAAGGACACCGTCACTCTGGGCAGCGTGGTCCGCGTCCGGGACCTGGACGAGGATTTCGAGGAGACCTATGAGATCGTGGGCTCCCAGGAGGCAAACCCCCGGCTGGGCCGGATCTCCGACGATTCCCCGGTGGGCCAGGGCCTGCACGGGCACCGGGCGGGGGAGACCGTCGTCATCAACGCCCCGGTGGGCGAGCTCCGTTTTGAAATCATCTCGGTAGAGAACAACTAATAGACAAGTTTTAGGTGAGGAAGAGCTATGAGCGAAGTGAACAGCAATACCGCCGGCCAGGAGCAGGAGCTCTCTGAGCTGCTGCAGATCCGCCGGGACAAGCTGGAGACCCTGCGCCAGGAGGGGCGGGACCCCTTTACCCAGACCCGCTTTGCGCGCAGTGCCTGGTCTGCCCAGATCAAGGAGGACTACGAGGGCTTTGAAGGAAAGACCGTCTCCGTGGCGGGCCGGATCATGTCCAAACGGGGCATGGGCAAGGTGATTTTCTGCCATATCAAGGACGATCGGGGACAGATCCAGCTCTATGTCCGCTCCGACGCGGTGAGCGAGCAGGATTTCAAGGACTTCCGCCGCTTTGATATCGGCGATATCATCGGCGTCAGCGGCTATGTGTTCAAAACCAAGACGGAGGAGATCTCCGTCCATGTGGAGAAGCTGACGCTGCTGGCTAAGTCCCTGCGGCCCCTGCCGGAGAAGTTCCACGGCATGACCAGCACGGAGCTCAAGTACCGCCAGCGCTATGTGGACCTGATCGTGAGCGACGAGAGCCGGCGCAATTTTGAGATCCGCTCCAAGTTCGTCAGCTTTGTGCGCCGCTTCCTGGAGGAGCGGGGCTATATGGAGGTGGAGACGCCGGTGCTCAACACCATCTCCGGCGGCGCCACCGCCCGGCCCTTCATCACTCACCACAACACCCTGGACATCGACATGTACCTGCGTATCGCCACGGAGCTGAACCTGAAGCGGCTGATCGTGGGCGGCATCGAGCGGGTGTACGAGCTGGGCCGCATCTTCCGCAACGAGGGGATGGACACCAAGCACAACCCGGAGTTCACCACCGTGGAGCTCTACGAGGCCTACGCGGACTTCAACGTGATGATGGATCTGTTTGAGGAGCTGCTGAGCCGGGCCGCCATGGAGATCCTGGGCACCTATACGGTGACCTGGCAGGGGCAGGAGATCAACCTGGCCCCGGGCTTTAAGCGCATGACCATGGCCGAGGCGGTGCGGGAAGCTCTGGGCGTGGACTTCATGGCCATTGACAGCGACCGGGAGGCCGTCCAGGCCGCCAAGGCGCTGGGAGTGGATATGGAGAAGGTGGAGCCCACCTGGGGCCACGCGCTGTACGAGTGCTTTGACCAGAAGGTGGAGGAGACCCTGATCCAGCCCACCTTTATCACCATGCACCCGGTGGATGTGTCCCCCCTGGCCAAGCGGAGCCCGCAGGACCCCCGGCTCACCGAGCGCTTTGAGCTCTTCATCTGCGCCAGCGAGATGGGCAACGCCTTTTCCGAGCTCAACGACCCCATCGACCAGAAGCAGCGCTTCCAGAAGCAGGTGGACCTGCGCAACAGCGGCGACGAAGAGGCCGCCATGATGGACGAGGACTACATCAACGCCCTGGAGTACGGCATGCCGCCCACCGGCGGCCTGGGCATCGGCATCGACCGCTGCGTGATGCTCCTCACCGGCTGCAGTTCCATCCGGGATGTGATTTTGTTCCCGACGATGAAGCCGCTGGACTGATAAAAGCAGGGAAGACCGGCCGGTTCCGGTAAGGCCTGCGCAAAGGGAACACAATAAAAAAACCGAAACCGATGGCACTCTGTGAAATGGTGTCATCGGTTTCAACGAATATATGTATGAAAGAGAACTCTAATATGACGGAAAAAGTAAGAACAGATAACCGCTTCGCCTACTTCAGCCTGCTTAAGTTTATCGGCGCGTTCAGTATAGCGATTTTTCTGCACTACAACGATCATCTGCTGCCGGGTCTGGGGGAGAAAAACCCCTTCGCCGGCAACATGATTCTCTGGGCTTTGACACACGAGAGCTGTATGTTTGTGGAGATGTATTTTATCATCTCCGGCATTCTGTTTGTCACCGCCTATCAGAAAAAAATCGACGGGGGAATGGGCTTCGATTTCTTCCTTCTTAAGCGGGCCGCGCGGATTTACCCGGTAGTGATTCTTACCAGCCTGTTTATGTATCTCGCCAACGGCCTGCTTTATATCTGCACCCGCAGCCTGTGGAGCACAGGGACGTCGGATCTTATGGAGCTTGTCATAGATATGCTCTTTGCCGGCAAGCCGGTGTTTGGCGTGCCAAACACCCTGAACGCTCCAATCTGGTATATCAATGTGCTGCTCCTTTGCTATGTGATCGCCTATGTCTTGGTTAAATTTGCCAAGCAATATAAGACGGAGCTGGTTTTTCTTCTCCCAATCCTTGTAGGAATTGCTGTTCAATACAGGGGGGGGGTATTTTCCGCTTCTCAACCAGAGCACCGCACGGGGTTTCGTTGCCTTCTTTACCGGCGTCTTTCTGGGGAAGCTCTTTGAGGCCGTCCGGGCAGGGCAGAACCGAGCCCTCCTGGTGCTGCGAGGCCTGGCTCTGGCAGGGTTTTGCCTTGCGGTAGGTATACGGGCCTGCCCGTGGTACGAGGCGCTCATCCATAGACCGTATCAGTTTTACGCGCTGATCGTGTTTCCCTGCCTGATCGTCCTGCTCTATGACTGCAGGTGGCTCAACCGCCTCTGCTCCACCAAGGGGATCAAATGGCTGGGTAATATTTCCTTCAGCATGTATTTGTGGAATTTCCCCATCTGTATCAGCATGCATCTGCTGATCGTGACAGGGGTTTTGCCGCTGCGGGTGACCTCCTGGGGCTTCTTTGTCCTGTTCGCGGCGGTTCACTTCCTGGTGGCGGGCCTGTCCTGGCGGTATCTCGACGCCGGACTTAGCAGGAGACTGGGCAAATTGGTCGAGGATAAATTCGGCCGGCAGGAGGGGGTCCGGGCATAACAGCGCTATCGGAACAAACAGGGAACAGGGCCCGGCGAAAAGGCTTCGCCGGGCCCTGTTCCCTGTTTTATAGAGCTTTCCGGAGCTTATTCCGGCAGCTTGCAGACGTCGATCCACTCCAGCGCTTTGGAATAGGCGTAGAGCTCGTCCAGGTTCAGCTCGATGGCGCTGCTGGCGCTGCCCACCGCGGGGAAAACGGTCACAAAGCGTTGCAGGCTCACGTCCAGATAGACGGGGATGCCCTCGTTGATGCCGAAGGGGCAGACGCCCCCTACCGGGTGCCCCACCAGCTCCAGCACCTCGTCCGCCGTGAGCATTTTGGCCTTGAAGTGGAATTTCTCCTTGAATTTGTGGTTGTCGATCCGGGCGTCGCCGGCGGCGAGGATGAGCATGCAGCCGTCGGCGGTCTTAAAGGACAGGGTCTTGGCGATGCGGGCGCCTTCCACGCCCAGGGCCTGGGCCGCCAGCTCCACCGTGGCGGAGGATACGTCAAACTCCCGTACCCGGTCCTCTATTCCCAGAGCGCGAAAATACGCCCGGCCTTTTTCAATGGACATTGTCTGTGTTTCCTTCTTTCTGTTTTTATCAGTTCAGCGCCGGCCACTGCCGCCGCCGGAAAAACCGCCGCCGCCCCGGCCGCTGGGCCGGGAACCGCCGGGGAAGCCGCCGGAACGCCCGCTGCGCCCGCCGCCGCCAAAGGACTGCCCGCCGCCGGAGGGCCGGCGGGACGAGGGAGGGGAAGACCAGCCGCCCCCGGAGGGAGGCGGGCTCCAGGGACCGCCCCAGCTGCCGCCCGGGGGAGGCCCGCGGCGGTGAGGCGGAGGCGGGGGAGGCCGATGCCGGTAGGAGTCGGAAGGGCCGAAGATGCTGAAGAAAAGGCTGATTGGCCAAAACACGACCCGAAAGACCCAGAATACGACCCGGAGAACCGGGGAAAAAAGCCAGAGCAGGAGGATGAAAACAAGGAGCAGAAACAGGACGCAGACAATCTGCCACGCGGAATAGAAGAAGCTGCCGACGGGCCCCCGGTCCGGCTCCGGCTCCGGTGTGGGCCGGGCGGCAGGCACGGGCACAGGCGCGGAGGTGGGCACGGCCGGAGCCGCCTGCGTCTCAGGCAGGCCCAGGCTCACCCCGTAATAGCCCTCATACCAGCGCAGCAGGACAGGGAGCAAATTGCCCACGGCGGCGTCATATGCGCCCCGGTCAAAGTCTGTCCAGAAAGTATCCTCCAGCCAGGCGTCGATCTGTTCGCCGGACAGCACCTGGCTCAGGCCCAGGCCGTAGGCCAGCCAGCCCTTGCCCTCCTGGACCCCCAGGAGCAGGAGCATGCCGTTGTTCTGCTCCGCCGAGCCTACGCCCCAGTCGTTGAAGAGCTCATAGGCGTAATCGTCGGCGTACATGCCGTCCAGATAGTCCACGGTGACGACCACGATCTGCGCCCCCTGGCACTGCTCCTCCAGCGCGGCATTGGCCTGAAGGACGGTTTCTTCCGTCTCCGAAGAGAGGACCTGGGCATAGTCCGCCACATAAAAGCTCTCGCTCTGCTCCACGAAGGCCTGCGCCTGGGGCGCCAGGCAGAGGAGCAGGGCCAGGACCAGCGCCGCGGACGCCAGACCCTTTTTCCCTTTAGTCATAGGCGAAATACTCCGGCATTTCCACACCGGCCAGATCCGCCAGAAAGTCCGTGGGGAAGCGGTCATAGGAGCGGCGGAAGGCGCGCACGGAGTCGTTATAGGCGCTGCCGGCAGTCTCGATAGCCGCCCGGGCCCCGTTGACAGAGCTCTCATACTGGGCCAGGCCGGAGGCGTCCCGCTCGCTCAGCTCTACCCGGTGCAGCTGGTCGATCAGCTTGTCCAGAGAGGAGCACAGGTCGCTGTAGCAGTAGTAGACATAGGAGATCTCCTCGTCCGAATAGGACTGGGCCAGCTTCAGACACTCCGAATCCCAGTCCACCTCCTCCGTGTCCAGCCCATAATTGTCGGCAATGGTGATCAGGCCGTCGGCATAGGCGCAGAGGTTGTTCAGGTGGGAGCCGGCGCTCCGGTACACGCCGCCGTCGCTGACGGCGGTGGACTGGGTATAAAAGCTGTCCGTCACGTCCCGCGCCAGACGGCCGAATTTCACGTTTACCGACAGCAGCGTGGAGGCGAGCACCAAAACGGCGGAGAGCGCCACAGCCACGCCCCTTCTGCGGAAAAAGTTCATGTTCCAAGCTCCTTATCGGGCGCGGCAGGCTCAGCCGCGCATATCCAGCAGTTTCTGCTTCAGCTCGCCCTCGATGCGGCCCAGCTCTTCCTCGGCCTGGGCCCGGCGGGCCCGGCCGTCGTCCTGGATCTGGCGCACCTCGTCCAGGGTGGCGATCAGCTCCTCGTTGGTCTTCCTCAGAGTCTCCATGTCCACAATGCCCCGCTCGGCCTCCCGGGCCACGCTGACGCTGCCCTGGCGCAGGGCCTGGGCGTTCTTCGTGAGCAGCTCGTTGGTCACGTCCGTCACCGCCCGCTGGGCCTGCATGGCCTGGTCAGAGTGGTACAGGGACAGGGCCAGGACCATCTGGCTCTTCCAGAGGGGGATGGTGTTGACGATGGAGGAGCGGATCTTCTCCGCCATCAGCTGGTCGTTGTTCTGCACCATGCGGATCTGGGGGGCCATCTGCACGGAGATGGTGCGGGTCAGCTCCAGATCGTAGATCTTCTTTTCAAAGCGGCCGATCATGTTGGCAAAGTCGTTGGCTGCCTGTGCGTCCTCGGGCAGGCCGGTCTCGTTGGCCTTGGCCACGTATTTGGGCAGCTCCACGCTGCGCAGTTGCTCGATTTTCAGCTTGCCGGCCAGGATATACATGGTCAGCTCCTTCATGTACTCCTGGTTTTTGCCGTACATCTTGTCCATCATGCTGATGTCCTTCATCAGCGTCAGCTCGTGCTTCTCCAGGGCCTCCACGATCCGGTCCACGTTGACCTCGGCCTTGTCATACTGGGCCTTGAGGGTGGCGATGTTCTGCCCCGCCTTTTTAAAGAAGCCTAGGAAGCCCTTCTTCTCCTCCGGCTCAAAATCCAGACCCTTCAGCTCCACCACCAGGTCCCCCAGCATGTCGCCCACCTGGCCCAGGTCCTTGGTGCGGACGGTGTTGAGGGCGGCGTCAGAGAACTCGGAGATGTTTTTCTGGGCGTTGCTGCCGTAGTTCATGACCTGCTCGGAGTTGAGAATGTCGATCTTCTCGGAGAAATCCCGGACAGCCGCCTGCTCGGCAGGGGAGAGGCTGCTCAGATCCAGCTTTTCCACCGGGGCGGCCTTTGCCTCTTCTTCCGCTTTCGCCTTCGCCTCCGCGGCGGCTACGGCCTCAGTGGGTTCCAGGGTGAGGAAGGGAATATTGTTTTCTTCGTTCATAGTGTGCGTCCTTTCTTTTTATTCTTGTGCCTGTGTCGGTTCCTGTATGTCAAAATCCTTGGCGCCGGAGAGACCCTCTCTGGCCAGCATGGTGTTCATCACCTGAATGTCCGTCTCGATATCCAGCGCCTGGTTGGCAAAGAGCGAGTCCAGCCGCTTTTTGAAGGCCTCGATAGCCGCATCCAGCATTTCCTCAATGCTCTGCATGCTCTTGTTCAGGTTCTCCCCCTCGATGCCCTGGGCGCTCATCCGGTCATAGGCGTTGAGCAGCTTGATGGTGGTGGGCAGATAGTAGTTCAAAAACTTCTTGATCTGTGGAATATCCGAGGGGTCGGCAATGGCGTCCTGCACGATCTTGTCCGTGATGCGCATGAGCTCGTTGATTTTCTTGCGCAGCTCCGGGTCCTTGACGGAGAGATAGATCCGGCCCATCTCGCTCAGGGCCCGGTTGCCCTCCTCAATAATGGGGTCGATCTCCGGCCCGTAGCTCTTCTTTGGAGGCGCGGCCTTGGCCGCCTCCTCCGCCTGCCGGGCCTCCTCTGCTTTGCGATCCTGTTCCCGGTCGGCCTGCTCCTTTTTGGCAGAGCGGCGGCCGAACAGATAGGCGGCGCCGGCGGACACGGCCAGGGCCGCGAGAAGCCCCCAGACCCGGTACAGAGGGAGCAACGCCGACATAAGGATCCAGGCCACGGCGAAGCTGTAGACAGGCCCGGGGCCGGACCTGCGGTTTCTGTTGTATGACAAGGTTAATCCCTCCACGGAAGCAAGTTTCCATTTATTTTAGTAATTTATTTTATCTCGAAATAATGTTGCCGTCAAGAGTATTGCAAAGTAAAGTCCTTTTGGTGTATAATAGCACAGCTTATAATCCGGAAAGTATTGGGAGGGAGCGGAAATGGCCAAAATCGCCGCATCGATCCTGTCCGCGGACTTCGCCTGCCTGGGGCAGGAGGTGGCCGACGTGCAGGCCGCCGGGGCGGACCTGATCCACTTTGACGTGATGGACGGGCTCTTTGTGCCCAACCTCTCGGTGGGGATCCCGGTGCTGAAGTCCCTGCGCGCCGCCACGGGGATGTTCCTGGACGTGCATCTGATGATCGACCGGCCCCTCCGCTATGCGGAGCGCTTTTGCGCGGCCGGGGCGGACCTGGTGAATTTCCATGTGGAGGCGGACAGCCGGGAGAATCTGCTTCTCGGCCTGGAGAAGGTGCGCGCCCTGGGCAAAAAGACAGGGATGACCGTCAAGCCCGGAACGCCGGCAGAGGCGCTGGAGCCCTTCCTGCCGCTGTTGGACCTGGCGCTGGTGATGACGGTGGAGCCCGGCTTCGGCGGGCAGAGCTTTATGGAGGACCAGCTGGGCAAAATCGCCTGGCTGCGGGAACGGATCGACCGGGTCAACCCCGCCTGTGCCCTGGAGGTGGACGGGGGGATCGATCCCAGGACTGCGCCGCTGGCCGTGGCCGCGGGGGCCAATGTGCTGGTGGCGGGCAGCGCCATCTTCGGGAAGAAGGACCGCCGCGCCGCCGTTGAGGCGCTGCGAAGCGGCGGAACGCAGAAAATCGCGGACTGATATAGGGGGCTGAAGCATGCCGTTTTTCCCGGCTTCTCTTGAAAATCTGATCGACCGCTTTGCCTCTCTGCCCGGCGTGGGCCGGAAGAGCGCCCAGCGGCTGGCTTTCCATGTGCTCTCCCTGCCGGAGAGCGAGGCCCTGGCCTTTGCCAACGCCATCACGGAGGCCAAGCGCAGCGTCCGCTGCTGCCGGATCTGCCAGAATCTCACCGAGGGGGAGATCTGCCCCATCTGCGCCAGCGACCGGCGGGACAAGTCCCTGATCTGCGTGGTCTCCGAGCCCCGGGATGTGCTGAGCATCGAGCGGGGACACGAGTATAACGGCACTTACCATGTGCTTCACGGGGCCCTCTCGCCCATGAACCATGTGGGCCCGGACGACCTCAAGATCAAGGAACTGCTGGTGCGGGTAGCGGAGGAAGAGGTGGAAGAGGTCATTATGGCCACCAACCCGGACACGGAGGGGGAGGCCACCGCCATGTATCTTTCCCGGCTTTTGAAGCCCTTCAACATCAGGGTCACCCGTCTGGCCTACGGCATTCCGGTGGGCTCCAATCTGGAGTTCGCGGACGACGCCACCCTCACCCGCGCCCTGGAGGGCCGGACGGAAATGTGATTTTTTTCGGCGCGGATGCTTAAAAGCCCGGCGGCAGGGCTATAATGATGCCGTATGCTCCGCGGCGGACCTGAACGCCGCGCCGGGCCTTTCGACGGAATACATAGCCGAATTTTAATGGAATGGAGACTCTATGATTTCTAAGGTAAAAATTATTCCTCTTGGCGGTCTGGGCGAGATCGGCAAGAACATGACCGCCATCGAGTGCGGCAGCGATATCATCGTGATCGACTGCGGCATGGGCTTCCCGGACGAAGAAATGTACGGGGTGGACATTGTCCTGCCGGATATCAGCTATCTGCGCAGCAACGCCGCCCGGATCCGGGGGCTCATCCTCACCCACGGGCATGAGGACCATATCGGGGCCGTGCCCTATGTGCTCAAGGAGCTGGACGTGCCCATCTATACCACGCCCCTCACCGCCGCCCTGGTGGAGCTGAAGCTGGAGGAGCACAACCTGCTGTACAACACCCAGATCTTTACGAAAAAGGCCGGTTCCAGCTTCCGGCTGGGCTGCTTCACGATAGAATTCATCCACGTCAATCACAGCATTCCCGACGCGGTGGCCCTGGCCATTGGGACCCCTATCGGAACGATCATCCACACGGGGGACTTCAAGATCGACGTGACGCCGATCTCCGGCGGCATGATCGACCTGACCCGCTTCGGCCAGCTGGGCAACGAGGGCGTCCTGGCCCTCATGAGCGACTCTACCAATGTGGAGCGGCCGGGGCACTCCGACTCGGAGCGGAAGGTGGGGGAGAGCTTTGACAAGCTCTTCATGGGCTGCGACAAGCGCATCATCATCACCACCTTCGCCTCCAATGTACACCGGCTGCAGCAGATCATCAACGTGGCCGCCAAGTACAAGCGCAAGGTGGCCATCACCGGGCGCAGCATGGAGAACGTGATCCGGGTCGCCATGGTGCTGGGCTATATGAACATCCCGGAGAACGTGATGGTGGATATTGAGCGGGTGAACAGCCTGCCGAGAAACCAGGTGGTGGTCATCTCCACCGGCAGCCAGGGGGAGACTATGTCCGCCCTGTACCGGATGGCCTTCTCCGAGCACAAGCAGATCAACGTAAACGCGGGGGACCGGATCATCATCTCCGCCTCCGCCATTCCCGGCAATGAGAACATGATCAGCCGGGTGATCGACGAGCTGTTCTATAAGGGCGCGGAGGTGATCTACGACCGGAACACCGATCTGCACGTCTCCGGCCACGCCTCCCAGGAAGAGCACAAGATGATGATGGCCCTCATAAGGCCCAAGTTCTTCATCCCGGTCCATGGGGAGTATCGGATGCTGGTCAAGCACGCGGAGCTGGCCAAGTCCATGGGCGTCCTGCCGAAAAACGTGTTGATCGCGGAAAACGGCAGCGTCATCGAGCTGACCAAAAAGAGCATCAAGTGGGAGAGCTCTGTGCCAGCCGGGGCCGTCATGCTGGACGGCAGCGGCGTAGGCGAGGTGGGCAGCGTGGTCATGCGGGACCGGCACCGTCTGGCGGAGGACGGAATGGTGGTAGTCGTGCTGCCCTACTCCTCCTATGACCACACCCTGCTGTCTGAGCCGGAGATCGTCACCCGGGGCTTTATCTATGTGAAAGAGGCGGAGGAGATGATGGACGAGCTCAAGCGGGTGGCCATGGAGTCGGTAGACGCCTGCGCGGCCCAGCATATTACCGAGTGGTCCACCATCAAGAGCCGGGTGAAGAACAATCTGTCCGGCTATCTGTACAAGACCACTCGGCGCAGCCCGATGATCCTGCCGGTCATCTCTGAGATATGAACATCCAGATCTTTGGCAAAGCCAAGTGCTTTGATACGAAAAAAGCCCAGCGCTATTTCAAAGAGCGCCGGATCAGGGTCCAGTATGTGGATGTGCTGCGCTTCGGCATGAGCAGGGGAGAGCTGAGCTCCGTCAAAAACGCCGTGGGCCTGACGGCCATGGCGGACGAAAAGGACCAGGACTATCCGCTGTTTCAGTATCTGGCCTCTGACGAGGCCCGGCTGGAGAAGCTCTTCGAGACGCCGGAACTGCTGAAAACCCCCATTGTCCGCAACGGGAAGCAGGCCACCGTGGGCTACTGCCCGGAGATCTGGAAGACATGGGAATGAGCGAACGGCTCAAAAACCCCCGTGGGAATTGACCCACGGGGGTTTTGATTGTGCGCCCGGCATGGGCGGAATCTAAGGGGTGAAAGACCCGAGCGTGCCCGGTGGCGGGAAGCGCATAG
>CANQRQ010000004.1 GCA_947626315.1 uncultured Oscillospiraceae bacterium | reverse complement strand
GAGCATAAAAATCGGGGTTTGGGGGCTTCCCGGGCTGATGTCTTTTGACACAGTCTGGGGGTGCTGCCCTCAACAAGAAAAGGCAAGGGTGTATATACACTTGCCCTGCTTGCCGGTTTGAAAAAAGCGGCAAGCAGGGCAAGCGGAAAACGGAGTTTTTCCGGAATGGGGCACCACTTGCATTGCTTGCCAGTTTGGAACCTTTGTTTTAGAGCTGCGGAACGAAATACAAATCTATCACAGTTCCATCGTCATATGAGCCAGATAAAGTTACTGCTGCGATTTTCTCCGGCTCTACCAGCCGGGAAAAACCATATTTGCCATTCCACTCCGAAGTGAGCAGGCCAACGGTGGTATTGTCTATAAACTGTTGATTGCTCACGGCTACATATTCAGAACCGTCATCAAAGTGGATCACAAGCTCCTGATTGGATATATTCTGACCGTGGTGTTCTTCAAAAATCGGAGAAGATACACGGATACCCAGCGGGGATACTTGAACCATAGAACCATCTTCGCTACAAAAAGCAGCAGCAGGGACAAGCTCCCTCAACGGGACATCCAAGGTCAATTCTTCTCTTGAATGAGGTAGTTCAAAACTGGAACAGTTGATCCTAAGTGTGTCATATTTGCCAGGAGCATCGAAACTACCCAAATACGCGATCACTTGTTTCTCCGTGTCCGAGCCACCCTCTGCCAAAAAGCTCTTGTCGTCGATCAGAGCTGAACCTTCTCCCATTTCTCCAAGACTTTGCTCCTGATTGTTTGTCGGGCTGTTACTACTTATCAATTCAAAATAGATGTTGGGAGAAACGATCCCATTCTCCAAATCAAAGGAGAACGTCTTGTAGTCCTCGTCTATCCGAAGCGCCTGAAACCCATCATGATTTTCCATCGTATAGGTGAGTACACCAAGACCGTTTTCATCCATTACAAAAGACTGAAATGTAAATGTATATCCCCCGATGGTTACCGCCTTATCTATATCTACCATCTGCGGGCCCAGCAGCTTATCCGCCAATTCCTCGTCTACGGACACCCGCTCCATAGCCGGGCGCTTGAGTACGTCCTCTTTATAGGGAACCTGCCAGTCATTGGCCTCTGTACCCTTGATCGCGCTGTTTCCAAATACCGCCTGAAACCACGCACTTTCTGTGATCGTATGCGAAGCAGCAGAAATAAAACCTGAACTGTCGGCAAATGCAGTTATACCGAGTAAGGCTACCACAAGTATCGCTGCTACCAACGCAGCACTTAACCGGGGATGTTTTTTGCGGACAACAGGTTTTTCCGAATACTCATTCAGCCCAAGCGTCGCCATAAGACGGACTTGCGCCGCATCTGCTTCTTTAGCGATTGACTGGACCTCTGGACGAGATGCGTATTCGTCCAGTAATGCAGACAAAAAAGCATAATCCGGTTTCTGCCCACCGGGGAACTGGTCAATAAGTGCTTTAAGCTCCGCCGTCGTTAGGTCCTTCAGAACATATGGAGTTTTTTCACGACTGTCGTGTGGAAACATATCGTTAAACCCTCACTAAATACATTTCGATCTGCGGCATAGTTGTTTATCCTGGAAAAAACGCCTTTGTCAGATGTTTTCGTATGCGCTCCATCTTTTTCCAAATCGTTGCTGGAGCTTTATTCATCTCTTTAGCCAAAGCCGTCATGGATGCTCCCTCGTAATAAACACGGTAGTAAAGTTTATATTCTTCCGGTGACAAAACCGCTTGAACAGACGTCATGACATCAATATTATCCAGTTCATCCGGTGCAGGGATATACGCTTCTAATTCCGATATTTCTACATCTCGCTGCTTTCGCACGGATTTCCTTTCATACCAATTTATGACGAGGAACCGAAGCGCTTTTGCAAGCCATCCGTCCGGGCTGGGACTTTTCATCAATTTTTCAATTCGCTCCGCAGCCAGAACGAAAACGTCTTGAACTAAATCTTCTGCCTCGTCCGGAGGAAGGAGCGACCGGGCATAGGTGTAAAGACCGCGATAATGCGCTTGACAGAGATCGGTCAAAAAGGCGGCTTGCTCTGCTGTCAGCGATACCTTGATGTCAGTCTGCCGACTTTTTTTCATATTCCAGGTCCTCCTTTCTCAAATATCTATGAGGCTATATTAAGTGCATCACCCCTTTTTTGTCAACCGTTTGCCACAGGTGAACTTATGGCAAACTTATAAATTTTTAATTATCGTGTCAGGATTTGCATTTGAAAACCGATGTACTTAATAGGACGCCAGGATAGTGTCCCAGGAAGGAGAGCATCTATGAACAGAAAAATAATTTCTTTAGCTATGATCGTCGTGCTGCTTATCTGCTGCACAGCCTGTGGAAAGTCAAAGTCACTGGATCAGGTGGACACCATCTCTATCGGAGAAGTATTCAGTGATCCGAGCGAGGTCGCAGAGGGAACAATGACCTTCACCGTCAACCGAGCAGAGGTCTCAAGCAACATGAAAGAACTCGGTGTTGATCCCTACTCAATAGAAGGACCTGACAACTTTGTGTGGTATTACGGTGAGAACGGGAAATTTACTTCTATCCAATACCCGGACTATGTGAACCTGGAGAACGGGCAGTTGAAAGATGGCTTTGTTTTTGTCCTTGTAGACATCACCGCCACAAATATAGACGCCACCTCCAAAACAACGGGTGATAGCTCCGGCAATTTTGACAGCGATTATATGTTTCTCTCGTCACGCTTCAATTTGAGCGACCTATCCCAAAAGGAATTGAACGACAAGGGAAAGGAACTGTCCACCTATATGACTGTACGACAACTATGGTGCAGTCAGCAGGATATACGGGGATATTATGAACTGTGCCCCGGCGAAAGCAAGAATTTTCAACTCGGATTCGTTATCCACTGTACGGCCGAAGATTACGGCTCACTTTATCTTACCAATGCAAGCGCACTTGATTTAGCCATTCCTAATCTGTTGCTTGTTGACCTGGACCTGGGAACAAACGGCTGAATAAGGGGCCATTACAATGGGAAAAGAACTGCACATCGAATGTAAAAAGATGATAAAAAGCCGTACCCTGGCTTTTTCGGTTCTGTTTGGCGTTTTGATCGCCATGATAAATGTTGTAGAGAATTACACGCTCAAACAATGGTTTTTGAGCGTCCCTGTCAAGATGCCCGGATATGCTACATTGAGCATCTTTACAAATTGGATCGACGGCGGCCAGAGTACAGCCGGGGAGATGATCTTCTTTACCGTTTTCCCGCTTCTGGCTTCCTTACCCTTTTCCTGGTCGCTGCTTAGTGAAAAAACAACAGGATATGTCAATCACGTCTTAACAAGAACTACCAGGGTGCATTATCTTTCTGCTAAGTTTATCGCCGTCTTTCTCTCTGGCGGGATCGTTATCTCCGTAGCCATGTGCCTTAATTTTATTGCAAACGCCTGGGTGCTGCCTATCATACCGACAACACCGCAGCTCTCAATATCCGGCGACGGCTATTTTCTATCGGCGCTTCTTATGACTAACCCTGCCGCCTATGTGGTTATCCGCATATTCACCGGATTTATGTGGGGAGGCATACTTGCCTGTCTTTCTTTGGTTATCAGCCTCTTTTTGCATAACACAGTCCTGACAGTGCTTTCCTCTTTCATTCTGATGTTTGGCGGTTCCATTCTGAATGAAGCGCTGATACCCTCGACCTCCGGGCAGACAGGACGCCTGGAGACAAGCCCTTTGCAACTTCTCCACGGCATTACATTCAATTACAATCCCGCTTGGTACGTCTGGGCAGTCATGCTTGGACTACTGGCAGCAGAACTGGTCGTATTCTTTGCGCGAGGGACGAAAGATGAAATGGTATAGGCTGCTCAAATACGACATTCAAAACGGTATTCTTCACAACTGGACGTTTTGCCTTGCTCCGTTTGGAGCGCTCTTTTTGTGCCGTCAATGCCATCAGATACTTTCCATTTACGGCTTGGAGGGAACTTGGGCAACTTATCTCATGTATTGTTTTAAGGGCCTGGAAACAATCTCCCGGCAAACGCTGTCAGGCAGCCTTCATGTGCCGATCCTCTGGATGATGATATTGATTCTGCCTCTGTTTATCTGCCTGAACTATCCTTATCAGGATATGAAAACGGTCGGGCAACAAATCCTGATACGGAGCGGGAGCCGGGTCCGTTGGTGGAGCGCCAAATGTGTGTGGAACATCAGCTGCACAGTCATTTACTTTCTCATACTTTACTTGACGGTCACATTGTATTGCTTTTACTGCAAAATTCCAATCACGATGGGTGTTTCTGCCCAGCCAGTCCTGGCCCTTTTCTCACAGGCCGAGATAACGGACCGTGTGCAGACACTTACCGCTGGGCAGATCGCTTTTGCTGTGAACCTTTTGCCGCTTCTTGTAGTTGCGGCTTTGGATATGTTGGAAATGCTTTTAAGCCTGTTTTTCCGGCCGGCTTATAGTTTCTTGCTATGTGTTGCTGTTGTGGCAGGATCGGCTTATGCCACTACGCCCGTACTGATTGGGAACTATGCTAACCTTACTCGTTGCGGTTTGTTCGTAAATAACGGCTTGAATGGCATAATAGGGCTTGTCCTTTGTCTGGGCGTTCTTATTGGCTCTGTCGCAAGTGGAATATTATTTTTCCGCAGACAGAATATTTTGCCGGACTATAAGGAGATTTGATATGGAGATTGTTTTAGACAACGTAACAAAAACGCTGCATGGCACAACTGTTATAGACGGGATCAGCGCCCGTTTCACCAGCGGTCATGTGTATGGGCTGCAAGGGTATAACGGCTCCGGAAAGACTATGCTCATGCGTTTGATAGCGGGTCTGCTGCTCCCTACCAGTGGTTCAGTACAGATTGACGGCAAAACACTTGGGAAGGATATGGACTTTCCGCCATCCATTGGTGTGCTGCTGGAAAACCCTGCTTTTCTGCCCGGCTATACAGGCGTCGAAAATTTGCAGCTGATCGCATCTCTGCGCGGTGTTGCAGATGACGCGCAAATCAAAACCGCAATCAGTCGCGTGGGGCTTGACCCGGAGGATAAACGGAAATACAAAAAATACTCCCTGGGCATGAAACAGCGGCTCGGTATTGCCTGTGCTGTGTTTGAAAAGCCGGACATCATTATTTTAGACGAGCCCACCAATGCGCTGGACACAGATGGCGTGGAGTTAGTAGCAGAGATCATTTCTCAAGAGCGGGCGAGAGAGGCGCTTATTGTTCTGGCATCTCACGAAAAGGAGTATCTTTACAGCCTTACAGACGAGATATACACCATTGAAAATGGCCGCATCAAAGGAAGTATGAGAGGGTACGCGACAGCATGAAAAAGAGTATCAGGTTGTTTTTGATATTTCTGTTTGCGGTCATCTTACTCGGAATAACGGTGTGGCGTAATCATCAAATCGTGGCTGCTTTGGACGCTGAATATGGCATTGAAACACACGATCACACTATGGGTGAAGTTATTCAGTTTGGCGAGAACCACCAGGATTATAACGATGAACCAAAAGACGGGTATTCCATATGTGTGGACTGCGCAGAAATTCTGTCATACGGTGAGCTGCTTACACGTTTTGATTTGGATGCACAAGATCTCCGTGAGCGGCTGGGCATCTTATCAGAGACTGTGCCGGAAAAAGTGTGCCTGATTTCAGCGTCGATGTTCAACGAAAACAGCACTTCCAATACAGGACCTGGCCTTTCCTATTTTTCCTGTTCCGGCGTGAACTACGAGATGTATTTTAATGGGGCGTTGACGATCATGGTCAACGACAGCCTTCGGGAGATATATCAGGATAATTTACTGGCAAACTCTACGGCCCCTCTGGAGTTCACGCTAAAAAGCGGCGCAAGAGAAAATGTTTACCTCGTCTATGATTATCATAGGAGTTTTTTTAATGACCGTCATTGGGAACACTTAGAGGCGGACACTCTAACTTTAGATTTCACATGGTATCCCGTAAAAGAGCGAGTTTTCATATCCTTCTCGAAAGGCAAATGAATTAATTTTCGGCATTTTTAATCCGTACTACAGGCCAAGCTCAGGATGAGTGTGCTTTATTTAAAAGGAACAAGGAAGTGCAGCGATGGAACAAAAAAAGGCAATCTTTATGGGTCCGATGCCCAATATGCAGAGGCAAGACCCGAACAAAGGTGTGCGAGGACACAGTCCTCGTAAAATTCCCCCTCTTTTGCCCTAAGTGCAAAAAAGAAACGAGAATCACGGTGGTTGGGCTGCAAATGGTCCTGTGTGACTAAATTGATCGTCCGAAGCCATGAACTGCCAATCGCGCAGGAGAGCTTTTCTTTTCGAGCTTGGGCGTTAGAATTTAGGCGCTGAAAAAGCCCGTCATTTCAAGGTTTTTTCAGCGCCCTTTTGCGAGGGTAATATGATTTGACATAAACGCCCGATTTCGCGTTCTATTTTCTAACATTTACTGGTCTCCTGCTGTCGGACGAGAGAAAAATTTGCAGGCAAAACGCATTGACAAAGTTCCCCTTTCTGCTATACTTGAAATGTGAACGATAGGAAACCCCAGCTTAAACTGAATACAGAGCTGTGCTGTGGAGCTGCTGATTTGAGAAGTCCTCCTAAAGCCGCAGGGACAGAGAGTTGATCGAAACTCTGACCCGCCGGCAAGGAAAGTCTTCTTGACATCAGGAGCTCTTCGGTTTTCCTACAGCAAAAGGAGGATGGTTTATAGGAAGAATCTGAGGCAGAACACAGGAGGGCAGACTTGGGCCGCAAAAAGAAACTGATCAACAACTCTGGCATCCCGGATCATGAGATCGAAAAAATAGCCCGCTGCCTTCTACCGGAACTTCAAGCCTTCTATGAGAGCGAGGAAGGACAGAAGGAATTTGCGGAGTGGAAGAAGAAAAGGGATGCGGAACAGAGCCGGACAGCAACCCCGGCCTGAAAAGGAGGCGGCGGCATCGGAACGATGCCGCCGCAATCTTTACTTATACTTTTTCCTCGGTCCCCTCGGCTTGGAGGTGGGCCGCTTCTTTACGCCGTTGGGGAAGTAGATGTCCTCATACCGGTCGAAGAAAAACAATAATCCGAATCCGTCTCCTACAGGAAACGGGTTCGGATTATAGGTGTTTGGTGCCGGTGGTGGGACTCGAACCCACACGGTATTGCTACCAACGGATTTTGAGTCCGTCACGTCTACCATTCCATCACACCGGCGGCTGTTTTATAAAGTATAGTACAAGTCCGGCGAAAATTCAAGCCCAAAAACGGCCGGCAGGCAAAAACTGCGTTTTGTCCCCGCTTCCGGCCGTTCCGGCGCCTCAAAGGCGAATTGCCTTGCAAAACGTCCCTTCATGCGGTATACTGGCACCAGTGAAAGACGGGAGGCGCATCTGTATGAAAGGCATCATTTTGGCCGGCGGGGCCGGCACACGGCTCTACCCCATCACCCGCTCCATCTCCAAGCAGATTCTCCCCGTATACGACAAGCCTATGATCTACTACCCCATGTCGGTGCTCATGCTGGCCGGGATCCGGGATATTCTGATCATCTCCACCCCCCGGGATATCGGCTCTTTTGAGGAGCTGCTGGGGGACGGCTCTTCTCTGGGCCTGCGCCTGTCCTACGCTGTGCAGCAGGAGCCCCGGGGGCTGGCGGAGGCCTTCATCATTGGGGAGGACTTCATCGGCGGCGACACGGTCTGTCTCATTCTGGGGGACAACATTCTCCACGGCGGCGGCATCACTCCGGCGGTACAGCAGGCCGCTCAGTTGGAGAAGGGGGCCGTGATCTTCGGCTACGCGGTGCCGAACCCCCGGGATTTCGGCGTGGTGGAGTTTGACGGGAACGGAAACGTGGTCTCCCTGGAGGAAAAGCCGGAAAAGCCCAAATCCAATTACGCCGTCCCCGGCCTGTATTTTTACGACAATCAGGTGATCGAGATCGCCAAGACCATCCGCCCCTCTGCCCGGGGGGAACTGGAGATCACCTCGGTGAACAACGAGTACCTGCGCCGGGGGCAGCTGCAGGTGCGCCTCTTCGGCCGGGGCTTCGCCTGGCTGGACACCGGGACCCAGGAGAACCTGCTGGAGGCGGCCAATTTTGTCTCCATCATCCAGCGGAGGCAGGGGCTGTACGTGGCCTGCCTGGAGGAGATCGCCTTCCGCATGGGCTATATCAACCGGGAGCAGCTGGAAGCCCTGGCCCAGCCCCTGCTCAAGACCGAATACGGGCGGTATATGCTGCGGGTGGCCAATGGGGAAATCTAGCGAAAAGAGGAAAGAGCTATGAAAAGACTTTTGGTGACCGGCGGCGCCGGCTTTATCGGCTCCAACTTCATCCAGCAGGCGCTCCGGCGCCGGGAGGACCTGGAGCTGCTGGTGAATCTGGACCTGCTGACCTACGCGGGCAATCTGGAAAACCTGCTCCCGGTGCAGGGGGACAAGCGCTATGTCTTCGTCCACGGGGACATCCGGGACCGGGCGCTGGTGGAGGAGCTCTTCAGCCGCTATGCGTTTGATACGGTGGTCCACTTCGCCGCGGAGTCTCACGTGGACCGGAGCATTGTGGAGCCGGAGATCTTCCTGACCACCAATGTCATCGGCACCCAGACTCTTCTGGACGCGGCCAAGCGGCACTGGAAGCTGGAGCCGGACAGCAAATACTCCACGGAATACAAGCCCGGCGTCGTCTATCTTCAGGTCTCCACCGACGAGGTCTACGGCGCTCTGGGCAAAACCGGCATGTTCACCGAGACCACGCCCTTGGCCCCCAACAGCCCCTACTCGGCCTCCAAGGCCTCGGCGGACCTGGTGGTGCGGGCCTACCGGCAGACCTACGGCATGCCGGTGAACATCACCCGCTGCTCCAACAATTACGGCCCCTATCAATTCCCGGAGAAGCTGATCCCCCTGATGCTCCACAACGCCCTGGAGGGCAAGCCCCTGCCGGTCTACGGGGACGGGATGCAGATTCGGGACTGGCTGCACGTGTCGGACCACTGTTCCGCCATCCTCACGGTGCTGGACAAGGGGGTCCGGGGCGAGGTCTACAACATCGGCGGCAACAACGAGCGGGCCAACATTGAGATCGTCCGCCTGATCCTGGACGAGCTGGGCAAGCCGGAGAGCCTGATCCGCCACGTGCAGGACCGGCCCGGCCACGACCGGCGCTATGCCATCGACAACACCAAGATCACCGGCCAGCTGGGCTGGGCCCCGGCCTACAGCTTCCAGCAGGGCATGCGGGAGACCATCGAGTGGTACCTGCAAAATCCCGGCTGGGTAGAGCGGGTGACCTCCGGAGAATACCTGGATTATTACAGCCGGATGTACGAAAACGCCTGAATTACATAGTCAAGGAGCTGCAGCAAACACTTTTTTGCTGCAGTCTTTTAATATGCAAAAATAGATGCTCTTGAGATAAACGAAAGTTTAGTTGAGCAAGTAAGTTCCAGTCCTCATGCCTCCCCTTGCACAGGGGAGCCATGAGGGGGCGCAAAAAAAATACCTGCCCGGCGAGCCTTGTAGGTATGTGCGTGCAACCGCAGGAGCGACTTTTGCCAGTGTTTGCACCGGGGTAAACCGGCAGGAAAGACGAAGGGCGACCTAAGAACGGGTCTGCTGTACCCTGCTCCCGGAGGGGCCCCGGGGATTCTTCCCCGGGCGTCTTTCTCTTCGGCAGCCTTCTCTTGCGACGAGGCAAGAGAAGGCTACAATACACCAAGAGACAAAGCCAAGTTTCCGCTTGTGACCAAAGGAGACGAGCCGAGAAAGGTGTCTTTCCTCCTATAAACTTTCGTTTACTTCAGATAAAAAATTTGCCTTTCTTTAACGCTCAAGGGGCTGCAGCTTAAGTTGCTACAGCCCCTTTTTCTTTATTCTGCCGCGGGGAAGCGCAGCGTCACCTTGAACAGGTCCCCGTCCACGGTCAGCTCCAGCTCGCCGTGCTGCAGCTGGGCCAGGCTCCGGGCGATGGAGAGACCTAAGCCGCTGCCCTCGGTGTTCCGGGAACTGTCCCCCCGGACAAAGCGCTCCATCAGCTCGTCCCCGCTGATGTTCAGCTGGGAGCGGGAGATGTTGCGGAAGGTGACCGCCGCCCGGTTCCCGGTCTTTTCCAGATTCAGATAGACCCGGGTCCCCGGCTGGGCGTACTTGCAGATGTTGCTCATCAGGTTGTCGAAGATGCGCCAGATATGCCGCCGGTCGGCCAGCACGGTCACCGGCTCCTCCGGCTTTTTCACCACCAGGTCCAGCCCGGCGGCGGCCAGCTTCTCGGTATACTCTCCCACCGTCTGGTCCAGCAGCACCCCCATCTCGCAGCGCTCCAGGCTCACGGACAGGTTCCCGGTGCTGGCCTTGCTGGCCTCGATCAGATCGTTGATCAGCTTTTTTAGCCGGGCGGACTGCCGGGAGAGCACCTCGATGTACTCCCGCATTTTCTCGTTCTCCGGCTGCTCCTTCTCCAGCAGGTCCACATAGTTGATGATGGAGGTCAGGGGCGTCTTGATATCGTGGGACACGTTGGTGATCAGCTCCGTGCGGAAGCGTTCGCTCTTCATCCGCTCGTTCACAGCCCGGACCATGCCCTCCCGGATGTGGTTTAAGTCCTCGGCGCTGTCCTTGAAGTCCCCGTAGAGGTGCTCGGTGTTCACCACATAGGCCTCGTTGCCAGCGGCGATTTCCTTGATGCCCTTTTGCAGCCGCCGCAGGCAGAGGATGGCGTAAAAGAAGGCCAGGCTCAGCGCGGCGCTTTCCAGAAGCCAGAGAACGACCTCCACGCCAAGGTCATACTCCGTACTCATGATGACGATAAGCTCCGCCAGCAGCAGGACGCCCACAAACAGGATGGCCTTCCACAGCAGGGGGATCTTCCGCAGGAAGATCCTCACGGCCCGGAAAAAGCCCCGGATGACCCGACAGCACCAGGCCAGCACCGCCCGGATGATCCGCCAGCCCCAGACCAGCAGCTTCCAGCACAGGCTGTTTTTGATCACCGTGCCCAGCTTCAGCCGGGTGGCGAAGCTCATGCACAGCCAGAGCGCCAGCAGAAAGCCGGCGATCAGCAGCAGCGTGCCGCAGGAGAAGAAAAACGGATCCAAATGCCGGAATCCCGACGCCTCGTCCACGATCTCCATGCCGAAGTAGACGCACCAGCAGGCCCCGAGCCCCACCGCCGCCGCGAACAGGTCGGAGGGCAGCCTGTCGGCAAAGTTGGGGACGACCTCCTCCCCGCCGCCCCGGTGGCCGGCGGCGCACATCAGGAACACAAACAGCAGCACACAGGCCAGCAGGGAGCCCAGGGCGCCCCACAGCAGGGCATAGCGGGCCGGCTGCAGCGCGTTGAACAGGTTCACCGACAGCAGGTCCCAGTCTGTCAGGGGGTCCGTCAGGCAGCCGGTAAGGACATAGAGGAAGGCCAGATCCGTCTTGGGCGCCTCCCGGTACCCGGCGGGGAGCTTGCCGCCGGATGTTGTGTCCACCGTCTCCGAGGCGTTTTCAGCCTGAGCGCCCAGATACTCCACCAGGGGCTTGTTGATATACCGGGGTATATAATTGGCGAAGCTGCTGCCCCAGATCACGCTGCCCTCGGCGGAACAGGCCCACACGCTGACGTCGTACCGCATCTCGTCCTCGGTGGTCTCGCTATAGGTCGCCCGGTATTCCAAGCGGCACTGGCCGCTCCACAGGACCGTCTTGCCCTCCGTCTGGTCGATCAGGATCTCGCCGTTCGCGTCGGTGAGCATAAAGCTGAAATCGTCCGTCAGAAGGACATCCTCGCTGTCCCGATCCTGCAGCGCGGGGTCATACTGCAGCCGGTTGGCCAGCATGGCCGCGGCGGAGCGCAGATTCTCCTCCCCCATCCGGTTCAGTACGTCCTCCTGGGTCCCGCCGCTGTAGGCCCTGAACTCGTAGAGAAGGAGGCCCCCGAGAACACAGGCGAACAGGCACAGGGCCATGACGGTCAGCAGCAGAATGGCCAATACCTTGACGAGGACGCTGCCTCTCAGCTTTTTCATGCTCCCTTGCCTCCTTCCAATTTATAGCCCTGGCCCCAGACCGCCTTGATATACCGGGGCTCGGCTGGGTTGATCTCCACCTTTTCCCGCAGGTGCCGGATATGCACCGCCACAGTGCTCTCCGCCCCGTAGGGCTCGTCCGCCCAGACCTTGCGGAAAATTTCCTTGGGGGAGAAGACCTCCCCCGGATGCTCCATCAGGAGCTTTAAAATGCCGTATTCCGTGGGGGTGAGGCTCACCGGCTCCCCGTCCACGCTGACCTCCTTGCTCCGGTCGTCCAGGACGATGTTGCCAATGCTGAGGGCACCGGCCTTCACCGCCCCGCCCCCCAGCTGCATGTACCGCCGCAGCTGAGAGCGGACCCGGGCCAGCATCTCCACCGGGTTGAAGGGCTTGGTGATATAGTCGTCCGCCCCCACGTTGAGGCCCAGGATCTTGTCCGTGTCCTCGCCTTTGGCCGTGAGGAGGATGACCGGGAGATTGCTCTCCCTGCGCAGCTCCACCATGGCGCTGATACCGTCCATCTCCGGCATCATGATATCCAGCAGGGCCAGATGAATCTCCTGCTCCCGGCAGACCTTCAGCGCCTCCCGGCCGTTATAGGCCTCAAAGGTCCGGTAGCCCTCCGCCTCCAGGTAGATCTTCAGCGCGGAGACGATGTCCTTTTCGTCGTCGCAGATCAGGATGTTGTACACGCTCGCTCACCTCGCGTATTATTGTACACAAAGCCCTCTTAAAAACCAAGGGTTTAATTTTTTAAGATTTGTTTAAGATAAGCGCCTCAGAAAAGCCTGAGGCGCTTTATGTCATTCGTCAAGTTTTAAGACCGCCAGGAAGGCCTCCGTGGGGATCTGGACCGTGCCCAGCTGGCGCATCTTCTTTTTGCCCTCCTTCTGCTTCTCCAGCAGCTTCTTCTTCCGGGTGATGTCGCCGCCGTAGCACTTGGCCAGAACGTCCTTGCGCAGGGCCTTTACCGTCTCCCGGGCGATGATCCGCCCGCCGATGGCCGCCTGAATAGGCACCTCGAAGAGCTGCCGGGGGATGTTCTCCTTCAGCTTCTCGCAGAGGCGGCGGCCCCGGGGATAGGCCTTGTCCCGGTGGGCAATGAAGCTCAGGGCGTCCACCTGGTCCCCGTTCAGAAGCATGTCCACCTTCACCAGGTCGCTGGGCTTGTACTCGGAAAACTCATAGTCCAGGGAGGCATAGCCCCGGGTCCGGGCCTTGAGGGTGTCAAAAAAGTCGTAGATGATCTCGTTGAGAGGCATCTCGTAGTGCATCTCCACCAGACGGGCGTCCAGATACTGCATGTTCTTGTACTCCCCCCGCCGGTCCTGGCACAGAGGCATGATGTTGCCCACATACTCGTTGGGGGTGATGATGGAGACCTTTACGTAGGGCTCGTAGGCCTCCAGAATGGTGTTGGCGTCCGGGTAATTGTGGGGGTTGTCCACCATGACCGTGCTGCCGTCGCTCTTCTCCACCCGGTAGATCACCGAGGGCAGAGTGGTCACCAGCTCCAGGTCAAACTCCCGCTCCAGCCGTTCCTGGATCACCTCCATGTGCAGCATGCCCAGAAAGCCGCAGCGAAAGCCGAAGCCCAGGGCTGCGGAGCTCTCCGGCTCGAAGGAGAGGGAGGCGTCGTTGAGCTTGAGCTTCTCCAGGGCGTCCCGGAGATCCGGGTACTTGGAGCCGTCCTCGGTGTAAATGCCGCAGTAGACCATGGGCCGGGCGGGCCGGTAGCCGGGCAGGGCCTGGGCGGTGGGGTTGAGGGCGTCCGTCACCGTGTCGCCCACCCGGGTGTCCGCCACGTTTTTGATGCTGGCGGTGAAGTAGCCCACGTCCCCGGCGGAGAGCTCCTCGCAGGGGTCCAGGCCCATAGGCCGCAGATGGCCCACCTCCACCACCTTGTACCGGGCCCCGGTGGACATGAGCAGCACCTCGCTGTCCTTCCGGATGCAGCCGTCTATCAGGCGCATGAAGACGATGACGCCCCGGTAGTTGTCGTACTGGCTGTCAAAAATCAGGGCTTTCAGGGGCGCGTCCGGGTCCCCGGAGGGGGCCGGCACGTTCTGAACGATATCCTCCAGCACCGCGTCGATGTTGATGCCCGCCTTGGCGCTGATCTCCGGCGCGTCCTGGGCGGGCAGGCCGATGATCTCCTCGATCTCGTCCTTGACCCGCTGGGGGTCCGCCGCTGGCAGGTCGATCTTGTTGATCACCGGCAGCAGCTCCAGGTCGTTGTCCAGAGCCAGATAGGTGTTGGAGAGGGTCTGGGCTTCCACGCCCTGGGAGGCGTCCACCACCAGCACCGCCCCCTCGCAGGCGGCCAGGGAGCGGCTGACTTCATAGTTGAAGTCCACATGGCCCGGCGTGTCGATCAGGTTCAGGGTATAGCATTCCCCGTCCGCGGCCCTGTACTCCAAGCCCACCGCCCGGGCCTTGATGGTGATGCCCCGCTCCTTCTCCAGCTCCATGTTGTCCAGGATCTGGTCCTCCATGATCCGCTGCTCCACCGCGCCGCATTTCTCAATGAGCCGGTCGGAGAGGGTGGATTTGCCGTGGTCGATATGGGCGATGATGGAAAAATTCCGAATCAGCCTCTGTTCCTTCATTGAGCCCCTCCTTCTTCGCCGTTCAGGGCCAGCTCCGCTCGGTCCAGCAGGGCCCGCAGCTGGCTCAGCGTGGCGCGCAGCTCCTCCAGATCCCCGGTCCCCGGCCGGTCGCTGCGGCAGAGCAGATAGTCCGCCGTGACCCCGTAATAGTCGCAGGCCCGGCTGACGAAGTTCAGCCCCGGCTCCCGGGCCCCGTTTTCATAGTGGCTCAGCAGCGCCTGACTGATGCCCAGTTCGGCGGCCGCCTGGCGCTGGCTCAGATGCCTCTCCCGGCGCAGGGCCGAGAGCGTCTGCTGAAAAGTTCTCATAAGCGTCTCCGTTTCTGTCCTCGCGTGATAACGGAGAGTATTATAACGGCTGGCGGCCCCTTTGTAAACAAAAACTTCCCGTCCGGGGCCGGGGAATTGTCCCGGACGCCTTGAAAAACGCGCGAAAGCGTGGTAAAGTAATCATGGCTGATGCCTGAGACAAAATATTGGGAGGTAGTGTTCTTATGTTTGAAAATCTGGTAGAGAAGCTGAAGGCCAACCCCCGCAAGATCGTATACACCGAGGGCCCCGACGCCCGCATTCTGGAATCCGCGGCCCGTCTGAAGAAGGACGGTTTTCTGACCCCCATCCTGGTGGGCAACGTGGACGAGGTGAAGGCGGCCGCCGCCAAGGGCGGTTTTGATATTGACGGTCTGGAGATCATCGACCCCGCCGCCTATGAGGGCATGGACGAGATGGTGGAGACCATGGTGGCCCTGCGTAAGGGCAAAATGAGCCCCGAGGAATGCCGGGACGCGCTGCAGAAGGGCAACTATTTCGGCACCATGCTGGTGAAGATGGGCAAGGCCGACGCGCTGCTGGGCGGCGCCACCTATTCCACCGCCGACACGGTCCGTCCCGCCCTGCAGCTGGTGAAGACCCGGCCCGGCGCCAATCTGGTGAGCTCCTGCTTCATCCTGGTCCGGGGCGAGGAGATGCTGGCCATGGGCGACTGCGCCATCAACATCGACTATCAGGACAAGCTGGACAAAGAGGGCAATGTGGTCCTCTCCGCCGCCGATCAGCTGGCTGAGGTCGCGCTGGAGACCGCCAAGACCGCCAAGGTCTTCGGCATGGACCCCAAGGTGGCCATGCTGTCCTACTCCACCAAGGGCTCCGGCAAGGGCGCCAACGTGGACCTGGTGCGCAACGCCACGGCGATCGCCAAGGCCAAGGCCCCCGATCTGGCGCTGGACGGCGAGATGCAGTTTGACGCGGCCGTGTCCCCGGTGGTGGGCCAGCTGAAGTTCCCCGGCAGCCCGGTGGCCGGCTATGCCAACACCTTCATCTTCCCGGAGATCCAGTCCGGCAACATCGGCTACAAGATTGCCCAGCGTCTGGGCGGCTTCGCGGCCTACGGCCCCATTCTCCAGGGCCTGAACGCCCCCATCAACGACCTGTCCCGGGGCTGCGACGCGGAGGAAGTCTATCAGATGTCCATCATCACCGCGGCGCTGGCGTAAAACATTAAAAAACGCGGGGCAAAATGCCCCGCGTTTTTCATAAGAAGGGAAAGCTATGACCAGAGAGGATATGATGGACCTGGCCCTGGACCTGGCCCGGGAGGCGGCGGAGGCCGGCGAGGTGCCGGTGGGCTGCGTGATAACGGATCCGGCGGGCCGGATCGTCGGCCGGGGCCGCAACCGCCGGGAGGAGCGGGGGGACGCCACCGCCCACGCGGAGCTGGAGGCCATCCGGCAGGCTTGCGAAGCCCTGGGGGACTGGCGCCTGGAGGGCTGCGCCCTGGCCGTGACTCTGGAGCCCTGCCCCATGTGCGCCGGGGCCATCATCAACGCCCGGATCCCCACAGTGGTCTTCGGGGCCCGGGAGGCCGTCTCCGGCTCCTGCGGCAGCGTCATTGACCTCTTTTCCGAGCGCTACGGCCACCGCCCCGCGGTCTTCGGCGGGGTCCGGGAGGAGGCCTGCGCCGCCCTCCTGCGCGGCTTTTTCCGGGGCAAACGATGATTTGTCCAAAAAAGCTCCCTGGGTTTGCGTTTTTTGCAAATCCAGGGAGCTTTTTTGCGGTTCAGGCCAGCTCTGCCAGGAGGATATCCATCACCTGCTGGGCATATTCGTAATACATGGTGATGTGATAGCGGTTATCCAAAACCGAATAGATCCGGACGCTGTCCGCTCCCGTCATCAGGCCCACGCCGACGGCCACCGCGCCCAGCAGCACCGCCACCAGCACGATCACGCCTACAATTCTCCAGCCTTTTTTCATACGACGGGCACCTCCTTATAGCACCAGCGGCTGCCCAGGGAGAGCACGCCCCGCACCAGGCCGACGATGGCGCCGCCGATAAACCAGATAAAGATCCAGAAGAGCAGCAGCCCCAGGGCAAAGACGATCAGCCCCGCGCCCAGCACCACCATGATATCCGCCAGCACGCTGAAGCCGCTGAACGCGGCCGCCAGGACGACGGCGCCGGTAGCCAGGACGCTGACGCCCAGGACAAGGAAAAAGAGCGTGGGAATCAGCAGCACCGTAACCCCGATCAGGGTCAGGGGGACGGCGAACAGAATGTACACCAGCAGCAGGAAGATCCGGGGCTTGCGCACCGTCCTGGTGGGGGCGGCGGGGACGGGCTCCGGCTCGTCCTCCGGGACGGGCACGGGCTCTACCGCTTCTGCCGCCGCCAGGGCGGCAGAAGCCGCCTCGGACTCTTCCGCCGGTCCCTCCGGCGCGGCGGGGGCAGCGTCCATCTCACTGTCCGCAATGGAGAAATTCTCCACAAAGGCGTCCACATCCACCGGCGCGGGGGCGGCAGGCGCCTCCGGCGGTGCAGGAACGGCCTCTTCAGGCTCCGCGTCCGGCACGGGGGCGGCCGGGAGCTCGTCCTCCGCCGGAGCCGGGACAGGCGCCTCCGCCGGGACAGCGGCTGCGGTCACAGCCGGTTCGGCGCTCTCCGCCGGGACCGGGGCCGGTTCTGCCGGCGCGGACTCGGGCATGGAGACGGGGACGGCAGGCGTCACCGGCACCGCCGGCTCTGCCGGCGCGGGAGCCGGGGCAGCGGTCTGCGACTGCGGGCCGTTTTCCTCATACTGATAGGTCTCTGTGAAACCGGAATCGTCGTCCTGAAAAAGCGTAAACTGGCCGGAGGCCACGTCCGGCGCGATAATATGCTGCGCTACGGCCGTCTGATGGATCTGACTGATGGCGCGGGCATAGTCCGGGATCTCACCGTTGGAATACGCAGGGGCCTCGTCCTCCCGGGACTGGGAATAGACCTGGAGCTTGCGCTCCCTGGCGTTATAGGCCCGGGCCACGATCACCGCCTGCCTGGTCGGCGACACCAGCAGCTGCAGCAGGGCCATCTCGTCCTCCGCCTTGTCAAACATCCTGCCGTACAGGGCAAGCGCGTTCTGCCGGTCCTCCTCATACATGAAGGTCAGCAGCTTGCCCAGCTCCGCAAGGAATTTCTGCTTATTGATATCGGTCACCTCCGAAATGGGATCATGTGCTATTATAGCCGTTGTGGGGCTTAAGGTCAAGAAAAATTGTTGACAGAAGGGCATTTGAGCCCTTGACAAGGAAAAGTGGGGAAGCTAGAATATTAGGGCGCGGCCCTGGGCCGCGATTAACGGCGGGGCAAGGGCCCTGGCGGAAAGAGAGGATCATTTCAATGGCGAAAGAAAAAAAGGTGGAACAGATCACCGATATGGAGCAGGACTTTGCCCAGTGGTACACCGATGTGTGCACCAAGGCGGACCTGATCGGCTATACCAGCGTGAAGGGCATGTTCATCCTGCGCCCCTATGGCTACGCCATCTGGGAAAACATCCAGGCGGAGATGGACAAGCGCTTCAAGGCCACCGGCCATGTGAACGTGGCCATGCCGCTGCTGATTCCCGAGAGCCTGCTGCAGAAGGAGAAGGACCATGTGGAGGGCTTCGCCCCCGAGTGCGCCTGGGTCACTCACGGCGGCAGCGAGGAGCTGCCGGAGCGGCTCTGCGTCCGCCCCACCTCCGAGACCCTGTTTTGCGAGCACTGGAGCCATATCGTCCACTCCTGGCGGGATCTGCCCCTGCTGTATAACCAGTGGTGCTCCGTGCTCCGCTGGGAAAAGACCACCCGGCCCTTCCTGCGGCACCGGGAGTTTCTGTGGCAGGAGGGGCACACCCTCCACGCCACCGCGGAGGAGGCCATCCAGGAGACCGAGCGGATGCTGAACATCTACGCGGATATCTGCGAGAACGTGCTGGCCATGCCGGTGGTCAAGGGCCTGAAGACCGATAAGGAGAAGTTCGCCGGCGCGGAGCGGACCTACACCATCGAGTGCATGATGCACGACCG
Organism: uncultured Oscillospiraceae bacterium; assembly: GCA_947626315.1. Taxonomy (GTDB): domain Bacteria; phylum Bacillota; class Clostridia; order Oscillospirales; family Oscillospiraceae; genus Limivicinus. The sequence goes on along the minus strand of CANQRQ010000004.1, from coordinate 105,788 downwards.
GAAGGCCCTCCAGAACGGCACCAGCCACTATTTTGGGGACGGCTTTGCCAAGGCCTTTGACATTACCTTTACCGATAAGGAGAACCAACAGCGCACCCCCTTTGAGACCTCCTGGGGCTTCACCACCCGGACCATCGGCGGCGTCATCATGACCCACGGGGACAACCGGGGCCTGGTCCTCCCGCCCCGGGTAGCCCCCATCCAGGCCATGGTCATCCCTGTGGCCATGCACAAACCCGGCGTGCTGGAGGCGGCCAAGGCCCTGCTGGAGCGGCTGAAGGCCGCCGGCATCCGGGCCGGGATCGACGATTCTGACCAGTCCATGGGCTGGAAGGCCGCGGAGTACGAGATGAAGGGCGTGCCTCTGCGCATCGAGATCGGCCCCAAGGACATGGAGAAGGACCTGTGCTGCATCTGCAGGCGGGACAGCGGGGAGAAGGTCTTCGTGCCCCTGGCCGGGCTGGAGGAGGCGGTCCGGGAGCTGCTGGACAGCGTCCACGAGGGGCTCTTCGCCCGGGCCAAGAAGAACCTGGAGGAGCACACTAAGGTCTGCCAAACCGTGGAAGAGGTCAAGACCTTTATGGAGACCGAGGGCGGCTTCGCCAAGACCATGTGGTGCGGGGACGTGAAGTGCGAGGAGGAGATGAAGGAGAAGGCCGGCGTGTCCTCCCGCTGCATGCCTCTGGTGCAGGAGCGCGTGGGCGAGCGCTGCGTCTGCTGCGGCCGTCCCGCCAAACACATGATCTACTGGGGCGTGGCTTACTAAAATACCAAATATAAAATGCGCCGCCGGCCGGGAACTCTGTTCCCGGCCGGTTAAGGTGAAGACAAAGTGTCTTCACCTTGAACTTATTCAAGAGCATGCAAAAATGCTCTTGGATAAGAGCAGATTGAACGCTGAAAGGGGGTTCCCGCCCCCTCTCCGCCCTCTCCCCCTGCAGTTCTATGCACTGCCGATGGGTTTGTCTACAGTCTGACCGGCCGGGAACTCTGTTCCCAGCCGGTACTTTTTTGTGCCTTTTTTAAAAATCAAAGAGGGTGATCTGGCTGGTCTCCGGCAGGTCGCCCAGGGCGCCCAGGGCCCGGAGCTGGTCCAGGTTGGCCTGGCTCACCTTGGGGCAGGCCTGGCTCAGCTCCTCGATGGAGACGAACTTCTGCCCGGATCTCCGGGCCCGGTCCAGGTCCAGCGCGGCGGCCTCCCCCAGACCGGAGACAGACACGAAGGGCGGCCGGAGCTGCCGCTCCCCCACCGGCTTGAACTTGGTCACGTCCGACTCGTACAAGTCCATGGGCGCGAACTCAAAGCCCCGCAGGTTGAACTCGTATACCGCCTCCAGGCTCACCAGCAGGTCCTCCTCGTTGGCAGTCTTGTCCGGCTTCCGGCTCAGCTCGTTGATCTTCCGGCGGACGGACTCGGTCCCGCCGGTCATCATGGCCGCGTCGAAGCCGCCCTTCTGGCTGCGCCGGTAGAAGTAGGCGCTGTAGAAGGCCAGGGGCCGGTGGACCTTGAACCAGGCGATGCGGAAAGCCATCATCACATAAGCCACCGCGTGGGCTTTGGGGAACAGATAGGCGATCTTCCGGCAGGACTCTATGTACCAGTCCGGTACGCCCAGAGCGCGCATCTGCTGCTCCGCGTCTCCCGGGAACTCCCCGCTCTTCTTCACCTTGCCCTTGCGCACGGCCTCCATGGTTTTGAAGGCCAGGGCGGGCTCCATGCCCTTGGAGATCAGGTAGAGCATAATGTCGTCCCGGCAGCCCACGGTCTCGTTGACGGTGGCGACGCCGTTCACGATCAGGTCGTGGATGTTCCCGGCCCACACGTCGGTGCCGTGGGAAAAGCCGGAGAGGCGCACCAAGGTGTCAAACTGCCGGGGCTGGGTGTCCACCAGCATCTGCCGGGTGAAGCCCGTGCCGAACTCGGGCACGCCGATTGTGCCGGTCTTGCCGATAATGGGGTCGTCCTCCGGCAGGCCCAGGGCGGCGGGGGTAGTGAAGATGCGCATGGTCTCCGGGTCGGACAAGGAGATGGTCTTGGCGTCCTCGCCGGTCATGTCCTCCAGCATGCGGATCATGGTGGGGTCATCGTGGCCCAGCTCGTCCAGCTTCAGGAGGTTGTCCTCCATGCAGTGGTATTCAAAATGGGTGGTGATAATGTCGCTGTCCGGGTCGTCCGCCGGGTGCTGGACGGGGCAGAAGTCCGTCACGTCCATATCCTGGGGGATGACCACCAGGCCGCCGGGGTGCTGGCCGGTGGTACGCTTGATGCCCACCAGGCCCTGGGCCAGGCGGTTTTCCTCCGCCTTGGAGGCGGTGACGCCCCGCTCCTCCAGGTACTTCTTCACATAGCCGTAAGCGGTCTTTTCCGCCAGCGTGCCGATGGTGCCCGCCCGGAACACATGATCCGGGCCGAAGAGAGTCTCGGTATATTTGTGGGCTTTGGCCTGGTACTCCCCGGAGAAGTTCAGGTCGATATCCGGGGTCTTGGCGTTGCCGGGGAAGCCCAGGAAGGTCTCAAAGGGGATGTCAAAGCCGTCCCGGTTCATGGGCGCGCCGCAGTGGGGACAGGCTTTCTCCGGCATGTCCGCCCCGCAGCCGTAGCTGCCGTCGGTGACGAACTCCGAATAGCAGCACTTGGGGCAGACATAGTGGGGCGGCAGGGAGTTGACCTCCGTGATCCCCGCCATAAAGGCCACGATGGAGGAGCCCACGCTGCCCCGGCTGCCCACCAGGTAGCCGTTTTCCAGGGAGTTCTGCACCAGCTTCTGGGCGCTCATGTAGATCACGTCGTAATTGTGGCTGAGGATGGTGTCCAGCTCCACGTCCACCCGGCTCTTGACGATCTCCGGCGGGTTTTCCCCGTAGATCCGGTGCATCTTGCCATAGACCAGGTCCTTCAGATCCCGGGCCGAGTTCTCGATCCGGGGCGGGAAGAGCCCCTTGGGCAGCAGCTCGATCTCCTCGATCTGGTCCGCGATGGCCCGGGTGTTGGTGATGACCACCTCCTTGGCCGTCTCCTCCCCCAGGTAGGCAAACTCCGCCAGCATCTCCTCGGTGTTGCGGAAGTAGATGGGGCAGTCCCGGTCCGCGTCGGAGAATTTCCGGGCCGCGTTGAGGATCTTCCGGTACTGCTCGTCCTCCGGGTCGAGGAAGTGCACGTCGCTGGCGGCCACCACGGGCTTGCCCAGCTCTTTACCGATGCGCAGGATGGTCCGGTTATAGTCCTGGAGGACGGTCACGTCCTTCACCGTGCCGTTTTCCACCAGAAAGCCGTTGTTGCAGATGGGCTGGATCTCCAGATAGTCGTAGAAAGAGGCGATCCGCTTCAGCTCCTCGTCCGCCGCGCCCTTCATCACCGCCCCGTAGAGCTCGCCCATGCCGCAGGCGGAGCCCACCAGGATGCCCTCCCGGTGCTGCACCAGCAGGCTTTTCGGCACAATGGGGCTGCGGTAGAAATACTTCAGATAGGACTGGGAGATCATCTCATAGAGATTCTTCAGCCCCTTCCGATTCTTCACCAGCAGGATCATATGGTAGGTCTTGGCCACGTCCGTGCGGCGGATGGAGTGGTACACCGTCTCGATATCGTCCACGGTTTTGGCCCCCCGGCTCTGGAGCATGGGCAGAAACTTGTCCATGATCCGGGCCACCACCAGCGCGTCGTCCGAGGCCCGGTGGTGGTTGAACTGGGGCAGGCCCAGGTGGTTGGAGACGATGTCCAGCTTGAAGCGCTTCAGCTCCGGCAGCAGGGCCTGGGCCAGGGCCAGGGTGTCCAGAAAGACAGGGCTGAACTTCTGCCCCGTCCGCTGGGCGGCGGCAGTCATGAAGCCCACGTCAAAATGGGCGTTGTGGGCGATGAGGGGCCGGTCCCCGGCGAAGTCCGTAAAGAGGCGCAGGGCCTCCCCCTCTCCCGGCGCGCCGGCCACGTCGCTGTCCCGGATGCCGGTGAGCTTGGTAATATCCGGCGGAATGTGCCGGCCGGGGTTGACAAAGGTGTTGAAGGTCTGCCTGATCTCCCCGCCGGAGAAGATCACCGCGCCGATCTCCGTCATCCGGTCCATGTTGGCGTTGAGGCCCGTGGTCTCGATGTCAAAGGCCACGAACTCCGTGTCCATGGGCAGCTTGCTCTTGCCCATGACGGCGCTGTTGCCGTCCATGTCGTTTTTATAATAGCACTCCAGGCCGTAGAGGATCTTGACGCCGTGCTTTTTCCCGGCTTTCCACATGTCGGGAAAGGCCTGGGCCACCCCATGGTCCGTGACGGCCAGAGCGGGCATGCCCCAGTACGCCGCCCGCTTCACCGCCGCCTCCGGGTCCGTCAGGGCGTCCAGGGCGGAAAAGCGGGTGTGCATGTGCAGCTCCACCCGTTTCTCCGGGGCGTTGTCCGGCCGGATATAGCGCTTGCTCTTGACGATGCTTTTCGGGTCCAGCACCATGTCGTCGTCATACTTGCTGTAGATGATCTCCCCCTGGACGGCCACATGGTCCCCCACGGAGACCTTGTCCAGGATGGACTTGTCGTCGTCCGCCCGGAGGAAGCGGGACACCCGGACGGAGTTGGTCCGGTCGGTGATGTCAAAGCAGAGCACCGCCCCGCCCCGCTTCTGGAGGCTGCGGCTGGTGACGGCCACCACGTCCCCCTCCACGGTCACCCGGCCGGACTCCAGGCTCAGGCTGCTCATGGGGACAGGCCGCTGCTTGATGGCCTTGCCGAAGAGTACGTCCCCGCTGGGAGGGCTGGGCCGGTCTCCGGACCGGGGCGCAGGAGCGGCGGGAGCCGTGGCCGCCTTGGGCTTGGGGTAGTCCGGGATCAGGCCCACCCCGTTCAGGGCGTAGTCCGCCTTCAGCCGCTCGCTGAGGGAGGCCAGCTCCGTAGGAGAGGGCATGGCGGGAAACCAGGCGCTGACGGACATGCTCCGCTCCCCCTGGTCGATCTCCACCGCGGTCACATAGGCCTTCTCCAGCCCTCCGGCAAAGCCCGCCTGATCCTCACAGCCGGGAAAGATGGTCAAAAACGGCGTATGGCTCATTTGCCCCCGTCCTTTTCAATCAGCTCCAGCAGCGCGTCGCAAAGGCGCTCATAGGGGAAGGTGCCCAGCACCTGGCCCTTTTTGAACAGCAGGCCCTTGCCCTTGCCGCCGGCTACGCCGTAATCCGCCTCCCGGGCCTCCCCCGGCCCGTTCACCGCGCAGCCCATCACCGCTACGGTGATATCCCGGTCTATGTTCTTCACCCGGCTCTCCACCTGGTTTGCCAGGCCGATCAAGTCGATCTCCGTCCGGCCGCAGGTAGGGCAGGACACGAAGCGCACCCCGCCGGGGCGCAGGCCCGCCGCCTTTAAAATGGCGATGCCCGCCGTGACCTCCTTCACCGGGTCCGCCGTCAGGGAGACCCGGACGGTGTCCCCGATGCCCTCGCTGAGGAGGGTGCCGATGCCCACGGCGGACTGGATGGTGCCGAACCACTCGGTCCCCGTCTCCGTGACGCCCAGGTGCAGCGGATAGGGGAAGGTCTCCGCCGCCAGCCGGTAGGCCGCGATGGTGAGGGGCACGGAGGAGGCCTTCATGGACAGGCAGATGTCCTCAAAGCCGAACTTCTCCAGCAGCGCCGCGTGGTCCCGGGCGCTGTCCACCATGGCCTCCGGGCAGGGGTGGCCGTATTTTTCCAGCAGCCGCTTTTCCAGGCTGCCGGCGTTGACGCCGATCCGGATGGGGATGCCCCGCTCCCGGCAGGCCCTGGCTACCGCCTCCACCCGGTCCTCCCCGCCGATGTTGCCGGGGTTGATGCGGATCTTGTCGATCCCCCGGGCGGCGCACTCCAGGGCCAGCCTGTAGTCAAAGTGGATATCCGCCACCAGGGGGACGTCCACCTGCTCCTTGATGGCGGAGATGGCCTGGGCGGAGCGCAGGTCCGGCACCGCCAGCCGCACCAGATCGCAGCCGGCGGCCCGGAGGGCCTTGATCTGAGCGACCGTGGCCTCTACGTCCCAGGTCTTGGTGTTGCACATGGACTGGACCGACACGGCCGCGCCGCCGCCGATCTTCAGCCCGGCGGCCTGAATCTGTCTTGTGTTCTCTCTTTTCGTCATCCTGTTATAATCCTTACAATATCGTTGAACATCACAAAGGCCATGAGCCCCAGGAGCAGCACCATGCCCGCCCCGTGGATATAGCCCTCGTACTTGGGGTTGAGCTTTTTCCGGGTGACGGATTCAATGAGCCAGGTCACCAGCAGCAGGAAGATCCGCCCGCCGTCCAGGGCGGGGATGGGCAGCAGGTTCATGATGGCCAGGTTGATGGCGATGAAGGCGCCCAGATTGAAGATGCTGTACAGGGCGTCGCCGGTGCTCTCCGCCTGCTCCCCGGTCTCGGCCATCAGGTCCACGATGCCCACCGGGCCGGACAGCTCCTGCACCCCCACCTGTCCGGAAACCAACTGTTCCAGACCCATCCAGACCAGGCGGCTGTACTCCATGGCCGTGTTCCAGGTGTAGCGCAGGGTGTTGGCGAAGCTCGCCTCCTCAAAGCCCAGCACGAAGCCGAACATTTTCTGGTCATAGCCCTCGTAGTCCAGCCGGACCAGTTCAAAGCCGTCCAGGCGCACCTTCTTCCCGTCCCGGATCATCACCAGGTCATAGCGCCCGTCCCCCTTGGACAGGAAGTCCGTCACGTTGTACTGCATATAGACCCGGCGGCCGTCGATGCTGTAAAACCGGTCCCCCACCTGCAGGCCCTCCGCGGACTCATAGGGGCAGCCCTCCATAAAGGAGTCCAGCACCGGAGCCCGGAAGGCCGCCGCCCCGGTATAGAGCAGCAGGACGATCAGCAGGCCCAGCAGGAAATTCATAAAGGCCCCGGCGGCCAGAATGATCGCCCGTTTCCAGGGCGCCTGGTTGGTAAAGGCCCGGGGGTCCTCCGACTGCTCATCCTCCCCCGCCATGGCGCAGAAGCCGCCGATGGGCACCAGGCGCAGGGAGTACTGGGTCTCCTCCCCCTGCTTTTTCCACAGCACCGGCCCCATGCCGATGGAGAACTCCTCCACCTTCACGCCGCAGGCCTTGGCGGCCATGAAATGCCCCAGCTCATGGATGGCGATCAGCACGCCGAAGAGGAGAATTGCCAGGATCACATACAAAACTGTCATAGAAACCGCTCTCCAAACGATAAGTCTGCTTTATTTTGTCCCGTTTTCCTGCACATAGCGCCGGGCGGCCCGGTCCGCCTCCAGGATGGCGTCGATGTCCGTCCCCGGGAGGCCGCAGAGCGCCTCCACCGCCCCGGCGGCCAGATCGTAGATCCGGTTGTAGCCCAGGCGGCCCTGGAGGAACAGGCGCACCGCCTCCTCGTTGGCGGCGCTCATGACGCAGGCGGCGGCGCCGCCCCGGCCGGCGCAGTCCATGGCCAGGGCCAGGCAGGGGAAGTTCTCCAGGTCCGGCTCCTCAAAGCTGAGGGCCGCGAGCTTATAGAAGTCCAGACGCTCAAACAGGGAGGGCCTCCGCTCCGGATAGGTCAGGGCCAACTGGATGGGCAGGCCCATGTCTGGCACGCCCAGCTGGGCGATCACCGTCCCGTCCACCAACTCCACCATAGAGTGTATGACGCTCTGGGGATGGATTACCACCTGGATCGCCTCCGGCTTCACGGCGAACAGGTGCATGGCCTCGATGAATTCCAGGCCCTTGTTCATCAGCGTGGAGCTGTCCACGGAGATTTTGGCCCCCATGTTCCAGTTGGGGTGCTTCACCGCCTGCTGGGGCGTGACCGCCTCCAGCTCCGCCCGCTTTTTCCCCCGGAAGGGGCCGCCGGAGCCGGTGAGCAGGATCTTTCGCAGCTCCCCCGGCTGCCGGCCCATCAGGCTCTGGAAAATGGCCGAGTGCTCCGAATCCACGGGGACGATCTCCGCCCCCCGCTCCCCGGCCCGCTTCATCACAAGCTCCCCGGCGCAGACCAGGGTCTCCTTGTTGGCCAGGGCGATGCGCTTTTTCTCGTCGATGGCGGCCAGGGTGGGCTTGAGCCCCACCGAGCCGGACACCGCCGTTACCACGCAGTCGATCTCCGGCAGCGCCGCCGCCTCCATCAGGCCCTCCAGGCCGGAGCCAACCCGGACCGGCAGATCCGCCACCGCGGTCTTAAAGGCCCGGGCCGCCGCCTCGTCGTAGACGGCCACGAAGGACGGCTTAAACTTTCTCGTCTGCTCCTCCAGCCGGTCGATCTGCCGGTTGGCGGTCAGGGCGGCCACCCGGATGCCCAGATGCTCCGCCACCGCCAGGGTCTGCCGGCCGATCGAGCCGGTGCAGCCCAGCACAGACAGGGATTTTACCATGATGCTTCCCTCTTTTTCTGTCTTTTTTGAAAACTTTTTCTCTTTAATGGGCCCGCGCTCTCACGGGTTCTTGATCCCGCCGTAGCGCCGGTCCCGGCTCCGGTAGACCTCGATGGCCTTGTCCAGCTCTTTGGAGGTAAAGTCCGGCCACAAAACGTCGGTAAAATAAAACTCCGCATAGGCGCACTGCCAGAGCAGGAAATTGGAGATCCGCTGCTCCCCGCCGGGGCGGATCAGCAGGTCCGGGTCCGGGATGCCCGCGGAATAGAGATAGTCCCCGAAGCGCTCCTCCGTCAGCTCCCCGGCCCGGCCCGCCGCGTAGTCCTCGGCGTAGCGCCGGGCAGCCCGGACGATCTCGTCCCGCCCGCCGTAGTTGAGGCAGATATTGGCCTGGAAGCCCTCATAGCGCTGGGAGATCTCGTTGGTCTTGGCCACCATGGCCTGCAGCTGGGGGGACAGGCCCTCCACGTCGCCAAAGACCTTCATGCGGATCTTGTCCCGCTCCATGGTATCGATGGCCTCCCGGAGATAGCGGTCCAGCAGGCGCATAATGGTCTTGACCTCCTCGGGGGGCCGCTTCCAGTTCTCCGTGGAGAAGGCGTACACCGTCAGATACTCCACGCCGATGTTCTTGCAGTAGGTGGCGATGCGGCGGAAATTCTCCGAGCCCGCCGCGTGCCCCGCCGTCCGGGGCAGGCCGCGGCGCTTGGCCCAGCGGCCGTTGCCGTCCAGAATGATGGCAATATGGCGGGGGAGGCCGGATGTCTCCCGCTCCCCCGCCGCGCCTGTTTTATTCCTGTTCTCGTCCATCAGATCTCCGTAAGCTCTTTTTCTTTCTTGTCGGTGATCTTGTCGATCTCTTTGATGTAGTCGTCCGTGAGCTTCTGAATGTCCTTTTCGGCAAGCTTGTAGTCGTCCTCTGTCATCTCGGAGCTCTTCTGCTGCTTTTTGAATTTCTCGATGGCGTCCCGGCGGATGTTCCGGATGGCCACCTTGCTGTCCTCGCCGTAGCGCTTGGTCTGCTTGACCAGGTCCTTGCGGCGCTCCTCCGTCAGCGGGGGGAAGACCAGGCGGATCATCCGCCCGTCGTTCTGGGGATTGATGCCCAGGTCGGAGGCCAGAATGGCCTTCTCGATGCCCTTGAGAATGGAGCCGTCCCAGGGCTGGATGGTCAGGGACCGGGGGTCGGGGGTGGCGATGGAAGCCAGCTGCTGGATCGGTGTGGGGGAGCCGTAGTAGTCCACCTGGATCTGATCCAGCACGGCGGCGTTGGCCCGGCCGGCGCGGATGGTGGCCAGCTGGGCGGTCAGGGCGTCGCAGGTCTTTTTCATCTTGGTTTCAAATTCCTTGTATTCGGACATGGGATGTCCCTCCTTTTTTATTTTTTCAAAACAGAGTTCTGTTAGCTCACAACGGTCCCGATCTTTTCACCCCGGAGCACCCGGCCGATGTTCTCCGGCTCCGCCAGGGCAAAGACCGTCACGGGGATTTGGTTGTCCATGGCCAGGCTCGTGGCGGTGCTGTCCATCACGGCCAGCTGCCGGGCCAGCACCTCGGCGTAGGAGATGCTGTCAAACTTCACGGCGGAGGGGTCCTTCCGGGGGTCGGCGCTGTAGACCCCGTCAATGTTCTTGGCCAGCAAAATAGCGTCCGCCCCGATCTCCGCCGCCCGGAGCACCGCGGCAGTGTCCGTGGAGAAGAAGGGGGAGCCGGTGCCGCAGGCGAAGAGCACCACGCTGCCCTGCCGGAGGTATTCCAGGCTCCGGTCCCGGTCAAAGCGCTCGCCCACGCCCTGAATGTCCACAGCGGTCATGATCCGGGCGCCGCAGCCCTGCTTGCGCAGCACGTCCGCCACCGCCAGGCAGTTCATCGCCGTGGCCAGCATACCCATCCGGTCCGCGCTGACCCGCTCCACCTTGCCGGCGCCGTCCTTGACGCCCCGCCAGAAGTTGCCGCCGCCGATGACGATGCCGATCTGCACCCCCAGCTCCGTGCCGGCCTTCACCGCCGCGCAGACCCGGGAGACAAAATCGAAGTCAAAGCCCGTGCCCTTCCCGCCGGACAGGGCCTCGCCGCTGATTTTGATGAGAACGCGCTTGTAGACAGGCTCCATGTGCTTTTTCCTCCTGCAAAAATTCTATAGGTAAATGCGCACGGTTATTGCCCCGAAGGGCAATAAAATCGTTTTTGAGGCAGCTTTGCCGCCTCAAAAACACCCTGAGGCGAACTAAGTGAGCCCTCGCGTCGACCAAACGGGGCTATAGCCCCGTGCGATAAACGCGAGTCCTTGCTTGCGAAACGTGTTTCGCAAGCAGTTGTTATATGTCCAGTATTCCTAAAATTACAATACCTATTATCACCAACAAAATGGACAGATAATGCTTGACCGAGAGCTTTTCCTTCAGGAAGATCCGGCCCCAGATCACGGAGGCCACGCAGTAGGAGGAGATGATGGGGGCCGCGAAGGCCACGTGCTCCGTATCCGCCAGGGCGTAGATATAGAAGAACTGGCCGATGGTCTCGAACACGGCGCCGGTGTACTTGGGCGCTTCCTGCCTGGCGGTCAGCTTCTGCTTCTTGACGCCCAGCACATACACGGCGCAGACCAGGCCCACTATAAAGAAGGTCAGCTCATAGGCCACGTTGGCCGAATCCTCGTCGATCAGCTCCAGCACCCGGCTGTCGGCAAAGGTGCCCAACGCGTCCAGCAGGCAGTAGATGATGGGGATAGTGATGGCAATCCAGCTCTTGGCGTAGTGGTGGTTGGAGGCGTCCTGCCGGGCCTTGCGGAGCTCCTCGTCCTCGGTGGACTCGGTGATCCCCAGGGCGATCACACCCAGGCAGACCAGCGCCACCGCCGCCAGGGCCACCGGGGGCAGGTCCTCGCTGATGCCCGCCGTGGCGAAGGTCAGCACCGCCACCAGGGCGCCGGAGCTGTTGCAGATGGGCGAAGAGATGGACAGCTCGATGTACCGCAGGCCCAGATAGCCCATGGCCATGGACAGGATGTACAGCATGGAGACCGGCAGATAGGTCAGCAGGATGCTGCCGGTGATCTCCACCCCGCCGATAAAGATCTCATAGGCCGCGTGCAGGCCCATCACCAGGCCCACGGCGGTGACCATCTTCAGGTGAGAATACTTGTCCGCGCTGTCCTGACAGCCGATTTTTGAAAAGAGATCCGAGCCGCTCCAGCAGAGCAGGGCAATGACAGCGAACCAAAACCACATAGAAAAAATTTCCTCTCAGACAGTATTCTCTGTTGATTTTACCACAGCATATGGTTTTTGACAATTCCCAAATGACAAATTGTGCGCCGGTGGGGGGAGTAAAATAGCGCCATGGAAGTGCTCTACCTGGACTCTCTCTTTTTTCTCAGCCTGCTGACCGACTATCTGCTCTGCCTGGCCGCCGGGCGGGTCTGCGGCCTGCGGCTCCGGCGGCGGCGCTATTTTTTCGCCGCCCTGTTCGGGGCGGCCTACGCCGCCGCCGTCTTTCTGCCGGGGCTGGGCTTTCTCGCCTCGCCGCCGCTGAAGCTCTCCGCCGGGCTCTTGATGGGCCTGATCGCCTACGGGGCCGAGCGGCGCCCTTTGCGCTGTACCGCGGTGTTCTTCGCCGTGTCCGCCGCCTTCGGCGGGGCGCTCTGGGCCCTGTCCCTGGCCGCCGGCGGGCCGGCCGGCGGTCCCGCGCTCCTGAACGGGCGGCTGCTCCTGCCCGCCTTCGCCCTGTGCTATGCCGGGAGCCGGCTGCTCTTCGCCTGCCGCTCCGCCCGGCCGGAGCGAAAGCGGGTGACGGTCCGGGCGGAGTTTCTGGGCCGCTCGGCGTCCTTCATCGCCCTGGTAGACACAGGCAACGGCCTGGCCGACCCGGCCACCGGCGCGCCGGTGATGCTGGCCTGCCCCCAGGCCCTGCGGCCCATTTTCCGGGAGAACGCCGCCCTCTTCGGCCGGGGGGATGCAGTGGAGCTGCTGGCCCGCTCCGCCCGTATTCCGGAGCTCCGGGGCCGGCTGCGGCTGATCCCCTACGCCGCCGTGGGGGGCTCCGGCCTGCTGCCCGCCTTTCACCCGGAGCGGCTGGATGTGGACGGGAGCCCAAACCCAGACCTGCTGATCGCCGTCTCCCCGGACGCCGCCGGGGACGGCTTCGATGCCATTTTATAGCCACGGAAACATAAAGGAGGCACTTATGCTCTGCAAACCGCAAATTTTCCTGCTCCGCAAACATATTCTCTCCATCCTGGGCATCAAGCCCCCCGCCGTCTTTTACATCGGGGGCAGCGACACCCTGCCCCCGCCCCTGAGCCGGGAAGAAGAGGACGCGGCGGTATCCGCCCTGGAGACCGGGGACGAGGCCGCTCGCCGCCTGCTGATCGAGCACAACCTGCGCCTGGTGGTCTATATCTCCAAGCGCTTTGAGAACACAGGCGTGAACCTGGAGGATCTGATCTCCATCGGCACCATCGGCCTGATCAAAGCGGTGAACACCTTCAAGGCCGGGAAGAACATCAAGCTGGCCACCTACGCCTCCCGCTGCATTGAAAACGAGATCCTCATGCATCTGCGCAAGATCGGCTCCCAGCGCACAGAGGTGAGCTTTGACGAGCCCCTGAACACCGACTGGGACGGCAACGAGCTGCTGCTCTCGGACATTCTGGGCACCGACGAGGACGAGGTCTCGCGCCCGCTGGAGGACGACGCGGACCGGCAGATGCTCATGGAGGCCATCGCCCAGCTCTCCCCCCGGGAGCAGAGCATCATCCTCATGCGTTTCGGCCTGACCGGCGGCCGGGAGTACACCCAGAAGGAGGTGGCCGATCTGATGGGGATCTCCCAGAGCTATATCAGCCGCCTGGAGAAGCGGATCATCGAGCGGCTCCGCCGGGAGATCCTCCGCCGGATGCAGGTTTAATTTTCAAAAAAGTGTTACAATCAGGAACAGATTGTATGTTGCCTTTTCGTAGGCTTTTATGATAAAATAAAAGAGCTGAACTATTGTCAGTCCGCGGCCGGAGCGGGCCGCAGAAAACTGATAGAAAAAAACAGAAAGGAAGATCATATGGACGAGAAATACAGCGCCTTATTTACCCCCTGGAAGGTCGGCAATGTGGAGATCAAAAACCGCATTGTGCAGTGCTCCATGGGCGGCACCTCTCTGTTCGGCTGGCTGGAGCCCAACCACTTTGACAAAGAGGCGGCCTACCACCTGCTGAACCGGGCCCAGAACAACGTGGGTCTGGTCCTCCCCGGCATGCAGTGCGTCCGCGATACCCTGGGTATCCCCGGCCGCAAGTGGCTCTGGCAGAACGACCGGATGTTCAAGGAGCTCAAGCCCTTCATGGAAGAGTTCCACAAGACCGGGGCCAAGCTCTTCATTCAGCTGGCCGCCGGCTTCGGCCGCTCCATGGCCATCAACAACTGGATGACCGTTCTGGCCAAGAACGACACCCTGAACAAACTGGCCAGCCCCATTGTGGACGTGCAGTACAGCTGCGCCTCCGCCTCCGCCACCCCCAACCGCTGGTCTGAGGACGTGAAGTCCCGTCCCATGACCGTGGAGGAGATCCACGAGATGGTCGAGGCCTTCGGCAAGACCGCCAAGAAGCTGCGGGAGGCCGGCGTGGACGGCGTGGAGATCCACGCGGTGCACGAGGGCTACCTGCTGGACCAGTTCACCATCGCCAACATGAACTACCGCACCGACCAGTACGGCGGCTCCTTCGAGAACCGGTACCGCTTCCCCGTGGAGATCGTACAGGAGATCAAGAAGCAGGCCGGGGCCGACTTCCCCGTATCCCTGCGGTACTCCGTGGTCTCCAAGACCAAGGGCTGGGGCAAGGGCGCCGTGCCCGGCGAGGAGTTCAAGGAGTTCGGCCGCGACATGGAAGAGTCCGAGCGGGCCATCAAGTACCTGACCGACGCGGGCTATGACATGTTCAACTGCGACAACGGCACCTACGACGCCTGGTACTGGGCGCATCCGCCTCAGTACATGCCGGACAACTGCAACCTGGAGTATGTGGAGCACATCAAGAACTTCACCACCGCTCCCGTTGTCTGCGCCGGCCGTATGGACCCGGTGAAGGCCGCCGAGGAGATCGCCGCCGGCAAGCTGGACGCCGTGGCCTTTGCCCGCCAGAACCTGGTGGACCCCGAGTGGGTCAACAAGATCCTGGAAGGCCGGGTGGAGGACATCAAGCCCTGCATCCGCTGCCACAACGGCTGCTTCAACTTCTCCAAGTACAAGGGCACGCCCAACCTGCAGAACCTGGACGACTCCCTGCACCTGGCTCGCTGCGCTCTGAACCCGCCCACCATGCAGCACAACCGCTACAAGATCGTCCCCACCAAGAAGCCCAAGAAGGTGGCCATCATCGGCGCCGGCATCGGCGGCCTGGAGTGCGCCCTGGTCCTCAAGCAGCGGGGGCATCACCCCACCGTCTTTGAAAAGACCAACGAGGTGGGCGGCCTGTTCGTCACCGCCTCCGCCATGAGCTTCAAGGAGAACGACCGGGATCTGATCGCCTGGTACAAGCGGGAGATCGCCAAGCAGGGCATCGACATCCGCTTCAACAGCGAGATCACCGACCTGGGCACCCTCCGCGGCTATGACGAGATCATCGTGGCCACCGGCTCCGTTCCCCGGACCATGCCCATGCCCAACTTCAGCAAGTGCATGAGCTTCACCGAGCTGCTGGTGGACAAGAAGGACCCCGGCGACAAGGTGCTGTTCTTCGGCGGCGGCCAGTCCTCCTGCGAGGCGGCCTATGAGATGATCCTCCAGGGCAAGCACCCCATCATCGTGGAGTACGCCCCCGACCTGATCGCGGCCCAGGCCACCTGCCTGGCCAACACCTCCTTCCTCCGCGACATGCTGGAGTACAAGCAGGTGCCCACCTACCTCAACTCCACCATCACCGAGATCGGCGACGGCTATGTGATGGTCAAGGGCAAGAACGACAGCAAGCCCTTCAAGGTGGAGTGCGACAGCGTCGTGAACGGCGTGGGCTTCGTGCCCGCTCCCGTGGGCGAGAAGGGCGCGCATGTCCATCGTGTGGGCGACTGCGTGGCCATCGGCAACCTGCGCACCGTCATTTGGCGGGCCTGGGACGTCTGCATGAAGATCTGATTTCACACAAGTTGAAGACAAAATGTCTTCAACTTGAGCGCTTAACCAAGAGCATGCAAAAATGCTCTTGGTTAAGTGTAGATTGAACGCTGAAAGGGGGCTCCCGCCCCCTCTCTGCCCTCTCCCCCTGCAGTTCAATACACTACCGATAGCTTTGTCTACAGTATGACAGGCGCGGAGCATATTTTGCTCCGCGCCTGTTTTTGGCAGATTTGCAGCAGGCTTTGCGAGTATCAGAAGTAGTCGCCGCTCCACTCCATGTTCTGGCCGTCGTTTCCACCGGCAGGCGCGCCGCCACCGCCGCCGGCCGGGGCACCGCCGCCTCCGCCGCCGCCGGTGTAGACGGCGGCTTTATGGCCGGTCTGGGGCAGGGTGACGCGGGTCAGCGCCGTCTCGCCGTCCGCTTCCTCGTCTTCCTCGGACGCCTCGCCCTCTTCTGTCTCCGCGCTCTCCGCGTCCCCGTCCAGCCGGGCGATCAGCTGTTCTTCAAAGTTCCGATAGTCCTCCCGCGCCAGTTGGAAACGGTCCTGAGCAGCCAGGTCCTCCGCAGAGGAGACCGGGTTCCAGTGCAGCCCATCGAACCACTCCACCGTGCCGGCGTTGACGCGCAGCTCCACCGCCCCGGCGGGGATATGGCCCTCTATATTGCAGCTGGGCGGCTCCTGGGCCCGGAGATAAGCCGTGTACACGCTGCTGACAACGAAGCCGGCGGCAAAGAACAGCGCGCACAGGAGGAGGACCAGCAGCACCAGCCCTGTCTTTTTCTTTTTTGTCTTTTCCATACTCTCGTTCTCCTCCCCGGCCTCACTTCTTGCCGGATTCCACGCTGTCTACAATATTCTGCACGAATCGATAGCCCGCGGTGCCGGGAGCAAACTCATGGGCGGCCTGGATCTTCGTCGCCACCGTGTAGACGCTGCTCTCCACCGGCGCGCCGTACACCACGATCTGCTGCCCGCCGCTGTCCAGAATGGCATAGCTGCGGAAGGTCAGCTTCTGGTCGTACATGTTCGCTTTCAGGCCGGTCAGCACGGAGGTAAAGCGGATGCGTCCGCCGATCCGCTCAAAAATCTGGTCATAGCGTCTGCCGTTGAGCAGGCCGTAGGCCATACCTCTGGCATTGGCGGGCACGTTCTCCAGGGTAAAGGCGTTGATCTTGTTGTTGCCGCTGGGCATATACATGGTCCCGTATTCCACCAGTCGATAGCCGTCCACCCCCGCTCCCAGAAGCTGGGCCCGGGTGGCCTCGGCGATGCCGGACTTGACCCGGATGCCCGCGGCCCCGGTGATCCGAATGGAGAAGCCATGGTAGCTCAGCAGGTTTTTCAGACCCTTCAGCTCCGTGGCCCGCACCTGGGTCCCCGTATAGCTGAGCTTCCAGACCGTCATGCCCACCGGCACCCCGGCGTCGTTGTACTCGTACATGACCGCCGTTTTGGCATTGGCGTCCGGCAGAGTCAGGCTGCGGCTGCTGCCGGTGGGGGCCTCCGCCTTGATCTTCACGCCGTCAATATACACATAGCTGTCCTTATAGCTGGCCGGCAGGTTGGTCAGGGTCAGCTTCAAGGGTTCATAGTGGATGCTTTTTCCAGTCTGGTCATAGGTGCTGACAGTCTTGCCGTCGGCGCTCAGGGCCTGGACCGTGAAGGCGTAGGTCCCCGCGCCTTTGTCCGGTTTCCAGGTATAGCTGAGATTTCCGGTCACGCCCACCGCCGTCCATTTTCCGCCGTTGAAGCGGACATACACCTGGTATTTGGCCGCGCCGCTGACGGCGGACCAGCTGAGCTTCAGGCCGTAGCCCGTGTCCGTGACCGCGCCCAAAATAGGCTGGCCCAGGCCGGAAGCCGCGGGCGGGTTTACCGTGTAGGTAAAGCTGGCCATCTTCCCGCCATAGGAGACGGTGGCCCGGCGGCTGCCCAGGCTGCCGCTGTCAAAGCCGGTAAGCTGGTATTCCCCCTCTTCCAGCACCCGGGTGTCCCGCTGATACCTGGCCGTGACCACCATGCCCTCGGTGCTGACCTTCTCCCCCTGCACATAGCTCGTCTTCTTCGGGGGATTGAGCTCCAGAGAGAGCAGCGGGTTGGCCAGGGCTTTCCGACGGACATGGACGCTTGCATCCTGACTGCGGACATAGCTGATATAGAGATAGTCTGCGTCGGCGGTCAGGGTGATCTGAGAGGCTCTGCTGTCCACCCGCTCCCCTTCCTGAATCCAACCGTCCGTCCCCGGGTCATACTGGTACACATAGGTGTAGCCCGCCTCCGTGGAAGGAGAGGCCAGCAGGTAGAGATTGCCCTGGAGAACGGTCAGCTTGGGATCAAAGCAGTCGATTGCGGACCCCTTGCCGTGGGTCCAGCTGCTGCCGTCATAGAAATGGACCTTTACGGTTTTATTCGCCCCTGAGATCTCATTCTCCCCCGTGACTACGACCAGCTTCCCGTTCAGGGCCGCCAGGCTGTAATTCGGGGCGCTGAGCTCGCCGTCCGAAATCACCGTATAGCTGCCGGAGGCCTCCCGGCGATAGATCTTGATCGAGTTGTCGATCAGCCGGCGGGAGACATACAGCATGTCGCCCACATAGGCCTCCTGGGGCTGTCCGCCGGAGCCGGCCGTATCATAACTGCCCCGGTCCACCGCCGCGGCGCCGGTCACCTCCAGCAGCCCGGCTTTCTCTCCCGTCTCATATACAACGTAGAGAGAGCCGTTCTGGCTCAGGATCTCCAGGCCGTTGATTGGCTCTGTTCCGGTATAGATGTCCGCCCAGCGCCCGGTATCCACATCCAGGGCCCGAATCTTCACATTGGCATTCTGGTCCGTATAGGCCAGATACAGCTTTCCCTGGTATTCTGTCATGCGCATATCCGGGGGCAGTCTGTTCGCCTCGGGCCAGCTGGCGCCGGGCAGCTCGTTCCAGGCATTCCCGGTGTAGCGGTAAGTCCGGATGGTCCCGTTTGTATAGGTCACCAGATATTGGGTGTTTTTGCAGCTGGCCGTAGCGGCAGAGCGATTGCCGCCGGAAGCGTCTTTAAACCCGGTATCCTCCCAGGTGTCATACTGCTTCGCGTCGGGAATCTCCACCTGGCAGGACATGCTGCCGTCCGGATTGTTCTTTACATCTTTAATAACGATGCAGGAATTCGTCCCGTCGGCAAAGGTGATCGCCCCCTGCTCCAGCGTGAAGCTGGGGTCTGCCGAACCCAGGGATGTGCGGTTCTCTTTGCTGTTTAAAAAGGCGTGCTGCACATTCTGCCTTTGATCGCCGGTGCTGTTCGGCCGGAAAACGTAAATGGCCGTTTCCCCGTAGTGATTGCTCAGGTGTTTCGCGGTCAGGTCCACCCGGTAGACGATCAGGGCGCTGCTGTTATAGTCCATGTAGGCCGACAAGCCAAAGTCCAGCTCGTCACTGCCGAGTTCGCTTCTATGCCGCATCTCCACCACAAAGAGCTCCCGGTCGTTCTGGGGGGATTGGAGAATATAGGCCTGAGAGCTTCCGTCCCCCTCGCCGGGGGCCCGGAAGGTCAGCGTGCCGCTTTTTGTACAGGTGCTCAGATTCACCCAGCCCTGCAGCATCCGGGTATAGGCCAGGGGCCAGCTGGGCCGGCTGCTGGAGTTGGCCATAATATCCCAGGTGTAAACCGGAAAATCCCCCTGGTTGTTATACAGATCCATGAAGCCCAGGGTGTGCAGGAATTCATGGGCAATGGTGCCGCTTCCTCCCATACCGGTCAGCCGGTCCGTGTTGAGCATATTATAGGCGCTCACGTGCTTGCCGAATGCCTCCAGGGAACCGGGGTAATCGCTCTTGTGGCAGCTGTAGGAGGAGTTTTCCCCCTCGTCCTCGTTGTTCATGTCTCCCGACGGCTCTTTCGGCCCCTTCAGCACCACCGTGACGTTGTCAATGACGCCGTCTCCGTTCAGGTCCAGGATGCTGCCGTCCACGTTCACCGCTTTCAGGGCCTCGCTGACGATCCCGCTGTCAATGTTCCCGCTCATGGCCTGCTGCCGGGTAAAGGGCAGCTGCACCGCCTGGATCGTGTGGGTCTCGCTGTCGTACTGCGGCAGCACATTGAGCACCTGCATCCTCCCGTAGGAGACGGTACTGATATAATTCCTGAAGGAGCTGCGGCTGCTGCCCTCATAGAGGCTCCAAAGGCTCTGGGCGGTATCCGTGTTCCGGAAATAGGCCGCGCCGTCGGTCTGATCGCTGAAATAGGCAAACAGGACCAGGTTGGCAAAGTTTTTCCCGCTGGGATCCACCCGGTAGGGCGCGTCCAGAGCCATCAGGCTGATGCCCGGGTCCAGGGTCCCTCGCAGGGCGGAGCTCCGCTCCGGCAGGGGCAGGCCGTCCCACAGCAGCTCCAGCTTCAGCAGCTCCTCCTCCGGCAGAGCGTAGGAGAGGGCGCTCTCCGCATCCTCCGCCTCTTCAGCCTCCGCCAGCGCCTCCATCCGCGCCGCGAACTGCTCCTGATCCACCGCCAGGCGCAGCGTCAGCTCCAGGACCGCGCCCTCCGGCACAGGCTCCGCCTCCGCCGGGAACAGGGCCGGGTCAGGGGCGATCAGCAGCGTCCGGCCGGGGGCGCTCTCCTCCGTCACAAGCTCGTCGCAGACGGTAAAGCCCTCCCAGGGGCCGCCCTCCGCCAGGCACAGCAGGGGCGACAGATGCAGCCGCAGCTGCCAGCTGCCCGCCGCCTCCGCCTGGAACGAGGCCCGGAGGCGCAGCAGCCGCTCCCCCTCCAGGGGCCAGGCGGGGCAGGCCGTCTCGCCGCCCTCTGTCAGGCGGCAGAGCGTCTCTCCGCTCTCCGGGTCCGTAAGCTCCGCCTCCAGCAGCAGAGCGGAGGGGTCCAGAGGCGGTTCGGCCTCCTCTTCCTCGTCCTCCGGCTCTTCGTCGTCTTTCGGTTCCTCTTCATCTTTCGGCTCTTCGCCGTCTTTGCTTCCTTCCCCGTCCTCCGTCTCTTCTCCGGGCTGAGGTTCGCCCTCCAGGGGGCCGCCGTCTCCGGCGCTCTCACTGTCCCCGCCGTCAGGCCCCTCCGCCGGGTCCGTCCCCGGCGCGGCCTCCCCGTCCGGGGCGGCGCAGTCCGGGCAGTCATAGCGGCAGGGCGAGGCCGGGACCTCCGGCGCGTAGCCGCAGGTTTCGTCATGGCTGTGGCCGCAGGCCAGGGTCAGGCAGCCGCTCTCCACCGAGCAGACATGCCCCTCCTCCCCCTCATGGACACAGGCGGTCAAATAGCAGCTCTCGTCATGGACATGGGCGCAGGGGCTCTCCGGGCTGCCGGCCGACCAGCCGCAGTCCTCCGTATGCCGGGGATGGTGCGGGCAGAGCCCGTCGCCCCCGGCCTCCTCCGCGAAGCCGGGCTGCCCCAGCAGCGGGCAGAGCAGCGCGAAGCACAGCGCCAGGGCCAGGGCCCGCCGTATTTTATGGGTGCCTCTTTTTCCCTTCATGGTTTCTTCTCCTCTCCGCCGCCCCTTAAAAGGGGCCGGCGGGCTTCAGTCCCAGGGCTCGTAGACAGGCAGGCCCAAAAGCGTGCAGTCCAGCACAAAGCTCTCGAGCTCCGCGTCGTTTTGATACAGATAGCTGTTGCCGCTGCGGGCATAGATCACGCCGCCGGCATTGGTGACGCTGGTCTCCTGCTTTTCGGCGGTGGTGCTGTCCTCGTTGAGGCTGCCGGTGTATTCCGTGCCGTCATAGTTGACCAGCAGCTCCTCCACGCAGAGGTTGCCGCTGAGGGTCCCCGTGTAGCTGATCAGCAGATTGTCCTCCGCGTCGTAGTGCTCCACGTAGACCGGGCCGTTATAGGCCCCGCCGCTGTACGCGGCGGCGGCCATAGAGGTCCCCTCCCGGTCCGCGATAAAGTACCAGAAGGCGCCGTCCGCCGCCAGATAACTGAGCTCCGTGCTCTGATAGCCCGCCCGGATCTGCATCCGGCCCTCCTCATCCGTATAGACGCTGCGGATTTCCACGGCCCGCAGTCCGTCCTGGAAGGCGGCGTTCCAGTCCTCGGAATTCACCAGGTCCCGCACCGCCAAGGTCTCTCCGCTGCGGAGGCTGGCCACCGCCTGCCCCACCAGGGCGGCCTGCCGGCTGTCCTCCGGGCCGCGGCTGACCAGGATCTCCGAGAGCCGCCGGGCCGTATCCTCCGAGGGATAGAGCAGCAGCAGCTTCAGCAGGCAGTCCCGCTCCTGCCGGGTCTGGCCGCTCTGCTCATAGAGCCCGGCCAGGGCCTCGTAATCCTCCCGGGTGAAGAGATCCCGGCTCAAAAGCTCCTGATAGCAGAGCTCCGCGTCCTGCCCGTCCGCTTCGGCGATCCTCTGCCGCAGCTCCGCCTCGCTGAGCTGCGCCGGGTCCGCCTCCCCGATGGGCACGGGGCTGCTCTCCGGTTGGGAAAGAGCGCAGCCGGTCAGGCCCTGCAGGAGCAGCAGGGCCGCCAGGAGCGCAGAAAGCTTCTTCATATTTTTTCTCCATTCCGCCGCGGGCGCGGCCTTTTCATGCTGCCAGACCGCGAACGAGGCGTCCGGGCATAATAACTTTATTATAAATTAACATAATCTTCCTGTTCCGGCAAGCGTATTTTTGGCCGGAGGCGGAAGCCTGTACGCCCCTTCAGGCCCGGCCCACCAGGTTGTTGACCCATTTTTTGCTGACCACCAGCCAGAGGCCCAGGCCCGCTTTCAGCAGGTTCAGCCCCTCCACCATCCAGAACATCTGCACCACCGGCACGCTGGTATAGTGGGACAGCGTGAAGGCCAGGGGGATGTTCAGCACCCAGAGGAACACGCAGTCAAACAGGAAGGTGATCACCGTCTTGCCCCCAGAGCGGAGGGTGAAATAGCAGGCGTTGGTGAAGGCGTTGACCGGCATCATCACCGCGCTGACGATCAGCAGCTCCCCGGCCAGGGTCTTGACCAGGTCGGTGGTGTTGTAGATCCGGGGGATCATGGGGGCCAGCACCGCCATCAAGGCCCCCACCGCCATGCTCAGCACCACGGAAAAGGCGATCAGCTTCCGGTCCTCGTCCACCGCCCGCTCCAGCTCCCCGGCCCCCAGCAGGTGGCCCACGATGATGGCCACCGTGTCTCCCATGGCCAGAAAGGCGCAGAAGAAGAGGTTGGAGACAGTGGAGGAGATGTTGAAGGCGGAGACCACCTCCAGGCCCCGCACGGAGTAGCACTGGTTCAGCGCCGCCATACCGCCGGACCAGAGCACTTCGTTGAGCAGCAGGGGCAGGCTCAGCACCGCCACCTGCTTCACCAGCGCGCCGGGGACCCGCAGGGTGGTATAGGCGCCCCGGATATAGGGGCAGCGGTCCCGGCGCCGGTGGGTCCAGAGCACCACCACCGCGCACTCCACAAAGCGGGCCAGCACCGTGGCAATGGCCGCGCCCACCACGCCCAGGGCGGGGGCGCCCAGCTTGCCGAAAATGAGAATGTAATTGAAAATCAGGTTGACAAAGACCGCCAGAATGCCCGCCTTCATGGGCAGGACCGTCTCCCCGGTCTGCCGGAGGGTGCTGGCGTAGACCTGGCACAGGGCAAAGGGCACGGTCTGGATGAGCATCACATGGAGGTAGTCCAGCCCGTAGCCCAGCGTGGCCGCCAGGTCCAGGCGCTCCTGGCCCTCATGGAGGAAGAGGGAGATCAGCTCCTCTCCCTCCGTGAGAAACAGCGTCAGAAACAGCGCCAGGGAGGCCGCGGCGATGCAGAGCTTGATGCGGATGGTGTGCCGGATTCCCTGCCGGTCGCTCTTGCCGTAAAACTGGGCGGTGAAGATCCCCGCCCCGGCCAGCCCGCCGAAAATGCAGAGGTTAAAGACAAACAGCAGCTGGTTGACAATGGCCACGCCGGACATGGGCTCCGTGCCCACCTGGCCCACCATCACGTTGTCCAGCAGGCTCACAAAATTGGTGATCACATTCTGGATCAGCACCGGCAGCAGCACCGCGAACATTTTGGAATAAAACGCCCGGCTGCCCACGAATTTTTTCAGAATCATAGCGCACCTCACACAGATTGGCAACGCGTATTCTACCCTATGCGGGCGAAAAACGCAAGAGGGCAAGTCGGGCAGCCGTATAAAATCAAATCCCGGCAGGACAGCGAGGGATGCAGGGGCTTGGGTTGAAACACGGGAGCAGATATGATACAATTAAAAAAACGGTAAACTGATTTAAGTTCGTTGAGAGGTGTTACTATGAAAAAGAAACTGCCCCTTCTCCTGATCCTGCTTGCTGCCGCGATCCTTGCGGCAGCTGCCGGGGCAATTTTTTCTTTCTGCAAACCCTATCAGCCGGTTTCGTTTGTGGCAGATGGGGAAAATTGGTCAGCTGCTGTTGAAAACGGCAGTGAATTGATTCTGAACCTGAAGAACGAGGACGCAAGCGAAGAATGGTCAATTGCCTCCTCTCCGGACTGTTTTTCAAGCGACTATAGCAACCTTACCGAAGCCGGCGCGGAATTCCACATAATCGCATTGGACGAGGGGGAAGGAGAAATGATCTTCAACCGTACAAAGGACGACGGCAGTACCGAGGAGTATATCCTTACCTTCTCTATTTCACGCCACCAAAAAACATTCCTTCAAATCGACTCTGTTGCCTTTGGTAAATAACCAAACCGGACGGGAAGGCGCAAAAAGACCCGGACCCGCTTTTGCGGCCGGTCCGGGTCTTTTCGAGTTGAAGACAAAATGTCTTCCACTTGAAAGCTTATCCAAGCGCATTTCAAAATGCTCTTGGATAAGACAGGATTGAACGCCGAAAGGGGGCTCCCGCCCCCTCTCTGCCCTCTCCCCCTGCAGTTCTATGCATGGTTCTTCTGTTTGTCTACAGTCTGATTTTATCCGTTTTACACGTCCAGCGCCAGGACATCCTCCGGCGTCTCCCGCCGGACGGCCAGCCGGTCTCCCGCCTTAGAGAGCAGCACCACCGGCGGCCGGGGATAGCGGTTGTAGTTGGAGGCCATGGAGTAGTTGTAGGCCCCCGTGGTGCAGACGGCGATCAGGTCCCCGGCTTTCGTGTCCGCCGGCAGGCGGACCTGGGGCTGGACCACATCGCCGGTTTCACAGCAGCGGCCCACCAGCTCAAACACCGCCTCTTCGCCGCCGGTCCGCTCTGCGTGGAGGACTGTATAGGCCGCGCCGTAGAGAGCGTAGCGGGGGTTATCCCCCATACCCCCGTCCACGATCACATAGCTCTTGTAGCCGGGAATCCGCTTGACGGAGCAGACGGAGTAGACCGTCATGCCCGCGTCGGCCACGATGCTGCGCCCCGGCTCCATCAGCACCGTGGGCAGGGGCAGCTCCAGCTCTTTGCAGCGCTGCCGGAGCCTCTGGGCCACCAGGGCAATGCGCCCGGGGATATCCGCCGGTTTGTCCGCCTCCGTATAGCGGACGCCGTAGCCCCCGCCCAGGTCCAGCAGCTCCGGCAGCCAGCCGAAGCGGGCCCGGAGCCGGGCCATGTAGGCGGTCATCACGTCCACGGTCCGCTCAAACACGTCCTCGTCAAAGACCTGGGAGCCCACGTGGCAGTGCAGCCCCCGGAGCTCCAGGTTTGGCAGGGACAGGGCCGTTTTCACCGCCTCGTCCGCTTGGCCGGTCTCCAGCGGGAAGCCGAACTTGGAGTCCACCTGCCCGGTGCGGACGGCGGCATAGGTGTGGGTGTCGATGCCCGGGGTGATCCGGAGCAGGATCTTCTGCCGCTTTCCGGCCAGGGCCGCCTCCCGCTGGAGCAGCTCCAGCTCCTCGGCGTTGTCCGCCACGAAAATCCCCACCCCGGCCTCCAGGCCGGCGCGCACATCCGCCGCCGTCCGGCCGTTGCCGTGGAAGAAGATCTTCTCCGGCGGAAAGCCCGCGGCCAGCGCCGTGCGGATCTCCCCCACGGACACCGCGTCCAGACCCAGGCCCTCTTCGTCCGCCAGGCGGAGCATCTGCTTGAAGCAGGCGGCCTTGCCCGCGTAGAGCACCCGGCCCTTTTCCCCGAACTGCTCCTGAAAGGCCCGGACGTACATCCGGCAGTTTTGGCGCAGACGCTCCTCGTCCATCAGGTACAGCGGCGTGCCGTATTTTTCCGCCAAGGCGCGGAGAGGGAAGCCCGCAAAGCGCAGGCCTCCCCCGGCGTCCCTTTGAATATTTTCACAGAGCATAGATTCTCCTTAAAACACAGGTCGCTTTAATATTCAGAAAAGCCCTCATAGACCTTGGTGGCGGCGCCGGTGAGGGTAACGCCCTCGTCCGTATAGCAGACGCTGAGCTCCCCGCCGGGGAGCGTCACCTTCACGTCGCTGCCCTTGTCGCAGTAGCCGTTTTCCACCGCGGCCACCACCGCCGCGCAGGCGCCGGTGCCGCAGGCCAGGGTCTCCCCGATGCCCCGCTCCCAGACCCGCATCCGCAGGCTGTGCCGGTTCACCACCCGGACAAACTCCGTGTTCACCCGCTGGGGGAACAGAGGGTCGTACTCAAAGGCCGGGCCGATCTTCTCCAGGTCCAGATGGTCAATGGCCTTGCAGAAGACTACGCAGTGGGGATTGCCCATGGAGACGCAGGTGATGCGCCGGTCCTCCCCGGCGATGTGGGCCGGAAAGTCCACCATCCGCTCCGTCTCCGCCGCGGCGGGGATGGAGGCCGCGTCCAGCCGGGCCTTGCCCATGCCCACGCCTACGGAGCTGACCTGCCCATCCCGGATATAGAGCTCCAGCTCCCGCACGCCGCTGACCGTCTCCACCGTCAGCCACTCGCTGCGGACATAGCCCTTGTCATAGAGATACTTGCCCACGCAGCGGATGTTGTTGCCGGCCATGCGGCCCTCGCTGCCGTCCCGGTTGAAGCTGCGCATTTTGGCGTCGGCCACGTCCGAATGCTCTATGAGCACAATGCCGTCCCCGCCGATGCCGTAGTGGGGAGCGCACAGCTGCACGCACAGGGATTCGGGGCAGGTGATGCTCCCATCGAAGTTTTCAATGTAGATGTTGTCGTTGCCGCAGCCCTGCATCTTGGTGAAGGGGATGCTCCGCCGTTTGGTCCGCATGGCGTTGATGTCCACCAGTTCCGTGTTGCTCTGGTTGAAGCGGCTGGCGATCATGTCGGCCAGGGCGTTGGCCGTGTCCAGAGAGGTCAGGCAGGGGATCCCCAGCTGCATGGCCTTCCGGTGCAGGGCGATAAAGTCCCCCATGGTGGCGTCCTTGACCGCCCCGGTATAGACGATGTAGCACAGGCGGCCGCTCTCCATCAGGCGGTGGAGCTTCCCGCTCTCGGTGGCGTTGGGCACCGCCGTCACCTCGATGCCCAGGGCCTCGATGGCCCCGGCGGTGCCGGGGGTGGCGTAGAGCGTGAGCCCCAGCTCGTAAAAGCGCCGGGCCAGGCCCAGGATCTCCTGGTAGTCCCCCTCCTCCACGCTGAGGAGCACGCCATTGCCCGCCCGGTCCCTGGGCGGCAGCCGGAAGCCCGCGGCGGTGAGGCCCTTGAACAGGGCCTCCGCCAGGGTCTTGCCGATGCCCAGCACTTCGCCGGTGGACTTCATCTCCGGGCCCAGGATGGCGTTGGCGTCGTTGAGCTTCTCAAAGGAGAAGACGGGCACCTTTACCGCCGAGTAGGGCGGCGCGGGGGCCAGGCCCGCCTCCCAGCCCAGGTCCTTCAGCTTCGCCCCCAGCATGATCCGGGAGGCCAGGTCCACCATGGGCACGTTGGTCACCTTGCTGATATAGGGCACCGTCCGGGAGGCCCGGGGGTTGACCTCGATCACATACAGCTCCCCGCCGTACATCAGGTACTGGATGTTCACCAGGCCCTTGGTGCCCAGGGCCAGGGCCAGCTTCTCCGAGCTGTCCACAATGCGGCGCAGCTGCTTGTCGCTGAGGTTATAGGGGGGATAGACGGCGATGGAGTCCCCGCTGTGGACCCCCGCCCGCTCGATATGCTCCATAATGCCGGGGATCAGCACCTGCTCCCCGTCGGAGATCACGTCCACCTCCAGCTCCGTGCCGGGCATGTATTTGTCCACCAGCACGGGGTTTTCGATGCCCCCGGCCAGAATGCCCCGCATGTACTTCTCTGTCTGCTTCTCGTCCCAGGAGATGGTCATGTTCTGCCCGCCGATCACATAGGAGGGCCGCAGCAGCACCGGATAGCCCAGCTCCCGGCCCGCCCGGAGGGCCTCCTCCAGGCTGTTGACCCCCCGGCCCTTGGGCCGGCGGATGCCGAAGCGCTCCAGCAGGGCGTCAAAGCGGGCCCGGTCCTCGGCCACGTCGATGCCGTCGGCGGAGGTGCCCAGGATGGGCACGCCCCGGCTGTCCAGGTACTGGGTCAGCTTGATGGCCGTCTGGCCGCCGAAGGCCACCACCACGCCGATGGGCTTCTCCACCCGGATGATGTTGCTCACATCCTCCCGGCAGAGGGGCTCGAAATACAGGCGGTTGGCGGTGTCATAGTCGGTGGAGACGGTCTCCGGGTTGTTGTTGACGATGACCACATCGTAGCCCATCTCCCGCAGGGTCCACACGCAATGGACGGAGCTGTAGTCAAACTCGATGCCCTGGCCGATGCGGATAGGGCCGGAGCCCAGCACCAGCACCACCGGCTTGCCGCTGCGCGGGAAGCTCTCCGCCTCGCACTCGGCGTCATAGCCGGAGTAGAAATAAGGGGTCTCCGCCTCAAACTCCGCGCCGCAGGTGTCCACCATCTTGTAATGCATGGGCAGGCCCGGCAGGCTCTCCAGGCCGAAGAGCCGGCAGAGGGCCTCGTCGGGGTAGCCCAGGAGCTTGGCCCGGCGGTACCGGGCCTCGGTCAGGCCCTCCGCCGCCGTCTCCAGCTCAAAGTCCGCCAGGTTCTTAATCTTATGCAGGAACCAGCGGTCGATTTTCGTGATTTGATGGATCTCCTCCACGGTCACGCCGGCCTTCAGCGCCTCAAAGACGGTGAAGATCCGCCGGTCGTTCTCCTCCGCCAGCCGCTCCCGCACGGGAGCGTTGGACAGCGGCGGGGCGTTGAGGGTGTCCAGATTGATCTCCGCCCCCCGGACGGCCTTCATCAGGGCCATCTCGAAATTGGAGGCGATGGCCATCACCTCGCCGGTGGCCTTCATCTGGGTGCCCAGCTTCCGGCTGGACCCGGCGAATTTATCAAAGGGCCACTTGGGCAGCTTCACCACCACATAGTCCAGGGTGGGCTCGAAGCAGGCGCAGGTTTTGCCCGTAATGTCGTTTTTGATCTCGTCCAGGGTGTAGCCCAGGGCGATGCGGGTGCTCAACTTGGCGATGGGGTAGCCGGTGGCCTTGGAGGCCAGGGCCGAGGAGCGGGACACCCGGGGGTTGACCTCGATGACCGCGTACTCAAAGCTGTCCGGGTTCAGGGCGAACTGGCAGTTGCAGCCCCCCTCGATGCCGATGGCGGAGATGATTTCCAGCGCCGCCGAGCGGAGCATCTGATACTCCTTGTCCGCCAGGGTCAGGGCTGGGGCCACCACGATGGAGTCCCCCGTGTGGATGCCCACCGGGTCCAGGTTCTCCATGGAGCAGACGGCGATCACGTTCCCCGCTGCGTCCCGCATGGTCTCAAACTCGATCTCCTTCCAGCCGGAGATACAGCGCTCCACCAGGATCTGGGTGATAGGCGAAAGGTCCAGGCCGGTCTTGGCGATCTGCCGCAGCTCCGCCTCGTCCTTGGCGATGCCGCCGCCGGTGCCGCCCAGGGTGTAGGCGGGCCGGACGATCACCGGATAGCCGATCTGGCGGGCGATGGCCAGGGCGCTGTCCAGGTCATTGGCGGTGGCGGAGGGGATCACGGGCAGCCCCAGCTCCTGCAGGGTCTCCCGAAAGCGTTCCCGGTCCTCCGCTTTCTCAATGGCCTCGATGGGAGAGCCCAGCAGGCGCACGCCGTACTTCTCCAGGCTCCCGTCCCGGCTCAGCTGCATGGCGATGGTCAGGCCCGTCTGGCCCCCCAGGCCCGCCAGCAGCCCGTCCGGCCGCTCCTTCTCGATGATCCGGCGGACCGTCTCCGCCGTCAGGGGCTCCAGATAGATCTCATCCGCCAGGTTCTTATCCGTCATGATGGTGGCCGGGTTGGAGTTGACCAGCACGGTGTTGATCCCCTCCTGCCGCAGCACCCGGCAGGCCTGGGCGCCGGCGTAGTCGAATTCCGCCGCCTGGCCGATCACAATGGGCCCGGAGCCGATGACCAAAACCTTTTTGATGCTCGCGTCTTTAGGCATCGGCTCTCCCTCCCATTCTCTCCAGAAAGCGGTCAAACAGAAATTCCGTGTCGTGGGGGCCGCCGCTGGCCTCCGGATGGAACTGCACGGTGAAGCAGTTTAAGTCCGGGTACTCCAGGCCCTCGCAGCTGCCGTCGTTGGCGTTGACATAGCTGAGCACGGCCTTGCCCGCCATGCTCTCGCTCAAAACCGCGTAGCCGTGGTTCTGGCTGGTGATATAAGTCCGGCCAGTGGCCAGGCAGCGCACCGGCTGGTTGGCCCCCCGGTGGCCGTATTTCAGCTTGACGGTCCGGCCGCCCACGGCCAGGGCCGTCAGCTGGTGCCCCAGGCAGATGCCGAAGACCGGCAGCCTGCCCAGCAGCTTTTTCAGCTGCTCCACGCAGAAGACGTTCTCCTCCGGGTCGCCGGGGCCGTTGGAGAGCATCAGCCCGTCCGGCTTCAGGGCCAGCACCGCCTCCGCCGGGGTGTCCTGGGGCAGGACCGTCACCCGGCAGCCCCGTTTGGTGAGGCAGCGGACGATGTTCCGCTTGGCGCCGTAGTCCAGCAGGGCGACGGAGAATTTCTCCTCCCCCTGGGCAGGGCAGACCAGGGGCTCCTTCACGCTGGCCGCCCGGACCACGCCCCGGAGCCGGTAAGTCTCGATATCGGCCCGGTCATCAGGGATCTCAGCGCAGATTTTGGCGTTCATGACCCCCTGGTTGCGGATCATCCGGGTGATGGCCCGGGTGTCCACCCCGCAGATGCCGGGGATGCCCCGCTCCTTCAGAAAGCGGTCCAGCCCGTACTCGCTGCGGAAGTTGGATGGCTGGGCGCAGAGCTCCCGGACCACATAGCCCCTGGCCAGGCAGTCCCCCTCAAAGTCCTCCGGGATCACCCCGTAGTTGCCGATCAGGGGGAAGGTCTGCAAAATGATCTGCCCGGCGTAGCTGGGGTCGGTGAGGGTCTCCAGATAGCCCTCCACGCCGGTGGTGAACACCAGCTCTCCCAGGCCGTCCCCGGCGGCGCCGATGCGCTCCCCCTCAAAGACCGCGCCGTTATTCAGCACAAGATAGGCTTTTTCCATACGCGCCTCCGGGGCTTACAGGGTGGCCGCCATAACCGCCTTGATGGTGTGCATCCGGTTCTCCGCCTCGTCAAAGACGATGGACCGGGGCCCTTCAAAGACCTCGTGGGTCACCTCCATGCAGTCCAGGCCGTATTTCTCGTGGATCGCCCGGCCGGTCTCCGTCTCCAGGTCGTGGAAGGCGGGCAGGCAGTGCATGAAGCGGCACTGGGGCCCGGCGGCGTCCATCAGCGCTCCGTTCACCTGGTAGGGCAGCAGGTCTTTAATGCGCTGGGCCCAGACCTCCTCCGCCTCGCCCATGGAAACCCACACATCCGTGTAGATCACGTCCGCCCCCCGGACGGCCTCCAGCGGGTCCGTCTCAAAGCGGAGGGAGGCGCCGGTCTGTTCGGCAATGGCCCGGCACTCCCCGATGAGCGCCCCCGCCGGGAAATAGGCCTCCGGCGCGCAGGCCACAAACTGCATCCCCATTTTGGCGCAGCCCACCATGAGAGAGTTGCCCATATTGTAGCGGGCGTCCCCCATGTAGACCAGCTTCTTTCCCTCCAGGGAGCCGAAATGCTCCTGGATGGTGAGAAAGTCCGCCAGGATCTGGGTGGGGTGGAACTCGTTGGTCAGGCCGTTCCACACGGGGACCCCCGCGTACTGGGCCAGGGTCTCCACCCGCTCCTGGCCGTAGCCCCGGTACTCGATGCCGTCAAACATCCGGCCCAGCACCCGGGCCGTGTCCGCGATGCTCTCTTTCTTGCCCAGCTGGGAGGCCTTGGGGTCCAGATACACCGCGCCCATGCCCAGGTCAGAGGCCGCTACCTCAAAGCTGCAGCGGGTGCGGGTGCTGGTCTTTTCAAAAATGAGGGCCACGTTCTTCCCCTCGTGGAGCCGGTGGGGCAGGCCCTTCTTCTTTTCCGCCTTGAGCCAGGCCGCCAGATCCAGCAGCGCCCCGATCTCCCGGGGGGAGAAATCCAGCAGCTTGAGGAAGCTGCGGCCTTTAAAGCTGATGTCCCCTTTAAAATCCATGTCTGTCTCCTCTCTGTCAGGCGCAGTGGGCCTTGACCACCTCAATTGCTTTCAGCAGCAGCTCCTCCGGGATGTTCAGCGCCGGCAGCAGCCGGATCTTGTCCTTGGCCGTCAGGCACAGCACCCCGTCCTCTATGCAGGCTTTTACCACATCGCCCGCCGCCTTATGGGCGGGCTTGATCCCGATCATCAGGCCCAGGCCGGTGACGGCCTCGATGCCCTCCGCGCCCTCCAGGGCCGCCCGTGCCAGGGCGCCCTTGCGTTGGACCTCCGCCAGGAAATCTTCGTCCAGCCGCTCCAGGACGCTGATAGCCCCGGCGCAGCAGACCGGGTTGCCCCCGAAGGTGGAGCCGTGGTCCCCGCTGCCCAGGACGAATTCCGCTTTCTCACCCAGGAGCGCCGCCCCCAGGGGCAGGCCGCCCCCCAGGCCCTTGGCGGTGGAGACCAGGTCCGGCTCCACGCCGAAGTTCTGATAGGCGTAGAGCTTCCCGGTGCGGCCGTTGCCGGTCTGCACCTCGTCCACCATGAAGAGGATGTCCTCCGCCTTGCAGAAGGCCTCCACCCCCCGGATGAAGTCTCCGCTCAGGCAGTTGACGCCGCCCTCGCCCTGGATACACTCGATCAGGACGCCGGCGGCCTTGTTCTCAAGGGCAATCGCCTTCAGGGCCTCCAGGTCCCCCGCCGGGGCGTGGACAAAGCCGGGGGTCAGGGGCTGGAACAGCTCGTGATAGTGGTCCTGGCCGGTGGCGGCCAGGGTGGTGAGGGTCCGGCCGTGGAAGCTGTTTTCCAGGGTCACGATGGTGGTGTGCTCCGGGCCCTTCTTCTCCGCGGCGTACTTCCGGGCCGCCTTAATGATGCACTCGTTGGCCTCGGCCCCGGAGTTGCAGAAGAACACCTTCTTCATCCCGGTCCTCTGGCACAGCAGCTGGGCCAGCCTTGCGCAGGGCTCGGTGTAGTAGAGGTTGGACATATGCTGCAGCTTCCCCAGCTGCTCTGTCACCGCCTGTTTCCAGATCTCGTCCGCCAGGCCGAAGGCGGTGACGCCGATGCCGCTGCCCATGTCGATGTATTCTTTCCCCGTCTCGTCATAGACCAGGGAGCCCTTCCCGGAGACCAGCTCCACCGGGAACCGGGCGTAGGTATTGGCCACATACTGCCGGTCGATCGCTTTTAAATCAGACATCTTCTTCTCCTTTTACCACCATGGTCCCGGCGCCCTCGTCGGTGAGGATCTCCATCAAAATAGAGTGGGGCACCCGGCCGTCCATGATAATCACACTCTCCACGCCCCGGTAGATGGCGTCGATGCAGCAGTCTACCTTGGGGATCATGCCGCCGGAGATCACGTTCTGCCGGAACAGTTCCGTGGCCTCCGGGATGGTCAGCTTGCTGATCAGGGTGCGGGGGTCGTCCTTATCCCGCAGGACGCCGGCGATATCCGTCATCAAAATCAGCCGCTGCGCCTTCAGGGCCCCGGCGATGAAAGCCGCCGCCGTGTCCCCGTTGATATTGTAAGTGTTGCCCTCGTCGTCGCAGCCCACGGTGGAGATCACGGGAATATAGCCCTTCTCCAGCAGGTCCAGCACCGGCCGGATGTTCACGTCGCTGATGCTGCCCACGTAGCCCAGGCGGGGGTCCCGCATATTGGCCTTGATCAGCCCGCCGTCCATGCCGGAGATCCCCATGGCCCGGCCGCCCTTCATCTGGAGCAGATTGACCAGGGTCTTGTTCACCTTTCCGGCCAGAACCATCTGGACAATGTCCATGGTCTCCCGGTCCGTCACCCGCAGCCCGTCCACAAAGCTGGGCTGCTTGCCCAGGCGGGCCATCAGGTCGCTGATCTCCGGGCCGCCCCCGTGGACCAGCACCACCTTGACCCCCACCAGGGACAGCAGGACAATGTCCTCCATCACCTGCTGCTTCAGCTGCTCGTTGATCATGGCGTTTCCGCCATACTTGACCACTACGATTTTGCCGTTATACTGCCGGATATAGGGCAGCGCCTGGGTCAGCACCTGGGCCCGCTGGGCGTTGGAAAAGCGCAGTTCTTCCATGATTGTCTTATCCTCCCGGGACTTAGGTACGATAATCCCCGTTTATTTTCACGTAATCGTAAGTCAAATCGCAGCCCCAGGCCGTGGCCGCGGCGTCCCCGTCGCCCAGGGAGACCAGGATCCCGATTTCGCTCTGGAGCAGGATCTCCTTGGCCTTCTCCTCGGAGAAGGGCACGCCCGCCCCGTCCCGGCAGACTTCGATCTCCCCGGCGGCGGACTTGAAGCGGACGCCCACCTTATGCACGTCCAACTCTGCGCCGCTGTAGCCCAGGGCGCAGAGGACCCGGCCCCAGTTGGCGTCCGCGCCGAACATGGCCGCCTTGGTCAGGTTGGAGCAGATGACGCTCTTGGCCGCGATTTTGGCGTTCTTCTCGTCCTTGGCCCCGGTGACGGAGCACTCCAGCAGCTTGGTGGCGCCCTCCCCGTCCCCGGCGATGCAGCGGCAGAGGTGGACGGTGACGGTGTTCAGCGCCTTCATAAAGGCGGCGAAGTCCTCCCCCTCCCGGGTGATCTCCGGGTTCCCGGCCAGGCCGTTGGCCAGCACGGTCACCATGTCGTTGGTGGAGGTATCCCCGTCGATGCTGATCATGTTGAAGCTGCTCTGCACATCCCCGGACAGGGCCTTTTGCAGCATGGCCGGGGAGATGGCGGCGTCGGTGGTGAGGAAGACCAGCATGGTGGCCATGTTGGGGTGGATCATACCGCTGCCCTTGGCGATGCCGCCCAGGCGGCAGACCTTGCCTCCCAGCTCAAACTCCACGGCCGCCTCCTTGCGCCGGGTGTCGGTGGTCATGATGGCCTCGCAGGCGTCGCCGCTGCCATCTGTGCTCAGCGCCGCCGCCAGGGGGCCGATGCCCTGCCGGATGGGCTCCAGGCTCAGGGGCTGGCCGATGACGCCGGTGGAAGCCACCAGCACGTCCTCCGCCTTGAGGCCCAGGGCCTGGGCGGCCAGCTCCGCCATGCCCTCGGCGATGGCGATGCCGTCGGCGTTGCAGGTGTTGGCGTTGCCGCTGTTGCAGATCACCGCCCGGGCCTTGCCGTCGGCCAGGTGGGCCTTGGTCACCGTGAGCGGCGCGCCCTTGACCTGATTGGTGGTGTACACCGCCGCGGCGCTGGCCTCCGTCTCGCTGACGATCAGGGCCAGGTCCTTCTTGCTCCGGTTGTGCCGGATGCCGCAATGGATGCCCGCGGCCTGAAATCCCTTGGCGGCGCATACGCCGCCGGAAATAAGTTTCATATGTTTGCTGTCTCCTCGTTAAAGCTGTAAGCCTGTAACCTCGTCCAGGCCCAAGAGTATGTTCATGTTCTGGATGGCCGCCCCGGAGGCGCCCTTGCCCAGGTTGTCAAAGCTGGAGATCAGGAGGATCCGCTCCTCGTTCCCCGCCGCGGTGACGGTCATGCTGTCCAGGCCGCTGAGCGCGTTGGCCCCCAGCATGCCCTCCGGGCAGTCCGCATAGCGGACCACGGGGCCGGCGTAGCAGGCCCGGTAGACCTCCCGGATGTCCTCCAGGCTCCCCCGGATGCGGGAGCGGAAGAGGGGGACGGTCACCTGCATGCCGCTGTAAAAGTCCGCCACCACCGGGCAGAAGACCGGGGCGCTGTCCAGGCCGCAGACGGCCTGCATCTCCTTGAGATGCTTGTGCTGCTGGCTCAGGCCGTATTGCCGGGGGGCGTCGTAGAGGGCAGGGCGCTCCGCCTGCTCATACTCGGCGATCATCTTCTTGCCGCCGCCGGAGTAGCCGGTCAGAGAGAAGCAGCTCAAAGGCTCGTCCCGGGGGATGATCCCCGCCCGGACCAGGGGCTCCACCAGGGAGATAAAGCCGCTGGCGTGGCAGCCGGGGTTGGCAATGCGTTTGGAGGCGCGGATGCGCTCCCGCCGGTCCCCCAGCTCCGGAAAGCCGTACTCCCAGCCCGCCGCCGTCCGGTGGGCGGTGGAGGTGTCGATCACGGCTACCTTCTCCCCTGCCAGCGCCGCCGCCTCCTCGGCGGCCGGGTCCGGCAGGCAGAAGAAGGCCACGTCGGCGGCGTTGATGGCCTCCCGCCGGGCCTCCGGGTCCTTTCGCAGCTCCTCGGGAATTTGGATCAGCTCCAGCTCCGCCCGGCCCTCCAGCCGCTGCCGGATGCGCAGGCCGGTGGTGCCGGCGCTGCCGTCTATAAAAATCTTCGTCATTGGTCCAACACCGCCTCTATATAGGCAATCTGCGCCTCCACGGATTTAAGGGAGGTGCCCCCCTCGGAGATCCGCTTTTCCATGCAGGTCCGAATGTCGATCTCCCGGTACAGGTCCTCCTCAAACAGGGGGCTGAAGCTTTTATACTCCTCCAGGCTCAGGCCTTCCAGCACCTTGCCCTCCGCCATGCACTTGGCCACCAGCTGGCCGGAGAGCTTGTAGGCGCTGCGGAATGGCAGGCCCTTCCGGGTCAGATAGTCGGCCAGGTCGGTGGCATTGATGAAACCGCCCCGGGCCGCGGCCAGCATATTCTCCGGCAGGGGCCGCATGGTCCGGATCATGGGGGCGAACACCCGCAGGCAGAGCTTCACCGTGTCCAGCGCGTCAAAGACCGCCTCCTTGTCCTCCTGCATGTCCTTGTTATAGGCCAGGGGCAGGCCCTTGAGGGTGGTCAGCAGGCCCATCAGGTCCCCGTAGACCCGGCCCGTCTTGCCCCGGGTCAGCTCGGCCATGTCGGCGTTCCGCTTCTGGGGCATGATGGAGGAGCCGGTGGTGTAGGCGTCGGAGAGCTCGATGAATTTGAATTCCCAGCTGGCCCAGAGGATCAGCTCCTCGGACAGGCGGGACAGATGCATCATCAAAACGGACAGGGCGCTGAGCAGCTCCAGACAGAAATCCCGGTCCGACACCCCGTCCAGGCTGTTCAGGGCGATCTCGTCAAAGCCCAGCAGCGCCGCCTCCATGCGCCGGTCCGTGTCATAGGTGGTGCCCGCCAGGGCGCAGCAGCCGATGGGCGAGACGTTCATCCGCTTTTTCGTGTCCTCCAGGCGGCCTAGGTCCCGCTGCAGCATCATGCAGTAGGCCAGCAGATGGTGCCCGAAGCTGATGGGCTGAGCCCGCTGGAGATGGGTATAGCCGGGCATAATGTCGCTCTTGTGGGCCTTGGCCTGCTCCAGCAGGGCCGCCATCAGGTCCCTGACCAGGCCCTCCGTCTCCCGGATCTCCTCCCGGAGATACAGGCGCAGGTCCAGGGCCACCTGGTCGTTCCGGCTGCGGGCGGTGTGCAGCTTTTTGCCCACGTCCCCCAGGCGCCTGGTCAGCTCCTGCTCCACAAACATGTGGATGTCTTCGCTCTTCATGTCGATCTCCAGCGCCCCGGACGCCAGGTCCTGCAGCAGCTCCTCCAGGCCCTTTACCAGCGTCTCCGCGTCCTCCGCCGGAAGGATCCCCCGGGCGCCCAGCATCTTGGCGTGGGCGATGCTGCCCTGGATATCCTGCCGGGCCATCCGGCAGTCAAAGGCGATGGAGGAATTCAGGGCGTCCGCGGTCTGATCGGTGTTTCCGGCCGTGACTCCGGCCCACATTTTCGCCATAAATGATCTTCTCCGATATCAGCAGAATTCCTGCACGGGCTGAAAAGCCCGTGCAGGACGGTATTTTATCGCATTTATTTCTTTCCGTCAACCAGCGCCTGCACTTTAATGGGCAGGCCATAGAGGTTGATGAAGCCTTCGGCGTCCTTCTGGTTGTAATCGCTCTCGCCAAAGGTGGCGATCTCCTCGCTGTAGAGGGAATAGGGGCTCCAGACCCCGGCGTTGATCATGTTGCCCTTGTAGAGCTTCAGCCGCACCTTGCCGGTGACCCGCTCCTGGGTCTTGTCCACAAAGGCGCTGAGGGCCTCCCGCAGGGGGGTGAACCACTGGCCGTTATACACCAGCTCCGCAAAGGTGATGGACAGCTTCTGCTTCTCGTGGAGGGTCATCTTGTCCAGGCAGATGCTCTCCAGTACGCTGTGGGCCTTGTAGAGGATGGCGCCGCCCGGCGTCTCGTACACGCCCCGGCACTTCATGCCCACCAGCCGGTTTTCCACAATGTCCAGCAGGCCGATGCCGTTTTCCCCGCCCAGCTTGTTGAGCCGGAGGATGATCTCCTTGGCGCTGAGCTTCTCGTCGTTCAGGGCCACGGGCACGCCCTGTTCAAAGTCCAGGGTGATGTAGGTAGGCTTGTCGGGCGCCTGGAGGGGAGAGACGCCCATCTCCAGGAAGCCGGGCTTCTCGTACTGGGGCTCGTTGCCGGTGTCCTCCAGGTCCAGGCCCTCATGGCTCAGGTGCCAGAGGTTCTTATCCTTGGAGTAGTTGGTCTCCCGGTTGATCTTCAGGGGCACATGGTGGGCCTCGGCGTAGTCGATCTCCTCGTCCCGGCTCTTGATGTTCCACTCCCGCCAGGGGGCGATGATGGGCATGTTGGGGGCAAAATGCTTGATGGCCAGCTCAAAGCGCACCTGGTCGTTGCCCTTGCCGGTGCAGCCGTGCACAATGGCGTCGGCCCCTTCCTTCTTGGCGATCTCCACCAGGCCCTTGGCGATGCAGGGCCGGGCGTGGCTGGTGCCCAGCAGGTACTCCTCATAGATGGCCCCGGCCTTCATGGTGGGGATGATGTAGTTATCCACATAGTCGTCCGTCAGG
Source organism: uncultured Oscillospiraceae bacterium (assembly GCA_947626315.1). Classification (GTDB taxonomy): domain Bacteria; phylum Bacillota; class Clostridia; order Oscillospirales; family Oscillospiraceae; genus Limivicinus. The sequence continues at coordinate 67,380 of CANQRQ010000004.1, read as the reverse complement.
TCCAGCACGTACAGCTTGGAGGCGCCGGTCTTCAGGGCCTTCTCCTCCAGCCCCTCCAGCTCGTCCGCCTGCCCCACGTTGCCGGAGACGGCGATGACCTCGCAGTTATTATAGTTCTCCTTCAGCCAGGGAATAATAATAGAGGTGTCCAGTCCGCCGGAATAGGCCAGGACGACTTTTTTGATGTCTTCTTTTTTCATGTTCGTTCTCCATTCTGCCGCTGTTTCCGCCGCGGCCGGCTTTCTGCCGCCCTATGCGGACGGCATGAATTTTTATGCGCTGATTATAGGCCTATATTCAGAATTTGTCAAGTAATATCCCCTATAATATGCACTTTTATGAATGTTTTGTGGAATTTATAAAAGGAGCTCCCCCTCCTTATCCCCCCTTCTTGTGGACTTTGATAAATGGCGCGCGCCGCCTGAAAAAATTTTTTGCTTTTTCACCGATAATACCTTGACAGGCGATGTACTTCGTGTTATACTGGCAACCGTAAAGGATACTTCGCCTGTTGAGGTATTGCATCTCATGCGGGGCAGTCCCTCTCCGGGGCCGCCTGCTTCCGGGAAGGAGGAAACGCTCTTGTCTATCACGGCCGATACCCTGCGGGGCAACACGGACACCATCATTCTCACGCTGCTCATGCGCAAGGACAGCTACGGCTATGAGATCAACAAGAGCGTCCAGAAGCGGACCAAAGGGGAATACGGCTTCAAAGAGGCCACCCTGTACACCGCCTTCAAGCGCCTGGAGCAGAATGGCTTCATCCGCTCCTACTGGGGCGAGGACGGGCCGGGGGCCCGCCGCCGGTATTACTCCATCACGGAGGCCGGCCGCCGCCAGTGGGAGGAAAGCGTGAAGGATTGGGAAATCACCCGCGCCCTGCTGGACGCCCTGTTCTCTGTGGACTACGACGAGGAGGCCTGAACGCCATGGATGAAATCAGAGCCCGTTTCACCGCCGAGATCGCGGACCGCTTCTCTCAGGCGGCGGACAGCGCCGCCAAAGCGGACCTGATCGAGGAGCTGTCCGACAACCTCTGTCTCCGCTATCAGGAGAATCTGGCTTCGGGTATGGCCCGGCAGGCGGCCTTTGCCGCCGCCCTCAACGGCCTGGGGGACGTGACGGAGCTGGTCAACTACCTCAACGGCCTCTCTCCCGAGCAGTCCCGTGCCGACGGGCCCTTCGACCAGCTGACCCGGGACATGGAGGAGATCACCCAGAACGTCTTTGACCGGACCAAAAGCGCCATCGACGAAGCGGCCAAGCGGCTGCGGGCCGGCAGGCCCGATCCCGTCTTCCGGACCAACACGGACGCCCCCGGCTGGGCGGACAGCCGGGAGACCTTCTCCCCGGAGACGCCCTCCTCCGCGGAGGGGCTGCGGGGCCTGGACATCCAGCTGGTCAACGGAGACGTGGAGCTCCTCTTCTCCGAATCGGCGGAGGATCAGGTGCTCTTCAGCGGCAGCGTGGAGGAACTGGAGGTCAGCCGGGATCAGAACGGCGCCCTCTTCATCCGCCAGGGCCGCACGGCCAGCTCCTCCTCTCTCTTCCGCCGGGGCCTGAGCTCCTCGGATGTGGAGCTCTGCCTCCCCTGCCGGGACTGGGACTTTATCCGCGTCAACACCGCCAACGGCGATGTGGAGCTGAACGGCGGCTGCCGTCTGGGCAGCGTCTCAGTGCGGACGGCCACCGGCGATATCTCCGGCAAGCTGGCCTCCTGCTCCCGGCTGACCCTGACCACCGTCAGCGGCGACGTTCAGTGGTCCGGCGGCGCGGAAAGCGCCAGCCTGGAGAGCGTCAGCGGCGACCTGGACCTGGAGGGCCGCATCGGCAGCCTCAGCGCCTCCACCATGAGCGGCGATATCGCCTTCACCGGCTCCGCCAGGGAGGCCGTCTGCTCCTCCATCAGCGGTGACCTCCGGCTGGAGGCCGAAACGCTCCCGGCGCGGCTGAGCGTCTCCTCCAAATCCGGGGACTGCCTGCTCCGCCTGCCGGAAGCGCCCCCTGCCCTGCGGCTCAGCACCGTCAGCGGCAGCGTGGAGACCGCTTTTCCCGTCTGCCCGGCGCCTGACGGCGGCAGCTGCGCCTGCAGCGTGACCACCGTCAGCGGCGACATCAGCCTGGAAAAGCGCTGAACCCCCGTTAGTTCCCGCGTTTTGCGCGGTTACTATAAAACCCAAAACCATAGATGTTTTTTTGAAATTTTTGAAAGGAGAACACCACTATGAAGCGTTCCGTATTTTCCAACGACAAAACCCGTACCAACAACACCAACTCTTCCATGCTCCGCTGCTTCGGCACCGATCCTACTTTCTTCCGCACCGCGGCCGCTCTGCGTTGGTGGGGTCCTGAGGTCGACTTCTTCTGCGGCAGCTCCTTTGACCGGCACTAAGCCTATTTTCCCAGTAAAGGCTCCGTTTTTCACTCGGCGCAAGCCGCAAAAGCCTGACAAATGAACAATACACCCGGCGGATTATTCCCGCCGGGTCAAGGTGAAGACAAAGTGTCTTCACCTTGACCTTATCCAAGAGCATTCAAAAATGCTCTTGGATAAGAATAGATTGAACGCTGAAAGGGGGCTCCCGCCCCCTCTCTGCCCTCTCCCCCTGCATGCTTATACATAGTTCTTCTGTTTGTCTACAGTCTGCACCCGGCGGATTTATTTCCGCCGGGTGCTTTTTTTGCTTTTTACCGGGTCTTGGCCTCGGTCTCCTCCTTCAGCAGCGCCTGGAAGGCCTCCAGGCTCATGGCGCCCAGATCCTTGCCGCTGCGGGCGCGGATGGAGACGGTGCCGTTCTCCATGTCCTTGTCGCCCACTACCACCATGTAGGGGATCTTCTGCCCCTGGGCCTCCCGGATCTTATAGCCCAGCTTCTCGCTGCGGTGGTCCACCTCCGTCCGGAAGCCGGCCTTGTCCAGCGCCTGGCCGATCTGATCGGCGTAACCGGAGGCCCGGTCGGTGACCGGCAGGACCCGCACCTGCACCGGGGCCAGCCACAGGGGGAACGCCCCGGCGAAGTGCTCCGTGATCACGCCGATGAAGCGCTCGATGGAGCCCAGGACCACCCGGTGGATCATCACGGGCCGGTGCTTCTGCCCGTCCTCGCCCACATACTCCAACTCGAAGCGCTCGGGCATCTGCATGTCCAGCTGGATGGTGCCGCACTGCCAGGTGCGGCCCAGGGAATCCGCCAGGTGGAAGTCCAGCTTGGGGCCGTAGAAGGCGCCGTCGCCCTCGTTGATCTCGAAGTCCTTCCCCACCTCGGTGACCGCTTCCTTTAAGGTCTCCGTGGCGAAGTCCCAGTCCTTCTGCTCGCCGATGTGGTCCTCCGGCATGGTGGACAGCTCGATCTTATAGCGCAGGCCGAAGACGGAGTACACCTCGTCAAACAGCCGCATGACGTTCTTGATCTCGTCCTTCATCTGCCCCCAGGTCATGAAGATATGGGCGTCATCCTGGGTGAAGCAGCGGACCCGGAACAGGCCGTGCAGCGCGCCGGACAGCTCGTGCCGGTGCACCAGGCCCAGCTCCGCCACCCGCATGGGCAGATCCCGGTAGGAGTGGGGCTCGCTCTTATACACCAGCATGCCGCCGGGGCAGTTCATGGGCTTGATAGCATAGTCCTCCCCGTCAATGACGGTGGTGTACATGTTGTCCTTATAATGCTCCCAGTGGCCGCTCCGGTGCCAGAGCTCCTGGTTGAGGATCATGGGCGTGGAGATCTCCACATAGCCGTATTTCTTGTGGACCTGCCGCCAGTAGTCGATCAGGGTGTTGCGCAGCACCATGCCCTTGGGCAGGAAGAAGGGGAAGCCGGGGCCCTCCTCGGCGAACATGAACAGGCCCAGCTCCTTGCCCAGCTTCCGGTGGTCCCGCTTCTTGGCCTCCTCGATCAGGGCCAGATACCCGTCCAGCTCCTCCTTTTTCATAAAGCAGGTGCCGTAGACCCGCTGGAGCATCTTCCGGTTGGAGTCCCCCCGCCAGTAGGCGCCGGTGCAGGAGGTGAGCTTGATGGCGTTGCCCTTGACCCGGCCGGTGGAGTCCAGATGGGGGCCGGCGCACAGGTCCGTGAACTCGCCCTGCCGGTAGAAGCTGATCACCGCGTCCTCGGGCAGGTCGTTGATGAGCTCTACCTTATAGGGCTCCTGCCGCTCCTCCATGAACCGGATGGCCTCTTCCCGGGGCAGTTCAAAGCGCTCCAGCTTCAGCTTCTCCTTGCAGATTTTCCGCATCTCCGCCTCCAGGGCCTCCAGGATCTCCGGCGTGATGGGGAAGGGGGCGTCAAAGTCGTAATAAAAGCCGTTTTCGATGGCGGGGCCGATGGCCAGCTTTACCTCCGGGTACAGGCGCTTGACGGCCTGGGCCAGGATGTGGCTGGTGGTGTGCCGGTAGGTGTTCTTGAATTCCGGGTTTTCAAAACTGAATTTTTTCTCGTCCATGCTCTTCTCCTCCGTTTTCCGGGGCGGGGACAACAAAACCCACCCCTGATTGAATGATCAGGGGTGGGATAATTGCCTTATCTCACGGTTCCACCCTGCTTACGGCCCAAAGGGCCGTCGCTCGCGTTCTCTGTAACGGGAGAGCCCGGCCGGGTTCTTTCCCCGGCGGCTCGGGAGCGGTCACGGCTCCGCCTTCTCCACAGGGCGCTTTCAGCATGCGCGCCCCTCTCTGGGTGGACTTGGCGGCGTGGTCTCCGTCATTGCCGATTTGTTTTATCATGATACCACGCGCGGCCCGTTCTGTCAAGCCGCCGCCGCGGGACCTTCGGCCCTCCCGCGGGGCGATTCTTCATAATTTGCTCACAACTTTTTAAGGGATGTTTCAGCTTTCCGCCATATAGTATAGAAAGCTTGAAAGAAGGAGGGATATCCTTGATCGAAGTAGAGCATCTGACCAAGCGCTACGGAGACGTAACGGCGGTGTCTGACCTGTCCTTTACCATTCAGCCCGGACAGATTTACGGCTTTCTGGGCCCAAACGGGGCGGGCAAATCCACCACCATGAACATTATGACCGGCTGCCTGTCGGCCACCGAGGGGCACGTCCGTATCGACGGACATGACATTTTTCAGGAGCCGAACCAGGCCAAGCGGCTGATCGGCTACCTGCCGGAGCAGCCGCCGCTGTATCTCAACGAGACGCCGCTGGAGTATCTCCGCTTTGTGGGCGAGGCCAAGGGTCTCAAGGGCCCGGCCCTCACGGAGCAGATCGGAGAGGTGCTCCGGCAGACGGGGCTGGAAAACGTCCGGGGCCGGCGCATTGCCGCCCTGTCCAAGGGCTATAAGCAGCGGCTGGGCATCGCCCAGGCCCTGCTGGGGGACCCGCAGATGATCATCCTGGACGAGCCCACCGTGGGCCTGGACCCTCTGCAGATCATCGAGATCCGGGACCTGATCAAGGAGCTGGGCAAGACCCACACGGTGCTTTTCAGCTCCCATATCCTCTCCGAGGTGCAGGCCATCTGCGGCCAGATCCTGATCCTCTCCAAGGGGAAGCTGGTGGCCTTTGACACGCCGGAGAATCTGGAACGGCGCATGACCTCCAACGAGATCGTCTTCACCGCCGACGCGCCCCAGGACGTGGTGGTGGACATTCTGGTGCAGACAGAGGGCGTCAGCCCCCTGGACCTGCAGGAGAAGAGCCCCGGCCTCACCGAGGCGCGCATCGGCGCCGAAGAGGAGCTCTACGACGTCTCCCGCCGCCTGTTCTTCGCCTTTGCGGAGAGGGGGATCGCCCTGCTGGAGATCGGGCTGCGGAAGGCCAATCTGGAGGATATTTTCATTGAGCTGACAGAAAAGGAAGCCCAGGGGAAGGAGGGACAGAATCATGACGGCAGTGCTGAAGCATGAACTGCGCAGCTATTTTCACTCCCTGACGGCCTACGTGTTCGGGGCCTTCCTGCTGATGTTCGTGGGCCTGGGGGCCCTGCGGTACAACATCCAGGCGGCGGTGAGCAATTTTGAGTTCGTCCTGGAGTACTGCTCCCTGGTGCTGGCCATTATCGTGCCTGTCCTCACCATGCGGGTGCTCTCCGAGGAGCGGCGGCAGAAGACAGACCAGCTTCTGTACTCCCTGCCCATCAGTACCACCCAGGTGATCCTGGGCAAGTATCTGGCCCTGCTGACGGTATATCTGGTCCCCCTGTGCATCGTCTCCCTGTACCCGCTGATCTTCTCCCGCTTCGGGGACGTGTACCTGCCGGCGGCCTACGGCTCCATCTTCGCCTTTTTCCTGATGGGGGCGGCCTTGATCGCCCTGGGCGTCTTTGTCTCCTCCCTGACGGACAACCAGGGTCTGGCCGCCGGGCTGAGCATGGCGCTGATGCTGTTCAACTATTTCAGCGTCAGCCTGTCGGAGTACGTCTCCGCCACCGCCTTCGGCTCCATTCTGGCTTTGACGGTGCTGATCCTCCTGCTGTGCGTGCTGGTCCGCTTCGTAACCAAGAACGAGAACCTGGCCTACCTTCTGGGCATCGTGCTGATGCTGGCGGTCATGGCGGCGTACTTCTTCCACATCAGCTCCTTTGAGAATCTGCTGCCCCGGGTGATGACAACGCTCTCCCTCTTCGCCCGGTTCGAGAGCTTTGTCAACGGCGTCTTTGACCTGACTGCCGTGGTCTTTGACCTGACTGTGACCGCCCTGTTTCTGTTCCTGTCGGTCCAGTCCCTGGAGAAAAGGAGGTACAACTGATGGAGAAGAAAAAATTCCGGCTTTTCAAGCCCTCCGAGAGCGGCGGCCAGCTGGCCCTGCGGGGCGGGACCTATTCCCTGGCCGTCAGCGCCCTGGTGCTGGCCATCCTGCTGGTGGTAAATATCTTTGTTTCCCTGCTGCCCGCCTCCGCCACCAAATTTGACATCAGCGCCTCCAAGCTCTACTCCATCACCAGCAACACCAAGGTGGTGGTAAACAATCTCCAGCAGGACGTGACCCTCTATTGGATCGTCCAGGCCGGCCAGGAGGACGCGGTGATCGAGACCCTTCTGAGCAAATATGACAGCCTGTCCGACCACATCTCTGTGGTCAAGCGCAACCCGGACGTCTACCCCACCTTTGCCGCCCAGTACACCGACGAGACGGTGCAGAACAACAGCCTGGTGGTGGTGAGCGGGGAGCGCAGCCGGTACATCGGCTATGAGGACATCTACATCCAGGAGCCGGACCTGTACTCCTACTCCTACAGCACCTCCTTTGACGGGGAGGGGGCCATCACCTCCGCCATCGACTACGTGGTGCGGGAGGAGCTGCCCGTCCTCTATACCCTGGAGGGCCACGGGGAGGCAGAGCTGCCCGCCACCTTCCGGGACCAGATCGAGAAGGACAACATTCAGATCCAGTCCCTGTCCCTGCTGAAGGAGGACGAGGTCCCCCAGGACGCCGCCTGCGTGCTGATCTACGCGCCTCAGAGCGACCTGTCCGAGGCGGAGGCGGAGCTGCTCTCCGGCTACGTTTCCGGCGGAGGGAAGCTGCTGGCCGCCGCCGGGCCCACCGAGGACGGCACGCTGGAGAATCTGTACAGCCTGCTGCGCCCCTACGGCGTGACCGCCGTGGACGGGGTGGTGGTGGAGGGCGACCGGGAGCACTACGCCCTCCAGGCGCCCTATGTGCTGCTGCCGGACCTGAACAGCGACCCCATCACCGACTCCCTCATAGAGGAGCGCTATTACGCGATCCTCCCCATCGCCCAGGGCCTGGAGATGTCGGGCAATAACGACACGGTCACTTCTCTGCTCAGCACCTCCGATACGGCCTTCAGCAAGGCCGCCGGGTACGCGCTGGACACCTATGAGAAGGAGCCGGAGGACACGGACGGGCCCTTTGCCCTGGCCGTCCGGATCGAGGACGCCGGGGGCGGGCAGATCGTCTGGTTCAGCTCCTCGTCCTTCCTGGAGGACATGTACAACGCCCTGTCCTCCGGAGCCAACACGGACCTGGCGATGAACGCCCTGTCCTCCCTCATCGGGGAGACGGAGGCCATGGCCATCCGCAGCAAATCCCTCAACTACAACTATCTGACGATCAGCGATTCCGCTTCCTCCCTGCTGAAGGCCCTGATGACCGTGGTGTTCCCGCTGGCTTTCCTGGGGGTTGGCGTCGCCGTGGCGGTGAGAAGAAGGAGGCTCCAGAATGAAGCAGTCTAAAAAGCTGGCCGTTTTGTTGGCCGTGCTGGCCGTGGCGGTCCTCGCCACTGTGGGCCTGAGCTTTTTCAAAGAGAAGACCGAGCAGATCCAAAACAGCGGCGAGACCGTCCTGGAGATCTCCCCGGACACGGTCACTGCCCTGTCCTGGGAGTACGACGGGGAGAGCCTGTCCTTCCACCGGGACGGCCGCTGGCTCTGGGACGGGGACGAGGCCTTCCCGGTGGACCAGGAGAAAGTGGCGGATTTCCTCAGCCGCTTTGAGGACTTTACGGCCGCTTTCGTCATTGAAAACGTGGAGGATTTCGGCCAATACGGGCTGGAAAAACCCCTCTGCACCGTCCGCCTGACGGCCGGGGACCGGGAGTTGACGCTCACGCTGGGGGACTTCAGCCAGATGGACGGCAAGCGCTATGTCTCCATCGGGGACGGCAACGTATATCTGGTGAACGAGGACCCGCTGGACGACTATGACGCAGTGCTCAGCGACATGATCCAGCATGACGAGCTGCCCAGCTTTGAAAAGCCCAGCTCCGTGCGTTTCAGCGGCGCGGAGAACTACGAGATCTTTTATGAAGAGGACAGTGGGAACTCTCTCTGCGAGGACGATGTCTACTTCACCCGGCGCGACGGCGGCCTCCTGCCTCTGGACAGCTCCCTGGTGAACGGGTATCTGGCCAACATCACGCTGCTGGATGCCAAGGACTACGTGACCTACAACGCCACGGAGGAGGAGCTGGCCAGCTACGGCCTGGACGCTCCGGAGCTGACCGTGGCCGTGGATTACACCGCTGACGGTGAGGACGGGGAGGAGCAGGAGGAGAGCTTCACCCTGCACATCAGCCGCGACCCGGCAGAGGCCGCCCAGGCGGCGGAGACCGCCGGGGACGATGAATCCGGCGAAGCCGCGGAGGATTCGGAGAACGCGGAGAGCGAGGAGGAAGAGATCACCGCCTATGTGCGCGTGGGCGACTCCCCCATCGTCTACAAAATAGACGGCGGCAGCTACCGGCAGCTGATGGCGGCCTCCTTGGACGATCTGCGGCACAAGGAGCTGCTGACGGCGGATTTCGACGCGGTGACCGGGATCGACGTCTCCCTGGAGGGTAAGAGCTATGCCCTAAGCGCCCAGACAGAGGGGGACGAGACAAGCTGGTTCTACGGAGAGGAGGAGCTGGAAGTGGACGCCCTGCGCGCCGCCCTGACCGCCCTCTCGGCGGAGGAATTCAGCGCGGAAACGCCCTCGGACAAGCAGGAGATCGGCCTGATCCTCCACCTGGACAGCGAGAACTTCCCCACCCTGCGCATCAATCTCTACCGCTATGACGGGACCCGCTGCCTGGCGGAGGTGGACGGGGCGCCTGTGGCTCTGATCCCCCGCTCCCAGGCGGTGGACCTGATCGAAGCGGTCCACGCCATCGTCCTGAGCTGAACAAATGAGCAAAAAATATGCCGCCCGGGAAGCATCCCCGGGCGGCAATCTTTTTCGTATTCTCTTCTCAGGATAAATTCCCGGTAGCGTACATCAGGGCCGTCAGGGCAACCACCGGCGCGGTCTCGCAACGGAGGATCCGGTCCCCCATAGAGCAGACATGCAGCCCCGCGATGCGGGCCAGGTCCGCCTCAAAGGGCTCAAAGCCCCCCTCCGGCCCGGTGATAATAGCGGCGGTGGCAATGTTCCGGTTTTCCTCCAGCACCCGGTTCAGGGCCTCCCGCTCCCCCGTCTCATACATGAAGAGGGCCAGATCCTTCTGCACCGCGGCGTCCAGCGCCCCGGCCAGGTCCCCCGCCCAGCTCACCTGGGGAATGATCCCCCGGCCGGACTGCTTGGCGGCTTCCTCGGCGATCCGCTGCCAGCGCTCCAGCTTTTTCTCCGGCTTGTCAGGCTTGGCCACGCAGCGGGCCGACTGAAAGAAGAGGATCTCCTCCGCTCCCGCCTCCACGGACTTCTGGATGATATAATCAGTCCGGTCCCCTTTGGGCAGGCCGCAGAGCACGGAGACCTTCACCGAGGGCTCCGCGGGGCATTTCACGATCTCCAGCACCTGGGCCTCCACCTGCTCCTTTTCGGCCTTCACCAGACGGCATTTGTAATCCGTCCCCTGTCCGTCGCAGATGATCACGTCCTCCCCCGGGCGCAGCCGCAGCACATGCACATGCTCCGCGTCCCGCCCCTTCAGGATCGCCATACCGCCCAGGATATTGGTCCCTGCCATAAAAAATCTCGCCATAGCAGCCTCCGTTCCGGCTTTTTGCAACGCTTTCTATAGATATATTATCGCACAGATCGCACCGCTTTGCAAGTGCCGGCATAGACTGGAGCGAACGAAAAAGGAATAAGGAGCGCATTTCATGAAAGATCAGGACATTGCCCGCCGCCTCCAGGGCTTTGAAGACGTCTGGAAGCGGGTGGGCGCGGCCAAACCCGCCGCCGGGGCAGAGGCCCAGGGCCTGCGGCTGATGCCGGGCAAACAGCGGAATCCCGCCGGGCAGCGGCATAACCCCCGGCAGCCCTGACGAAAGGGCTTGACCGCCGCCGCTTTTGGTTTATAATACGAATTAGACCGCCTGAAAGAGAGGAGACCAGCCCTATGCCTACCGCCTGGAACCGCTCCCCCGAGGAGTTTCATAAAATCTATCTGGCCAACACCGATGCCTTTTACCGGGCCGGCGGCGCGGGCCTGGCCGAGGAGCTGGACCGCTTCATGACCCGCTGCGCCCTCTCCCTCTGGAGCCGGGCGGGCGGGATCAGCCAGCACCATGTGGATCTGGCCAACCAGATCTATTCCAAGGGCCGTCCCCACCCCCAGTGGCTGCTCTGGAACCTGACCAGCGCCGTCTGCGAGGAGGACCTGTTCCTGCCGCCGGCCTTCTTCTGGGAGCTGGCGGAGCGGGATGCCCGGCGCCGCACGGAGACCTCCCGCACCTTTATCCGGATGCTCACCAACATTCTCCTGTGCCTGGCCGCCGCGGATGACGACGTGACCCTGGCGGAGGCGGAGTTCATCACAGAGTGCGCGGACAAGCTCTCCGCCATCTGCGACACCGCCGGCGTGAAAAAGACCCGCGTGGGGCTGGACCCTATGGACTATGTGACCAGCAGTGAGCCCAGCTTCAAGGACAAGCACCCGGTCCAGCCTCAGAGCGCCGGCGGAGAGCCCGCCGCGCCGCCCCCGGCGGCCGCGCCGGAGAAGAAGCCGGACTTTGACGAGCTGATGGCCCAGCTGGACGCGCTGGTGGGCCTGGACGAAGTAAAGAAGGACGTCAAGAGCCTGGTGAACCTGATGAAGGTGCGCCGCCTGCGGCAGGAAAACCAGCTGCCGGTACCCCCCATGTCCCTGCACATGGTGTTCACCGGCAACCCCGGCACCGGCAAGACCACCGTGGCCCGCCTGATCAGCGGCCTCTACGCCGCCATCGGCGTGCTCAGCAAGGGCCAGCTGGTGGAGGTGGACCGCTCCGGCCTGGTGGCGGGCTACGTGGGGCAGACCGCCCTGAAGACCCAGGAGGCGGTGAAATCCGCCCTGGGGGGCGTGCTGTTCATTGACGAGGCCTATTCCCTCTCCTCCGGCGGGGAGAACGACTTTGGCCGGGAGGCCATTGAGACCGTCCTGAAGGCCATGGAGGACCACCGGGACGATCTGGTGGTCATTGTGGCCGGGTATGACGGCCCCATGGAGCGCTTCCTCGGCTCCAACCCGGGGCTGGAATCCCGCTTCAACAAATACATCCACTTCCCGGACTACACCGGGGAGCAGCTGATGGCCATTTTCCTGGGCCAGTGCGAGAAGAACGGCTATAAGCTCAGTCCGGAGGCAGAGACCGCCGCCCGGGCCCTCTTTGACCGGCTCTATCAGGAGCGGGGGGAGAACTTCGGCAACGGCCGGGACGTGCGCAACTGCTTTGAGGATATGGTCGTCCGCCAGTCCAACCGGGTGGCGGGGCTGGAGGCGCCGGACAAGGAGGCCCTGATGGCCGTCCTGCCGGAGGACCTCCAGGACCCCGAGAGCTGAAGGGGAAAATACATACGAAAGGACAGGAGCTTGAGGCCCCTGTCCTTTTGCGCGTCCGGCCGGGTTATTCCGGCTTGCTTCTCTTCTTGTCGATGTAAAAAATCTCAAATTCCCCGTGGGCGCAGACTGTCCCCGCCTCGTCCAGCAGGTCCACCACGGAGAAGGCCGTCTTCCGCCCGGATTTGACCACCCGCGCATCGGCGCAGATGTGGCCCTTCCGCACCGGCCGGAGGAAATGCACGTCGGCGCACTGGGTCACCACGGTGCTGCCCTCCTCCCGGAGGCTCAGCGCCGCCTTGCCCGCCGCGATGTCCATGAGGGTGAAGGTGACGCCGCCGTGGACAATGTCTATGTAGTTCAGGTGGTGCTGCTCCATCTGGCAGCCGGTCCGGCAGTAACCCTTGCCCAGCTGCTCCAGCACGACGCCGCAGTACTTCCCGAAGTCTCTCTCCTTTATCTCCAGGGGCGCACCCTGTCCGTTCCCGTTCTCCATTTGCCTCTCCCTAAAATATGCCTTCTCTCCGGCCCCGCGCCGGAGGATTTTTCAGCGGACGCTGTTTTCCAGCGCGCCGATGCCCTCGATCTCACAGCGGACCCGGTCCCCGCTCCGCAGATAGCGGGGCGGGTCAAAGCCCATGCCCACGCCGGAGGGGGTGCCGGTGGCGATGATGGTCCCGGCCCGGAGGGTGATCCCCCGGCTCAGGTCCTCGATGATCTCCGCCACGCTGTGGATCAGGCAGCTGGTGCGGCTGTTCTGCCGCGGCTCCCCGTTCACAAAGGAGCGGATGGCCAGGTCCGGCGCGGCCCCCAGCTCGTCCCGGGTGACGATCCAGGGCCCCATAGGGAAGAAGCTGTCCAGGCTCTTGCCGAAGAACCACTGGCCCCGGCCCTTCTGGATGTTCCGGGCCGTCACGTCGTTGGCCACGGAGAAGCCGAAAATGAAGTCCCCGGCCTCCTCCCGGCTCACCTGATAGGCGTCCCGGCCCAGAATGACGGCCAGCTCGCACTCATAATCCAGGGAGTCGCAGATGTCAAAATGCCCGTCGATGGCGCCGCCGGGGCGGATCGCCTCGTTCACGTGCTTGGTGAAATACGCCGCCTCCGCCTTGGCCGGCTCCAGAATGCCCGCCCGGTCAGACTCCTCCACATGGTCCCTGTAGTTGAGGCCGATACAGATCACGTTGTTGGCCGGATGGGGGATCGGGGCCAGCAGCTCCACGTCCCGGAGCGCCTCGCCCCCCGCGGCAGGCGCCTGCACCCGGGTAAAATCGCAGCCCAGGTCCCGGATAAAGGACAGCACATCCGTCCCCTGGGGCCAGCCCAGCTCCTCCAGGCTGAACACCCGCTCCCCATCAAAGGAGACGCCCGTGGCGGCTTTCCCGCTGCGCCGGCTGAGATAGCTCAATACTTTCACGCTTTCCGCTCCTCTCTCATGATATAGAAGCCGCAAGGATCCCCTTGCGGCTTGAGCGTGTCGACAAAGTCGACACGCTTCAAATGCGACCCACTGCGTTGGGCTCGCATTTGAGTTACTCGCGCTGATCGCAGGGGCTTTGCCCCGTTTGGTCGGCGCGAGGGCTCGCTTGGCTCGCCTTAGAGTGTTTTTGAGGCGGCAAGCTGCCTCAAAAACAATTTAAATTCTTTTCGCCGCTCTGCGGCGAAGGGAATGAAGCTTTGTCTACAGTCTGAAGCCGCAAGGATTCCCTTGCGGCTTCCGGGTTTTTACTTGGCGTAATCCACGGCCTTGGTCTCCCGCAGGAGATGGACCTTGATCTGGCCGGGATAGGTGAGCTCTTCCTCGATCTTCTTGGCAATGTCCCGGGCCAGCAGGACCATCTGGTCCTCGCTGACGTCCTCGGGCTTGACCATGATCCGGATCTCCCGCCCCGCCTGGATGGCATAGGAGCTGGCGATGCCGGGGAAGCTCTTGGAGACCTCTTCCAGCTTTTCCAGGCGCTTGACATAGTTCTCGATGTTTTCGCGCCGGGCGCCGGGACGGGAGGCGGAAATCGCGTCCGCCGCCTGCACCAGGCAGGCCTCCACGGTGTGGGGCTCCACGTCGCCGTGGTGGGCCTCGATGGCGTGGATCACCGCTTCGGACTCCTTATACTTGCGGGCCAGGTCCACGCCGATGGTCACGTGGCTGCCCTCTACCTCATGGTCGATGGCCTTACCCAGATCGTGCAGCAGGCCGGCGCGCTTGGCCACGTTCACGTCCACGCCCAGCTCGGAGGCCAGGAGCCCCGCGATGTGGGACACCTCGATGGAGTGGTTCAGCACGTTCTGGCCGTAGCTGGTGCGGTACTTCATGCGGCCCAGGAGCCGAACCAGCTCCGGGTGGATGCCGTGGATATTGGTCTCGAACACGGCGCGCTCGCCCTCGGCCTTGATGACGGCGTTGACCTCCCGCTGGGCCTTGGCCACCATCTCCTCGATCCGGGCGGGGTGGATGCGGCCGTCCTGGATCAGCTTCTCCAGGGCAATGCGGGCCACCTCCCGGCGGACCGGGTCAAAGCTGGAGACGGTGATGGCCTCGGGGGTATCGTCGATGATCAGATCGCAGCCGGTGAGAGTTTCGATGCTGCGGATGTTGCGGCCTTCCCGGCCGATGATGCGGCCCTTCATCTCGTCGTTGGGGAGGGGGACGACGGAGACGGTGATCTCACTGGCATGGTCGGCGGCGCAGCGCTGGATGGCGGTAGCGACGATCTCTCTGGCGCGCTCGTCGGCCTCTTCCTTGGCCTGGGCCTCGATCTCCTTGACCTTCACGGCCATCTCATGGGTCACCTCGTCGCGCACATTGGCGACCAGATAGGCCTTGGCCTCTTCGATGGAAAAGCCGGAGATCTTCTCCAGCATTTCCAGCTGGGCCTTCTTGACCTTGGCCACTTCCTGCTGCTGCGCTTCGACGGCGGCAATTTTGTTGTTCAGGGTCTCGTTCTTTTTGTCGATGGAGTCCAGCTTCCGGTCCAGGCTCTCCTCCTTCTGCTGAAGGCGGCGCTCCTGCTTCTGTACCTCGCTGCGGCGCTCCTTGATCTCCCGCTCGTTCTCCGAGCGGCTTTTGTGTATTTCTTCCTTTGCCTCTAAGAGAGCTTCTCTCTTCTTGCTCTCCGCACTCTTTATTGATTCATTTATTATGCGCTTTGCTTCTTCCTCCGCGCTTACTATTTCACGCTCGGCGACCTTTTTCCGGTACTGGACGCCCAGCAAAAAACAGATAACAGCCACAACGGCTATAATAACGATCCATAAAATCGGTGGCATAGTCAGTAAACACACCTCCATTCTTTCAGAATTTTGCGGTGGTTTCGCTGCTCTTTTTTCAATTGTCTTATAGAGACGACGGGCCAAAGGCAGCCAGAGGCCCGGCAGTTTTAAAAAGTAATATTCAGGCGGAGCCTCCCCGGCTTCCGCAAGCAAAATATTAACTGTTTTATTTTAGCCCGTCTTTGGTGTTATGTCAAGTGATTCAGTTAAAATAATAAAGAAATATTTAAGAAACCGCAGCTTTTTCTCAAAAATCCGCCCTCTTAACCTCTACAAGAGGCAGATTAGAAGAAAAAGGCCCCGGGCAGAGCCCCGGGCCTTTTAGACTGCAGACAAAGCTTCATTACTTTCACCACAGAGCGGTGAAAAGAATTTAAATCGTTTTGAGGCAGCTTTGCCGCCTCAAAAACACTCTAAGGCGAGCCACGTCGGCAGAAGCTCCATTCATTCGCTTCCGGCTAAAGCCGAAAGCTCATTCACGCCGCTCTGCCTCCTCTCAAAACCAAAGCAAATGCTTTGGTTTTGCTAAGGAAGAACAAGGCTGTCCGCCGATTTTGCCGTGCTTGCGCGGCAAAATGGCGCTACAGCGTTGTTCTGACGCCGCGCCGACCAAACGGGGCGAAGCCCCTGCGACCTGTGCCCTTTGGGTATAAGCGCGAGTTCCTCAAATGCGAGCCCAGCGCCGTGCCCTTTGGGCACAAGCGGGTCGCATTTGAAGCAGTCTATATAGCCACCGACAGGCGCAGCTTTCCGTCGGCGACGAGGGCGGCCACGCTGTCCCCGGCCTTGGCCCGGCCGTCCAGGAGAAGCTCCGCCGCCGCGTCCTCGATGCTGTGCTGCACCGCGCGCCGCAGGGGCCGGGCGCCGAACTTATCGTCATAGCCCTCCCGGGCCAGCCACCGGGCCGTCTCCTCCGGCACCACCAGGGTGATGCCCAGGGCCTGGAAGCGCTCCTTGACCCCCATCAGCAGGGTCTGGGTGATGCCCAGCATGTCCTCCGCGCCCAGGCGGCGAAAGACGATGGTCTCGTCCACCCGGTTGAGAAACTCCGGCCGGAAGGTGCCGCGCAGTTCCTCGATGACCAGGCGGCGCAGCGCCGCGTCCCCCTGCTCCGCCCCGGCGGCAAAGCCCAGAGGCGTGCGGTTTTCCGTAATGGCCTTGGCGCCGATGTTGGAGGTCATGACGATCACCGTGTTGCTGAAGTCCACCACCCGGCCGGTGGCGTCCGTCAGCCGGCCGTCGTCCATGATCTGCAGCAGGATGCTCCAGACGTCCTCGTGGGCCTTTTCGATCTCGTCAAACAGCACCACGGACCAGGGCTTGCGCCGGACCTGCTCCGTGAGCTGGCCCCCGTCCTCATAGCCCACGTAGCCGGGGGGCGAGCCGATCAGGCGGCTGACCGAGTGCTTTTCCATGTACTCGGACATGTCCAGCCGCACCATGGCCCGCTCGTCCCCGTAGACCGTGGCGGCCAGGGCCCGGCAGAGCTCCGTCTTGCCTACCCCTGTGGGGCCCAGGAACAGGAAGCTGCCCACCGGCCGCCCCGGGTCCCGCAGACCCACCCGGCTGCGCCGGATGGCCCGGGCCACGGCGGAAACGGCCTCGTCCTGGCCGATCACCCGCTTTTTCAGCTGCTCCTCCAGATGCTTCAGCTTCTCCGTCTCGTCCTTGTCCAGGCCTGTGACGGGAATATCCGTCCAGAGGGACACCACCTGGGCCACGTCCGCCGCCTGGACGGTGACCCCCTTGCGGGAGCGGCCGCTGGTGGCCACGTGGAGCCCGGCGGCGGCCTCGTCCAGCAGGTCGATGGCCTTGTCCGGCAGGAAGCGGTCGTTGATATAGCGGACGGAGAGCTCGTAGGCGGCGGCAATGGCCTCGTCGCTGATGGCCACGCCGTGGTGCTTTTCCAGGCCCGCCCGCAGGCCCCGCAGCATCTCCAGGGTGTGCTCCCGGTCCGGCTCGGAGACCTTCACCGGCTGGAAGCGCCGCTCCAGCGCCGCGTCCTTCTCGATATGCCGCCGGTACTCCTCCGGCGTGGTGGCCCCGATGATCTGGATCTCGCCCCGGCCCAGCGCCGGCTTGAGTATGTTGGCCGCGTCGATGGCGCCCTCCGCGCTGCCCGCGCCGATGATGGTGTGCAGCTCGTCGATGAAGAGGATCACGTCCCCCGCCCGGCGCACATCCTTCAGAACGGACTTGACCCGCTCCTCAAAATCCCCCCGGTACTTGGTGCCCGCCAGCATGGCGGGAATGTCCAGCGAGACGATGCGTTTCTGCCGCAGCTCCTCCGGCGCGTCCCCCCGGGCCACCCGGAGGGCCAGGCCCTCCGCCACGGCGGTCTTGCCCACGCCGGGCTCCCCCACCAGGACCGGGTTGTTTTTGGTCTTGCGGGAGAGGATCTGGACGGCCCGCCGGATCTCGTCCCCCCGGCCGATCACCGGGTCGATCCGGCCCGCGGCGGCCAGCTCCGTCAGGTCCCGGCTGTACTGGTCCAGGACGCGGGTCTCCGTCCGGCGGGCCGTGCCGCGGGCGGTGCCGGTCTGGGGCTTTCCGTTGGAGGGGCTGCCGAAAACCGCCACCAGGTCGGTATAGATGTCGTTGATGTCCACCCCCAGGCGCCGGAGCACCGCGGTGCCGGTGCAGTCGCTCTGGCGGAGGATGCCGATCAGCAGGTGCTCGGTGCCGATGTAGCCCTGGCGAAGGCTGCCGGCCTCCGCCGCGGCCCGCTCCACGGCGGTCCTGGCCCGGATGCTGAGGCCCTGCACCGGCAGGCCCGGCGCGCCGGCGCCGTCCGTCTCCAGGATCGCCCGGCGCAGAGCGGCCTCTGTCACGCCCCGGGCACGGAGGACCCGGGCGCCCAGGCCGACGCTCTCCTGTAGGATGCCCAGCAGCAGATGCTCCGTGCCTACGTAGCTGTGGCCCAGCTCTCCGGCCGCGGTCCGGGCCTTTTCAATGGCCAGCTCCGCCCGCTGGGTAAACTTCTCGTTGCTTTTCATGGTGGTTACCCCCTTTTTTCCGCGCCGCTGAAGGACACAAACCCCGCACAGACTATTATTATCCACAATTGCCGCCGCCAAAACCGGCGAAAAGCATCGGCGGCATTGAAAATTATCCCCAAACTTTGCAGGATTTATAGGAGGCGGCATCATTTTTCAATTGATTTTTGCGGGAGTTGTGTTACAATGGATTCACAAGTGGTCCCGCCGCCTTTGGCGGCAGGGTCAAAAAAATACATATGGAGGTAACACCATGGCTTACGTTATTAGCGACGAGTGCCTGTCCTGCGGCTCCTGCGCCGCGCAGTGCCCTGCCGAGGCGATTGAGATGGGCGATCTGCACTACGAGATCGATCCTGAGAAGTGCCTGGAGTGCGGCGCCTGCGCTGCTCAGTGTCCTGCCGAGGCTATCTCCCAGGGCTGAGGATTGCTTAAGAAAAAGGGGCGGTTTCCGCCCCTTTTTCTTAACACGACTTTATCACAAAAGCCTCGCAGAGTTTCGCGCCCGCAGGCGCGAAAGCATTTTGATCGTTTTTCCCGGCGGCGTGTACGTCGGGAAAAACTCTTCTCAGCCCAAAAGTGTGCGAATTGGCCGCCTTTGCGGCCAATGAGTGCGCGCATTGGGCTGCAGCCCCTTTGGCACAAAAAGGGCGATAGCCCTTTTTGGCCAGTTCATTTGGAGGTTTTATGGACAGAGAACCGCTGTTTGTTCCCCTCTGGCCGGGCGGCCCCGTCTTTGCCCAGGCGGAGCACGCCCGCCTGAGCACGGACTGCGTGCTCCTGGCGGATTTTGTCCGCCTGCCGGCCGCCGGGCGGGGCATCGACCTGGGCTGCGCCTCTGGCGCGCTGACCCTGCTGCTGCTCAGCCGCTCCCCCCGCCTGCACATGACCGGGCTGGAGCTGCTGCCCTCTGCGGCGGCCCTGGCGGAGCGGAACATGGCGGAAAACGGCCTGACCGGGCGCAGCCGCATCGTCGCCGGGGACATCCGCCGGCACCGGGAGCTCTTCCGGGCTGGAAGCTTTGACTTTGCCGTGGCCAATCCGCCCTATTTTCCCCTGGGCTCCGGGCCCCTCTCCCCGGACCGGGACCGGGCCGCCGCCCGGGGGGAGACGGACTGCAGCCTGGAGGAGCTCTGCGCCGCCGCCGCGTTCTTCTGCCGGACAGGCGGGAGCTTCTTCGTAGTGCACCGGCCGGAGCGGCTGGCGGAGCTGTTCTGCGCCCTGTCCGCCGCCGGGCTGGAGCCGAAGCGGCTGCGGCTGGTCTGTGCCCGGCCCGCCGCCGCGCCCAGCCTGGTGCTGGTGGAGGGCCGCCGGGGCGGGAAGCCCGGGCTGAGGATCGAGCCGGAGCTGCTCCTCTGCCGGGCGGACGGCTCCGAAACGGAGGAATACAGGCGGATCTATCACCGCCCGTAGCCCAGCCGTTTCGCCGCTCTGCCTGTTGAAAAGAATTGTTTTTCATAATTTGATAAACTGACGGCCAGCCGCGCGAAAAGCGCGGCTGGCCGTCTCTTCTATGCGTTTCGCCAAACTCGTCTCAAAGCTTCGCTTTGAGCTTGTTGATGCAGTCCGTGCAGACGTTCCTTCCTTTGAAACCGATGATATCTTTCACGCTGTCGCAAAAGACGCAGGAGGCCTGATATTTGCGAAGAATAACGCTCTCTCCCTCCACATATATCTCTAGTGCGTCCTTCTCCTCGATATCCAGCGTGCGGCGCATCTCAATCGGCAGGACGATCCGTCCAAGCTCGTCTACCTTGCGGACTATGCCGGTCGACTTCATCTTCTCCCCCCCTCGCTGTAGTGAGTCTCCCGTTGTACAGCCGCACAGTTTTGTACAAGCTCGTACAATATGATTGTATTATATTAAAAAACTGCCGTGAGGTCAATATCGAAAATGTGTCTAAATCTTAAACACTGTAAGAAAAATGGCTTAAAACCAGCGAAATTTTTAAATATTCTTCAATTATTTTAATCATAAGGGGGAAATCTCCTGGTGTTTATTGGTTTGCTGCTGACAGGGATCTACCTGCTCTGCACCCTTCTCTCCCCGGCTCTGGGCCGTACGGCCCAGGCCGGCGCGGCGGTGATGGAGGGGGCGTCGGAGGCTCTGCGCTTCTGCCTGAGCGTCACCGGCGGGGTCTGCCTCTGGAGCGCGGTGCTGGAGCTGGCGGAGCGCTGCGGCGCCGCCCGGCTGCTCTCCCGGTCCCTGCGGCCGGTTCTGCGCCGCCTGTTTCCCCGCTCCGCCCGGGACGGGGAAGTGCTGTCCGCCCTGTCGGAGAATGTCAGCGCCAATCTGCTGGGCCTGGGCAACGCCGCCACGCCGGCGGGGATCCGCTGCGCCCAGGGCATGGCCCGGCTCCCCGGCGCGGAGGAGGAACTGCGCCTGCTGGTGGTGCTGAACACCGCCTCCCTTCAGCTGCTCCCCAGCTCCATCGCCGCCGTCCGGGCCGCGGCGGGGGCCGCCTCGGCCTTTGATATCCTGCCCGCCGTGTGGCTCAGCTCGGCGGCCTCGGTGGCGGCGGGCCTGCTGGCAGCGGCCCTCCTCCGGCGGCTCTGGCCATGAGCGGGCTGCTGGAGCTCACCGCGCCTCTGCTGATCAGCTGCGTCCTGCTGGCGGCGGCGCTGCAGGGCGTGGATATCTATGCCGCCCTGCTGGAGGGGGCCAGGAAGGGCCTGCGGGTGATGGCGGACATTCTGCCCGCCCTGCTCACGCTCTTTCCCGCCCTCGCGCTGCTGCGCGCCTCCGGTCTGCCGGAGCTGCTGGGCCGGCTGCTGTCCCCGGCCCTGCAGCTCCTGGGCATACCCCCGGAGACCACCCTTTTGCTGCTGCTGCGGCCGGTCTCCGGCAGCGCCGCCCTGGCGGCGGCCTCGGAGCTGATCGGCCGCTTTGGCGCGGACTCTCTGATCGGCCGCACCGCGGCGGTGATGATCGGCTCCAGCGAGACCACCTTCTATGTGGCGGCGGTCTATTTTGCCGCGGCGGGCGTGAAGAAGAGCCGCTGGGCCATTCCCGCCGCCCTCTGCGCGGACCTGGCCTGCTTTGTCTCCTCGGCCTGGGCCTGCCGCCTGTTCTGGGGCTGACCCCTCGACAGAGGCCGGGATCTGTGCTATAGTGATTATAGCAATAAGCATCGCGCCAATGATTCTTTGAATCATTGGCTGCCAAACCTGCCGTTTGGCAGTGAAAGGGGGCCTGGCCGGCATGGCAAAGCGTATTGACGGGGAATTCTGGAAAGGGCTTTTGACCGATCTGCTGTTCTGCGCCGCCGGCAGTGCCCTGGTGGCCCTGTCCCTGACCATGTTCACCGTCCCCAACGACATTGCCCCCGGCGGCGTCTCCGGCCTGTCTACGGCGCTGGCCCACATCACGCCTATCCGGGTGAGCGTGTGGTCGCTGCTGCTCAACCTGCCGCTGCTGCTGGGTGCCTGGCGGATCCTGGGGCCCCGGCCGCTGACGATGACCCTGGTGTGCACCGTGCTGCTGTCGGGCTTTATTGAGCTTTTCACCTGGCTGCTCCCCGCCTATGGAGACAAGCCCCTGCTGGGAGCGGTGTTCGGCGGGGCCGTCTGCGGCCTGGGGGTGGGGCTGCTGGTCCTCCGGGGCATCAGCACCGGCGGCACGGACCTGCTGGCCCTGCTGCTGAAGCGGAGCCTTCTGCCCAACCTCCCTATGGGCACGCTGCTGCTGGCCATCGATGCGGCGGTGGTGGCTGTCGCAGTGCTGGTATTCAGGGACATTGACGTGGCCCTGTACTCCGCCATCACCATATTCATCTCCTCCAAGGTGATCGACGCCCTGGCCCAGGGCGTCGACTACGCCAAAGTGATCTACATTGTCACCTCCCACGGGGAGGAGGTCTCCCGGGCGCTGAACACCTTTATGGACCGGGGCACCACCGTGCTCCCCGCCTACGGGGGCTATACCAAAGACGAAAAGCAGCTGGTCATCTCCGTCACCCGCCGGGGCGTGCTGGCGCAGTCTCTGCGCCTGATCCGGCAGACGGACCCGGACGCTTTCACCTTTGTCATGGACTCTACCGAGGTCCACGGCGAGGGCTTTAAAACAGACGATTAGACAAAGAGAGGTTCGCCTATGAAACGCCTGCAAATGAACCGGAACCAGATCAAGTACCTGGTGATCATCGCCATGGTGATCGACCATATCGCCTGGGCCTGGGTGCCCACCACCTCCCCGGCGGGGCAGCTGATGCACTTTTTTGGCCGGCTGACCGGGCCCACCATGGCTTTTTTTGTGGCCGAGGGCTATCTGCACACCCACAACCGAGGAAAATACGCCGGGCGGCTGGCGCTTTTTGCCCTGCTCTCCTGGCCGGCTTTCTGTCTGTTTGAATTCGGCGTGTTTCCCGTCCGGATGATGCACGGCTATGTGCACGGGACAGGGCTTTGGTCCTTCCCCATGCACTATTACACCCGGACGCTGGTGATCTATCCCTACTTTGGGGTGATCTATTCCCTGCTGCTGGGCCTGCTGGCCATCTGGCTCTGGGATACGGAGCGGATCCCCCTGCCGCTGCGGCTGCTGGGGGCGGCGCTGCTGGTCTGGCTCTCCCGCTATGGGGACTGGCAGTATTTTGACGTACTCTGGGCGCTGAACTTCTTCCTCCTGCGGGACAGGCCGGTCCTGAAATGGCTGGGGTACTGCCTGATCGGCGGGGCCACCTTCGTCCTCTTCGCCCCCTGGGACAACGGCCTGGACAGCTGCCTGTTCCAATTCGGGGTGTTCCTGGTGCCGCTGCTGCTGAATTGCTTCTACAACGGCCAGAGCGGCAGCCGGAAGACCATCCACAAATGGTTCTTCTATCTCTTCTATCCGCTGCACCTGCTGCTCCTGGCATTTCTCCGCTTTTAAAGGAAACCCTCCGGCTCATAAAAAGCCGGAGGGTTTGATTCTTGTTCGCTGATTAATAGCTGGCCTGGGAGGTGGCCCGGAGGCCGTAGTCGGTCTCCACCATCACCAGCTTGGAGTTGTTGGTGGTGGTCACATAGTCCGCCTGGCCCAGGGTCTTCACCAGATAGGTGACGTCGCAGACATAGTATCCGTTGCCCACGTTCATCATACGGTTTATTTCGATGGACTGGATCTCATCGCTCTTGCTGCTGGCAAAGCCCAGGCCGCCCACCGCCGAGAGCAGCCGCTGCTGCAGGTCCGAGCCCTCCACCACCATGCTCGCCACCTGGGAATAGCCCGCCATGGCGACCAGCTGGGTCCCGGACAGGTAGCGCACGTACCGGGTAATGTACTCGTACACGAATTCCCAGATCTCTTCCTTTTCCGCAATGCTGCAGTTGTCCGTGAAGGCGTCCTCGCTGAGCGCCTCCCCGGTCACCGGATTGCCTTCGCCGTCGGTGACCAGGAGCTCCGGTTCGCCCAGGACCTTGCCCGTCTGATAGGTCACCAGCCAGGGCAGCTTGTAGCCGTCGTCATAGAACTCGTTTAAAAGATCATAGGGCACCCGGCTCTTTTCCACATACCGCCAGGCCAGGTCTATGCCGTTGCACTCCACCTTATAGTCCGTGGGGACAGTGATCTCCACCTGCCGGACATAGGGGGTCAGGTCAAAGCTCTCCTGGCTCACCGCCAGGCAGGCAAAGCCCAGCTGGGTCTCCCCGGTCTCCGTGAGGGTAAAGCGGCCAATGGGGGTCTCGCCGCTCTCCAGCACATAGCTGTAGCCCTCCTCCTGGCTGCTGTAGTCCCGGGCGAAATGCAGGTCCTCCCGCAGCAGGGTCTGCACAAAGGCGCGGGCCTCCCCCTCGCTCTGGAGCCGGTTGTCCAGCGTGTAGGAGAAGAAGACCGGCTCTCTCTCGATCACCCGGTCCGCAGTCAGACTGTCCAGATATGCCTGGGCCACGGTGGCCGGCCGGGTCTGCTCATAGGCGTCAATAAACAGATAGAAGAACATCAGCCCTACGGCCACGACCACCAGCAGGACAACGCCGTATACCAGCAGGCCTATCGCAAAGCCGCTGGTTTTTTTCCGCTTTTCAGTAGCCGCCACTTTCCCGCGCTCCTTCCTTCAACACCAGAAACGTCGTGGGCACAGGCCGGATGCCGATGACCGATGCGCAGTTGTTCACATATTCCCCGTTATAGTACATAAGGGAAGAGGAGCCGCCGTCCAGATTGCAGGCGTTCATCGCCCCGTAGCGCAGCATGATCTCCACCAGGTCCGAATAGGTGGCGCCCAGGCTGATGACCTGGCGCCCGTCGATCACCAGCAGCAGGATCGCCCCGTCCTCCCGCTGGCCGATGGCCGTGCGGGGGTTGATGCCGCTGGCCATGTTGTCCGGGTGGGCGTCCTTGCCGTTGCTGACCAGCACGGGCCCGAAGGAGCAGCCGTACTGGATGTGGGCATCCCGAAGGGCCTGTGAGCCCACCAGGCCCACGTGGAGCTTGTACTCGTCGTCCAGGCCCACAAAGCCGCTGCCGGTGCCGGAGCCGCTGGCATAGAGCTGCCCCTTGAACACCACCGTATGGTCCGGCATGCTGCCGTTGCCCGTGCCGCCTTCGTCCTCAAAGCCGCCGGCGTTGGTCCCGGCCACTGCGTCAAAAACCTGGACCATCTCTTCCACGGTGTAGCCCCGGACGCCAAAGCTCTCCGGGACGCTGCCCATAATGACCCGGGAGGGGTCCAGCACCACCATCATGTAGCCGGAATAGCCCTCGCCCTTCACCTCGTCGATGATGATGCCGTCTCCGTCCTCGTCCACCAGGCCCCAGCGGTCCGGCTCTGTGGAGGGCTCCTCATTGCTGATGGTGACCAGGGAGGGGTCCGTCTGCACCACCCGCTCCTGGCCCCGGCCCGCCTCGATCTGGGCGATCTCCTCCGGGGAGAGGAAAATATCCGCGATAAAACCGACGGCGCTGGTCTCCCGCAGGGACAGGACAAAGAGGCTCTGGGCCGTAGGGGACGGCCCCCGGGCCAGAATATAGGCCACGCCGAACACCCCTGCCAGCGCCGCCGCCAGCGTCACCAGCAGGACGCAGAGGATCCTCCCCAGCGCCTTGGCCACGCGCCGGCCGGCGCTCTTTTTCGGCTTCCGCTCCGGCGCGCCGCCGGTCTCCTCCGGGGCCGCCTGTTCAAGCTCTTTCTTTTCCTTCATATCCCTCATAAAAGGCTTTTGCCTCTCCTAACTGTAAACTGCCGGCTGCCCGCCGGTACAGAATAGGTTACCACGTTTTAGGGGTTCTGACAAGCACTTTTTGCAAAACAGGCAAAAACAGACGCCGCGGCAGAAGAACTGCCGCGGCGCGGTAAAAGATTTTTTACGCTTAGTCCAGGTTTAATCCCTTCTTCAGGGGCAGCACCGTCAGCAGGTACAGCAGCGCGCCTTGGACCAGTCCCTGGACGGTCATGGTGATCAGGAAACCGTGCATGAAGCGCAGGACCTCCGTCTGCTCAAAGAGGACCACGGAATCCAGGCCCAGGCGGTTGGCGATCACCCCGATCAGGGCCTCCAGAAGCTGTATCCCGAAGCGGATGGCGATGAAAAACAGGATGGACAGCAGCACCTTGTTCTTGGCGAAGCTGTGCCCGATGGCCATGGCCGCGTAAAACAGCAGGCACTGGCACATGCAGAGGGCCAGTACGCCCAGCAGTCCCTCCACACAGTAGCCTACCAGGTCCCAGGAGCTGAGCGCCGTCTGCTCGATGGCCTCCCGGATCGTCTCTCCTATGGTTGGCAGGAACCGGAGGATCTCCTCCAAGCCCATGTCGGCGGCGAGATTGAAGACCGTCAGCAGCAGCAGGCCTGTGCAGACCAGCGCGGTGAGGAGGATCCAGCAGCAGGCGGCGATCAGCTTGGACCAGACCAGGGAGTGGACGCTGACCGGCAGGGTGAACATCAGATAGCCCTCGTCCCTCAGCAGATTCTTATAGAAGCGGTAGACCACGATGACCACAGACAGTACCGCCGCCGCGAAGAGGCCCAGGAAGAACAGGACGATCACAAAGCCCAGGATCAGATTGACGATCACACTGTCCGTATACTCTATCCCCCGGAAGGAGAGGTTGGCCATGCCCGCCAGCAGCGCCAGGGCTCCCAGCATGGGCAGCATGATCCGCCCGGTGGCACGGAATTCATGCTTCAAAAGCTTGCCTAACATCTGAACACCTCCCTGAAATACGCGTCCACACTCCGGTTGTACTTCTCCCTAATCTCGTCCACCGGCGACTGGAGCAGCACATGGCCCCCGCCGATGAACACCACCTCGTCCAGCACCGGCTCCACATCCGCGATCAGATGGGTGGAGATCACCACCGCTGCCTCTGGGTTGTAGTTGCGGATGATGGTGCTGAGGATATAGTCCCGGGTGGCCGGGTCCACGCCGCCGATGGGTTCATCCAGCAGGTACAGCTTCGCCGCCCGGCTCATGACCAGGATCAGCTGCACTTTCTCCCGGGTGCCCTTGGACATCTGCCTGATGCGCATGTCCTCCCCGATCCCCAGGCGCTGGAGCATGTCCTGGGCCTTGGCCGCGTCAAAATCGGTGTAGAAATCCCCGAAAAAGTTCATCAGCTGCCGGGCGTTCATCCAGTCGGGCAGGCAGCCCCTGTCCGGCAGGTAGGAGACCAGCGCCCGGCTCTGGGGCCCCGGCGCCTGGCCGGCTACCAGGATCTCCCCCTCGCTGGGGGTCAGCAGGCCGTTGGCCAGCTTTAGAAGGGTGGTCTTGCCGCTGCCGTTGGGCCCCAGCAGCCCCACCACCCGGCCTGTCTCAATGCGCAGATTCACGTTTTCCAGGGCCTGGACCGCCCCGTAGCGTTTGCCCAGCGCCCGGCATTCAAGTATCGCCGCCATGATTTTCCTCCTTCAACCGCTCCCCGATCAGGGAGAGAATTTCTTCCCCGCTGTAGCCCAGCTTCTCCATGGAGCTGAGAAAGGCCCCGGCCCGCTCCCCGGCCAGGTTTTTCTTCGCCGCCTCGATCACCCGGGTATCCTCGGTCACGAAGCGGCCGGAGGTGCGCTGGGAGAAGACCAGGCCCTCCCGCTCCAGCTCCTGCAGCGCCCGCTGCATGGTGTTGGGGTTGACCCCCGCCTCCATGGCCAGGTCCCGGACGGAGGCCAGCCGCTCCCCCGGGGGAAAGGCGCCGGAGACGATCGCCTGCTTGATCTGCTCGATCAGCTGGGAATAGATGGGCAGGTCATTCCTGAGCTGCCATTCCATACATCCGCCCCCTTTTGTGTTATTGTATTAACCGATTAATACAATAACACAACTGTGCGGCCCTGTCAAGAGGAAAATAAAAAATGAGCTGTAGCAAAATGCTTTTTGCTACAGCCCATTTGGTTTTTTTGTTCTTTACATTTTTTCCGGGGCGCTGACGCCGATGATGCCCAGGGCCAGAGCCAGCACCCGGCGGGTGCAGTCGGCCAGCAGCAGCCGGGCCTTCAGCAGCTCCTCCTCCGCCCCCTTCAGGCGGCAGACGGTATAGAACTTGTGGAAGCGGGCGGCCAGCTCCGTGACGAAGCGGTTCACCCGGCTGGGGTCGTAGTCCCGGGCGGCCTGCCGCAGCTCGTCGGGCAGGGCGGCCAGCTGCTTGATCAGCTCCCGCTCCGTGGGGTCGGTGAGCAGCTCCGTCCTCGCCTCCTCCGGCGCCGGGACTGGGTGCCCCTCGGCCAGCAGGTTCGCCAGCATGGTGCAGATCCGGGCGTGGGCATACTGGACATAGTACACCGGGTTCTCGCTGTCCTGCCGGACGGCCAGCTCCAGGTCAAACTCCACCGGGGATTCCGGCCGGGAGTTGAAGAAGTACCGGGCCGCGTCCACCGGGATCTCATCCAGCAGGTCCGTCAGAGAGATGGCCTTGCCGGTGCGCTTGGACATGCGCACCACCTCGCCGCCCCGGGTGAGCTTCACCAGCTGCATGAGGACGATGTCCAGCCTGTGCTCCCCGTCCAGGCCCAGGGCGTCCATGGCCCCCTTCAGCCGGGCCACATGGCCGTGGTGGTCCGCGCCCCAGACGTTGATCACCTTGTCAAAGCCCCGCTTCTCAAATTTGTTCCGGTGGTAGGCGATATCGGCGGCAAAGTAGGTATAGAAGCCGTTGGCCCGGCGGAGCACGTCGTCCTTCAGGTCCAGCCTGTCGATCTCCTCCGGCTTTTTCCCCGCCTGCAGCAGCTTGTCCCGGAGGATCCGGGCCGTCCGGAGCCACAGGGCCCCGTCCTTCTCATAGGTATAGCCCAGGTCTGTCAGCTTTCCCACCGTCTCGGCCACGTAGCCGGTCTCGTGGAGCTCCGACTCGAAGAACCACTTGTCGTACTCGATGCCGTAGCGGCGCAGGTCCGCCTGCATTTTGGGGATGTTCCGCTCCAGGCCGAACCTGGCCATGGCCTCATGCCGCTCGGCCTCGGGCCTGTCCAGAAAGGCGTCGCCGTTTTCCGCCCGGAAGGCGGCGGCCAGGTCCCGGATATCGTTCCCGTGGTAGCCGTCCTCCGGGAAGGGAACGGCCTCCTCCCCCAGGATCAGCTGCCGGTAGCGGGCGTCGATGGAGGAGGCAAACTTCTCGATCTGGTTGCCCGCGTCGTTGACATAGAACTCCCGGGAGACCTGCCAGCCCACCCGGTCCAGCACGGAGGCCAGGGCGTCCCCCAGGACGCCGCCCCGGGCATTGCCCATGTGCATGGGGCCGGTGGGGTTGGCGGAGACAAACTCCACCATCAGCTTTTTCCCGCCTCCGTCGTTGCAGCGGCCGTAGTCCGCCCCCTGGGCGCAGACGGCGCGCAGCACCTCTCCGTACCAGCTGTCCGCCAGGCGGAAGTTCATAAAGCCCGGCCCCGCCGCCTCCGCGGAGGCGAAGAAGCTCCCCGCCAGATCCATGTTCTCCAGCAGGGTCTGGGCGATTTTCCGGGGGGGCATGTGCAGGGTCCTGGCCCCCACCATGGCGTGGTTGGCGGCAAAGTCCCCGTTGGCCGTGTCCTTGGGGATCTCCACGCCGCCGCTGAGGACGGCGTCCGCCGGAAGCTGCCCCGCCGCCGCGGCCTTCTGACAGGCCGCCTGCAGAAGCTCGTTGATCTGGTCCTTGGCCAGTTGAATCATATCCGCCATGCTTTACTCCCCCATCTGTCTGACTGTGATCTGAAATTTATTTCTCGACACGACAGCGTGCTCGATGTCCATCACATAGTCGATCTCCATCTTGCCGCCGTTTTCGCCGAAGTCCTGCCGGATCTTCCGGGTGTCCACCCCGAAGGTGGCCATACCGTAGGGCGTCCGGTACTGGAAGGCGTTTTTCAGCCCCTCCCGGAAAACCATCCGGCTGTTGATGTTCCCGTCCCGGTCCACCACCACCTGGTCCGGCCCCACCATCACGCTGGTGCGGGTGCCCTCCATGCCGGTGACTTCGCTCTCCTGATAGCTCAGGCAGCCGATGTCCCCGTCGTAGAAATAATACCCGTCGGTGATAAACTCCAGGCTGTTCTCCTCGTCCTGTCCGTAGTCCTGGGTGCTCTTGATGGAAATCAGCACATCCTTCAGCATGTTCAAACCTCCATGACCGGCGCCTGCCGCACCAGTCCTTCTATGCTCCGGCCCAGAAAGGCCGTCCCCGCGGCGGTGAACTCCTCCACGCTGCCGCTGGTATAATACAGCTCCCGGCCCGCGCCGCCGGTGAGCCCGTTTTCGCTGAGATAGTCCCCCAGGGCCGCCGCGCCGCACTCCGCCGCGCCCACAAGCTCCGTGCCGCCGCCTGCAAAGCGCTGGACGGCCTGCCAGATCAGGCTGTAATGGGTGCAGCCCAGGAGCAGCGCGGTGGCGCCCGCCGCCCGCACCGGCGCCAGATATTGCTCCAGCGCCTCTTCCAGGGCCGGGTCCTCCGGCTCCGTGTGCCCGCTCTCGATCAGGGGGACCAGAGCCGGGCAGGCCACGGACAGGAGCCTCCGCCCCGGCGCGGCCTGGCTGAAGGCCCTGGCATAGGCGCCGCTGTCAATGCTGGCCTGGGTGGCGAGCACCGCCGCCGGCCCTGTTCCGCCGGCGCGGGCCAGGCCCTCTACGCCGGCCTTCAGCACGCCGAACACCGGCAGCCGGTATTGCTCCAGCAGGTCTCCCGCCGTGCTGGACACGGTGCCGCAGGCGGCGATGATGGCTTTGACGCCGAAGGAGGCCACATAATCCATATCCTGTGCCGCGATCCGCCGCAGCTGCTCCGCCGGGCGGGGCCCGTAGGGCATCCGCCCTGTGTCTCCGAAATAGAGGATATCTTCCTCCGGCATACGCGCCCGCAGCGCTCTGGCCGCCGTCAGCCCGCCTAAGCCCGAGTCAAAGATTCCGATTGGTCTTCGATCCATCTGCCCTCCTGCACACGAGAAAGCGGCCGCGCCGCTGTCCGCCAGCGGGGGAAAGCGCGCCTCCGCCCGCTCACTGATGGTTACTATACCTCAAATATACGCGCAATACAAGCAAAATTTGTTAACGAGAAAATGTAGAATTGGGGCTTGTGCTCTGCTATAATAGGTATATAATACATGGTATGGCCGAGACCGGCCGCGAGGAGGCGATCATGTGAAGATCGAATTGACGGATAAGGAGTTCCGGCGTCTGCTGGACCTGGTCTATATAGGCAACTGGATTCTGAACTCCACCCGGGGGGACGACCGTTTTGAGGACTATGACCTTTTGCAGGAAAAGCTCTTTGCCCTCTGCCCCTCCAGCGGAATGCGCTCTCTGGTGCAGCTCTGGCACGGGCACATCTTTCCCTCCCGGGCCTACGAGGACGGGGGCATCCATGAAGCCATTGCCGACTATGAGGACGCGGTCTTCTATAACATCCTGGCCGAGGAGCTGGCCCGGCGGGACCTGGGCCTGGAGGCCAGCGATCCGGAGGATTTCACGGAGCTCTCCGCCCGCATGGAGGAGTATCTGGAGGAGTTTGACCGGAACGGGCTCAACGCCATCAATATCGACATTTGACCGGACGGGAGACTGTATGCATGATGAACTGACCAGGCAGGACCTGGAGAAGATGCGCCGGGAGCTGGACTACCGGCGGCTGGAGCTGATGCCGGAGCTGATCGAGGAGGTCAAGCGCACCCGGGCCTTTGGGGACCTGAGCGAGAACTATGAGTACAAGGCCGCCAAGCAGGCCCAGAACAAGAACCGCAGCCGCATCCGCTATCTGGAGGGCATGATCAAAACCGCCCGGGTGATCGACGACCGCTCCGGGGCCGACGAGGTGGGCCTTTTCGACAAGGTGGAGATCTACCTGCCCGAGGACGAGGAGACGGAGATCATCCAGGTGGTGACCACCGTCCGCTGCGACCCCCGCAAGGGGCTGATCAGCAAGGAATCCCCTTTCGGCAAGCAGGTGCTGGGCAAAAAGGTGGGGGACCGCTTCACCGTCCAGGTGAACGAGCACTACAGCTATGAAGCCCAGATCCGCTCCATCACCAAGACCGAGGACGACGGCTCCGCCCCGCTACTGCAATACTGAAAAATGCCTCCCCCCGCTTTCGCGGGGGAGGCATTTTCTATGCCTATGCGCTTTATACGCCTTTTTACGCCTTATACGCCGACGGCCTCCGACTGCGTCTCGCTTTTGACCGCGTTGGAGAGCATGAGCTTGATCCGGTTTTCCTGGTTGATGCGGGTGGCCCCGGCGTCATAGTCCACGGCCACGATGTTGGCCTCCGGGTACCGCTCCTTCAGGGGCTTCATCATGCCCTTGCCCACAATGTGGTTGGGCAGGCAGCCGAAGGGCTGCACGCAGACGATGTTGTTGACCCCCTGTTCGATCAGCTCGATCATCTCCCCGGTCAGCAGCCAGCCCTCGCCCATCTTGGTCCCGGGGCTCACGATGGTCTCCGCCAGCTTCTCCACATGGGCGAAGGGCGTGGGCGGGTCAAAGCGGCTCTCCGCCCGGATGATGCGGATCAGGTCCTTTTGCAGCTTCTCCAGCAGGCCCAGGGCCGCGCCGAAGGCCAGGCCCTTGACCCGCTTGATGCCGAAGAGCCGGGCGTCGGTAAGGGAGCTGTGGGCGCAGTACATGCAGAAATCCATCAGGCCTGGCATGACCACCTCGGCGTTTTCCCGGGCCAGGAACTTCTCCAGCTCGTTGTTGCCCAGGGGGGAGAACTTCACGAAGATTTCCCCCACGATGCCCACCCGGACCTTGCGCTCCCCCTCCACGGGCAGCGCCTCAAAATCCCGGACGATCTGCCGGTAGAGGCCTCTGAGCCGCCGGTAGCTGAACCGGCTGTCCCTGCTCAGGGCCTGGCTCAGCCGCTCCACCCAGCTCGCTTCCAGCCGCTCCGCGGCGCCTGGTTCCCGCTCGTAGGGCTTTACCTGGTTGCGCAGCAGCATCAGCAGATCCCCGCACAGCACCGCCAGCAGGAACCGGGCCGCCAGGGCCGGGGTCATCTTCAAAGCGCTCTCCTTCTCCAGGCCGGACACGTTCAGCGACAGCACGGGGATCTCCTCCAGGCCCGCCTTCCGCAGGGCCTTGCGCAGCAGCTGGATGTAATTGGAGGCCCGGCAGCCGCCCCCGGTCTGGGTGATCAGCAGGGCCAGCTTTTTCCGGTCGTACTGCCCGCTCTCGATGGCGGAGAGCAGCTGCCCGATCACCAGCAGCGCGGGGTAGCAGGTGTCGTTGTGGACGTATTTCAGCCCGTATTCCACCACGCGCTCGTCGCTGTTTTCCAGCAGCACCG
Organism: uncultured Oscillospiraceae bacterium; assembly: GCA_947626315.1. Taxonomy (GTDB): domain Bacteria; phylum Bacillota; class Clostridia; order Oscillospirales; family Oscillospiraceae; genus Limivicinus. The sequence goes on along the minus strand of CANQRQ010000004.1, from coordinate 34,304 downwards.
CGCGGTAGCCGAAGGAGCGCAGAACGCCCTCCATGATTTTAAAATGGGTGGGGAGCATGGTCGGGATCAGGATGGTGTAGCCATCCCGCCGGATCTCCTCCAGGCTTGGCCGGCGCACCTGCGCCTCGTTTTCAGCCTGCATGGCCCGCCTCTCTTTCTTCAATGGCTCCGATCAGGCTCCTGAGCCGAATCTTCACCGCGCCCAGGTTGGTGATTTCGTCGATCTTGATCTGGGTATAGAGCTTGCCGTTTCGCTCCAGGATGTCCTTGACCTCGTCGGTGGTGATGGCGTCCAGCCCGCAGCCGAAGGACACCAGCTGCACCAGCTCCACGTCCGGGTGCTCACAGGCGAACTGAGCGGCGTTGTACAGCCGGGCGTGATAGGTCCACTGGTTCAGCACCCGCACCTCCGGCCGGTTTTTGGCCAAGCGCCACACGCTGTCCTCGCTGACCACCGCGAAGCCCAGGCTCTCGCAGAGCTTGTCGATCCCGTGGCCGATCTCCGGGTCGATGTGATAGGGCCGGCCGGCCAGGATCAGGACGCGCCTGCCCTCCCGCCGGGCCTGCTCCACCACCCGTTCGCCCTCGGCGCAGACCGCCTCCATATACTGCCGGTAGGCCTCAAAGCCCCGGTCCACCGCCTGCTTTATCTCGTGCCGGTGGACCTCGTAGCCCTCCTGCCGGAGGAAGGTGAACAGCTCGTGGCTCAGCTGCCGGCGGTCGTTGATGTTCAGATAGGGGTGCAGGAATTTGACCTGCTGCAGCCGCTCCACGTTGCCCTTCAAAAGCTCCGCGTAATAGGCCACCACCGGGCAGTTATAGTGGTTGTCGGAGCGCTTTTCGTCCACGTTATAGACGATGCAGGGATAAAAGACGGCGTCCGCGCCCCGGTCGATCAGCTCCTCCACGTGCCCGTGCATCAGCTTGGCGGGATAGCAGGCGGTGTCCGAGGGGATGCTCTGCTGGCCCCGCAGATAGGTCTGCCGGGTGGAGGGGGAGGAGACCAGGACCTCAAAGCCCAGGGCCGTGAAGATCCCGTGCCAGAGGGGCAGCAGCTCAAACATGCCCAGGGCCATCGGCATGCCGATCACGCCCCGGACCGCCTTTTCCGGCTTTTTCTCCCCGATCTCCGCCAGGAGGCGGCGCTTGTATTCGTGGAGGTTCAGGCTCTCCTCCTGCTTTTTCCGGATGCCCAGGCCCCGCTCACAGCGGTTGCCGGAGACATAGCGTTCCCCGCCCGGGAAGAGGTTCACCGTCAGGCGGCAGTTGTTGGTGCAGCCGCTGCAGACCGCGGACTTGACCCGGTGGCTGAAGCCCTCCAGCTCCGCCGGGCCCAGGCTGGAGGAGCCCTCCGGCTTTTCCTCGCTCCTGGCGTAGAGCGCCGCGCCGAAAGCCCCCATCAGGCCGGAGATCTCCGGGCGGATCACGTTCCGCCCCAGCTCCCGCTCAAAGTTCCGGAGCACCGCGTTGTTCAGGAAGGTCCCCCCCTGGACCACGATGTTCTCCCCCAGCTCCGCCGCGGAGCCCGCCCGGATGACTTTATAAATGGCGTTTTTCACCACGCTCAGAGACAGGCCCGCGGAGATATCCTCCACGCAGGCCCCGTCCTTCTGGGCCTGCTTGACGGAGGAGTTCATGAACACCGTGCAGCGGGTCCCCAGGCTCACCGGCCGCTTGGCCAGCAGCCCAAGGCGGCTGAACTCCTTCACGTCGTAGCCCATGGAGCGGGCAAAGGTCTCGATAAAGGAGCCGCAGCCGGAGGAGCAGGCCTCGTTGAGCATGATGCTGTCGATGGCGCCGTTTCGCACCCGAAAGCACTTGATGTCCTGCCCGCCGATGTCCAGGATGAAGTCCACCTGGGGGTTGAAGAACTTGGCCGCCTTCAGATGGGCCAGGGTCTCCACAATGCCCAGATCCAGGTGGAAGGCGTGCTTGATCAGCTCCTCCCCGTAGCCGGTGACCGCCGCCGCGGCGATCCGCACCCGGTCCCCGCACTGGGCGTAAATCTCCTGCAGCTGCTGCCGGACGATCTCCACCGGGCTGCCCCGGTTGGAATCGTAAAAGCTGTACAGCAGCTGGTTTTCTTCGCCGATCAGGGCAAACTTGGTGGTGGTGCTGCCGCAGTCCACCCCCAGATAGGCCTTGCCCCGGTATGTACCCAGCGCCTCCCGGCGCACGTCCGCCCGGTTGTGCCGCCGGATAAAGGCGTCCAGCTCCGCCTGGTCCGCAAACAGCGGCGGCTCCGCCGCCACGCCGGAGGCCAGGTGGGCCGTTTCCAGCAGCCGCTGGCGCAGCTCCTCATAGTTGAAGTCCTCCCGCTGCTTCCCGGCGTAGAGCGAGGCCCCATAGGCCACCGCGAAGCGGGCGTAGGGCGGGAAGATCGCGTTCTCCTCCGAGAGCTTCAGCGTCTCGGTGAAGCGCCGCCGAAGCCCCAGGCAGAAACTCAGCGGCCCGCCCAGGAACATCACCTTCCCGTCGATCTTCCGGCCCTGGGCCAGGCCCGCGATGGTCTGGTTCACCACCGCCTGGTAGATGCTGGCGGCCACGTCCTCCTTCCGGGCGCCCTGGTTCAGCAGGGGCTGGATATCCGTCTTGGCAAAGACGCCGCAGCGGGAGGCGATGGGGTACAGCCGCTCGCTCCGCAGGCTCAGCTCGTCCATCTCGTCCGGCGTCACATTCAGAAGCGTGGCCATCTGGTCGATAAAGGCCCCGGTGCCCCCGGCGCAGCTGCCGTTCATCCGCTCGTCCAGGCCGCCCCTAAAGAAAATGATCTTGGCGTCCTCGCCCCCCAGCTCGATGACCACGTCCGTATCCGGCGCGGTGTGCCTGACCGTCTCCGCCGTGGCGAAGACCTCCTGGACAAAGGGGATGCCCGCCGCGTCCGCAATGCCCAGGCCCGCTGAGCCGCTGAGGGCGCACTGAAAGCGCCTGTCCCCGATGACGGGGCAGGCCTCCTCCAGCATTTCCAGCAGCTTTTCCCGGACCTGGGAAAAATGCCGCTGATATTTTTCATAGACCACCTGGCCCCCGTCCACGACCACGATCTTGGCCGTGGTGGAGCCCACGTCAATGCCTACGCAAAGTTTCTGTTCCCGGCTCTCCATACCATCCCTGCTTCAAATTCTATCGCTGCTTCCGGCCCGGCCTGGGCCGGAAGATATCTTTTTATACTTTAGCACATTATATCATGTAAGATGTTTCGATTTTGTCAACAATTTCAGCGCTGCGCCGCCGGAATCCGGCGGCCGTGGCGCCGTGTTTGTTTATCATACCGCAAAACGCCGTCGGGCGCAAGTCCCCCCTGCCGCGCGCTTTTATAGTCCCTTCTGCCTCCCGTTGTCAAAAAAACCTTGACTTTTCGGGAAAATCCGGTATAATAATTAGGCCTGTCTGATGAGCGGGCTTTCCTTGCTCCCGCCGCGAGCGGGGGCCAAAAGGCCAAAAGGAGGTGCAACCATGGCAAAAGCAAGCGAAAAGTACGAGGTTATGTACATCATCAATCCCAACTGCACGGAGGAGCAGACCGCCGAGCTGGTGGAGAAGTTCAAGGCACTTGTTGAGGCCAACGGTACGCTGGAGGAACTGGAGGAAATGGGTAAGCGCAAGCTGGCCTATGAAATCAACTATCTCTCCGAAGGCTACTATGTGCTGATGAAGTTCACCAGCGGCCCCGAGTTCCCCGCGGAGCTGGACCGTATCCTTGGCATTACCGACGGGATCCTGCGCCGGCTGATCACCCTGCGGGCTGAATAAGGGGTGGCGGCATGTTAAACCATATCGTCATCATGGGCCGTCTGACCCGGGATCCGGAGCTCAGATACACCCAGTCCCAGACGCCTGTGGCTTCCTTCACCGTGGCGGTGGATCGGGATTTCGCCAACCGGGACAGCGGCGAGCGGCAGACCGATTTTATCGACTGTGTGGCCTGGCGCCAGACCGCCGAGTTTGTCAGCAAGTATTTCCAGAAGGGCAGTATGGCCGTGGTCTCCGGCCGGCTCCAGATCCGGGATTGGACGGACCGGGAGGGCGGCAAGCGCCGCAGCGCGGAGATCGTGGTAGATAATGTCTATTTCGGCGAGAGCAAGCGCCGCGACGGGGAGCCGCGGAGTGACAGCCACAGCAATTCTTACAGCAGCAGCTCCTATAACAGCTATGACAACAGCGCCAGGAGCTCCGCCCCTGCCCCCTCCGCCTTCTCGGAGCTGGACGATGGGGACGGCGAGCTGCCGTTCTGAGGGGATATCCCATAACATTATGTAAGGAGGAACCGCTTTATGCCTTTCGATAAGAACAACCCCAAGACCCGCAAGCGCAGGAAAGTCTGCCAGTTCTGCGTGGACAAGGCCACCTATATCGACTATAAGGACACTGCCAAGCTTCGCCGCTTCCTGTCCGAGCGGAGCAAGATCCTGCCCCGCCGCACCACCGGCACCTGCGCCATGCACCAGCGGCAGCTGACCGAGGCTATCAAGAGAGCCCGTCAGATCGCCCTGCTGCCCTACGTGACCGACTAATTTAACCCTTCAAAAAATCACCGGCTTCTGAAAATGAAGCCGGTGATTTTTATGCTTACGCTATTTTCTTCTTTCGGAAAAGGCGGCGTATAGGAACAGGAGGTTCACCAGCAGCGTCACAATGCTCAGGCCCGCGCTGATTTTCAGCGCGGCCTGCCAGGTGTCCAGAATGCCGCTGATATCTCCATGCTCTGCCCGCAGGCCCAGGGCCCGCAGCTCCAGGCAGATGACCGCGCAGCAGGCGGCAAAGCTGCCCAGAGAGAAGAGCCAGGGCCGGCGCAGAGGCCGCTCCGGCCTCTTTTGCAGCCGGAGCAGGCCCGCTATAGGGAGCAAAACCGCCAGCAGCGGGGTCAGAATAAGCAGCATTTCTATCCCTCTTTTCACGCTTCTCCGGCCATCTCCAAGTCCCTCCGGCAAAAACAGGTCGAACAGATTAGACCTTTTCTTAAAGCTAATCCATTCGACCTGTTTTGTCAAGGGCTTTCCGCAAGAGCACTCAAAAAGCAAGCGAAGAGGTTTTTCCTCTCCGCTTAAGCTTATGGTTTTATACCAGTTCGATGACAGCCACTTCGGCCGCGTCGCCCCGGCGGTTGCCGATGCGGGTGATGCGGGTATAGCCGCCGCTGCGTTCCGCATACTTGGGAGCCAGCTCGTCAAACACCTTCTTGGCCACATCCTCGCGGGTGATAAAGGCCAGCGCCTGGCGGTAATTGGCCAGGGACTTGTTCTTGCCAAGGCTTATCATCTTCTCGGCCAGGGGCGCGATCTCCTTGGCGCGGGAGACGGTGGTCTCCATCCGGCCTTTATCCAGGAAATCCGTGACCTGCTGGCGGAGCATCGCCATGCGCTGGTCAGTGGGCCTGCCGAGCTTTCTTGTTCCGGGCATCTTGTCGTTCCTCCTTTTTGCTTACTGGGGATCAGCTGATTGTGAAAAGTCACCGCGCTCAGGAGGCCCGGTGCAGCCGGGCCGCGGCCTTCCGCCGCCTGAGCCGATGCGCGAAGCTTTGCTTGCGTGAGCGCTTTACTGGGATTCCTCGCTTGCCAGAGACAAGCCCATCATCGTCAGCTTGTGCTCCACCTCTTCCAGGGACTTGCGGCCCAGGTTCCGGACCTTGATCATCTCGTCCTGGGTCTTGTTGACCAGATCCTCCACCGTGTTGATGTTGGCGCGCTTGAGGCAGTTGAAGCTTCTCACGGACAGATCCAGCTCCTCGATGGTCATTTTGAGCATGGTGTCCGGCTCCTTCTCCACCTTCTCCACGACTGTGGAGTTGCTGCCGATGGTGTCAGACAGGTCGGTAAACAGGGTGAAATGGTCGCAGAGGATCTTGGCGCCCAGAGAGAGGGCGTCTCTGGCCGTCATGGTCTTGTCGGTCCAGACCTCGATCGTCAGCTTGTCAAAGTCCGTCTGGTTACCCACACGGGTGTTTTCAACGGTGTAGTTGACCTTCAAAACAGGCGTGTAGATGGAATCCACCGGGATGGTGCCAATGGCCATCTGGGGATTTTTATTCTTCTCCGCGGAGACATAGCCCCGGCCGTGGTCCAGCACCAGCTCCATGTTCAGCGCGCCCTCCGGCCCCAGTGTGGCGATGGGCTGCTCCGGGTTGAGGATCTCCACCTCCGCGTCCGCCTTGATGTCCCCGGCGGTGACAACGCCCTCGCCGGCGGCCTCAATGTAGACAGTCTTGGGTCCGGTGCTGTGGAGACGGGCGATGATGCTCTTGACGTTGAGCACGATCTCCGTCACGTCCTCTTTCACGCCGGGGATGGTGGAAAACTCATGCTGGACACCGGCGATCTTGATGCTGGTGCAGGCGGTGCCGGGCAGAGAAGACAGCAGGACCCTGCGAAGAGAGTTTCCAAGCGTGGTGCCATAGCCGCGTTCCAGAGGTTCAATGATATACTTGCCGTAGGCGCTGTCTGCGGGAGTCTCAATGCACTCGATCCGCGGCTTTTTGATTTCAATCATATTTGTTATTGTACCCTCCTTTTAAGTGTTGCGTCCAGGACAGACGCGTTGTGTCAGCTTACCAATTTGAGGGTGTCTATTTTACTTGGAGTACAACTCGACGATCAGGTGCTCCTCGATGGGCAGGTCGATATCGTCCCGGGCGGGGACGGCCAGGACCTTGGCCATCATGTTGTTGGCGTCATACTCGAGCCACTTGGGGGCGGGGCGGAACGCGTTGGCCTCCACGTTGGCCTTGATCTTCTCGATGCTGCGGCTGCTCTCCTTGAGGGCCACCACCATGCCGGGCTTCACCTGGTAGCTGGGGATGTTGACCTTGCGGCCGTTGACGGTGATGTGCCCGTGGCTGACCATCTGGCGGGCCTCGGCGCGGCTCATGGCCAGGCCGATGCGGTAAACCACGTTGTCCAGCCGGCACTCCAGGATCGCCAGCAGGTTTTCACCGGTCTGGCCCTGGCGGCGCTCCGCCATCTCAAAGTAGCTGCGGAACTGGCTCTCCAGAACGCCGTAGAACCGTTTGGCCTTCTGCTTCTCGCGCAGCTGCTGGCCGTAATCGGAGGTCTTGCTCCGGCCCTGGCCGTGCTGGCCGGGGGCGAAGCCTCTGGCGTTCATGGCGCATTTATCGGTATAGCAGCGGTCGCCCTTGAGAAAGAGCTTCTGGCCCTCTCTGCGGCACTGGCGGCAGACTGCCTCAGTATATCTTGCCATAGTTGTTTCCCTCCTTCAATTAGACGCGGCGACGTTTCGGAGGACGGCAGCCATTGTGGGGAATGGGGGTAACGTCCTTGATCATCGTCACTTCAAGTCCTGCCGTCTGCAGGGCGCGGATGGCGGCTTCACGGCCGGAGCCAGGGCCCTTGACGAACACTTCCACCGTCTTCAGGCCGTGCTCCATGGCCGCGCGGGCGGCAGTCTCGGCAGCGGTCTGCGCGGCAAAGGGGGTAGATTTCTTGCTTCCGCGGAAGCCCAGGCCGCCGGCGGAGGCCCAGGACAGAGCGTTGCCCTGGGTATCGGTGATGGTGACCATGGTGTTATTGAAGGAAGAGCTGATATGGACCTGGCCCTTTTCAATGTTCTTGCGCTCTCTTCTGCGGGTTCTGACTTTCTTTTTCGCGTTGTTTGCAGCCATTTATCAGTTCCCCTCCTTACTTCTTCTTGTTCGCGATGGTGCGTTTCGGACCCTTGCGGGTGCGCGCGTTGGTCTTGCTTCTCTGGCCGCGGACAGGCAGGCCTCTGCGGTGACGAAGACCGCGGTAGCAGCCGATCTCGGTCAGGCGCTTGATGTCAAGCGCAGTCTGGCGGCGCAGGTCGCCCTCAACGATGAAGTTGTGGTCGATGCACTCGCGCAGCTTGGACTCTTCCTCGTCGGTGAGATCCTTCACTCTGGTGTCAGGGTTGATTCCGGTCATCGCCAGAATCTTCTTTGCGCTGGTTCTGCCGATACCGTAGACGTAGGTGAGGCCGATCTCGATCCTCTTGTCTTTGGGCAGGTCAACGCCGGCTATACGTGCCATACTTTTCGTTCTTCCTTTCGATAATTTCCCGCTGTCATTCTGGACAGGAACTTGTTCCCGCCGGAGGGAGCCCCTGTTCCCGCGGGATTGTTTATAAAGACAGGCTGCCGCCGTCAGGCGGCGACGGCCATGCCGCCGGGGTATACCGGGGCCGCGCCCCGGGTCCTGCGATGGCGGAGGCTGGGCCTCCTCTTAACCCTGCCGCTGCTTGTGCTTGGGGTTCTCGCAGATGACCATGACTTTGCCCTTGCGCTTGATGATCTTGCATTTCTCGCACATGGGCTTCACGGAAGGTCTTACTTTCATTTGATTTGCCTCCTGTTATTTGCTCCTCCAGGTGATCCGGCCCCGGGTGACGTCATAGGGAGACATCTGAACCGTGACCTTGTCGCCGGGAAGAATCTTGATGAAGTTCATCCGGAGCTTTCCGGAGATGTGCGCCAGAATAATGTGGCCGTTGCCGATATCCACCTGAAACATGGTGTTGGGCAGGGATTCTACCACCGTGCCCTCGAGTTCAATTACATCGTCTTTTGCCAAAGTAAATTTCCTCCAAAGTCGGTCGTTTAGACTGTCAGATATCCTCTGCCATGGTGAGTATCTCCGGTTCGCCGTCGGTGATCAGGATGGTGTTCTCGTAGTGGGCGGAGAGCGAACCGTCCGCCGTCACCACCGTCCATCCGTTGGGCTGGACCCGAATCTCAAAGCCGCCGGCGTTAACCATCGGCTCAACGGCGATGGTCATGCCTCTTACCAGCCGGGGGTCCGCCCGCCGGCCGATCCCCCGCTCGTTGCGGGCGAAGCGGTAGTTGGGCACCTCGGGGGCCTCGTGGAGCTGACGGCCTACGCCGTGGCCCACGTACTCCCGCACGACGGAATACCCCTGGCCTTCCACATACTCCTGTATGGCCGCCCCAATGTCAGAGATGCGGTAGCCCTCTCTGGCAAACTTGATCCCCTCAAAAAAGCTCTGCCGGGTGACCTGGATCAGCCGCTTGGCCTCCGGGCTCACCTCCCCGCAGGGGAAGGTGCCCGCGCAGTCGCCCACGAAGCCCTTGAAGGTGGCCCCCACATCTAAGGACACGATGTCCCCGTTGTGGATGATCCGCCGGCCGGGAATGCCGTGGATGACCTCCTCGTTGACTGAGACGCAGGCGCTGCCGGGAAAGCCGTTATAGTGAAGGAAGGTGGGGACGGCGCCGGATTTTGTGATGAACTCATGCACATGCCTGTCGATCTGCCGGGTGCTGACGCCGGCTGCCACGGCCTGCCGCGCGATGCTGCGGGCCCCGGCGGCCAGCTTCCCGGCCTGGCGCATCAGCTCAATCTCTCTGGGGGATTTGATATAAATGCTGTCCGACATGGTCAGATTCCCAGCACCCGTTTGATCTCGGCCGTGGTGGCCTCGATGGTGCTTTGATTGTCAGCCGTTCTGAGCTTGCCTCTCTCCCGGTAGAAATCCTTGAGGGGTTCGGTATCCCGGTGGTAAGTCTCCAACCGGGCGCGGACCGTCTCCGGCGCGTCGTCCTTGCGGACGGTGAGCTCACCGCCGCACAGGTCGCACACGCCCTCTTTCTTGGGGGGATTGGACACCACGTGGAAGGGCTGGCCGCAGTCCTTGCAGATCCGGCGGCCGGACATCCGCTGAATAATGGTCTCATCCTCGATCTCGATGGAGAGCGCGCAGTCCACCTGGACGCCCATCTCCTCCATGGCCTTGGCCTGGGGAATGGTCCGGGGGACGCCGTCCAGAATGTAGCCGTTGGCACAGTCCGGCTGGGCCAGACGGTCCTTGATGATGCCGATGATGACCTCGTCCGGGACCAGCTTGCCCGCGTCCACATACGCCTTGGCCTCCAGGCCCACAGGCGTTCCCTCCTTCATGGCCGCGCGGAGGATGTTGCCGGTGGAGATGGTGGGGATACTGAGCGTTTTGCTCAGTATCTCCGCCTGAGTACCTTTACCTGCGCCGGGGGCGCCTAAAAGTATAAGTCTCATACTGTCTCTCCCGCCTCGCTCAGTTGAGGAAGCCCTTGTAGTTGCGCATGAGCAGCTCCGCCTCCAGGGTGCGGAAGGTCTCAAGAGCAACGCCTACGACGATGATGATGGAAGTGCCGCCCAGGGAGATGCCCGTCAGCGCGGCGGACTTGCTGAAGTGGGACACCAGGATGGGGACCACCGCGATGATGCCCAGATAGATGGCGCCGAAGAGGGTGATCTTGTTCAGCACTCTCTGGATGAACTCGCTGGTGGGCTTGCCGGGCCGGAAGCCGGGAATGTACCCGCCGTTCTTCTTCAGGTTGTTGGCCACCTCAATGGGGTTGAACTGGATGGTGGAGTAGAAATACGCAAAGAAGATGATCAGCAGGAAGTAGATCAGGGCATACAGCAGGGAGGTGCTGCCAAAGACCTTCTGGAACCAGCCGTCGGTGCTGGCGCCCGTCAGCATGGCGATGGTGGCGGGCAGGGAGGCGATGGACTGGGCGAAGATGATGGGCATAACGCCGGACATGTTCACCTTCATGGGCAGATGGGTGCTCTGGCCGCCGTACATCCTGCGGCCCACCACCCGCTTGGCATACTGCACGGGGATCCTCCGCTCCGCGTCGTTGACGAAGACGATGAGGACGATGAGCAGCAGCGCGCCCAGGATCATGAGCAGCAGGACCCACCACTGGAGCTGGCCGGCGGCGATGTTGCTGATGCTGCTGATCACGCTGGAGGGCATGCGGGAGACGATGCTGGCGAACAGGATGATGGAGATGCCGTTGCCGATGCCGAACTCGGTGATCTGCTCACCCAGCCACATGATCAGCGCGGAGCCCGAGGTGAAGGTCAGAATGACCACGATCGCCGCGGGGATGCTGCCCTGATACTGGGTGTTCAGCAGATGGTTGTTGCTGATCAGCATGTAGTAGCCAAAGCCCATGAGCAGGCCGATGGCCACGGTGACGTAACGGGTGATGGAGGCGATCTTCTTGCGGCCCTCCTCGCCCTCCTCCTTCTGCATCCGCTCCAGCGCCGGGATGGCGATGCAGAGCAGCTGCATGATGATGGAGGCGTTGATGTAGGGCTGGATGGACAGGGCGAAGATCGTGGCCTGGGAGAAGGCCCCGCCGGACATGACGTTGTACAGGCCCAGAACCGTGTTCTGGAGCTGTGTAAAGTAGCTCTTCAGGGCTTCCACATTCACATAGGGGACGGGAATGGAGTTGCCCAGCCTGTAAAGCAGGACGATGGCCAAGGTGAAGAGGATCTTCTTGCGGAGATCCTCTATCCTCCAGGCGTTGCGCAGCGTTTGCAGCACTTAAACCACCTCTGCCTTTCCGCCGGCCGCTTCTATCTTCTGTTTCGCGGTTTCGGAGAAAGCAGCAGCCTTTACAGTCAGCTTCTTGGTCACGTCTCCGTTTCCAAGGATCTTTACACCGTACTTGCATTTGGAGAGAACGCCCGCGTCCAGCAGAGCCTTGGCGTCGACCTCGGCGCCGTCCTCAAACCGGTTGAGCGCGGAGACGTTCACCGCCTCCAGAGGCTCGGCAAAGATGTTATTGAAGCCTCTCTTGGGGATGCGGCGGGCCAGAGGCATCTGGCCGCCTTCAAACCCGATGCGGACGCCGCCGCCGCTGCGGGCCTTCTGGCCCTTGTGGCCGCGGCCGGCGGTCTTGCCGTTGCCGGTGGCGTGGCCTCTGCCCTTGCGCTTGTCCACATGGGTAGAGCCGGGCACAGGAGAAAGTTCGTGGATATACATTCTCTTCCCCTCCTTATTCTTCTGTTACCTGCAGCAGATAGCCGATCTTGGCAATTTTGCCGCGGGTCTGGGGATTGTCGGGCTGCACGGTCTCATTGCCGATCTTGTGCAGGCCCAGGGACTGGGCGGTCGCAATGTGGCTCTCAAGCCTGCCGTTGAGGCTCTTGACCAGCTTAATTCTAAGATTTGCCATTTTCCGCCCTCCTTAACCCTGAACTTCTTCAGGCGTCTTGCCCCGGACAGCGGCGATCTGCTTAGCGTCGCGCAGGGACTTGAGGCCGACCATGGTGGCGGCAACAACGTTGGCGGGGTTGTTGGTGCGCAGGCACTTGGTCCGGATATCCCGGATGCCGGCGGCCTCCACCACCGCGCGGACAGCGCCGCCGGCGATGACGCCGGTGCCTTCGGGCGCGGGCTTGAGCAGCACGCGGCCGGCGCCGAACTCGCCGATGACCTCGTGGGGGATCGTGGTCCCGCTGAGGGTCACGGTGCAGATGTTCTTCTTGGCGTCCTCCAGGCCCTTGCGGATGGCCTCGGAGACCTCGTTGGCCTTGCCCATGCCGAAGCCGACGCGGCCCTTGCCGTCGCCCACTACGCACAGAGCGGAGAACTTGGCCACGCGGCCGCCCTTGACGGTCTTGCTGACCCGGTTGAGGGAGACGACCTTCTCGATGAACTCGGAGGGGGCCTCTTCTCTGCGGCGGTCTCTCCTGTCGTTGTTATAAGCCATGTTTCGTACTCCCCCTTCTCAGAACTTCAGGCCGCCCTCGCGGGCGCCCTCTGCCAGCGCTTTCACGCGGCCGTGATAGATATAGCCGCCACGGTCAAACACGACTTCCTCGACGCCCTTCTGAAGAGCCCGCTCCGCGATGGCGGCGCCGACCTTCTTGGCAGCCTCGCAGTTGCCGCCCTTGCCCTCGAAAGCCTTCTCGACGGTGGAGGCGGACACCAGGGTGGTCCCGGCCACGTCGTCGATGATCTGGGCATAGATATTGTTTTCGCTGCGGAAGACACAGAGCCGGGGCCGCTCGGCGGTGCCGGAGATCTTGCCGCGCACTCTCTGGTGACGCTTAATGCGCTGTCCTCTGGTATCAGGTCTTTTAATCATTCAGGCACACCTCCGTTTACTTAGCGCCGGTCTTGCCTTCTTTGCGGCGGATCACTTCGTAGTCATACTTGATGCCCTTGCCCTTGTAGGGTTCCGGGGGCCTCTTGCCACGAACCTCAGCCGCAAACTGGCCGACCTTCTGCTTGTCGATCCCTTTGATAACCACATGGTTGGCGTCGGGGACGTCGATCTGGATATCGTCCGTCTCGGGGACGATGACCTGGTGGGAAAAGCCCAGGTTCATGACCAGATTCTTGCCCTCTTTCGCGGCGCGGTAGCCCACGCCGTTGATCTCCAGCTTTTTCTCAAAGCCGTGGGTCACGCCGATAACCATGTTGTCCACCAGGGTCCTGGTGAGCCCGTGCAGAGAACGGTTCTCTTTGGTGTCGTCGGGACGGCTGACGTGGATAACGCCCGCGTCCACGGTGACCTTCATCTGAGGCACCAGGGTCCGCTCCAGCGTGCCCTTGGGGCCCTTGACGGTGATGTGGTTGTGCTCGTCCACCTTGACTTCCACTCCGGCGGGGACGGTAATGGGTGCTCTACCAATTCTAGACATACTGCCGCCTCCTTACCAGATGAATGCCAGGACTTCGCCGCCAACATGCTCTTTGCGAGCCTGCTTGTCGGTCATAACGCCCTTGGAAGTGGAAATGATGGCCACGCCTAAGCCCTTGAGGACCCGGGGCAGCTCGTCGGCGCCGGCATAGACCCGCAGGCCGGGCTTGCTGACGCGGCGGAGGCCCTGAATGGCCTTCTCTTTGCCGGGGAGGTACTTGAGCGTGATGCGGATGACGCCCTGGGTTCCGTTATCAATCACCTGATAGTTCTTGATGTAGCCCTCGTTGAGCAGGATCTCGGCGATGGACTTTTTCATCTTGGAAGCGGGAACGTCGACGGTTTCATGCTTCGCGCTGCCGGCGTTGCGGATGCGGGTAAGCATATCTGCAATGGGGTCGGTGATCTGCATGGTTTTTTATCCTCCTAATTTAGAGTTACCGTGTCGCCACGGTTTTGGCGGCGAGGTTCCATGCCAATGCTTGATTGGCCACGGCCTTTCGCCGTCCGTTTATTGCCGCGGGGGCTTTTGGCCCCCGTTGGACAATCAAAGGGTCTCTTTTGCGCTGCCCTTGAGTGAAAGGAAGCTCAGCTTCCTTTCATTTGAAGCTTAAAAGCTCGCTTTCCTAACGCCGGGGATCTGTCCCTTATAAGCCAGCTCCCGGAAGCAGATACGGCAGATGCCGTAGTTGCGCAGGTAGGCGTGGGGGCGGCCGCAGATTTTGCAGCGGTTGTACCGGCGGGTGGAGAACTTCGCGGGGGCCTGCTGCTTGAGAATCATGGATTTCTTAGCCATAGTTTCCTCCTCCTTAGCTCACGAAGGGGGCGCCCAGCAGCCGGAGCAGCTCGCGGGCCTCTTCGTCGGTCTGAGCGGTGGTGGTGATCGCGATGTTCATACCGCGCAGCTTTTCGATCTTGTCATACTCGATCTCAGGGAAGATGATCTGCTCTTTCAGGCCCAGGCTGTAGTTGCCGCGGCCGTCAAAGGCGTCGGCGGAGATGCCGCGGAAGTCACGGACACGGGGCAGGGCCACGTTGAACAGACGGTCCAGGAACTCCCACATCCGGTCCTGCCGCAGCGTGACCTTCACACCCACCTTCATGCCCTCGCGGAGCTTGAAGTTGGCCACGGATTTCCTGGCCACGGTGGCCACGGCATGCTGGCCGGTGATGGCGGAGATATCCTTGATCACCGCGTCCAGGGCCTTGGCGTTATCCTTGCAGTCGCCGCAGCCGACGGAGACCACGATCTTATCCAGCTTGGGGATCTGCATGACAGACTTGTACTGGAACTTGGCCATCAGAGCAGGAGCAACTTCCTCAAGATACTTTTTCTTCATTCTTGTCATAAGTCAGTCTCTCCTCTCTCAGATTTCTGCGCCGCACTTCTTGCAGACGCGGGTCTTTTTGCCGTCTTCCACCTTGTAACCCGCGCGCACGCCCGCCTTGCACTTGGGGCAGTAGAGCATGACCTTGCTGGCATAGATGGGGGTCTCCACCTTGATGATGCCGCCGTCCTTGTTCTGGCCCTGGGGCTTCTGGTGCTTGGTGGCCACGCTGACGCCTTCAACCACCAGCTTGCCGTTCTTGGGGTCGGCGGACAGAACCTTGTGGGCCGTGACCTTCTTGTTGTCCAGCCAGTCCTTGGAGTTCTTGTAGTTGTCCTTGCCGGTGATCACAACGACCATGTCGTCTTTTTTGATCTTCATTCTCTCGTCCCTCCTCAAATCACTTCGGGAGCCAGGGACAGGATCTTCATATACTCCTTGTCGCGCAGCTCACGGGCAACGGGCCCAAAGATACGGGTCCCGCGGGGGTTCTTGTCGCCGGAGTTGATGAGGACAGCCGCGTTCTCGTCAAAGCGGACATAGGTGCCGTCGGCCCGGCGGACGGGCTTCACGGTGCGCACCACCACGGCCTTGACAACGTCGCCCTTCTTGACGGCGCCGCCGGGAGCGGCCTTGCGGACGGAGCAGATGATCACGTCGCCTATGCTGGCGTATCTGCGCTTGGAGCCGCCAAGCACGCGGATGCACTTGAGCTCCTTGGCGCCGGTGTTGTCGGCGACCTTCAGATAAGATTCCTGCTGTATCATTTAGGCTGCCTCCTTACTTCGCTTTCTCGACGATTTCGACCACGCGCCATCTCTTGTCCTTGGACAGGGGGCGGGTCTCCATCACACGGACGATATCGCCAACGCCGCATTCGTTGTTCTCGTCGTGGGCTTTGAGGCGGTAGGTCCGGCCGATGATCTTCTTATAGGTCTTATGGGCGACCCGGTCCTCAACGATGACGACCACGGTTTTGTCCATCTTGTCGGATACGACCTTGCCTACGCGGGTCTTCCGGGAAGTAGTTCTCAGTTCACTCATTCTTCTTACCTCCTCAGTTCTGCTTCTCGCGCAGCACGGTCTTCACGCGCGCGATGTCACGGCGCACAGCGGAGATCCGAACCGGGTTGTCAAGATG
Source organism: uncultured Oscillospiraceae bacterium (assembly GCA_947626315.1). Taxonomy (GTDB): domain Bacteria; phylum Bacillota; class Clostridia; order Oscillospirales; family Oscillospiraceae; genus Limivicinus. The sequence goes on along the minus strand of CANQRQ010000004.1, from coordinate 18,421 downwards.
ATTGGTGGCGTGCTGCATACGGAGCATGAAGAGATCCTTCTTCAGGTCGACCAGCTTGCTCTCCAGCTCGCCGACGGACATAGAACGTATTTCGTTTGCCTTCATCTCATTCACCACCGTTCTCGGTCTCAGCGCCCTTGGCGACGATCTTGGTCTTGATGGGCAGCTTGTGGCTGGCAAGGCGGAGAGCCTCGCGGGCGGTCTCTTCGGGGACGCCGGCGATCTCAAACATCACCCGGCCGGGCTTGACAACAGCGACCCAGTACTCCGGAGAGCCTTTACCGGAACCCATACGGGTCTCGGCGGGCTTGGCGGTAACGGGCTTGTCGGGGAAGATCTTGATCCAGACCTGGCCGCCGCGCTTGGTGTAACGGGTCATGGCGATACGGGCCGCCTCGATCTGATTGGAGGTGATCCAGCCGGGCTCCTGGGCCTGGAGGCCGAAATCACCGTAGCTGACGAAGTTGCCGCGGGTGGCTTTGCCTTTCATGCGGCCGCGCTGTACCCGGCGGTACTTGACTCTTTTCGGCATTAACATCAGTTGTTGCCTCCTTCCTTAGCGGGGGCCGCGGGCCGGGGGCTGTAGCCGCCGGGACGGCGGTCGCCCTGACCGGCGGGACGGTTGCCGTAACCGCCGGGACGGCGGTCGTTGTTGTAACCGCCTCTGCGGTCGTCGCGGCGGCGATCCCCACCGCGGCGGTCGTCGCGGCGGCGGCGCTCACCGGCGGGCTTGCTCAGGTCCATGGTGCGCGGGGTGGTGCGCAGGGTCTGAGAGAGGACCTCGCCCTTGTAGATCCACACCTTGACGCCGATGCGGCCGTAGGTGGTGTTCGCCTCGGCGAAGCCGTAGTCGATGTCGGCCCGGATGGTCTGCAGGGGGATGGTGCCCTCGTGGTAGCACTCGGAGCGGGCGATCTCAGCGCCGCCCAGACGGCCGCCGCACTTGACCTTGATGCCCCGGGCGCCCATGCGCATGGCGCGGCCCATGGCGTTCTTCATGGCCCGGCGGAAGCCGATGCGCTTTTCAAGCTGCTGGGCGATGTTCTCCGCCACCAGCTGGGCGTTGGTGTCGGGGGTGCGGACCTCCACGATGGAGAGAGCCACGGGCTTGCCGATCAGCTTTTCCACCTGCTGGCGGAGACGCTCGATCTCCGTGCCGCCCTTGCCGATCACGACGCCGGGGCGGGAGCAGTGGATATAAATGCGGACTTTGGCGGAATCCCGCTCGATCTCGATGGTGGGAACACCGGCGGAATAGAGGGTCTTCTTGAGGAACTGGCGGATCTTGTAGTCCTCGACGATCAGATCGCCGACCTTGTCCTCTCTGGCGTACCATCTGGAATCCCAGTCCTTTATGACGCCTACGCGCAGTCCGTGAGGATTAACTTTCTGTCCCATAATTCTGCCTCCTTCCCTCAGTCTCTCTCAGCCACGGCGATGGTGATGTGGCTGGTGCGCTTGTTAATGCGGTACATACGGCCCCGGGCTCTGGGCATGCCCCGCTTGAGGATGGGGCCGGCATTGGCGTAAGTCTCACAGACGTAGAGCTTTTCAGGGTCCATCTCGTAATTGGCCTCGGCGTTGGCCATGGCGCTTTTCAGCACCTTGATCATCAGCTCGCAGCCGGCCTTGGGGGTGTTCTCCATCAGGGCCAGGGCGTAGTTGGCGTCCTTACCGCGGATCATGTCGCAGATGATCTCAACCTTGCGGGGAGAAATACGGGCGTATTTGTGCTCCGCGCGGGCTATTTTCTTTTCGTCCATCTCTGCTCCTCCTTACTTGCCGGTCTTGCTGCCGGCGTGGCCGCGGAAGGTCCTGGTGGGGGCGAACTCGCCCAGCTTGTGGCCGACCATATCCTCGGTCACATACACGGGCACGTGCCGGCGGCCGTCGTGGACGGCGATGGTGTGCCCCACAAAGGACGGGAATATGGTAGAGGCGCGGGACCAGGTCTTGACAACCTGCTTGTTGCCGCTCTTGTTCATGGCGTCGATCCTCTTGAGCAGCTCGGGAGCCGCGAAAGGACCTTTCTTGATGCTTCTGCTCATGTTCGATTCCCTCCTTACTTCGCGTTGCGGCGCTTGACGATGAACTTATCGGTGCGGTTCTTCGTCTTGCGGGTCTTGTAACCCAGGGCGGGCTTGCCCCAGGGGGTTACAGGGCCGGGCCGGCCCACAGGGGCCTTGCCTTCGCCGCCGCCGTGGGGATGGTCCACCGGGTTCATGACAGAGCCGCGGACCGTGGGACGCACGCCCATGTGGCGTTTGCGGCCGGCCTTGCCGATGTGGATGTTGGCGTGGTCGATGTTGCCTACCTGGCCGATGGTGGCCTTGCAGTCAAGCCGGACCTTGCGGAACTCGCCGGAGGGGAGGCGGACAGTCGCCATGCCGTTCTCCTTGGCCATCAGCTGAGCCGCCACGCCGGCGCTGCGCACCAGCTGGGCGCCCTTGCCGGGGTACATCTCGATGTTGTGGATCACGGTGCCCACGGGGATATTGGCCAGGGGCAGAGCGTTGCCCGGCTTAATGTCCGCCGCGGCAGAGGAGAGCACGCTGTCGCCGGCGTTCAGGCCCACAGGGGCCAGAATGTAGCGGCGCTCGCCGTCCTCATACTCGCACAGGGCGATAAACGCGCTGCGGTTGGGGTCGTACTCCAGGCGGAGGACCTTGGCGCTCATCTCGGTCTTGTCGCGCTTGAAGTCGATCACCCGGTACTTCTGCCGGTTGCCGCCGCCCTGGTGACGGACGGTGATGCGGCCGTAGCTGTTGCGGCCGGAGTGCTTCTTGAGAACTTCAACCAGGGTCTTTTCCGGCTTTACGTGCTTGTCGATCCCGTCAAAGCCGGAGACCGTCATGCCTCTCCTGGCCGGAGTAATGGGCCTGTAAGTTTTAATAGACATTCTTTCTACCTCCCTTACGCCATGCCTTCAAAGAGCTCAATGTTCTTGGAGTCGGCGCTGAGCTTAACAACGGCCTTTTTCCAGGAGGCAGTCTTGCCCATGGGATAAGCGCCGGTGCGCTTGGCCTTGCCGCGGACGTTCAGCGTGGTGACCTTGATGACGGTGACGCCGAAAATCTCCTCGACGGCCTTCTTGATCTCGATCTTGTTGGCGTCCTTGGCGACCTCAAAGGCATACTTCTTGATGTCCAGGTCCTCCATGGACTGCTCGGTGATGATCGGGCGAATGATGACGTCGTATGCGGTTCTCATCAGGCATACACCTCCTCGATCTTGGCCAGGGCGGCCTTGTCCACGATCAGCTTGCCGCCGGTAAGGATGCTGTAGGGGCTGAGAATGGTGGCCATGGTGGTGGTGACGCCCTCGATATTGCGGGCGGACTTGACCAGCTTCTCATCCATGGTCTCGGTGACCACCAGGGCCTTGCCGCAGACGCCCAGCTTGCTCAGGAAGCCCTGGAAGACCTTGGTCTTGATCTCGTCCATCTTCAGGCCGTCGATCACCAGGATCTCCCCCTCGGCCGCCTTGGCGGACAGAGCGGACTTGAGAGCCAGACGCTTGACCTTCTTGTTCAGGCGGTAGCTGTAATCCCGGGGCTTGGGGGCAAAGGCTACGCCGCCGTGGGTCCACACGGGGGAGCCGGCATAGCCGGCGCGGGCACGGCCGGTGCCCTTCTGGCGCCAGGGCTTGCGGGTGGTATAGGAAACCTCCCCTTTGGTGAGGGCGCTCTGGGTACCCTGCCGGCAGTTGGCCAGGTGATTCTTGACAGAATCATGCAGAACGCTCTTGTTCGGCTCGATGCCGAAAATGGCCTCGGAGAGCTCGATCTCGCCGATCTTCTCGCCTGCCATGTTGTAAACATTCGCTTTAGGCATTTATGCTGCTCTCCTTTCTTTACTTGGTACGGGCGGAAGCCTTCTGCGGGTTGACACGGGCGGAAGCCTTCTGCGGGTTGACGCTGATGCCGGCGGCAGCGCCCTTCTTGACGGGCTGGGTCCGGACGGCGTCACGGATATACACGATGCTGCCCTTGGGGCCGGGGACGGCGCCGCGGATGGCGATCATGTTCAGCTCGGGGTCCACGCGGACCACGTCCAGGTTCTGGACGGTGACCTGATCGACGCCCATGTGGCCGGCCTGCTTCTTGCCCGGGAAGATCCGGGAGGGATCCGTGCTGGAGCCCATGGAGCCTGCGTGCCGGTGGACAGGGCCGCCGCCGTGGCTGGTGGGGGTCCGGCCCTGGCCGAAGCGCTTGACGACGCCGGCGTAGCCCTTGCCCTTGCTGGTGCCGGTGACGTCGATCTTGTCGCCCTCGGCGAACATGTCGGCCTTCACAACATCGCCCACTTCAAACTTGCTGCTGTCCTCAAGGCGGAACTCCTTGAGATGCTTCACCGCGCCCACGCCGGCCTTCTTCAGATGGCCCTGCTCAGGCTTGGAGAGCTTTTTCTCGGACACTTCCTCGTATCCGAACTGAACGGCGTTGTAGCCCTCCTTTTCGACCGTCATCTTCTGCACGACCACGCAGGGGCCGGCCTCGATCACGGTCACAGGGATGACCTTGCCGCTCTCGTCGAAGATCTGCGTCATGCCGACCTTCTTGCCGATGATGGCTTTCTTCATGCTTTTATTTCCTCCTAACGGTTATTGGTTGCCTCGCTTGGCCGCCCGGTTCCGCCGGGCCCCAGAGGCTGGCAACTTAACCCGCCCGCATACGCAAGCTGCGGGCTGTGGGTTATTTGACGGTGGGTCTTGCTCAGAGTTTGATCTCGATTTCCACGCCGGCGGGGACTTCCAGGTTCATCAGGGCCTCCACGGTCTTCTGGGTGGGGCTCATAATGTCGATCAGGCGCTTGTGGGTGCGCCGCTCGAACTGCTCCCGGCTGTCCTTGTCCTTGTGGACGGCGCGCAGGATGGTGACGATCTCGGTCTTGGTGGGCAGGGGGATGGGACCGGAAACCTTGGCGTCCGTGCGCTTGGCCGCCTCGACGATGGTCTCGGCCGCCTTGTCGATCAGCTGGTGGTCGTAGGCTTTCAGACGGATGCGAATCATGTTTTTGCTGGTGGCTGCCATTGCTTTGTTCTCCTTTTTTCGTACTGTTCCCGGCGCATTGGGTCCGCCGGTTTTTCATAGTACGGATGAAGCCGCATTTCCTGTACACACAACCGTGCGTATCAGACCGCGTCCGAAAAAGAAACCGGCTTTTCAGCCGGTCGATCCCTCCCGTCCGCGCGATATACGCGTGCACCGGATAGGCTTCAGCCGCCCGATTACGCGCCGAAGCTGCCTTCGGCGCCGGACATACTCCACGGAAGTTACCTCGGAGGCCCGAGCAATCTCCCGCTTCATCGCATAACACGCCCTTGCTCCACGCGCAGGCGCTCAATTAATATAACAGGAACGGGCCGCTGTGTCAAGAGATTTTTTGTGATTTTTGGAGAAATTTTTCCGCGTTTTTTGTAAGAGCCTACAAAAGAGAAAAAGCTCTCCTGTGAATAGAACCACCGTCAAAGCCTCCGGAAAAGCGGAGGCTTTGACGGTGGCATTTTACGTGTTTCTGCCCCACAAGGTCAGCGGCGGGAGACGCCGGTCCCGCCGCGCGGGCTTCGGCTGCCGCAGGCGGCGCAGCCTGCGCAGCCGGCACAGCCGCCGCAGGACCCGCAGGAGGACCTGCCCCGCTTTTTATCCCGGATCACGCTGCGAAGCGCGGCCGCGATCAGCAGGAGCATCGCAAGGGAGATGACCAGCGTGGCAAAATTGGCGTGCATCCATGTGAGCACTGGGAAAGCCTCCTTTCAGGGGCCGCCGGACGGCAGCCGTATACATTATTATAATATGACTCCTTCTTTACGCCTTTACCGGGTCTGGCAGTTTGGCCGCCGTTTTGCCCTCGGGCTTGAAGAGCTGCCAGAGGAGCAGAGCCAGCAGGACCAGAGCCACAGCGGTGCCCAGGATATTGCCCGCGCCGATGAACCAGGCGCCCAGCTGATACACGATCAGGGACACGGTGTAGGCAAAGGCGCACATGTAGCCGATGGCGAAGAGGGTCCACCTGCCGTTGTTCATCTCCCGCTTGATGGCGCCCATGGCGGCAAAGCAGGGGGCGCAGAGCAGGTTGAAGATCATGAAGCTGTAGGCGGACAGCTGGGTGTAATCCGCCGCCACCAGGGCCCAGATCTCGTCGCCGTTCTCGCTGAGCTCTCCGGCGAAGTTATACAGGATGCCGAAGGTAGCCACCACGTTCTCCTTGGCGATAAGGCCGGTGATGCTGGCCACGGTGGCCCTCCAGTTGCCGAAGCCCAGGGGGGAGAAGACAAAGGCGATGGCGCTGCCCACGGCGGCCAGGATGGAGTTGTTCATATCCTCCACCATGCCGAAGCTGCCATTCTCCCAGCCCACGGCCTGGAGGAACCAGAGCACGATGGAGGACAGGAGGATGATGGTGCCGGCCTTCTTGATGAAGGACCAGCCGCGCTCCCACATGGAGCGGAGCACATTGCCCACGGTGGGGGCGTGATAGGCGGGCAGCTCCATGACGAAGGGGGCCGGCTCGCCGGCAAAGCGCCGGGTCTTCTTAAGCATAATGCCGGAGACGATGATGGCGGCCACGCCGATAAAGTAGGCGGAGATGGCCACCAGGCTGCTACCGCCGAAGAGGGCGCCGGCAATCAGACCGATGATGGGCATCTTGGCCCCGCAGGGGATAAAGCAGGTGGTCATGATGGTCATGCGCCGGTCCCGCTCATTTTCGATGGTCCGGGAGGCCATGACGCCGGGCACGCCGCAGCCGGTGCCGATGAGCATGGGGATAAAGCTCTTGCCGCTGAGGCCGAACTTCCGGAAGATCCGGTCCATGATGAAGGCCACACGGGCCATGTAGCCGCAGTCCTCCAGGATGGCCAGCATGATAAACAGCACCAGCATCTGGGGCACGAAGCCCAGCACCGCGCCTACGCCCGCCAGAGCGCCGTCGCACACCAGGCCCACCAGCCAGTCCGCCACGCCCCAGCCCTCCAGCCAGCCCCGGGGGATCTCCACCAGCCATTCGGTGCCCAGCACGTCGTTGGTCCAGTCGGTGAGGAAGGAGCCGAAGGGCCCCATAGCCACCCAGTACACCGCCGCCATGACCACCGCGAAGATGGGCAGGGCCGCGATCCGGTTGGTTACGATCCGGTCGATCCGGTCGGAGGCGGTGAGCTGTCCGGCGGATCTCTTCTTATAGCAGCCCTTCATCAGCCCGGCGATATATATGTACCGTTCGTTGGTAATGATGCTCTCCGCGTCGTCGTCCAGCTCCTCCTCGGCGGCCTGGATGTCCTGCTCGATGTGGTCCAGGACGCTCTTTTGAATGGCCAGCTGCTCCAGCACCTTGCTGTCCCGCTCAAAAATCTTGATGGCGTACCAGCGCTGCTGCTCTTCGGGCATCTCGTGCACGGCGGCCTCCTCGATGTGGGCAATGGCGTGCTCCACCGGGCCGGAGAAGGTGTGCATGGGGACGGTCTTACCGGAGGCGGCGGCCTCCACGGCGGCCTCCGCCGCCTGGGTGACGCCCTCGCCCTTCAAAGCGGAAATCTCATAGACGGGGCAGCCCAGCTCCCGGGACAGCTCCTTGGTGTTGATGCTGTCGCCGTTTTTCTTCACCACGTCCATCATGTTGATGGCCACTACCACGGGGATGCCCAGCTCGGTCAGCTGGGTGGTCAGGTAGAGATTTCGCTCCAGGTTGCTGCCGTCCACAATATTTAAAATGGCGTCGGGCCGCTCTCCGATCAGGTAATTCCGGGCCACGACCTCCTCCATCGTGTAGGGGGAGAGGGAGTAGATCCCGGGCAGGTCCATGATCACCACGTCGCTGTGCTTTTTCAGCCGGCCTTCCTTCTTCTCCACCGTGACGCCGGGCCAGTTGCCCACGAACTGGTTGGAGCCGGTGAGGGCGTTGAATAGGGTCGTCTTGCCGCAGTTGGGGTTGCCGGCAAGGGCAATTTTGATCTGTTTGTCCATCGTTTCTTCCTCCTGTTTTAGTTAGCATCCTCTAACTTTTGGATAAAAAGCCGCTCAGGCATAGGGGTGGCCGCTGCCGCCCAGGGTCTCCACCTCGATCATCTCGGCGTCGGCCTTCCGCAGGGACAGCTCATAGCCCCGGACCGTGACCTCCACCGGGTCCCCCAGGGGCGCCACCTTGCGCACGCGGATCTCCACGCCCTTGGTAATGCCCATGTCCATGATCCGGCGCTTCACCGGACCCTCGCCGTGGAGCTTGACGACCTTCACCGTCGAGCCGATCTGTGCCTGTCTGAGTGTGTTCACTGTTCTCTCTCCTCCTCTTTTTTCACCGCGCCTTCCGCGCGAAAGTCAAACCAGGATCTTTCCTGCCATTTCCCGGCTGATGGCCACCCGGGTCTCCTTCACGTTGACGATCAGGTTCCCCGCGATGGCGGACACCACCGTTACCGCGCCTCCGGCCACAAAGCCCATATCCTCCAAATGCTTTTTCAGCTCCGGATTTCCGCCCACCCGGCGGATAATGCTCTCCTCTCCCAGAGGGGCCAATGTCAGCGGCATCATCACTCTCTCCTTTTCTGTAGTTAGACATGGCTAACTTTTTGGCATCAAGAAAATTAGATTTCTCTAACCGCCCGTTAGTTTAGCATCTCTAACTCCCTTTGTCAAGAGGGGCGCGAAAATTTTTTCAGCGCTATTTCTTCTCCTGACAAAAGCCGGGGCTGGGGGAATCGCAGTCGCGGTTCTCCCACAGTCCCTCCCTTTTGTATGTTTTATCCGATCAGCGCCCCATGGACCAGCTCCAGGGCGGGGAGCAGCTGCGCCTGGGCGACCTTTACTGACACGCAGCCCTCTCCCGCGCTGCCGTCCAGCACCGGCACCCCGGCCCCGGCCAGCAGAAGAACCAGCTGAGAGAGGGTCTGGGGCCCGGCGGCCCGGCCCACGGCCGTCACCGTTCCCGCGGCCTCGTCCCGGGTGACCCCGGCATAATCCGGCCGCTCCGCCTCCTCCAGGAGGCGCACGGCGGAGCCGGGGGCGCTCTCAAAGGAGGAGAGCACCTGCAGCGCCACGCCGTTGGCCATGGCCAGCCGCACGGACTCCGGGTGGAGCACCTGGGACCCGGCCTTGGCCAGCAGCAGCATATCCCGGAAGTCGATCTCCCGGAGCAGCCGGGCCCCGGTCACAAGCCGGGGATCGGCGGTATAAATTCCGTCTACATCGGTGTATATCTCGCAGCGGTCCGCCCCCAGGGCGGCAGCCAGGGCCACCGCCGTAGTGTCCGAGCCGCCCCGGCCCAAGGTGGTGATCTCCCCCTGGGGGGAGACGCCCTGAAAGCCCGCCACCACGGCGATCTTCCCCTGCTCCAGGGTCTCTGAAAGCCGGTCCGGCAGCAGCAGGCCGATGCGGGCCTCCCCGTGCCGGGCCGAGGTGATGACGCCGGCCTGCCAGCCGGAGAAGGACCGGGCCCCGGCCCCCAGGCTCTCCAGCATGATGGCCATCAGCGCCGCGGACTGCTGCTCTCCCGTGGCCATCAGCGCGTCCAGCTCCCGCTTGGACGGCTGGGGATCGATCTGCCGCGCCAATTCCAGAAGGTCGTCTGTCCCGTCGCCGGCGGCGGACACCACTACAACCACTCTGTGCCCCCCGCGCCGGGCCTCCAGGCATATTCCGGCGGCCCGGCGCAGTCTTTCCACATCGGCGAGGGAGCTGCCGCCGAATTTCTGCACGATTAGCATGCGTTTCCTCCAACGCCGGAGCCCGGCGGGACCAAAACCGGCCCGCCGGCGCCGTCCGGCTGTTCTGATGTCATACGGCCCCCTTTGCCGGGGGCGTACCGGCCGCTTTGGGCGGCTACCCTATTATATACGCCGCCGGCGGGCTGGGTGCCGTATAAAGGCGGGGAAATCTGGCAAGAAAAGAGTATGGAAGACTGCTGATAAAGCTTCATTGCCTTCGCCGCGGAGCGGCGAAAAAGAATTCAAATTGTTTTTGAGGCAGCTTTGCCGCCTCAAAAACACTCTAAGGCGAGCAAAGCGAGCCCTCGCGCCGACCAAACGGGGCAAAGCCCCTGCGATAAGCGCGAGTACCTCAAATGCGAGCCCAACGAAGTACCCGCAGGGCACGAGTGGGTCGCATTTGAAGCGTGTCGACTTTGTCGACACGCTCAGTATGGACCTTTTTGCGGGAGGTGAACGCTGTGCAGCAGAGGGCCATGCGCTGTTTTTCCCTGCTGCTGTACGCCGGGGCGGCGGTAGGGGCCATCTGGCTTACGGTGCGCTTCTTTCTGCCCTGGGCGGCCCCCTTTCTGGTGGCGCTGGCCCTGGCGGCGGCGATGGAGCCGGCGGTGCGGAGCCTGGCCCGCCGGGGCTGGCGGAGGGGCACCGCCGCGGGACTTCTGACCCTGGCGATCCTGGCGCTGGCCCTGTGGGGGCTCACGGCCCTGGCGGCCAAGGGCATCGGGGCGGTGACGGACTTTGCCCGGCAGGCCCCGGCGCTGATGGCCGCCGCCGGGGAGCGGCTGGAGGCCCTGGAGCGCCGGACGGCGGAGCTGGTGGCCAACGCGCCGGAGGGGGTCTCCGGCTATCTGGAGACCGCGCTGGACTCTATGTCCGCCGCGCTGCGGGCGCTCCCCTCCCGCTTTTCCCAGTGGACCCTGGACGCGGTGGGCCGGGCGGCCCAGGCCAGCCCGGACGTGCTGCTCTTCTCCGTCACCGCCGGGATCGGCACCTATTTCATCTCCGCGGCCTTTCCCAAGGTCACCGCCTTTCTGGCGGCGCAGCTTCCCCAGGAGTTCCGGCGGCGGCTGGAGGGCCTGGGGCAAGACCTGAAGGGCAGCTTCGGCGGCTTCTTCCGGGCCCAGCTGATCCTCATGGCCATGACCTTTTTCCAGCTGCTGCTGGGCTTCTGGCTGCTGAAGGTGCGGGGGGCGGCGGGCCTCGCCGCCCTGACCGCCCTCATCGACGCCCTGCCGGTCTTCGGCACCGGCACGGTGCTGATCCCCTGGGCCCTGTACTGCCTGCTGCTGGGGGAATACAGCCGGGCCATCGGCCTGCTGATCTGCTGGGCGGTGGTAAACCTGGTGCGCAGCTGCGCCCAGGCCAAGCTGCTGGGGGACCAGATCGGGCTGGACCCGCTGGCCTCCCTGATCGCCATCTATGTGGGCTGGCGGGTCTGGGGGGTCTGGGGGATGCTGCTGTTCCCCCTCCTCTTCGTGACGCTCCAGCAATTGAACGACAAGGGCGTTATCAAGCTCTGGAAGAGCGTATAGAAAGCCTCCGGCTCATTTTTTAAGTTGAGCCGGAGGTTTTGCTTTATTCCACTGTGAACGGCAGGCCGCAGCTTCCGCCGGAGCAGAGATAGAAGGTGGGCTTGCCTCCCTGCATCCGCATCTCCCGGGTAAAGGGGGCCAGCGCCTCCAGCGCTTCGTCCCCGGGCCGCTTGAGCAGGACGCTGAGCTCCGGCGCGTAGCGGGCCAGAACGCTCTTCAGCGCCGCCGGCGGCTTCTCCGCCACGCAGACCAGCTCCCGGGTGGGGTAGACCGCGCTGAGCAGGGCGATCAGGCCGAAGGCGTGCCCCGCCGGATAGCTCTCCCCGCTGCGGCAGATGAAGCGCAGCTGCTCCTCCGCCGCCTCGCGCCACTTTTTCGCCCCGGTCAGCCGGGAGAGCCGATCAAAGAGCACGGCGCAGGCGCTGTTGGAGGAGGGCATGGCCCCGTCATACTTCTCCATGGGCCGCTTGAGCAGCTCCTCCGCGCCCCGTGCGGTCATATAGTACCCGCCTCCCGCGGCGGAAAACCGGAGGGGGATCTCTTCGGCCAGGGCCGCCGCCAGGACCAGGTCCTCTGTGTGAAAATCCGCCTGATACAGCTCCAGCAGGCCCAGGGCATAAAAGGCAAAATCCTCCAGCCGGGCGCCGAAGCGGCTCTCCGTCCCGTAGACACAGGCCTGCAGGCTGCCCGGCTCCTCCCCGGCAAAGGCATAGGCGCGCAGGAAGCCGGCCAGCCGCCGGGCCTGGGCCAGGTAGCGGGGGTCGTCAAAGACCCAGGCGGCCCTGGCCAGGGCCATGAGCAGCAGCCCGTTCCAGGCGGTGAGGATCTTCGTGTCCGTGGGCAGGGCGGCGCGCTGCTCCCGGTAGAGCCGGAGCCGCTCCCGGAAGTCCTCATAACCCTCGGGCAGCAGGTTCCAGCGCTGGTTCAGCAGCAGGTTCGGCACGCTCTTGCCGCTCCGGCCCATGTTGCCCTCCTCGGTGATGTCATAGCACTCGGCAAAATGCCGTCCCGGGTCTTCGCCCAGCAGCTGCCGGATCTCCTGGGGGCGGAATCCGTAGTAGCCCCCCTCTTCCCCGCCGCTGTCCGCGTCCTGGCCGCTGTAGAAGCCCCCTTCCGGGGACTGGAGCTCCCGCATGCAGTAGTCCAGCACGGCCTCCGCCGTCTGCCGATACAGGGCCAGATGTCCCTCCTGCCAGGCCTCCGTATAGGCCAGGGCCAGCAGCGCGTTGTCATAGAGGGTCTTTTCAAAATGGGGGAGCAGCCACTCCCGGTCCGTGGAATAGCGGGAGAAGCCGCCGCCGAAGTGGTCATAGATCCCGCCCCGGAACATCTGCTGCAGCGTCCGCTCCGCCATGCGGCGGGCGGCTTTGTCCCCGGAGAGGGCGGCGTAGCGCAGAAGGAAGAGCAGGTTGTGGGCGGAGGGAAATTTGGGCGCGGCGCCGAAACCGCCGTACTCCTCGTCAAAGGAGGCCTTGAACTGCTCCACCGCCTTTTGGAGAAAGGCCTGGTCCGGCTCCGCCTCGCCCAGGGGGCGGCGGCGGGAGACCCAGGCGCAGATCTCCTCCCCCGCGGCCAGCAGTTCCTCCCGGTCCCGCCGCCATTTGGCGGCGATCATCGTCAGCAGGCCCAGCAGACCCAGGCGGCCGCCCCGGTTGTCCTTCGGCAGATAGGTGGCGGCAAAGAAGGGCTGCTTTTGGGGCGTCATCAGCACGGTGAGAGGCCAGCCGCCGCTGCCGTTCAGGGCGGTGCAGACCTCCATGTAGACCGCGTCCACATCCGGGCGCTCCTCCCGGTCCACCTTGACGGAGACAAAGTCCCGGTTCAGCAGCTCCGCCACCTGGGGGTCCTCAAAGGACTCATGGGCCATCACATGGCACCAGTGGCAGGTGGAGTAGCCGATGCTGAGGAAAACCGGCTTGTCCTCCCGCTCTGCCCGCGCAAAGGCGGCTTCGCCCCAGGGCATCCAGTCCACCGGGTTCTCCGCGTGCTGGAGCAGATAGGGGGATTTTTCGTTGATCAGGCTGTTGCTCATGACGGACCCTCCGCTCTGTATTCTTCCGACAGCCGCGCTGTCCGTAATAGCTTGGATAAGACGCGGCTTTATTATACACCGGCTGCCGGGCCCGGCGCAAGCCGGGGAATTTGGATTGATGGGCAACTTGTTTGTCTTTTTGAACAATTTATGGTTTACATACAGGGAAATTTATGGTATAAAATACATAGAAGAACCCACTTTATGGAACGGAACAAGTACAGGAAGGAACAGAAAGGAAGGAAAAATATGGTGCAATTTGCCGATCGGATGGGCCGGATCAAGGCCTCCGACATTCGCGAGCTGCTGAAGCTCACCGCCCAGCCCCACATCATCTCTTTTGCCGGCGGCCTGCCGGCCCCTGAGCTCTTCCCGGTGGCGGACATCAAGGCCGCTATGGACGCGGTGCTGGACGAGCAGGGCCAGGTCGCCCTTCAGTACGGCCAGACCGAGGGCTGGGCTCCCCTGCGGGCGCAGATCGTCCAGCGCATGGCCGACAAGAACGCCATCCACACCAGCCCGGACAACGTCATTCTCACCGCCGGCAGCCAGCAGGGCCTGGACTTCTGCGGGAAGCTGTTTCTGAACCCCGGCGACGTGGTGGTGCTGGAGAGCCCCTCCTACCTGGGCGCCATCAACGCCCTCAACGCCTACCAGCCCAACTTCGTGGAAGTGCCCACGGACGACAACGGCATGATCATGGAGGAGCTGGACAAGATCCTGTCCACCACCGAGAACGTGAAGCTGATCTACGTGATCCCCGATTTCCAGAACCCCAGCGGCCGCACCTGGCCCCTGGAGCGGCGCAAGCAGTTCATGGAGATCATCAAGAAGCACGGCATCCCCGCCATCGAGGACAACCCCTACGGCGACCTGCGCTTCAAGGGCGAGTATCAGCCCGCCCTGAAGAGCCTGGACACGGAGGGCCTGATCATCTACATGGGCACCTTCTCCAAGATCCTGGCCCCCGGCTTCCGGGTAGGCTGGACCTGCGCCAGCGACGAGATCGTGGGCAAGCTGAACCTGATCGCTCAGGGCGCCGTGCTCCAGACCTCCACCATCACCGCCATGGTCATCTCCAAATACCTGGAGATGTTCGACATTGACAAGCACGTGGAGAAGATCCGCGAGGTGTACAAGCACCGCTGCCAGCTGATGATCCAGACCATGAAGGAGAACTTCCCGCCCGAGGCCAAGTTCACCGACCCGGACGGCGGCCTGTTCACCTGGGTGGAGCTGCCGCCGCAGGTGAACACCCGGGACCTGGCCGCCAAGGCTCTGGAGAAGGGCGTGGCCTTCGTCCCCGGCGACGGCTTCTATCCCTCCGGCGAGACCAAGTGCTGCATGCGCCTGAACTACTCCTGCATGCCGGACGAGCGCATCGTGGAGGGCATCAAGCGCCTGGCCGAGGTCATTAAGGAAGCCCTGTGAACGGCCTGGTTCCCGGCCTGAAGGGCTCTGCCCGGACAGTGGTCGTCCAGGAAAACACCGCCGCCGCTGTGGGCAGCGGGGCGCTGGAGGTCTTCTCCACCCCCAGCATGATCGCCCTCATGGAGAAGGCGGCGCTGGAATCGGTGCAGCCCTTCCTGGAAGAGGGGCAGGGCACCGTGGGCATCGAGCTGGACATCGCCCACCTGGCAGCCACGCCCCTGGGGATGGCGGTCCGGGCCGAGAGCGAGCTGACGGCGGTGGAGGGCAGGACCCTGTGCTTCCGGGTGTCCGCCTGGGCCGGGGAGGAGCTGATCGGCCAGGGGACGCACAAGCGCTGCATCGTCTTCAATGAGCGCTTCCTGGCCAAAGCCCTGGCCAAAAAGGGCTGATAAACAACGGATAGAACTCCCCCTGAAGCCAATTTCAGGGGGAGTTTGGTCTGTAGACAAAGTTTCACTGCCTTCGCCGCAGAGCGGCGAAAAAGAATTTAAATCGTTTTTGAGGCAGCTTTGCCGCCTCAAAAACACTCTAAGGCGAGCAAGGCGAGCCCTCGCGCCGACCAAACGGGGCGAAGCCCCTGCGATCAGCGCGAGCCCTCAAATGCGAGCCCAACGCAGTGGGTCGCATTTGAAGCGTGTCGCAAAAAGCGACACGCTAATTTTTCTCTGTACTTTTCCGATCTAAAGCAGTATAATATGCATCACGTATGTTTTCCGGTATCGGAGAAGAGCAAGTGGTGAAAATGAAGAAAATCGCGATCGCCTCAGACAGCAACAGCGGCATCAGCCCCCGGGAGGCGGCGGCGCTGGGCGTCGCCATTCTCCCCATGCCCTTTTTTGTGGGCGGGGAGCTGTATTACGAGGGGGTGTCCCTGAGCCGGGAGGACTTTTTCCGGCGGCAGGACGCGGGAGAGGAGATCTCTACCTCCCAGCCCACCCCCGGCGACCTGCTGGCCCTCTGGGACCGGCTTCTGGCCGACCATGAGGAGCTGGTGTACATCCCCATGTCCGCCGGGCTCAGCAGCTCCTGCGAGACGGCGGAGATTTTGGCCCGGGACTACGCCGGCCGGGTCCACGTGGCGGACAACCGGCGCATCTCCGTGACCCAGCGGCAGTCGGTGCTGGACGCCCTGGCTCTGGCCAAGCAGGGCCTGAGCGGGGCGGAGATCGCCGCCGCGCTGGAGCGGGACCGGCTGGAGGCCAGCATCTATCTCAGCGTGGACACGCTCCGCTATCTGCGCCGGGGCGGGCGGATCACCGCCGCCGCGGCCGCGCTGGGCACGGTGCTGAGCATCAAGCCCGTCCTCCAGATCCAGGGGGGCAAGCTGGACGCCTACGCCAAGGTCCGGGGTCACCGGGCCGCCCGGCAGGCCATGCTGGACGCCCTGGCCCGGGACCTCTCCGGCCGTTTCCGGGACAGGCGGCCGATCGTCCTGGCGGCGCACACCTGCTCCGACCGGGAGGCGGAGGGCTGGCTGGCGGAGATCCGCGCCGCCTTCCCCGGCTATGAGACCTACTGCGCCCCCCTGTCCCTCAG
This sequence comes from uncultured Oscillospiraceae bacterium, assembly GCA_947626315.1. Lineage (GTDB taxonomy): Bacteria > Bacillota > Clostridia > Oscillospirales > Oscillospiraceae > Limivicinus. The sequence goes on along the minus strand of CANQRQ010000004.1, from coordinate 2,194 downwards.
CATCGCCTGCCATGTGGGCCGGGGCGCCCTGGGGATCGGCTGCGTTATGCCGTCGGCAGGATAAGCGTGACCCGGCAGCCCTTGCCCGGCTCGCTCTCGATACGCAGGGAGCCCCCGTGGGCCCGGGCAATCCGGCTCACCAGCACCAGGCCCAGGCCGTGGCGGAGCTCCGGGGAGCTTTCCCCGCTCTCCGTCCGGCGGCGGAGCTCCTCTAGCTCGGCGGCCGTCAGGCCCACGCCGTCATCCGCCGCGTAGAGACCCAGCCCCTCCGCCTCCCGGCACAGGCCCAGGCTCAGGCGGCAGCCAGCCGGGTTATGGCGCAGGCTGTTCTGCACCAGATTGTTGACCGCTCTGGAGAGCAGGCGGGCGTCCCCGTTGAGGACGGCGCCCTCCGTCTCCGGGGCGATTTCCATCTCCAGGGAACAGCCCTCCGGCAGCCCGGCGTTGAGCAGCTCCGCCCCGTATTCCCGCAGCAGGGCCGCCGGGCTGAGCGGGGCCAGCGCCGGGGGCCGCGTCCCGTATTCCAGCTGGGAGGCCAGGTTCAGGTCCTGCACCAGCTCTTTGATTCTCATACTCTGCCAGCCGATGCGGCCGGCCTCTCTGCGGATCCGGGGATCCGCGTTTTTTTCGCCCGCGATGCGCTCCGCGTAGCCCATGATCACCGCCAGGGGCGTCCGGATATCATGGGAGATGCCGTTGATCCACTCCGCCCGGGCCCGGTCCTGCCGGCGGAGCAGGCCGGCGGTCCGGTTCACGCTCTCCGCCAGGTCCGCCAGCTCCCCCTCCGGGGAGAGGGATACCGCTTCCCCGCGCCCCAGGGCCTCCACGGCGGCGATGATGGGCCCCGCGCGCTTCAAGATCCGGCGGCGGGAGAAGCCCCAGGCCAGCAGCAGGGCCAGCAGGTCCGCCGCCAACAGGCCCAGGGCAAAGGCGGGCAGCCGGCGCACAAAGCGCAGCGGGAGATAGTTTCCGGGGAGCTTGGTATAGCTGTCCCGGGGATAGCCCAGGACCAGCAGGCCGCCGTCCGTGCTGCGGGTAAAGACCGGGTATCCGGCCAGGTAGCCCTTGGCAAAGACGGCCACCTCCTGCACGCTGAAGCGGGCCGGGAGCTCTGCCGGGGCGTCCGCGCTCCAGACCACCCGGCCCTCCCCGTCCAGCACCAGCGCCCAGATGCCCCATTGCCGCAGACGCTGGGCGTCCTCCCGGGGCAGCCCGATGGGAGAGACGCCGGGGGCCAGCTCCTCCAGCAGCCGGGTGGGGGAGCCCTCGCCGTAATCCTCCGCCACCACCCGGTAGAAGCTGCCCCCAAAGGCGGCCAGGTTCAGCGCCAGCAGCAGCGCCAGCAGCAGCGCGAGGGCGGAAAGGGTCTTTGAAATCTGTCTGATAAAGGCTTTCATGGGTCGCTCCTCTCCAGCAGCCTGTAGCCCAAGCCCTTTACCGTCAGCAGAGAGGCCGGCCGGGAGGGCTCGGCCTCGATCTTCTCCCGCACCCGTCGGATATGGGCGTTCAGGCTGTTCCCGCAGCCAAAGGGGTTGTCTCCCCAGAGGGCCTGGCACAGGGCGTCCACGGTGACGATCTTCCCCGCCCGCCCGGCCAGCGTCTTCAGCAGCCGGTGCTCCATGGCGGTCAGCGGCAGAACCGCCCCGTCGTCCCGGAGGACCTGGGCCCGGTCAAAGTCCACCCGGCAGGCCGCCAGGCGCAGCAGGTCCGGCTCCGGCGGGCTGCAGCGGCGGAGCACCGCGCAGACGCGCAGCAGCAGCTCCTCCGGGCTAAAGGGCTTGGCGATATAGTCGTCCGCCCCCAGGCCCAGGCCCTTCAGCACGGCCTCCGCCTCGTCCCGGGCGCTGAGGAAGATGACCGGCAGGGCGGACCGGGCGCGGAGCTGCCCCAGAAGAGAAAAGCCGTCTCCGTCCGGCAGCATCACGTCCAGGATCGCCAGGTCCGGCTCCCAGTCCCGGACCGCGTCCGCCGCCTCCCGGACAAAGGCGGCGGTGCGCAGCTGCCGGCAGCCCGCCTCCCGCAGAAAGGCGGACAGCATCTGCCGCAGCTCCGGCTCGTCATCCACCAGCAGGAGCTTTTTATCCCGCAGGATCGCCTTGTCCATCTCCATCCCCTCCCCTACTACAATATATTTGGTCGTAAGCTTGACCGCCAGTCAAGGATACGTCCATCTCGTTGCTTAAGCTGTTAGAAT
>CANQRQ010000003.1 GCA_947626315.1 uncultured Oscillospiraceae bacterium | reverse complement strand
AGGAAAACAGATAATTTTGCGGCATCTGTTTTCATCCCTATTTGTGCTGGTGCCGCACCGGCATGGTAATTAACATGTTTTTTACCCTTTGTCCATTGCCGGATAACAGTCTCTCTCCGCTGCTCGCAAAACAGCCGCCCGGGAAACTCCGGGCGGCTGTTCTGCATTCTTTGTTGTTTTGCCGGATCAGGCCGGGCCGTACATGAGGTCCGGGATGATGGTGATGAGCCTGGGGCAGAAGGTGCACAGCAGCAAGACGGCGAGCAGAGCCAAAATGAATGGCCAGATCTCCTTCAAAAACTCGCTGACCGGGCAGCCGGTGATGCCGCAGGTGGTGAACATCATGGAGCCAAAGGGCGGGGTGATTCCGCCGATCATGATGTTGACGATGGCCACCAGGCCGTAGTGAATGGGGTCAATGCCCAGCTGGAGCGCCACAGGCAGCAGCAGCGGGGTGGTGATCATCAGGCAGGCGCCGCCCTCCAGGAACATACCCATCACCAGCAGCACCACGTTGCACAGCAGCAGGAACACATACTTGTTGCTGGTCATGTTCAGAATAGTGGTGGCGACGATCTTGGGGATGTTGACCCAGCTCAGGTAGTTGCCGAAGACGCTGGCGGAGACCATGATCAGCACCACGCTGGAGGTGCCGGCGATGGTGTCCAGCAGGATGGGGATGAAGTGCTTCTTCAGGCTTAGCTTCCGGTAGAACAGGCCGCCCACGATAAAGCAGTACAGCACGGCCACAGCGCCGCCCTCAGAGGGCGTGAACATGCCGAGGCGCATACCGATGATGATACCGAAGGGGAAGGCCAGGCCCCAGAAGGAGATGAAGGCCTGCTTCAGGATCTCCCAGATGGAGGGGAACTTGTCCCGGGTAGTGGGATAGTGCCGCTTGCGGGCGATGATGGCCACCACGATCATCATGGAAATGGCCATCAGGATGCCGGGCATGTAGCCGGCGGCAAACACACGGCCCAGAGAGGTCTGCGCCAGCAGGCAGAACACGATCAGGTTCACTCCGGGAGGGATGACCGGCGTGGCCGCCGAGGAGGCGGCGGTGACCGCCGCGGCAAAGGCCTTGGAATAGCCCCGGCGCTCCATCTCAGGCACCAGCATCTTGGACTGCATGGCGCAGTCGGCGTTGGCGGAGCCGGAGCAGCCGCCCATCAGCATGCTCAGCAGCACGTTGACCTGGGCCAGGCCGCCCTTCATGTGGCCGGTGACACATTCGCAGAAGTCCATCAGTTTTTCACTGATACCTCCGTAGTTCATGACCGAGCCGGCCATGATAAAGAAGGGGATGGCCAGCATGGAGAAGGACTGGGTGGACTTCATGACCTTCTGGAGGATCAGCCAGGGCTGAGACGTGGTGTCGATCACCAGGAAGTAGAAGAAGGTGGCACCGAACAGGGAGTACACAATGGGCATGCCCATGAAGTACAGCAGGAAGACCAGGAAAATCGGAATCAGATCAATAAAGGTCAATGTCATCAGAAATTCCCTCCTTCCACTTGATGTCCGGCGTCAATGCCGGTGTCTTTCTTTTTTATAATATGGAACCGTTCCGTCAGCAGGAATTTGACGGAATAGATGGTGGACAGGCCAAAACCGATGGGCACCGCGATCCCGATGATCCAGGTGGGAAAGCGGAGAATGTCCGACACGGCGGGCTTGTACACCCCGCGGACATAGATCAGATTGTATACGTACTGGGTGCTGATCACCGTCAGCATAATGAGGATAACAAGCTCCAGGATGCTGATCACATCCTGCACGATGGCGCGGGTCTTGCCATGCATCAGGTTCACGACAATGTCCACCCCCAGATGAGCGTGCTTCCGGTGGGCGTAGGCGCTGCCGATGAACACAGTCCACACGAAGAGCCCTGTGACTACTTCGGTGCTCCACTGGAGCGGACTGTTGAAGAAGTACCGCATGATCACGTTCACGTTGGCCAGGATCACGCAGAGGGTCAGGGTGACGCCGGTAATGACGGCGTCAAAATTCATGAGTATGTTTTTTAGTTTTTTCTTCATAAGCATATACCTAAAAAGTTCAGATTTTCCAGGTAACGGCTGACAGATACGCCATCATAGACTGCCCCCGTAGGGGCAGTCTATGAATGATTCAACAAACGCTGCGCAGAGTATTTGTCAATCCGCTGGGGAATCAGGCGTTGGCGGCGCGGTACTCGGCCACCAGAGCGGTCAGCTGGTCATAGGCCTCGTAGCTGGAGCCGTACTCTTCCACGATCCAGTCGATAACGGGGGCGCAGGCGGCGGCGAAGGCATCCAGGTCAACGTCGTTCCAGGTCACGCCGTCCTCGGTCTTCATCTTCTCGATCTGAACGGACTCATCGTCCTCGCACATCTTCTGCTCCCACATGCCCCATTCATAGGCGCAGTCGGAGATGATCTTCTGGTACTTCTCGGGGATGGTCTGCCACACGTCCTCGGGCATGAACAGCCAACGGGTGGCAATCAGGTGGTTGGTCAGAGCGACCTTCTTGACCAGCTCGTAGGGCTCGCCGGCGCCGGCCAGGGTGGACACGGAGCCCTCAAAGCCTTCCACAACGCCCTGCTGGATAGCGGCCAGGCAGTCGGTGAAGTCCATAACCACGGGGGTAGCGCCCAGGCACTCCAGGGTCTTGGCGAACAGGGCGGAGGAGGTGGCGCGGAACTGGTGGCCCTTCAGGTCCTCAGGGGTGTGCACGTCCAGGTTGGAGCACACGGAACGGAAGCCGAAGGAATAGTGGGTGTCCAGAATATGGATGTTCTGCTCGGCCAGACGGGCGATCAGGTCAGCCACGAAGTCGGAGTCCATCACGTAGTTGTACTCTTCGTTGGTGCTGTAGAGCATGGGAGCGATAACCATGGCGGCGTCGCCCACATAGTCGGCGAACAGGGAGGGCTCCTCAAGGCCCATCCAGTTGGCGCCGTTGACGGCCTGGGTCACAGAGTCGGCATAGCAGTCCAGCTCGTTGGTGCCGTAATAGGTGACGGTAATGTGGCCGTCGGTCTTTTCGGTGATGTCCTGGGCCAGGTTCTCAGACGCCTTGTAGTTCCACTCTTTGGGGTTGAAGACGTTGGAGAACTTGATGTCCAGATAGAAATCATCGGCGGGATCGGCCTCGCCCTCGGCAGCGGGAGCGTCGGCAGCGGGGGCGTCAGCCGCGGGCGCGTCAGCCGCGGGAGCGCTGGAGCCGCCGCCGCAGGCGGCCAGGGAGAGAACCATGGTCAGGGCCAGCAGCAGTGCGAGAAGTTTTTTCATGCTTTTCATTTCTCCTTCAAAAAAATTTGTCGTTATGGCGGAGCTTCGCCAAATAACATGAAATTATTATGAACTTTTTTCCTTTTCCTGTCAACCGTTCCGGGTTCGCTCGCATGCAATTTCATATACTCGCACAAAAACGGCCCCTTATTTTTTGTGTAATTTATTTTTTAACAAACTATGCTGAAAATTATATTGCAATCCCCTCCGCTTTGTGCTAAAATAATAAAAATACTTCAAGACCTTATAGTGGGGGTGAATTCGCCGCGGACACTTTTGAGCTTGAGAGCCAGCACAGTGAGGAGAGCCTGGTGGCCCTCTCCCACATGCAGTACGACCTGTTCTGTCAGCAAAACCGGGTGGTCCGGAGCCTGATCAGCGTGACCTGCATCTTGATCGGCCTTGTCAAAGCGGACAGCTGGTGGGCGCTGCTGCTCATCGCCTACGGCTGCTACCTCACCACCAGCACCTACAGTTCCTCCAACCGCACGGCGCACAAGCTGGCCGCCCAGATGCAGGCCGGCGGGGGCTTCCCCCGCTCCCGCTATGTGTTTGAGCAGAAGGCCATGCGGGTGTTCAGCCTGCCGGACGGGGAGGAGCTCTCCCCCCTGCCCTACGGCCAGGTGGCCGGCCTGGGGGAGGACCGGGACGCCTTCTACCTGTTTCGGGACAGCTACGGCGGCTACCGGATCCCCAAGAGCGCCCTGGGGGACCGGGAGGAGGACTTCCGGCGCATGGTGGAGCGGCGCAGCGGCCGCCGCTTTGTGCGCCGCACCACGCCCTTTAACCGCCTGCGCGACTGGATGCGCCAGCGGGACAGCGAGCCGCCCCATCTGTGAGCGTTTTTGTCAATCCGGTGTTGACAAACGGGGAAAAGCTGGTATACTGTGTCTTGACAATTGAACACCTTATCAAGAGTGGTGGAGGGAACGGCCCTGTGAAGCCCGGCAACCTGCGGAAACGTAAGGTGCCAAATCCGGCGGTGAAACGAAAGATGAGGCTATATGAGCATTTTGACGCGTCCCGCCTGGCGGGGCGCGTTTCCTGCGTTATGGGTCCGCATACCGGCCGGATCGCGGACCCGGGGTTCAATTCAAAGAAATATTAAAATGGAGGAGCACACAATGAGTCATTTTCTGTTTACATCCGAATCCGTCACGGAGGGGCATCCGGACAAGATCTGCGACCAGATCTCCGACGCGGTGCTGGACGCGATCCTGGAGCAGGACCCGCTGGGCCGGGTGGCCTGCGAGACGACCGCCTCCACGGGCCTGATCCACATCATGGGCGAGATCAGCACCAGCTGCTACGTGGACATTGGCAAAATCGCCCGGCAGGTGGTCCGGGACATCGGCTATGACCGGGCCAAATTCGGCTTTGACTGCGACACCTGCGGCATCATCACCAACATCGACGAGCAGTCCGGGGACATCGCCATGGGCGTCAACGCCGCCTACGAGACCCGCTCGGCAGACACCGAGCAGCAGACCGGCGCCGGGGACCAGGGCATGATGTTCGGCTACGCCTGCGACGAGACGCCGGAGCTGATGCCCATGCCGATCTCCCTGGCCCACAAGCTGGCCATGCGCCTGACCCAGGTGCGCAAGGAGGCGCTGGTGGACTATCTCCGGCCCGACGGGAAGACCCAGGTCACCGTGGAGTATGACGAGCAGCGCCGCCCGGTGCGGATCGACACGGTGGTGATCTCCACCCAGCACGCCCCGGAGGCAAGCCTGGAGCAGATCCGGGAGGACATGATCCGCCTGGTGATCGAGCCCACCATCCCCCCGGCGCTGCTGGACGGGAACACCAAAATCTACGTCAATCCCACCGGTCGCTTTGTGATCGGCGGCCCCCAGGGGGACTCCGGCCTCACCGGCCGCAAGATCATTGTGGACACCTACGGCGGCAGCGCCCCCCACGGGGGCGGCGCCTTCTCCGGCAAGGACCCCACCAAGGTGGACCGCTCCGCGGCCTACGCCGCCCGCTGGGCGGCCAAGAACGTGGTGGCCGCCGGCCTGGCCCGGCGCTGCCAGATCCAGCTGGCCTACGCCATCGGCGTGGCCAGGCCCGTCTCCGTATTGGTGGAGACCTTCGGCACCGGTACCGTGCCTGACGAGCAGCTCAGCGAAGCGGTGCAGAAGGTGTTTGACTTCCGCCCCGGCGCCATCATCCGGGACCTGGATCTGCGCCGCCCCATCTACCGGCAGCTGGCCGCCTACGGCCACATGGGCCGGGAGGATCTGGGGGTCGCCTGGGAGAAGACGGACCGGGTGGACGCCCTGCGCGCCGCTTTGAACTGACATGTCCGGGAAGATCCTGGTGGTCGAGGACGAGCGGGAGATCGCCGACCTGCTGGAGCTCTACCTGAAAAACGAGGGCTACCAGGTTGTCAAATGTTATGACGCGGAGAGCGGCCTGGCGGCGGCCCTGGCGGGGGACATCGACCTGGCCCTGCTGGACGTGCTGCTGCCGGAGAGCGACGGCTTCAGCCTCTGCCGGAGGATTCGGGAGCGCTTCCGCTTTCCCATCATCATGCTCACCTCCCGCGCGGAGCCTCTGGACAAGATCACCGGCCTGAGCCTGGGCGCGGACGACTACGTGACCAAGCCCTTTGTCCCCCTGGAGCTGATGGCCCGGGTGAAGGCCCAGCTCCGCCGCTTCACCAGCTATAACGACCGGCAGCCGGAGCAGCTGCTCACCGTGGGCGGCCTGATCCTGGACACGGTGAGCCGCCGCTGCTGCCTGGATGAGCGGCTCCTGGACCTGACGCCCACGGAGTTTGACCTGCTGCGCCTGCTCTGCCAGAACCGGGGCAAGGTGCTCAGCTCCGAGGAGCTCTTCCATCAGATCTGGGGCTCCGGCTATTTCAGCAAGAGCGCCAACCCCATTCCCGTCCACATCCGGCATCTGCGGGAGAAGCTGGGGGATGACGCGGAGCATCCCCGGTATATCAAGACTGTCTGGGGGGTGGGCTATAAAATTGAAGGCTGAACGGAAAAAACGCAGCGACTACGCCGCGCTGAAGCAGAAGCTCTATTTGCGCCTGGGCCTGACCGCCGCCGCGGCGGTGCTGGCGGCGTTCCTGGCCCGGAAGCTGACCATGGGGCAATTTGCAAACGGGATCGTCGGCTTTCTGTCCGCCTTCTTTCGGGTGGACTGGGAGACCGCCTTTGAGATATACTGGCGCATCGTGCCCAACTACATGGGCGTCTGGGTCTCCATCTTCGGCGTGCTGCTGATGCTGCTGTTCTTCTGGCCCCTGATCCGCTCCTTTACGGGTTATTTTGACCAGATCGCCGCCGGCATCGACCGGCTGGCCGAAGGGGAGACGGAGGAGATCCACCTGAGTCCGGAGCTGATCTTCCTTGAAAACCGGCTCAACCGCCTCCAGCGGAGCCTGGAGCGGAAGGAGAGCCGGAGCCGGGAGCTCCAGCGCCGGAAAAACGACCTGTTCCTTTACTCCGCCCACGACGTAAAGACGCCCCTGACCTCCGTGGAGGGCTATCTGGCTCTGCTGGAGGCTAACCCCGGCCTGCCGCCGGAGGAGCGGGCCAAGTACACCCGCATCGCTCTGGACAAGAGCCGGGAGCTGGACGCCATGCTGGACGAGATGTTTGAGATGGCCCGCTATGAGCAGCAGGAGATCCGCCTGGAAAAGCGGGAGATCGACCTGTACAGCCTGCTGGTGCAGCTGCGGGAGGAGCACTTCCCCCAGCTGGAGGCCGGCGGGAAGCGGGCGGAGATCCACGCGCCGGAGGAGCTCAGCCTGTGGGCGGACCCGGAGAAGCTGGGCCGGGTTTTCGACAATCTGATGAAGAACGCCATCGCCTACAGCGACCCCGGCAGCGTGATTTTGATCCGGGCCGAGGAAGAGGGCGGCCGGATCACCGTCCGCTTTCAGAACCGCTGCGCCCCGGTGCCCCAGGAGCAGCTGGACCGGCTCTTTGAGCGCTTCTACCGCTTGGACGCGGGCCGGAACGCCCGCCGGGAGGGGGCGGGTCTGGGCCTGGCCATCGCTAGGGAGATCGTCCTGCTCCACGGCGGGACCATCCGGGCGGAAAGCCTGCCGGACGGTCTGTGCTTCACCGTCTGCCTCCCGGCCGCCGGGCCGGAGGCGGGTGAGCCTGCTCCCTGATTTTTAGAGAGAATACGTTTAAGGGACTGCAGCAAGCCGAAATGCTGAGCTGCAGCCCTCTTTTTGTGTTGTTAATTCTATTCTTCTCAGTCTTTCGTTTCCTTTTCTCCGCCGCCCAGCAGAAGGGCGCGGAGCTGGTCCATATCGTCCGCGAAGAGCTTCGTTCCCGCCTGCTCCAGCTCTCCCGGCGCGGCGTAGCCGTAGTTGACGCCGATAAAGTCGATGCCGCAGCGCTGGGCGCCGGCGGCATCGTATTTGGTATCCCCCACCAGGACACAGCGCTCCCTGGCCGCGCCCAGGGCCTCCATCGCCCGCTCCACCAGCTTCCACTTGGGGCTGTCCCCGCCCACGCCGCTGCCGCAGATCACATCAAAGCGCTCCAGCATGCCGGAGCCGGACAGCAGCCGCTCCGCCAGCGCCTGGGGCTTGGTGGTGGCAATGCCGGTCTTCTTTCCGGCCTCCTGCAGCCCGGCCAGCAGCTCCCCGATGCCCGGGAAGGGCCGGCTCTCGTAGAGGCCTATAGGCTGGTACCGCTCCCGGAAAAAGGCCACCGTCTCCAGGGACTTCTCCCGGTCAAAGCCGTAGACCTCCTGGAACTTGTCCACCAGCGGGGGACCCGCGAAGCAGCGCAGGTCTGAAAGCTCCGCCTCTATGCCCCATTTTCCCAGCGCGTACTGCACGGACCTGGTGATCCCCTCCACGGTGTCAAACACCGTGCCGTCAAAATCGAACAAAACCGCATCCCAGTTTCCCGCGCCCATCTTCTTCTCCGTCCTTTCTGTTTTCTTGGAAAACTTAAATCGTCAGACTGTAAACAAAGCTTCATAGCCTTCGCCGCAGAGCGGCGAAGCAAGGATTCAAATCGTTTTTGAGGCAGCTTTGCCGCCTCAAAAACACTCTAAGGCGAGCAAGGCGAGCCCTCGCGCCGACTAAACGGGGCAAAGCCCCTGCGATAAGCGCGAGTGCCTCAAATGCGAGCCCAACGTAGTGGGTCGCATTTGAAGCGTGTCGCCTTTTGCGACACGCTCAATCATTATACCTGCTGCCGGAGGGGATGTCAATCCGGCAGGAAGCCGCATAGAATAGAGGGATTTTTGATTGTGAGGTGCGGTAAGCTATGAACGAAACCTATTTTCTCGGCGCCAACTCCAAGGACGGCTTCAGCTCCCTGTACAGCGGCTTTCCCGCAAACCCGGAGGATTTTCTCCATATCATCAAGGGCGGCCCCGGCACAGGCAAATCCGGCTTCATGCGTAAAATCGGCAAGGCGGCGGAGGCCAGGGGCTACGACGTGCAGTATGTCCTCTGCTCCGGCGACCCGGATTCTCTGGACGGAGTGTACATCCCCGCCCTCCACAGCGCCTGGGTGGACGGCACGGCCCCCCATGTGACGGAGCCCGCCGCCTTCGGAGCGGATGCTGATTATGTAAACTTAGGAAAATTCTTCCGCGGTCCCTTCAGCGGGGAGGAGCAGGCCGAGATCGCCCGTCTCAACCGGAGCTATAAGGCCCTTTACAGCCGGGCCTACGGCTATCTGGCCGCGGCGGCGGGCATCTGCCGGGCCTCCCTGCCGGATCTGTTCGGCCCGGAAGAGCAGGCCGCTTTGGTCAAGCGGGTGGAGGGTCTGCTGGACCGGAGCCTGGGCCGGGCCAAACCCGGCGGCGGCCGTGTCTCCCGCCGCTTCCTCAGCGCCGTCAGCTGTCAGGGCGAATACCGCCTGGACGGGGAGATTCAAAAATTATGTAAACTTATCTATCAGTTTGACAACGGCTGCGGCGGCGCGGCCTATGCTCTGGAGCAGGCGGCCCGGGGAGCGGCGGAGCGGGGGGCAGACGCGATCCTCTGCCCCAATCCCCTGGACCCGGAGCGGCTGGAGGCAGTGCTGCTGCCCCAGAGCGGCATGGCCTTTGTGGACGACAGCTGGGAGCTGGAGGATGCCCGGCACGTCCGGCTGGACGCCCTGATCCCCAACGAGCGGCAGCAGGCCCTCCGGACCGAGCTGAGGGAGAGCGCGAAGCTCTCCGGCCGGGTCATGGCCCTGGCCTATGAAAAGCTCCGGGAGGCCAAAAAGCTCCACGACGAGCTGGAGGCGTTCTACAAGCCCCACATGGACTTTCCCGCCCTCACCCGCTTCACCGACAGCGAGATCAAAAAGCTGCTGAATCAAAAGAACTAAAAGCTAAGCTCTCTTCTTTTATATGTCCATACAGTCTGAAACGAGGACCCCGAAAGGTCCTCGTCAGTTTTTAAGCCTCGCAGAGTTTCGCGCCCGCAGGCGCGAAAGCAATTTGATCGTTTTTTCCGGCGGCACGCCCCAGGGCGGCCTCTCTTGCCCCTGCGGGGCAATTCACCTTCCGTACGTCGGAAAAAACTCTTCTCAGCCCGTAAACGTGCGTGGAACCTCGTCCTCGCAAGCTCCATTCACTCGCTTCAGTCTAAAAGACGAAAGCTCGTTCACGCCGCTGCTCGTCCTCTTCAACTCAAAGCATTTGCTTTGAGTTGAGAAGGCAGAAGGAGGAAGCGGATATGGAGCTTTTCGCTTTAGCGGGAAGCGGAATGGAGCGCGCTTCTTCTGCCGCTGTGCGCTGCAGCGGGCTGCAAGCCCCTTTGGCACAAAAAGGGCTATAGCCCTTTTTGGCCAGTTTAAACGTAATTTTTCCTGGGCATTTTGTCGTAGTGCTTCAGGAAGAAGGGTTCAATTTTGGACAGGAGCTTCATATCCAGGTTCAGGAAATAGACCGTGAAGGTCACCACAAACAGCGCTGCCAGCGACCCAAGCAGCAACAGAGGAATTTTGACAACTTTCGGCATAACGCTTCTCCTTCTTTTTCAGTTTTCAGGCCCACGGCCTGCCGGTTTCAATATGCGCAAGTTTCTGCATCTCCCCCGCCTGATTCAAAGCCTTCGGCTTTGCCGCGGATAAGGAGGAACAATGCTGTCCGCCGACCTGGCCGCGCCTGCGCGGCCAGGTGGCGCTACATCTCCCCCGCCCGATTCAAAGCCTTTGGCTTTGAATCGGAAAGGAGGAACAAGTTTGCCCGCCGGCCATGACGGACCTTTCGCATGGCGTCAGGTCCGTCATGGCGGCTTGGCAAGCTTGTTCCGACGTCACCAGGCTTTCTCGTCCGGCAGAAATTCGATGGTCGGATCCAGGGGCTCCTCCCGCATGACCGTGCGCATATAGGTGTTAAGCTGGTCCCGGATGGCCTGGCGGGTGTACACCCGGGGGTCGCACAGGTCGTGGCAGACCCAGACCAGATGGATGCCCCGCTCCCGGGCCTGCTCCTCAAACTGGCCGTGCATGCCGTCCAGCGCCTTGCAGGACATGTGCTCCCACATGATGACCATGTCCGCGTTCATCTGCTCACAGAACTGCCACAGCTCGTCCACCAGCACCTTATAGCCGCCGTGGGTCCGGTTGCGCATGATCATGTTTTCGTTGAGCCAGGCCATGTCGTAGTAGGCCTGCTCCCGGTTCTCCGGCGTGTCCACCTCGGCGATCTGGCGGGTGTTGACCATGGAGAGCATATCCGTCAGCGGCACGATGCCCCAGCAGTGGATCATCCAGTTGAGCATGTCGATCACGTACTGTGGCTGCACGCCCCAGATGATGGCCCGGTGGCGATACTCGGGGGCCATCATCCGCTTGGCCTCATAGCCGTGCTGGGCGTATTTCATGATCTTCCGGTCGATGGGCGGGAACTTGGGCGAGCGGCCGCAGTTGCCCATATAGTTGGTGTCGTTATACAGGGAGAAGGGCGCGCCCACGAACTGGGGGTAGTTGGTGCTGTTCATCTCCAGCCAGGCCAGGCGGTTGCGGGTGATGTCGTTGACCCGCTTGGCGCACTCGAAATAGGCGTCCCAATCCCATTTCGCGCCGGTGTGCTCCTCGATAAAGGCGATGGCGTTTTTGATATCCTGGGCGGCGTAGTCCTGCACGTCCGCCTCCCGGTGCCGCATGGGGGCCACCAGCTGGAAGGTGGGTATGCCGTACTCCCGCTCCAGACGCTTGGCGATGATGCCGTTGCCCATGAGGGAGCCGTCGCAGGTGGTGTTCACCTGCACGGCGCAGGCCCCCAGGACGGCGAAATCGTCCTCGATGGAGATGCCGGCCTCCGCCTCTGGCATGGGGCAGACATCCCCGGGGATGCCCGCCTGCTGGGCCACGTCCAGATAGTGGGTGGTGGAGTACTGGTTGAGGAGGTTGGCCACGAACATGGTGGGCACCTCCCGGAGGATGGCCTTCAGGGTGGGGAAGCCCATCATGAAGGCGGTCATGGCGTTCTCGTCGGTCAGGACGCACCTGGCGGAGAACTTCTCGTCGTTGCCGGTGCGCCGGTCGCCCCGGAAGATGTTCTCCATGGTCTGGGCCACGTCGTACACCACGAAGTCCATGGCGGTGTGGACGATGCGCAGAGGCTCGTCCCGCAGGCCCATGGTGAATTTATCCACCATATGGGGCACGGCCAGATAGTTGGCCATCCAGCGGTAGCGGAACATGGCCTTGATGTTCCGGGGCTTGACGATGAATCTGGCCAGGATGGAGATGATGTACAGCCAGCGGCCGTAATCGTACAGGGTGTCCTTCACGCCCCGCCACTCCCGGCGGCGGCGGACCTTGCCCTCGTTGAACAATACGCCCAGGTTCTGATCGCCGATCCTGGTCCGGTCATTGTGAATGGTCATTCGGTTTGCCCCCTTTGCAGCTTTTTGATCTCAATGCTCTCCACGAAGGCCTGGACGCGGGTGCGCATCTGGCCCACAGAGGAGCGGATATTGTAAGGCCGGTCCACGGACAGCACCGGGTAGCCGTAGTCGTCCCGGAGCATGACAGAGCCCAGTGTCCGTTCATAGGCCCAGGGGTCACAGAACTTCACCTGCTCATAGATAATGCCGTCGGCCCCGTACTCCTTGGCCACATCCGCCACGTACTGCTTGCGGCCGTAGACCTTCGCCATGTTCATCATCCGCGGGCACTGGCAGCGGTGCATATAGGCCCGGCAGACCTGGGTCAGCGCGTCCTCGCTGTCGTTGAGCTCGATAAGGTTCCGGCCGGGCAGGGAGCCCATGCAGAAGCGGTCGGCGCAGACGAAGGCCCCCACCTCCTCGATGAGCTTGATCAGGCCGCTGTCGTCCGCCTCGGAGCCCACCAGGACCACCCGGGCCCGCCAGGGCTTGTCGTCCGGCTCCCGGGTCTTCAGCTCCTCCAGAGTCTCCTCCAGCTTGTCGACGATCAGATACTTGGGGCAGACATAGGTGGCCAGGGTCAGCACGTGGAACTCATAGCCGGTGATCCGGGGCTTTTCGCCCTTCCGGAAGTCCCCAATGGCGCGGATCAGGCGGCAGACCCGGTTGTGCTCCTCTACGGCCTGCCGGATGGCGGCGTCGGAGATGTCCAGCCCGTAGGCCTCGTGCAGCGGATCGAGAATGTGGTTTTTGCACTGGAGCTTATAGAGGCTCAGGTTGTTGTCGTCATCCTTCAGGGGGATCTCCATGTACTGCCAGAAGAAGTGCTCCTTATCCTTGCCCATGGTCTTCAGAAGCTCCATGTTCTCCACGCAGCGGTTCATCATGGTGCAGCCGTCGGGAGAGATAACGCAGTCGGCAAAGTTGAAGCCGCCCTCGATGGCCCGCTCCAGCAGGGCCCGGCTGGTCTCGCAAAGGAGGTTGGTCATATAATAGGTGGCGATATCGGTGGAACCGGTGTTGGGCGCGAAAAGGCGCACGGAAAAGGCCCCCGGCAGGTTCAGCAGGGGCTCCGGCACATTCTCGCAGGGATAGGCAACGCAGATTTTGCCCTCGCTCTGCGCCTGGGCGATCAGTTCGTTGTTCGCAACTTGCAAAAGGTCTTCAAAGTATTGCAGGTGTTTCAAATCTCTCATACAGATTGCACTCCCCCATTCAAGCAAATTTTTACCGATTGTAAAGTATCTAACTATATGAATTTTAGCTTTTTTTCCAGGAACAGTCAATTATTTTGTACATTTTCATCAAATTACACAGGTTTTCCTGGCCATTTTTGACTATATCGCCGAATTTTTTTAGACACAAGCTTTTTTCCGTCTATACAGATTTGCGGGTTTGGCAACCGGAAAACCGGCAGGGCTCGCAGGAGCCCTGCGGCCGGGCCCGGCACCTCTTCACCCATGTAGAGTGGCGCATGACCGGCTGGCAGGTCCTTTGCCGCCGGGAGGCGGCGGGCTTTCTGTGGTTCAGCCCGGAGGTGATCCGCCGGGACTGCGCCCTCCCCTCCGCCTTTCGCTTTTACGCGAAACAGATTTTATATTTTTTTGACAAGCCCTTGCTTTTTGTCTATTTTTAATAAAACCTCAGAAAAAATCAAAAGTTTTTTTCTTAACGATTGGGCAAAATCACAATAAAGGGCTTGTCAGATTCTGTAGTTTAGGTTAGAATGAGATTGCAAGACCCCCCAGCCCCCCAGAGCGGCGGGCCGCTTTGGGGCGGACTATCTATGAACGGGAGATCGAACATGGAAAAAATTCTCTGGTTTGCCCCCGCCTTGGCCGTGTGCGCGCTGCTCTTCGCCGCCTGCAAGGCTAACTACGTCTCGAAGGCCGCCCCCGGCAACAGCCGGATGCAGGAGATCGCCGCCGCGATCGCCGAAGGGGCGGACGCCTTCCTTCTGTCCGAGTATAAGATCCTGGCCATTTTCATCCTGGTCCTCCTGGTGCTGATCGCCGTCTTTATCGGCATCGGCACGGCGGTCTGCTTCCTGCTGGGCGCCCTCTGTTCCATTCTGGCGGGCTTCTTCGGCATGAAGGTAGCCACCCGGGCCAATGTCCGCACCGCCAACGCCGCTATGGAGAGCGGCATGAACAAGGCCCTGTCCGTGGCCTTTGCCGGCGGCTCCGTCATGGGCATGTGCGTGGTGGGCCTTGGTCTGCTGGGCTGCAGCCTGATCTTCATCATCACAGGTAACTACAGCATCCTCTTCGGCTTCTCGCTGGGCGCCTCCTCCATTGCTCTCTTCGCCCGTGTGGGCGGCGGTATTTACACCAAGGCCGCCGACGTGGGGGCGGACCTGGTTGGCAAGGTGGAGGCCGGCATCCCCGAGGACGACCCCCGCAACCCTGCCGTTATCGCCGACAACGTGGGCGACAACGTGGGCGACGTGGCCGGTATGGGCGCGGACCTGTTCGAGAGCTATGTAGGCGCTCTGGTCTCGGCCCTGACCCTGGGCGCGGCCCTGAGCAGCCACCAGAGCTTCGCCGGGGCGGGCGCGGCCTATCCCCTGGTGATCGCGGCCCTGGGCATCCTGGCCTCCGTCGTCGCCACCTTCTTCGTCCGGGGCAAGGAGAACTCCAACCCCCACAAGGCCCTGAAGATGGGCTCCTATGTGTCCTCCGCCCTGGTGGCTCTGGGCTCCATCCCCCTGAGCATTCTCTTCTTCGGCAGGCTCTACTTCTCCACCCCCATCATCGCGGGCATCCTGGTGGGCCTGGTCATCGGCTTCACTACCGAGATCTACACCTCCGGGGACTACCGCTCCGTCAAGCGTATCGCCGACCAGTCCGGCACCGGCTCCGCCACCACCATCATCAGCGGCGTTGCCGTAGGCATGCGCAGCACCCTGATCCCCATCCTGCTCATCTGCGTGGGCATCTACATCTCCCACGCCGTCACCGGCGATCTGTACGGCATCGCCCTGGCGGCGGTGGGCATGCTCTCCACCACCGGTATCACCGTGGCGGTGGACGCCTACGGCCCCATTGCCGACAACTCCGGCGGCATTGCGGAGATGAGCGGCCTGGACCCCCACGTCCGGGAGATCACCGATAAGCTGGACGCGGTGGGCAATACCACCGCCGCCATGGGCAAGGGCTTTGCCATCGGCTCCGCCGCCCTGACGGCGCTGGCCCTCTTTGTGTCCTACGCCACCGAGGTCAAGCTGAGCCAGATCGACCTGCTCTCCCCCAACGTGGTCATCGGCCTGCTGATTGGCGGCATGCTGCCCTTCGCCTTCTCCGCTTTGACCATGGACTCCGTGTCCAAGGCGGCCTACAAGATGATCGAAGAGGTCCGCCGCCAGTTCCGGGAGATCCCCGGCATTCTGGAGGGCAAGGGCAAGCCGGACTACGGCTCCTGCGTCTCCATCTCCACCCGCGCCGCCCTGCACGAGATGATCGTCCCCGGCCTGATGGCCGTGGCGGTGCCGCTGCTGGTGGGCATCCTCCTGGGTCCCGAAGCCCTGGGCGGCCTGCTGGGCGGCTCCCTGGTCACCGGCGTGCTGCTGGCTATCTATATGTCCAACGCCGGCGGCGCCTGGGACAACGCCAAGAAGTACATAGAAGAGGGCCATCACGGGGGCAAGGGCTCCGAGGCCCACAAGGCCGCCGTGGTGGGCGACACCGTGGGCGACCCCTTCAAGGACACCTCCGGCCCCTCTCTGAACATCCTCATCAAGCTCATGACCGTCGTGGCTCTGGTCTTCGCTCCCCTCTTCGTCAAGATCGGCGGGATACTGTAAGTTCCTTAAAACAACACCGGGGACCGTTTCCTGCAGTCCCCGGCAGCAAAAACCGGCAGAGCTCACAAGAGCCCTGCCGGTTTTTGCTGCTGCGCGGACGATTGAAATAAAATTTAAATTGTTCTCTTTCACCGTTTCTCTATACGTTCTTCTGACGCAGCACCGTCTCCACGACCTCCCCGATATCCGCGTCGATCACAACGCTTCTGTCCGCGACCGCCTCCGGGCAGGCCGCCTCCCCGTAGTTGAGACAGGCGTAAACCGCCGCCGGGTTCCGGGCGGTCATGCGCCAGAAGGGGAATTTGATGATCCCCGGGGTGTTGTACCCCACGCCCAGCTCCAGAAACAGGATCCGCCCGTCTCCCCGTGTCTGCAGGAAGTCCTCATACCGCTCCGCCGCCTTATGCCAGCCCCCGTCCTCCACAAATTTGTCGTCAGAGCGGAGGTTCACGGTCAGGGGCCTGCCGCAGCGGGGGCAGACGGGCAGCAGCTCCGAGGGGATCCGCATGTCCTTTTGCCGCCCCATCATCTGCCGGATCGTGTCCTCATTGTCAAAGGTCTCCTGCCGGCAGGGCCCGGAGCACTGAAACAGGCCGTAGTCCCCCTGGGTATAGAAAAGCCGCTTCTTGTCAAAGCCCGCCTTCTGGAAACAGTGGTCCACATTGGTGGTGAGCACAAAATAGTCCTTGTCCCGGACCAGCGCCAGCAGCTGGTTATAGACCGGCTTCGGCGGGTCCAGATAGCGGTTGATGAAGATATACCGGCTCCAATAGGCCCAGAATTCCTCGCTCGTGGGAAAGGGATAGAACCCGCCGGCATACATGTCGGAAAAGCCGTATTTTCCGGCAAAATCGGAGAAAGTCCGCTCAAACCGTTCCCCGCTGTAGGTAAAGCCCGCCGAGGTGGACAGGCCCGCCCCCGCGCCGATCAAAACGGCGTCCGCCCTGTCCAGCGCCTCCCGGAGCCGCCGGATGTTATCCGAGTAAGCCCCGGTAGATCTCGTAATCGACAGTCTTGAAGACATTGAAAATCACCTCTGTGTCCCCTCTGGTTTGCCGTACCGTTTCCACGGCGATTTTTGCTGCCTCCTCGTTGGGAAAGTGAAATTCCCCCGTGGAGATGCAGCAGAAGGCCACGCTCCCGATCCCATTCTGCTGCGCCAGCTCCAGGCAGGCGCGGTAACAGGAGGCCAGCAGCTCCCGGTCCCGCTGCGTCACCCGTCCGTATACGATGGGGCCGACGGTGTGCAGGACAAAATCGCAGGGCAGATTGTAGGCAGGCGTGAGCTTGGCCTGTCCGGCGGGCTCCTCATGCCCCTGCCGCTCCATGAGCGCCGCGCAGGCCAGCCGCAGCTGGACCCCGGCGTAGGTGTGGATGGCGTTGTCAATACAGCCGTGGCAGGGGACATAGCAGCCCGTCATGCCGGAGTTCGCGGCGTTCACGATGGCGCCGCATTTCAGGGTAGTGATGTCCCCCTGCCACAAATAGAGGCCGGGTTCCACGGGCGTCAGGTCATCTATATCCGTGACGCCCTTCCGGGCGGTCTCCTCCCGCAGATACGCGTCCTGCACCGCCAGAAAGTCCTCCCCTATCGGGAGCGGCAGGCGGAGGTTCAGCAGGGAGCGGAGCAGCTTCTTCTGGCCGGCTTCGTCAGCGGGAAGCGGCAGGCCGCTGTATGGGGGCGCTTCGGCCGTCAGCTTTTTGATCAGGAATATGCGCCGCTCTGCCTGTGTCATTCCGATCCCTCTTTCCTCAGCTGTCCGGACAAACGCCGGTTTTTTCAGAGCAGGGAAACCTGCCGGTCCAGTTCGAAGGCGTGGGGCTCCTTCCCCGCCGCCTTGTGTCCCACGGCGATGGCGATCTGATAGCTGTAGCCCTCCGGGAACCGGAGCGCTTGGGCAAACTCCGCCTGCCGGGGGCCCTCCATGGCCTGCCGGATGCAGCCGATGATCACGCTGCCCAGGCCCAGGCCCTCCGCCGCCAGGGCGATGTTCTCCACGGCGATGCCCGCGTCCACCGGCGTCCAGTGGTAGGCCGTCTCTCCGCTGAGGATCAGCACCACCGGCGCGTCATAATAGAAGTTGACCGGCGGACAGCTGCCGCCGTTTTTCTCCGCCTCGATCTCCGCCAGCAGCGGGTTGGAGCGCTCCAGCACGCTGATGTGGATCTCCTGCCGGTTGGTGGCGGTGGGGGCCTGGAGCCCCGCCCGGAGCAGGCAGTACAGTTCCTCCTTCGTGAGGCCTTCCCCGGTGTAGCTCCGGGTGGAGCTGCGCTCCGCTATGGCCGCGAATACGTCTTTCATGGTTATTCCTCCTTTAATTTATAATCAATTTACGCCTGGGCGGCGCCGGCGTGGATGGTGTGCCGTGCGCCGATCTGCTTCCATTTGCCGGAGCGGTACCGGAGGGCCATCAGCAGGGTCCGGGTGCACTGGTCCGCCACCAGGGCGATCCAGGCGCCCCAGAGGCCTAAGTTGAAAAAGCGGATCAGGCCGAAGCAGAGGACTGTCCGCAGCCCCAGCACCGTGACCGCCGTCACCACAGCCGCGTAGCGGGTATCTCCCGCGCCCCGGAGGCCGCCGGAGACGATGAACTGGTCCGCCTGGAAGGGCTGGCTCCCGGCCAGGAGGATCAGGATAGGCGCGCCCAGGGCGATGATCTCCGGCGCGTTTTTATACAGGCCGATGATCTCCTCGTTTAAGAACACCATCAGGCACATCAGCACCAGGGAACTGGCAATGCCCAGGTTCCGGCTCATGCGCATGTACACGGCGGCCATGTCATAGCGCCGCTTCCCCAGGGACTGGCCGATCAGCGTGGTGGCGGCGCTGGCAAAGGCCTGGCCCATCATGAAGGTCAGGGCCTGGATGCTCATGCAGATCTGGTGGGCGGCGTAGATGGTGTCCCCCAGGCCGGTGACCTGCCGGGTGTAGATAATGACCCCCAGGCGCATCAAAAGCTGCTCCACCATGGAGGGCAGGCCGATACTGACCACCCGGCCCATCAGCTCCCGGTCAAAGCGGAAGCGCTCCCGGAAGCGGAGATACACATAGTGCTTCTTCCCAAAGGCCACCGCCATGGCGATGAAGAAGGCCACCGTCTGGCCGATCACCGTGGCCAGGGAGGCCCCCGCCACGCCCATCTTGGGCACGCCGAAGTGGCCGTAGATCATCACATAGTTGAAAAAGAGGTTGACTACATTGGCCACGGTGTTGTACACCATGGGAGTGGTGGTGTCCCCGATGCCCCGCAGGGCCGCCGTCACCGTGATGCCCAGGCACAAGGGCACAAAGCCGTAGAGCTGGATATTCAGATAGGACACGCCCTGCATCAGGGTCTCCTCGCTGATGCCGGCGCCGCCCATGAAGCGGATCAGCGGCTCGCAGAAGCCCAGACCCAGGCACATGAACAGCACCGACATGCCCAGGTTCAGCAAAATGGCGTGCTTGAAGACCAGGTTGGCCTTCTCCCGGTTCTGCTGCCCCCGAAAGCGGGCAATCATGGCCGTGGCGCCCACGTTCAGCGCCTGGATCATGGTCATCAGCAGGAATTTCGGCTGCGCCGCCAGGCCCACCGCGGCCAGGGCGTTGATCCCCTCCTGACCCGGCAGGTGCCCCACCATGATCTGGTCGGCCATGCTGGTCAGCTGGGTCAAAATCAGCTCCACCAGGCTGGGCAGGGCGATCAATGTCACGTCCCGGTACAGCCGCCCCCTTGTGATCCCCTCCGGAATCTGGATTTTCCGCACTCTGCCGGTGGCCCGCGGGTCGTCCTCCGCCCCGTAGGGCAGATCGTCCAGCGCCGTATAAACTGTTTTCCCTTCCAGTTTCTGCTTCGTTCCCATACCGTCCCACTTCTTAAAAGTTATCAATTGGCAATAGTATAGTGGTTTCCGGTCTGTTTTGCAAGATATAATCGCATTTTTTACATGAAAACCCTCCGGCAGCCTATGCAGGCATAGCCAGAGGGTTTTCAAAGTTTTTTCCTTTATTTTAGATCTTCCCGGTACCGGGCCCGCTCCCCGCCGACGAACTTGGGCCGGGTCCGGGCGCAGGCCAGCGGGGCCAGGCCGATCTGCCGGACCGACAGCCGCACTGGCACGGCCACCTCCTTCAGGTGCATGCCGATGAAGGTCTGGCCGATGTCCATCCCCGCCTTGGCCCGGATGTGCTCCACCGCCACGGGGGAACGGAAGCTCTCAAAGGCCACGGTGGCAAAGGAGCCGCCGGCGTGCTCCCAGGGGCGCACATTCACCGGCTCATAGCCGAACCTCTCCGCCGCCTCCTGCTCCAGGATCAGCGCCCGGTTCAGATGCTCACAGCACTGGGCCGCCAGCCAGATCCCCCGCTCCTGCAGCAGCGGGTAGACGCCGGAAAACACGGCCTGGGCCGCCTCCCGGCTGGAGCCCTTGCCGATCCGCTCCCCCACGATCTCGCTGGAGGAGCAGCCGATCACCAGCAGGTCCCCGGCCTTGAGTCCGGCGGTCTCGATCAGCTCCAGCGCCGCCGCCGCGGCCTGGGCCCTCACTTCTTCAAACTGCATGTTTCCCTTCTCCTTTCAGCGGGCCGTTTTTTTCACAAAGGGCAGAGCCCGCAGCGCCTGATACACCGCTGCCGCGGCCGCCAGGCCCACCAAACCCTGGATGCCGTTGCCCGGAATACTGGCTGCGGCTGCCAGGCCGTAGCCCAGCACCGTGCTCTCGTAGAGAAAATAGCCCAGGACCATGACCAGCTCCCCGGCCAGACCGCCCAGGACCGCCCCGGCCAGGGGCTTCCGCTCCAGGGCCCGCAGCACCAGGGCCGCCAGCGCGGCCATCAGACCCTTGATCAGCAGCGTCCCCGGCGCATAGGCGGCATAGCCCAGCAGCAGGTCCGCCAGCATGGAGCCCAGGCCCCCCGCCGCCGCGCCGTAGACCGGCCCCAGCAGAAAGGCCCCCAGGAGCACCGCCCCGTCGCCCAGGTTGATATAGCCGTTGGTGGCGGGCATCGGGATGCTGATGAGCATGGTCGCTACGCAGCACAGCGCCGCAAACACCGCCGCCTGCACCAGCTTAAGCAATTGACTCTGTTTCATTTCCCACGCCTCCGTTGTTTTCTTAGGATACACGGAGTTTACAGCAGAATCTGACCTTATACAAGGTTCAATTTAATAAAACTTTATAAGACCAGATGGTCGATAAATTACGCGGCGCCGTTTGGCGCCGCGTCGTTTGAAATTACGGATTACTGCATATCCTTGATGGCAGCCTGAGCGGCGGCCAGACGGGCGATGGGAATGCGGAAGGGGCTGCAGGACACATAGTCCAGACCCACCCGATGGAAGAACTCCACGGAGCTGGGGTCGCCGCCGTGCTCGCCGCAGACGCCCAGGTGCAGCTCGGGACGGGTAGCCCGGCCCAGCTTGGCGGCCATGGCCACCAGCTTGCCAACACCGGTCTGGTCCACGCGGGCGAAGGGATCGCTCTCGTAGATCTTCTTGTCGTAGTAGGCGCCCAGGAACTTGCCGGCATCGTCACGGCTGAAGCCGAAGGTCATCTGGGTCAGGTCGTTGGTGCCGAAGGAGAAGAACTCCGCCTCCTTGGCGATCTCGTCCGCGGTGAGAGCGGCTCTGGGGATCTCGATCATGGTGCCCACCAGGTACTTCATGTCGGAACCGGCCTCGGCGATCAGGGCGTCGGCAGCCTTCACCACCACGTCCTTGACGTACTTGAGCTCCTTGACCTCGCCCACCAGGGGGATCATGATCTCGGGAACCATCGTCCACTCGGGGTGGCGGGCCTGGACGGCCAGGGCGGCCTTGATGACGGCGCGGGTCTGCATCTCGGCGATCTCCGGATAGGTGACGGCCAGACGGCAGCCGCGGTGACCCATCATGGGGTTGAACTCATGCAGGGAGGCGATGATGTTCTTGATGTCGGCCACGCTCTTGTGCTGGGCCTCGGCCAGAGCCTCGATGTCGGCCTCCTCGGTGGGGACGAACTCGTGCAGCGGGGGATCCAGGAACCGGATGGTAACAGGGCAGCCTTCCATGGCCTCATAGATGCCCTCGAAGTCCGCCTGCTGCATGGGCTCCAGCTTGGCCAGAGCGGCCTCGCGCTCCTCCAGGGTGTCGGAGCAGATCATCTCGCGGAACGCGGCGATCCGGTCCTCGTTGAAGAACATATGCTCAGTACGGGTCAGGCCGATGCCCTCCGCGCCCAGCTCACGGGCCTTGGCGGCGTCGCGGGGCGTGTCGGCGTTGGTGCGGACCCGCAGACGGCGGTACTTGTCGGCCCAAGCCATGATGCGGCCGAACTCGCCGGCGATGGTGGCGTCCACGGTGGGGATGATGCCGTCATAGATGTTGCCGGTGGAGCCGTCGATGGAGATATAGTCGCCCTCGTGGAAGGTCTTCCCGCCCAGGGTGAACTGCTTGTTGGCCTCGTCCATCTTGATGTCGCCGCAGCCGGAGACGCAGCAGGTGCCCATGCCCCGGGCCACCACGGCCGCGTGGCTGGTCATGCCGCCGCGGACGGTGAGGATGCCCTGGGAGGCCTTCATGCCCTCGATATCCTCGGGGCTGGTCTCCAGACGGACCAGGACCACCCGCTCCTTGCGGGCCTTCCAGGCCTTGGCGTCCTCAGCGGAGAAGACGACCTTGCCGCAGGCGGCGCCGGGGGAAGCGCCCAGGCCCTTGCCGATGGGGGTAGCGGCCTTGAGCTTGTCCGCGTCGAACTGGGGGTGCAGCAGGGTGTCCAGGTTCCGGGGGTCAATCATGGCCACGGCCTTCTTCTCGTCGATCATGCCCTCGTCCACCAGGTCGCAGGCGATCTTCAGAGCGGCCTGGGCGGTGCGCTTGCCGTTGCGGCACTGGAGCATGTAGAGCTTGCCGTTTTCAACGGTGAACTCCATGTCCTGCATATCCCGGTAGTGCTCCTCCAGGGTGTCGCAGACCTTGACGAACTCGGCATAGGCCTCGGGGAACTGCTCGGCCATCTGGGCAATGGGCATGGGGGTACGCACGCCGGCCACCACGTCCTCGCCCTGGGCGTTGACCAGGAACTCGCCCATCAGCTTTTTCTCGCCGGTGGCGGGGTCACGGGTGAAGGCCACGCCGGTGCCGGAGTTGTTGTTCAGGTTGCCGAAGACCATGGGCATCACGTTGACGGCAGTGCCCCAGGAATAGGGGATGTCGTTGTCCCGGCGGTACACGTTGGCCCGGGGATTGTCCCAGGAGCGGAAGACCGCGCGGATGGCCTCATAAAGCTGCACCTTGGGGTCGGAGGGGAAGTCCTCGCCGATCTGGGCCTTGTACTCGGCCTTGAACTGCTCCGCCAGCTCCTTCAGGTCGGCGGCGGTCAGGTCCACGTCGTACACAACGCCCTTCTTCTCCTTCATGGCGTCGATCAGCTGCTCGAAATACTTCTTGCCCACTTCCATGACCACGTCGGAGAACATCTGGATGAAGCGGCGGTAGGAGTCATACACAAAGCGCTCGAACTTGGGGTCCGGGTTGCCCTTGATCATGGCGGCCACCACGTCGTCGTTCAGGCCCAGGTTCAGGATGGTGTCCATCATGCCGGGCATGGAGGCCCGGGCGCCGGAGCGGACGGAGACCAGCAGGGGGTTGTGCAGGTCGCCGAACTTCTTCCCGTTCATCTCCTCCATCTTCTCCACGTACTGCATGATCTCGGCCATGATCTCGTCATTGATCTGACGGCCGTCCTCATAGTACTGCGTGCAGGCCTCGGTGGTGATGGTAAAGCCCTGGGGGACCGGCAGGCCGATGTTGGTCATCTCGGCCAGGTTGGCGCCCTTGCCGCCCAGCAGCTCACGCATGTTGGCGTTGCCCTCGGAAAACAGATACACGTACTTCTTGCTCATGGTTCGTTCCTTTCTATGATTAATTAAAACTTGACCTTTTTGCCATTGCTAAGATTACCACAAAGTTCGGGAAAGAATCAATGCATTTTCCCTACAAATCCGGCTCCAGAATCTCCTCTATTTCATCGGAAATTTTTGCAAAACCACCAATTTCCAGAACTTCGCCCCGGATTTTGGGGCTGAAACCGGCTCTTTTCACGGCGTTTTCCGCCTGTTCCTTGGTGATTCCGTCCAGGCCGGCGCCGAGGGCGTTGACCAGGGTCTTGCGCCGCATATTGAAGGCAGCCCGGATCACCCGGAACAGCAGCTGCTCGTCCCGGACGGGGACGGGCGGGCTCTCCCGCCGCCGCAGCCGCAGCACGGCGGAGGTCACCTTGGGCCGGGGGACAAAGCAGGCCGGCTCCACCTCAAACAGCAGCTCCGGCTCCGCGTGCCACTGGACAAAGAGGCTGAAGGCCCCGTAGTCCCCGGTCCCCGCCCGGGCGCAGAGCCGCCGGGCCACCTCCCGCTGGACCATCACGGTGACTGTCTCAAAGCAGCCGGCCCGGAGCACGGCCGTCAGCAGCGGGCTGGTCACGTTGTAAGGCAGGTTTGCGCAGAACACCGGCCGCAGGCCCGGCAGGCGCTCCCGGACCAGCTGCCCCAGGTCCAGCTTCAGCGCGTCGCCGAACAGCAGCTCCACGTTCTCCACGCCGGCGAGGGTCTCCCCCAGCACCGGCTTCAGGGCCCTGTCCAGCTCCACGGAGAGCACCTTTCCCGCCCGGCGGGCCAGCTCCGCCGTGAGGCAGCCGATGCCGGGGCCCACCTCCAGAACGCCGGTGTCCCGGTCCAGCCCGGCACTCTCGGCGATCCGCCCGGGCACCCAGGCCGCGGTCAGGAAGTTCTGCCCCAGGGACTTGGAAAAGCGAAAGCCGTGCCGCTCCAGCAGGGGGCGTATCTCGTTCAAATCCGTCAGATCCATTATCTGTCCTTTAATATCTTCTCATACGCCTGCCGCCGGGGGTCGCGGCCCGGCTCGGCGCTGATCTCCAGGTTGCCCCGGTAACGGAAGCCGCCGTCCCGCAGCAGGGCCAGCATGGCCTTGTTTTTCCGGTGGGTGTCCGTCCGGACGCAGCGGAGCCCCCAGGCCCGGGCCTGCTCCTCCACGCAGCGGAGCATCAGGGCCGAGACCTCCCCGCCCCGGTATTTCTCGGCGACCGCCGCCCGGTGCAGCACGCAGCAGGGCCCGTCATAGCCCCATTTGCCGTCCCGGATCCGCTCATAGTCCTCTTCCGGCAGCCGGGACAGCACAAAGAACGCGGCGGCCTCTCCCCGGTGGGTCAGCAGGAAGCACTCGCCCCGCCCGATATCCCGGCGCAGCTGCTCCTCCGCGGGGTACTCCCCCTGCCACTGGTCCACGCCCCGGCGCCTCAGCGTCTCCCGGGCGCAGGCGACCATCGCCAGAATATCCGGCAGGTCCCCGGCTTCGGCCGGGCGGCAGACGGGCTTTTCCGTCAGCCGCACCCGTTTTTCGTCCCGCTCCAGCTGCCGCAGCAGCTCCTCATCCTGCCGGTCCACGGGGACAAAGGCCCGGAACAGGTCCGGCCGGCGCTCCTTGGTGCGCTCCAGCTGCTTTTTCCGCCGCCAGAGCTGGATCTTATCGTGGTTCCCCTCCAGCAGCACCGGGGGCGCCTCCCGGCCCTCCCAGCGCTCGGGCCGGGTGTACTGGGGGTACTCCAGCAGTCCGTCCCAGTGGCTCTCCCCAGTGTAGCACTGCTCGTCGGCCAGGACCCCCGGCACCAGACGGCACACCGCGTCCGCCACCGCCATGGCGGCGATCTCCCCCCCGGTGAGCACAAAGTCCCCCAGGGAGATCTCCTCGTCCACGCAGGCCTCAATGAAGCGCTCGTCCACGCCCTCATAGTGGCCGCAGACCAGCACCAGATGCTCATAGTCCCGCTTTAAGCGCTTGGCCGTCTCCTGGGTGAAGGGCACCCCCTGGGGGGACAGGTAGATCACCCGGCTGTGCAGGTCTTTTGTAGTTGACATAATACTGTCCAGGCAGGATTTCAGCGGCTGGGCCATCAGCACGCAGCCCCAGCCGCCGCCGTAGGGATAGTCGTCCACCTGGCGCTGTTTGTTCTCGGTATAGTCCCGGATCTGGACGCAGTTGATCTGGATTACGCCCTTTTTGGCCGCCCTGCCCAGAATGCTCTCGTGGAGGAAGGCGTTCACCGTCTCCGGGAACAGGGTCATAATGTCAATTCTCATCACATGCCCTCGATCAGCCGCACCGTGAGCAGGCCGGCCTCGGCGTCGGTGGAGACGATGAAGGCCGGCACGGCGGGGATCAGATGTTCCGTCTCCCCCCGCACCACGTAGACCCGGGAGGCCGGGGTCTCCAGAATGTCCTCCAAAATCCCCACCGGCTCCCCGGCCTCGGTCTGCACCCGGGCGCCCAGGATATCCTGCAGGAAAAACTGCCCCTTGGGCAGCCGGGCCTCCGCCCGGTCCACCAGGACGGTCTTCCCCTTCAGGCGCATGGCGGCGTTCACGTCCTCCACGCCTTCCAGCTGCGCCAGCAGGAAATCCTTCTGCGCCCTGGCCGACAGGACCCGGAAGCTCTGCCCGCCGATGGAATAGGTTTTGAAGCGGCGCATAAAGGCGGGGCTGTCCAGCCAGACTTCGATTTTCACTTCTCCCCGGACGCCGTGGGTGTTCACCACCTGTCCGGCCTCGATAAATGGCTGCCTGCTCATATTTTCCTCTCATTAGAACAAGTAGCCGGGTCACCTGCCCCGGCTACTTGACAGCTTTTCAAAAAGCCTCGCAGAGTTTCGCCGCCGAAGCGGCGAAAGAATTCAAATCGTTTTTTCCGGGGACATGCGCCTCGGAAAAAACTCTTCTCAGCCCGCAAACGTGCGCGGCCCCCGTCAAAGATGGGGGCCGTCGTGCGCTGCAGCGGGCTGCATCCCCCTTGTCAAAAAAGGGCCAGACGGCCCTTTTTTGACAGCTCAGCAAATAGCCGAGACTTCCGCCTCGGCTATTTGCGTATCAGTCGAGAATCTCGACGGATATCTTCTTGCCCTTTCTCTGGGCGACGGCCCGCATCAGGATACGGATCTGCTTGACGATCCGGCCCTGCCGGCCGATGACCTTGCCCATATCGCCGTCGGCGACCCGCACTTCAAACACGGTCTCCCCGTCGGCTTTGCGCTCGGTCACAGAGACCTGGTCAGGGTTGTCCACCAGGTTCTGCACGATGTAGGTCAAAAGTTCTTTCATGCCGGGTAAAACTCCTTATCAGGCCTCGGCCTTTTTCAGCAGGCCGCGGACGGTATCGGTGGGCTGGGCGCCGTTGGAAATCCAATACTGGACGCGCTCCATATCCACCTTCAGCTTGCCGGTGTCGGCCATGGGGTCGTAAATGCCGATCTCCTCAATGAAACGGCCGTCTCTGGGGCTGCGGGAATCCGCGACGACGATACGGTAGTAAGGGGCCTTCTTGGCGCCCATCCTGCGCAGTCTGATCTTTACCATTGGTTCTTTCACCTCCATAACTGTTTTGCGTTGCATGCTGGGATCTTATTACAAACACTTGCGTGTTTATAAGCTTATTAAAACCCGAATCCGGGGGGCAGGCCGGGCATTCCGGGGAAGCCGCCCCGGCCGCCCCGGCGGTTCATCCGCTTCTGGAGCTTCCGGCCCTTCTTGCCGGTGAGCTGCTTGACAAGCATCTGCATGGTCTCGAACTGCTTGAGCAGCCGGTTTACGTCCACCACAGCGGTACCGCTGCCGGCGGCAATGCGCTTTTTGCGGCTGCTGTTGATGATGGAGGGGTTCTCCCGCTCCGCCACGGTCATGGAGAGGATGATTGCCTCCTGCCGGGCCATCATCCGGTCGTCCAGCTTGGCGCCGCTGAGGGCCTTGGCGTCCACCCCGGGCATCATACCCAGCAGAGATTGGAGATCCCCCATATTCTTCAGCTGGGCCATCTGGTCCAGGTAATCCGTGAGGGTGAAGCGGTTGGCTTTCAGGCGCTCCGCAGTCTCCAGGGCCTTTTTCTCGTCAAAGCTCTGTTCCGCCTTTTCGATCAGCGTCAGCATGTCCCCCATACCCAGGATGCGGGAGGCCATCCGGTCCGGATGGAAGGGCTCGATGCTGTCCAGCTTCTCGCCCACGCCGATGAATTTGATAGGCTTGCCGGTGGCCGCCCGGATGGACAGGGCCGCGCCGCCCCGGGCGTCGCCGTCCAGCTTGGAGAGCATGATGCCCGTGATGCCCAGGGCCTCGTCAAAGGCCGTGGCGGCGTTCACCGCGTCCTGGCCGGTCATGGCGTCCACCACCAGCAGGATCTCCGAGGGGTTCACCGCGTCCCGGATGCGCTTGAGCTCCTCCATCAGGGCCTCGTCGATGTGCAGACGGCCGGCGGTATCCAGGAAGATCAGGTCGTTGCCGTGCTTTTTGGCGTGGTCCACGGCGGCCTTGGCGATCTCCACCGGATCGGTCTGCCCCATCTGGAACACGGGGATGTCCAGCTGCCTGCCCACGGTCTCCAACTGCTTGATGGCGGCGGGGCGGTAGATGTCGCAGGCGACCAGCAGCGGCCGCTTCCCCTGCTTGCGCATGTACCCGGCCAGCTTCGCGCCGTTGGTGGTCTTGCCGGCGCCCTGCAGGCCCACCAGCATCACCACCGCCGGGCTTTTGGAGCCCAGCTCCAGCTTTTTGTTCTCCCCGCCCATCAGGGCGCAGAGCTCCTGGTTGACGATTTTGATGACCATCTGGGCCGGAGAGAGGGCCTCCAGCACCTCGGCGCCGCTGGCCTTCTCGGTGACGGTCTTGGTGAATTCCTTCACCACTTTATAGCTCACGTCCGCCTCCAGCAGCGCCATCCGCACCTCGCGCATGGCCTCCTTCACGTCGGCGGCAGTGAGCCGGCCCTTGCCCCGCAGCCGCTTAAAGACGGCGTTGAGTTTTTCCGATAAGCTTTCAAATGCCATAGTGCCTATTCCTCATTCGCCTGAGAGCGTCTCCAGCCGGCGCAGGATCCGGCCGGCCAGCTCCCCGGCCCGGCCCTCGGTGAGGGCGCAGAGCTCCTCCATCTGTTTCCGGAGCTCCTCCAGTTCCGCCCGCTGCTCCAGAAAGCGGCGGACCAGCCCCGTCTTCTCCTCAAACTCCCGCAGGGCGGCCTCCGCCCGGCGCAGATTGTCCCACACGCCCTGGCGGGAGATCCCGCTCTGCTCGGCAATCTCCGAGAGAGACAGATCTTCATTGTAATGGAGCTCACAGCACTGGCGCTGCTTCTCCGTAAGCAGCTCGCCGTAAAAATCCAGCAGCATGATCTGCATCAGCCTGCCGTCCTCCACAGCCAAGCCCCCTGTCAAGGTAAATTACTTAACACTCCAGGGAGTATACACCCGATCGGCGGTGCTGTCAAGGTTTTTTCTTGTCACAGGGACCTTCTGCATAGTTTTCCAAAGCCTGGGGAAAATGTCTAGTATCACAAGTCCGGCCCGGCGTCCGCCCGGCCGGCTCTGACAGGAGGAACCTATGGAATCTGGCAATTCCGGCCTGTATATCGAAAACAACCGGCTCGGCGATTTTGCCGCGGAGCGGGCCAAGCTTCTGCGCCCGCTGCGGGAGGGCTCCGGCCGCGACAGCGCGGCCGCCCTTCGCCGCAGCCTGGAGGAGATCCGCCGGGTCCATCAGACGGTGGAGCAGCGCTACCGGGACCAGCCCTCTCCCCCCGCCGCCTGCGAGTGGCTGCTGGACAACTGGTACATGGCCCAGCGGGAAGCGGCCGCGGCCTCCGCCGCCCTGGGCAATGCCCGGCGGCTTCGCCGCTGCCGGGAGGAGGCGCTGATCGTCTGCCTGGCCCAGGCGCTGCTGGAGGCGGGCGAGGGCGCCGCCGACGAGGAGCGCAGCCGCCTCTTCCTGGACGGCTTTCAGTCCGTCTGTGTGCTCCGGCGCTCGGAGCTGGACCTGTTCCCCGCCGCCGTCCGGGCGGCAGCCGTCCACGCCATCGCCCGGGTCTGCCGCGCCATGCAGGCCGCGGCGGACCCGGCCCGCTGCGCCGCCGCCTTGGAAGCCCTGTTCGGCACTCTGCGGCTCTTCTCGGTGCTGGACCTGGAGAAGCTCATCAACGGCGCGGACGTGACCGGCGCCATTCTCGCCGCGGACCCCAGCGGCGACTACGCCCGCATGGACGGGCCCACCCGGCGGGACTATCTCCGCCGGATCGAGCAGCTGGCCCGGCGGGCGGGGGTGGAGGAGCATGTCTACGCCCGGCACCTGGTCCGCACTGCCAAGGCGCGGGGGCAGCATCTGGGCTTTGCCCTCTTCCAGGAGCCCTCGCCTCTGGGCGGGCGGCTGTACATCGCCGCCAACGTGCTCGCCACGCTCTTTCTCTCCCTGCTGCCGGCGTTCTGGTTTCACAGCGCGGCCGCGGCCCTGCTGCTGTTGCTGCCGGTGTCGGAGCTGGTTAAGAGCCTGCTGGACTTTCTGCTGCTCCGCGCCGTCCCGCCCCGGCGGCTGCCCCGGATGGACACGGAGCGGGGCGTCCCGCCGGAGGGGCGGAGCATCTGCGTGATCTCCGCCCTGCTCACCGGCCCGGAGAGCGCGGAGGAGACGGCCCGGCGGCTGGAAGAGCTGCGGCAGATGTGCAAAAGCGAGGGGCCGAACCTGCTCTTCGGCCTGCTGGCCGACCTGCCGGAGGCGGACAGCGAGATTACGGAGGGCGACAAGGCCATTCTCTCCGCCGCCCGGGGCCTGGTAATGGACCTAAACCGGAAATACGGCGGCGGCTTCTACCTCTTTGAGCGCAGACGGACTTTTAACGGGGAGCGCTGGTCCGGCTACGAGCGGAAGCGGGGGGCCCTCACGGAGCTGGCCCGCCTGCTCTGCGGGGAGGCGTCCGCCCTGACCGTCACCGGGGAGGCGGACGCCCTGCGGGACCTGCGCTATATCGTCACTCTGGACGGGGATACCCGGGTTTACCCCGGGGCGGTGGGGCAGCTGATCGGGGCCATGCTCCACCCTCTCAACCGGCCGGTCATAGACCCGAAACGCCGGGTGGTGACCCATGGCCACGCCGTGATCCATCCCCGGATCGACACGGACCTGGCCGACGCCAACGCCACCGACTTCGCCCTGATCTTCGCCGGTGCGGGAGGGAGCGACCCCTACGGCGGCCTGTGCGGGGAGCTGTATATGGACGTCTTCGGCAACGGGGGCTTCGCCGGCAAGGGCATTCTGGACGCCCGTGCCTTCCTGGACTGCACGGAAAACCGCTTCCCGGAGGGGCACATCCTCTCCCACGACGCGCTGGAGGGGGCCTGCCTCCGGGGGGCCTTCATGGGGGACGTGTCCTTCTCCGACGGCTTCCCCGCCCGGCCCCTGGCCTATTACAAACGGATGCACCGCTGGATCCGGGGGGACTGGCAGAACCTCCCCTGGGTCTTCTGCCGGGATTTCTCCGACATGGACCGCTGGCGGCTCTTTGACAGCCTGCGCCGCAGCCTGACCGCCCCGCTGACCCTGGCCGCCCTGCTGGCGGGCTTTTTCCTGCCGGGGAAGGGGCTGGCCGTGGCCGCCTGGGCGGCGCTGCTGGCGCTGCTGGACCGGCTGTTCCTCTCCCTGGCGGAGGACAGCGTCCGCCGCCGGGAGAAGGTCCGCCTGCGGCGGGCCACCCGGCTGCTCACCGGCGTGGGCGGAGCCATTGTCCAGACCTTTATCCGGCTCTGGCTCCTGCCCTGGGAGGCCTGGGTCTGCCTGTCCGCCATCGCCACCGCCCTCTGGCGGATGCTGGTGAGCCACCGGCGGCTGCTGCAGTGGCAGACGGCGGCCCAGAGCGGGCAGGGCGGCTTGGGCCTGGCGGCCTATCTCCGGGCCCTGTGGCTGCCCGGCCTGCTGGGCCTGGGCCTGCTGCTGTTTTCGCCGGTGATCATCGGCCGCTCCGCCGGGCTGCTGTGGCTGCTGTCCCCCCTGGCGGCGGCCGCCCTGGCCCTGCCCGCCTATAAGGAGACGCCTCTCTCCTCCGCTGACCGGGACTATCTGATCCGGGCCGCGGCGGAGAACTACCGCTATCTCACCGAGTGCTCCACCCGGGAGGACAACTACCTCCCGCCGGACAACTTCCAGGACCAGCCGCCGGTGGGGGCGGCCCACCGGACCTCCCCCACCAACATCGGCCTGGCCCTGGTCTCGGCGGTGGCGGCGCTGGACATGGGCTTTGTCCAGCCCGGGGAGGCCCTGCTCTCCGTCCGGCGGATCCTCTCCGCCCTGGAGCGTATGCCCCGGCACCTGGGGCACTACTACAACTGGTACGACACCCGGACCCTGACGCCCCTGAGCCCTGCCTTTATCTCCACCGTGGACAGCGGCAACCTCTGCGCCTGCCTGATCACCCTGCGCCAGGCCCTGCTGGAGCTGGACCCGGGCTTAGCGGAGCGGGCGGAGGCGCTGATCCGGCCCATGAGCTTCGCCCCGCTCTACGACTTCGAGCGGAACCTCTTCTATATCTGCTATGACAGCTCCCGGGAGCGGGGAGCCGGCGGCTGGTACGACCTGCTGGCCAGCGAGGCCATGCTCACCAGCTACCTGGCCGTGGCCCGGGGGGACGTGCCCCAGAAGCACTGGCGGCGGCTCAGCCGGGCCCAGCTGCAGAAGGACGGCTTCCGGGGCCTGGCCAGCTGGACCGGCACAATGTTCGAGTACCTGATGCCGGAGCTGTTCCTGCCGGTGTACCGGGGGAGCCTCCTGTACGAGAGCGGCCGCTTCTGCGTCTACGCCCAGAAGCGCCGGGCCCCCGCCGGAAAGCCCTGGGGCGTCTCCGAGAGCGCCTTCGCCTCCCTGGACCCCTCCCTCAGCTACCGGTACAAGGCCAACGGCTGCGCCGCCCTGGCCCTGAAGCGGGGCCAGGATGCGGACTATGTGGTCTCCCCCTACAGCAGCTTTCTGGCCCTGAGCATTGACCCCCAGGGGGCGGTGAAGAACCTGCGCCGCCTGGAGCGCTTCGGAGCGGTCGGCCGCTTCGGCTTCATGGAGGCGCTGGACTTCAGCCCCTCCCGCTGCCGGAACAGCCAGGGGGAGAAGGTCCGCTGCACCATGGCCCACCACGTAGGCATGAGCATCCTCTCCGCCGCCAACGCGGCCTGCGGCGGCAGCATCCGCCGCCGTTTCATGGCGGACCCGGCCATGGGGGCCTACAGCCTGCTGCTCCAGGAGCGGCTGCCCGCGGACGGGGTGGTTCTGCGCCGGCAGATGGCGGATACGCCGGAGAAGCCGGAGCGGGGCCCCGGCCGCCTCTGGCAGCTGCGGGGCGGCGCGGAGGACAGCGGCGAGAGCCGCTGCCTGCTCTCCAACGGCGCCTATCATATCCTGACTGTAAACAGCGGCCGCACGGCGGCCTCCTTCGGCGGCCTGGCCGTGTACGGGGACCCCTTCTCCCCGGATTCCGAGGGCCTGCGGCTGGAGCTGCTGGGCAGCGGCGGCGCAAGTACGCTGTTCCCCTCCTCTGTCCCCGAGCTCTGGGAGATGGGGGAGGAGGAATGCCGCTGGACCGGCAGAGCCGGAGGGGTCAGCTGCTCCATGTCCGTCTGGGCCGCGGCCGGGGACTGGGGCGAGCTCCGGGAGCTGAGCCTGCGGGCCCGGGAGGACACCCAAATCGGCCTGTGCCTCTCCTTCGTACCCATCCTGGCCGCCCCGGAGGACTACCGGAGCCACCCGGCCTTCTGGGCCCTGGGCCTGGAGGCGGAGAGCCGGGACAGCGCCCTGCTGCTCCACCGGCTCCGCCGGGGGGAGGCCGGGGAGCTTTGGCTCTGCTTTGCCTGCAGCTCCCCCGCCGCCTTCTCCGGGGAGGAGGGCCAGTCCGGCGGCTGGCTGGCCCGGCCCCGGGCAGAGGCCAGGCTGCGCCTGCGTCTGCGCCAGGGGGAGACGGAGACCCTCCGGTTCGCCCTCTGCCTGGGCCGCAGCCGGGATCAGGCCCTGGCCGGCGCGGAGCGGATGCTCCGGCGGGCGGAGAAGGGCGGCATGGTCGGGGCCGTGGCGGCCCATTTGGGCATGGGCGCCGCCGAGACCGGCGCCGCCATGGCCCTGCTCACGCCCCTCTGCCGGCCCCTCAGCGCCGCCGCGCCCCGGCGGGATCTGTGGCCCTACGGTATCTCCGGGGACCTGCCTATTCTCTGCTGTGACGGGCGGGCCCTGGAGGCCCTGCCCCTGCTGCGCCGCTTCTGCCTGCTGAAAAGCTGCGGCATGGAGACGGACCTGGTCTACCTCAGCGACGAGGAGGGGGAGTACAGCAGCCCCGTCCGCCGCCGCATCGGGGAGGCGCTGGCCTCCGTAGGCCTGGAGAGCCTGATCGGCAGCTGGGGCGGCGTACACTTCGTCCCCTCCGCCGCCGCGGAGACGGTGGGCAGCCGGGCCGCCGTGTTCATCGGCCGGGAGAGGACGGCGGCGGAGCCCCCGGTCCTCCCCCCGCTCAGCGCCCCCCGCCGTCCGGGAGACGTGCCGCTCCACGCCTGGAACGGGGAATGCTTCGAAACTTATGTAAACTCCTCGCTCCCCCGGCGGGCCTGGCAGCAGCTGCTGACCAACGGCCGCCTGGGGGCCATCGTCACCGACAGCGGCCCCGCCGCCCTGTGGTTCATGAACGCCCGGGAGCTGCCCCTGGTCCGCCCCGCGGACCCCTATGCCGTCACCGGCGGGGAGGCCCTCTGGCTGGAGGACGGAGGCCGCGCCCTGAGCCTCTTCGCCGCCAACGACGGCCTCCCCTGCCGTTTCCGCTTCGGCCCCGGCTGGGCCAGCTGGGAGAAGGAACTGGCGGGCCGGACGGTGACTGTCATGGCCTTTATTCCCGCCGGTCTGGACGCCCGGGTCCTGCTGATCCGGGGTGCGGAGGGACTGCGCCTGCACTGGGCCCTGGAGCCCCAGCTGGCCGGGCAGGACGCCTCCTCCCTCCGCTGCCGGGTGGAAAACGGCGTCTTCCGGGCGGAAAACCCGGAGGCCTGCCTGCCGGACACGGTCTTTCTGGCCGGCAGCGGCGTGCCCAACAGCTGCCGCTGCGATTTCAGCCCCGCCGCCATGCGCATGAGCCTGGCGGCCGGGGAGGAGCTGGCCCTGGTCTGCGGCTGCTGCTCTCCGGAGGAATTGTATGAATTATGTAAACCCGAGGCCGCCCGGGCCGCCCTGGAGGACCTGCAGCGGCGTTGGCTCCGGCTCCTGAAGAGGCTGGAGACGGCCACCGGGGACGCACCCCTGGACCACTATATGAACTGCTGGGCCGCCTACCAGTGCGTGGCCGGCCGCCTGGAGGGGCGCAGCAGCCTGTACCAGAGCGGCGGGGCCTACGGCTTCCGGGACCAGCTGCAGGACGCGGTCAACCTGCTGCTGCTGACGCCGGACTATGCCCGGGAGCAGATCCTCGCCTGCTGCCGGCACCAGTACGTGGAGGGGGACGTGATGCACTGGTGGCATCCCCATCCCCAGGGGGACCGGGGCATCCGCAGCCGCTGCTCGGACGATCTGCTCTGGCTCCCCTGGGCCCTGTGCGAATATGTGGACGCCACCGGGGACCTGGAGCTGTGCGCCGTGGAGACCGGTTATCTCAGCTCCCCGACCCTCCGGCCGGAGGAGCGGGACCGCTACGAGACGCCGGAGCCCTCCGGGGCCTCCGCCTCCGTCCTGTTCCACGCCCGGGCCGCCCTGGACCGCTGCATCAGCCGGGGCTTCGGCCCCCACGGCCTGCCCCTCATGGGCAGCGGCGACTGGAACGACGGCCTGGACGAGGCCGGGGGCGAGAGCGTGTGGCTGGGCTGGTTCTTCGCCCACTGCGCCGGGCGCTTCGCCGGACTGCTTGAAAAATTATGTAAACCAAACGCCTCCCGCTACCGGGACTACGCCCAGGCGGCGGGCCGGGCGGCGGACGCGGCCTGGAACGGCCGCTGGTACCGCCGGGGCTACTGGCCCGACGGCTCCCCCCTGGGGGGTGACAGCCGGATCGACTCCCTGCCCCAGAGCTGGGCCGCCCTCAGCGGCTATGCCGCGCCAGAGCGGGTCTCCCGGGCTCTGGACGAAGCCCTGCGCCGGCTGCTGGACGAAAGGCACGGTCTGGTCCGGCTGCTGGACCCGCCCTTCGGCGCCGGAGAGCCGGAGCCCGGCTACCTGGTCAGCTACGGGGAGGGCTTCCGGGAGAACGGCGGTCAGTATACCCACGGGGCCCTCTGGCTGGCCCTGGCCTGCCTGCGGCAGGACCGGCCGGACGACGCCTGGGCCATCCTCCGGCTGCTGCTGCCGGAGAACCGGGACCTGCGCCGCTACGAGGCGGAGCCCTTCGTCCTGGCGGCGGACGTCTGCGCCGCGCCGGGGCACGAGGGGCAGGCCGGCTGGACCTGGTACACCGGCTCCGCCGGCTGGTTTTTCCGGATCGTGGCCCAAGAGATGCTGGGGCTGCGGCTCCGGGACGGGCAGCTGCGGATCGAGCCCCGGCTGCCGGCGGCGCTGCCGGGCTACCGGGCGGTGTGGACCGACCGGGCCGGGCAGCGGCACGAGATCCTGGTCCGGGACGGCGAAATCCGGCTCGACGGGGAAAAAACCGGCGGAAAGACGGCAGAAGGGCCGAATTAACCCTACCATTTTTTTCTGCGCTGTGATATAATAAATATAATGAACTTTAATGAGTTAAAAGTGGGGGGTGCCCATGGAACTGACAAGAACAGAGCTCATGCCCGGCGTGTGGCTGAGCTGTCTGCGCTCGGATAAATTCAAGACCGCCTGCATGAGCCTCTCGCTGCTGACACAGCTCAGGCGGGAGACCGCGGCGATGAACGCGCTCATTCCCTATGTGCTCCGGCGGGGCACCACCCGTTACGGGGATATGGAGGCCATCTCCGCCCGCCTGGACGAGCTGTACGGCACCGCCATCGAGCCGGTGGTGCGCCGGATCGGGGAGATCCAGTGCCTGGGCTTTTACCTGAGCCTGCCGGAGGCGGCTTTCCTCCCCGGCAAGCAGGACATTTTGAGGGACGCATCCGCCCTGCTGGGGGAGATGCTGCTCTCCCCCGCCACCCGGGGCGGCCTGCTGCTGCCCCGGTATGTGGACAGCGAGAAGGAAAAAATGCTGGACGTGATCCGCAGCCGGGTCAACGACAAGCGGAGCTATTCCCTGTTCCGCTGCCTGGAAGAGATGTGCTGCTATGAGGACTTCTCTGTGGGCCGCCTGGGGGGCGAGGCCGAGTGCCAGGCCATCCACTATCAGAAGCTCACCCGGCAGTACCGCAAGCTGCTGCTGGAGAGCCCCATTGAGATTTTCTACTGCGGCCGCTCCCCGGAGCAGCAGGTGATCTCCGCCCTGCGGGACGCGCTGATCACCCTCCCCCGGGGGGAGATCGACAGCGACATCGGCACGGAGATCCGCATGAACGCTCTGGAGGAGCAGCCCCGCCTGGTGGAAGAGGCCATGGACGTGACCCAGGGCAAGCTGGTGATCGGCTTCCGCCTGGGGGAGTGCATGGAGGAGCCGGACCTGGCGGCGCTGTACGTGTTCAACGCCGCTTTCGGCGGCGGCACCACCTCCAAGCTCTTTATGAACGTGCGGGAGAAGCTCTCCCTCTGCTATTACGCAAGCTCCCTGGTGGACGTGCACAAGGGATTGCTGCTGGTGTCCTCCGGCATCGAGTTTTCCAATTTTGAGGCCGCCAAAGGGGAGATCTTCGCCCAGCTGGAGGCCATGCGCCGGGGGGAGATCAGCCAGGAGGAGCTGGAGGCCGCCCGTTCCGGCGTGGCCTCGGACCTGCGCTCCCTGGTGGACAGCCAGGGCGAGCTGGAGGGCTACTATTTGGCCCAGGCGCTGGACGGGGAGGGCTGCTCCCCCCTGGAGCTGGCGGAGCTGGCGGAAAACGTGAGCCGGGAGGAGCTGATGGCCGTCGCCAACAGCCTGGACTGCGACCTGATCTATTTCCTGAAGGGCAGCGGCGAAACCGGCGGGGAGGAGGACACGGATGCAGAGTAAACCGTATACCAGGATCGGAGAGACCCTTTTCTCCGACGTGCTGCCCAACGGCCTGCGCCTGCGGGTGGTGCCCAAGAAGGGCTTCAACTGCTATTACGCCGTGTTCGCCACCGATTATGGCGGCGCCCACCGGCGCTTCCGGCTGGACGGGCAGACGGTGGACTCCCCCGCGGGGGTGGCCCACTTTCTGGAGCACAAGATGTTCGACCTGCCCAGCGGGGACAATGCCCTGAACCTGCTCTCCGCCAACGGGGCGGACCCCAACGCCTTTACCTCCAGCGGCGTCACTTGCTACTACTTCCAGTGTACCGATAAATTTGAGGAAAACCTGCGGATGCTGCTGCACTTTGTCTCCACCCCCTATTTCACCCCGGAGACCGTGCAGAAGGAGCAGGGCATCATCGGCCAGGAGATCCGCATGGGGGAGGACGACCCGGGCTCGGCTCTGTACTACAATCTGCTGCGGCTGCTCTACCGGCAGCACCCCATCCGGGACCGGGTGGCCGGCACGGTGGAGAGCATTGCCCAGATCACGGACCAGACCCTGTACGCCTGCCACAAGGCCTTTTATGCCCCCAGCAACATGTGCCTGGTGGTGGAGGGAGACGTGGACCCGGAGCGGATCGCTCAGATCGCCCGGGAGGAGCTGCCCCGGGAGAAGGCGGAGCCCCCTCTGGTGGACTTTGGGGAGCCGGAAGGCCCCCTGCCGGTGGAGACCCTGCGCCGGGAGGCCATGGCTGTCTCCGCGCCCCAGTTCTATATCGGCGCCAAAATCATCCCCGCCCAGGGCGAGGGGGTATTGCGTCAGCATCTGACGGCCCAGCTGGCCCTGCGCCTGCTGGCCGGGCGCTCCTCCCGCTTCTACGCCCGCCTATATGACAAGGGCCTGCTCAACCGGGATTTCGAGTACGAGGCGGATTTCTCCGCCGGCACCGGCACCGTCCTGCTGGGCGGGGAGAGCGGCGAGCCGCTGCAGGTGCTGGAGGAACTGAAGGCGGAGCTGGCGCGTATTGCGTCGGAGGGGCTGGACCCGCGGCGCTTCGAGCTGGCCAAGCGGGCCTCCCTGGGGGCGCGGCTCCGGGGCCTGGAGGATTTTGACAATGTGTGCGTCTCCCTGGCTCTGGGCGTCTTTGACGGCTACTGCGCCTTTGACGGGACCGAGCTGCTGGAGAGCATCCGCAAGGAGGAGTGCGAGGCCTTCCTGGGGGAGGTCCTGGCGCCGGAGCGGCTGGCCATCTCCATCGTTGACCCCCTATGACGGCCTGACAGCGCAGCGCCGCTCAGCATAACAGGCCGGACCGGCGGCAGGGCAGAGGCCCCGCCCGCGAAGAGGCGGCGCCCGGTCCGGTAAGAAAGAGGACTACCATCATGTTTCCAATTCTCATGCAGACCATCCAGCGCAGCTCCGCCATCAGCTTTCCCATGCTGGGCGGGCTCACCATCGACCCCCCGGCCTATTTCACGCTCTTCGGCAGGCCCATCTATTTCTATGGCGTGTTCATCGCCCTGGGCTTCATTCTCGGGGCCCTGTACTGCGCCAAAATCAGCCCCCGCTTCGGCCTGAAGAGCGACGACATATACGACTTTCTCATCTGGCTGATCCCCCTGTCCATCATCGGGGCGAGGCTGTACTATGTGCTCTTCCGGCTGGACTACTACCTGCAGAACCCGGAGGAGATCGTCGCCATCTGGGAGGGCGGCCTGGCCATCTACGGCGGCATCATCGCCGGCATCCTCACCGCCTGGGTGCTCTGCCGGCACAAGAAGATCCCCCTGCTCACTCTGCTGGACGTGGTGGTTTACGGGCTGCTGATCGGGCAGATCCTGGGCCGCTGGGGGAACTTCATGAACCGGGAGGCTTTCGGGGCGGAGACCGGCATCTTCTGCCGCATGGGGCTGATTGCCCCGGACGGCAGCACGCTCTACGTACACCCCACCTTTCTCTACGAGAGTCTCTGGAACCTGATCGGCCTGGCGCTGCTGATCCTGTTTGAGCGCAAGGGCCGCCGGAAGTACGACGGGCAGTGCCTGCTGCTCTACTTTTTCTGGTACGGCGCCGGCCGGGCCTGGATCGAGGGCCTGCGGACCGACAGCCTCTATTTAGGGAACACGGGGATCCGGGTGTCTCAGGCGCTCTCCGTCGCCCTGGCGCTGGTCTCCCTGGTGATCCTGCTGGTCCAGAGCCGGAAGGAGCACCCGGCGGAGAAACTTTATGTAAACCGGGTGCCCATCCCCGCCGAGGGGCCGGCGGAGGCGGAGCAGACGGAGCAGACGCAGACAGAGCCCGCCGCCGAACAGCCGGTGACGCCGCCCGCCGCTGAAAAACCGGAGGAGCCGGAAGCGGCCCCCGGCAGTGAAGAGGCAAAAGAAGAGACAAAAGAAGAGACAAAAGAAGAACTGCATTCTTAAAAGGAGGAACGGAAAATGGCAGATTATAAGGACATTATCAACGGCACCCTGAGCAGCCTGGTAGACAAGGTGAAGGAGGCCGCCAACAGCAGCACGGTGCGCGGCGTCTATGAGCAGGGCGCCTCCCGGGCCAAGGTCTACGGGCGCATCGCCAAGCTGGGTCTGGAGATCAACGGCGAGGCCGAGGAGCTCAAGCGGGTGTATACGGAGATCGGCAAGCTCTACTACGAGCAGGCCAAGGAGGACCCCCAGGGCTTCTTCGCTCCCCTCTTTGCCCAGGCCGCCGAGCTGAGCGGGAAGATCGCCGCCAAGGAGCAGGAGATCGAGGACCTGAAGGCTGGGCTGGAAGCGGAGCACACCGGCGTTGAGGTGGAGATCGAAGTCTCCCCCGCC
Source organism: uncultured Oscillospiraceae bacterium (assembly GCA_947626315.1). GTDB lineage: Bacteria > Bacillota > Clostridia > Oscillospirales > Oscillospiraceae > Limivicinus. Next base: position 101,417 of record CANQRQ010000003.1, on the reverse strand, counting down.
GAGGCCCCGGACGATTTTGATCAGGTGGTCTCCGCGGTGGAGGACGCCGCCGAGGCCCCCTCCGAGACGCCGGAGGAATAAAAGCCGTCTACACTTGAACAGGGACTGTAGCAAAACGAGAAGTTGAGCTACAGTCCCTTGTTGTGTTAAAGGAAGGAGAAAATTTTTCGAAGATAAACGAAAGTTTAGCTTCCTAAAAAAGCAGACCTTTCTCTGCTCGTCTCCTTTGGTCATCAGCGAAAACAGAGTTTTGTCTCTTGGTGAGATGTAGCCTTCTCTTGCCTCGTCGCAAGAGAAGGCTACCGAAGAGAAAGACGCCCGGGGAAGTTTCCCCGGGGCCTCTCTGGGAGCAGGGTACAGCAGACCCGTTCTCAGGTCGCCCTTAGTCTTTCTTGCAGGTTTACCCCGGTGCAGACACTGGCAGAAGTCGCTCCTGCGGTCGCACGCACATATTTACGTGGCTCGCTTGGCACTTGTTTCCTCATATAAACTTTCGTTTATCTTCCAGAGTATCCTTTCTTGGCAGATTAAGAGGCTGCAGCAAAAAAGTGTTTTGCTGCAGCCCCTGTCCGGACTGTTAAGAGGGCAGCTGATTAACACGGGTGTGTAAGTATTCTCCTCTCCCCCCTCTTCCCGGAAAAACAGTTGCAAAAAGGGAGAACGGATAGTATACTTAGAAAATAAAGTCCCGAAAAGCACTCTATCATCCGGGAAAACGCGGCGGGAGGGAAACCATGGATCAGGCGGTAAAAGAACGCCGGCTGCTGTCAGGGCGGCTGGTTCGCTTCCTTCAGAAATACGGCGTCCTGTGCCTTATTCTGGCGGCGGTCACCGGGGTCTGCTTTCTGTTCTCCTGCCGGAAGTCCGGCATGTTTATCGACGAGATCTATACCTACGGCCTCTCCAACAGTCATTACGCCCCCTACATAAAAGACGCCATGGGCGGCACCATGGTGGATAAAGTCATCACCCGGCAGGACCTGCTGGACTATGTGTCCGTCAATCCCGGCGAGGGCCTGGACTTCGGCTCAGTCTATTATAATCAGGTGCGGGATGTGCACCCCCCGCTCTACTATTGGCTTTTCAACCTTGCCTCCTCCCTGACCCCCGGGGTCTTCTCCAAGTGGACGGGCCTGGCATTGGATTTTCTCCTTTATCTGGCAACCCTGCTGCTGCTCTGGCGGCTGTGTCTGCGGCTCTTTAAAAGCCGGCAGATCGCCGGGGCGGGGGCAGCTCTCTACGGGCTGAGCGTTGTAGGCCTGTCCACCATGCTCATGATCCGCATGTATGTGCTGCTGACCTGCCTGTCCGTCCTGCTGGCCTGCCTGATCGCCCGGCTCTGGGAGGAGAAGCGGCTTCGGCTCTGTCCTCTGGTGGGGCTGACGGTTTTCCTGGGGCTCATGACCCAGTACTACTATGTGTTTTACGCCTTCTTCCTCTGCGGCTTCACCGTTCTGGCCCTGCTCTGGAAACGGGAGTTCAAACTGGCGGGGGGCTTTTTCGTCTGCGCCTTTGCCGGGGCGCTGCTGCTGCCCCTGTGTTTTCCCGCCTGCTTTGACCATCTCTTTGCGGATAAGCTGGTCTCCGGCGGCAACGCCGTGGAGAACCTGCGAAACGTCGCCGCGTACTGGGACAAGCTGTATTTCTATGCCATGGAGACGGCCCGGCGCATGAAGGCCCCCCTGCTGGTGACTCTTTTCTGTGTGCTGGGGCTCCTGCTCCGGGGCAAAAGGTTGCTGGCCGCCCTGCGGGCACGGGAGGTGCGCCTGCTCCCCCTGCTTTTCATCCTGCCGGCCCTGATCACCTTCGCTGTGGCCGCCATCATCTCCCCGGTGCTGGAGATCCGCTATATCTACAATCTGATCCCCTTCTTTGTGCTGGCAGTGTGCTTTCTGCTGCACCTGCTGGCCCGGAGCCTGGATGGGCTTCCCCAGGCCTCCCGGCTCAAGTACGCCGCGGTGCTGGCGATCCTGGCCCTGGCGGTGTGGGAGGCCCGCTGCCTCCCGCCGGACTATCTCTACCCGGAGCACGGGGAATTCAACGCCCTGCTGGCGCAGCACGCCGAGGCCCCCTGCGTCTATCTCTCGGACGACTATTTTCCGCCCATCACCCAGGACCTGCTGATGCTGTTGAACTTTGACCAATTTTTCGTCACCGACGATCCGGCCTCCCCCGCTCTGGCGGACTATCTGGCCTCCTTCGGGGAGGCGGAGGAGTGCGTGGTGTTTATCGACGTGGACGCCTACTGGTCCAGCGGCTTTGACCCGGATGTAATGCTGCCGGAGCTGCTGGCCCACAGCGGCTATACCCGCTGTGAAGAGCTGTACCGCTTCGCCCTTTCCCAGACCTATCTGCTGACCGTGGGCTGAACGCCCGGAGAGGAAAAAACATGCTTTCTGTGATTCTTCCCGCCTACAACGAGGAAAAAATGATCGCCGCCGCTGCGGAAGTGATCTCCGGCATCCTCCTTGACGCCGGCATTCCCTACGAGCTGCTGTTTGTGGACGACGGCTCCCGGGACAGGACCTGGGCGGAGATCAACGCCGCCGCGGAGCGGAACCCCCAGGTGCGGGGCCTCCATTTCAGCCGCAACTTCGGCAAGGAGGCCGCCATGTTCGCCGGCCTGGAGCGGGCCGGAGGGGACTGCTGCGTGGTGCTGGACTGCGACCTGCAGCATCCGCCGGAGAAGATCGTGGAGATGTACCGGCTCTGGGAGCAGGGCTATGAGGTGGTGGAGGGCATCAAGGAGGACCGGGGCGAGGAGACCGGGCTGCACCGCTTCGCCGCCAACAGCTTTTACCGGCTGATCAGCCTGTCCACCGGCATCAACATGGCCGCCTCCTCCGATTTCAAGCTGCTGGACCGGAAGGTGGTGGACGCCCTCAACCGGATGCCGGAGCGGAACGTCTTTTTCCGGGCCCTGTCCTTCTGGGTGGGCTTCAGGCGGGCCGAGGTCAGCTACCGGGTCCGGGAGCGGGTGGCGGGCGAGAGCAAGTGGTCCACCAAATCCCTGATCAAATACGCCGTCAGCAACATCAGCTCTTTCTCCTCCGCCCCGCTGCACATCATCACCCTGCTGGGCTTTCTGATGCTGGCCGTCTCGGTGGTGCTGGGCGTGGTGGCCCTGGTCCAGAAGATCACCGGCCAGGCCCTGGGCGGCTTCACCACGGTCATTCTGCTGATTCTCTTTTCCAGCAGTCTGATCATGATCTCCCTGGGCATCCTGGGCTTTTACATCGCCCGGATCTATGACGAGCTCAAGGGCCGGCCGCGCTATATCATTTCTGAGACCTGCGGAGGTAGGGATGAATAAACTGAAAGAATTCTGCCGGAAGTTTTTCGACGTCACCTTCTGGAAATTTATTCTGGTGGGCGTGGCCAACACTCTTTTCGGCACCGCCATCATGTTTGTCTTTTACAACTTCCTGCACCTGAGCTACTGGATCTCCTCCGCCTCCAATTACATCTTCGGCAGCATCCTCAGCTATTTTCTCAACAAGACCTTCACCTTCAAGAGCAAGACCAACACCGGCAAAACGATGCTGCGCTTTGTGCTGAACATCAGCGTCTGCTATCTGCTGGCCTACGGGGTGGCCAAGCCCCTGGCCCGCTGGGTCTTCTCCGGTGCCTCCGTCTCCCTGCAGGACAATATGGCCATGCTGGCCGGCATGTGCTTCTTCGTCGCCCTGAACTACGTGGGGCAGCGCTTCTTCGTCTTTAAAGGCACCCAGAAAGAGGAATAAGACCGCGAAAAACAGCGCCCCCGGTTGTCCGTCAAACGGATAACCGGGGGCGCGTTTTTTCTTAAATGACCTTTGACAGGAAATCCTGGAGCCGGGGATGCTGGGGGTGGTCAAAGAGTTCGCTGGGAGGGCCCTCCTCCAGGATCTTGCCCTCCGCCATGAAGAGCACCCGGTCGCCCACTTCCCGGGCGAAGCCCATCTCGTGGGTGACCACCACCATGGTCATGCCCTCCCGGGCCAGGTCCTTCATCACGTCCAGCACCTCGCCCACCATCTCCGGGTCCAGGGCGGAGGTAGGCTCGTCAAAGAGCATGACCTCCGGCTCCATGCACAGAGCCCGGACAATGGCGACCCGCTGTTTCTGGCCGCCGGAGAGCTGGCTGGGATAGGAATCGGCCCGGTCAGCCAGGCCCACCCGCTCCAGCAGGGTCAGGGCCTTCTCCTCCGCCTCCTTCTGGGGCTTTTTCAGCACCTGGACGGGGGCCAGGGTCAGGTTTTTCAGGATCGTCATATGGGGGAAGAGGTTGAAGTGCTGGAAAACCATGCCCATCTTCTGCCGGTGCTTGTTGATGTCCGACTTGGGATCGGTGATGTCCACCCCGTGGAAGGTCACCGTGCCGCCGGTAGGCGTCTCCAGCAGGTTCAGGCAGCGCAGGAAGGTGGACTTGCCGCCGCCGGAGGGCCCGATGACCACCACCTTCTCGCCGGGATAGATATGCTCGTCAATGCCCTTGAGCACCTGGTGGTCGCCAAAGGATTTGGTGAGATTCTTAACGTCGATCACTTGCCCGCAGCCTCCTTTCCAGAATGCTCTGCAGATAGCTGAAGAGCATCACCATGATGAGATACATAATGGCAGTGATAATGAGGGGGAACATGTAGTCATAGGTCCGCGCGCCGATGGCCCGGGCCGCGTAGACCACCTCCTTGCCCGCGATGACGGAGATCAGGGAGGTGTCCTTTAAAAGCACGATAAACTCGTTGCCCAGGGAGGGCAGGATGGCCTTGAAGGCCTGGGGGATCACCACAAAGCGCATGGTCTGGATGTAGTTCAGGCCCAGGGAGCGCCCGGCCTCCGCCTGGCCCGGGTCCAGGCTCATAAGCCCGCCCCGGATGATCTCCGCCACATAGGCCCCGGAGTTGATGCCCAGGCCCAGCGCGCCCACCAGGGTGAAGCTGCGGCTGGTGGCGAAGATGACAAAGCCCCAGATCAGCAGCTGCACCATCATAGGCGTGCCCCGGATGATGGTCACGTAGACCTTGCAGATCAGATTCACAAAGCCCAGCAGAAAATTTTTCGTCCCCGGCCGCTGCTGGTCGTGGGCCGTGCGGACGATGGCCACCAGCACGCCCAGCACCACGCCGAAGGCCAGCGCCAGCACCGTGACCTCCAGGGTGGTGCCCAGGCCCTCAAAATAGCTCTTCCAGCGGTCCGCCTCAAACCAGGCCCGGTAGAAACGCATAAACATATTCTGCCAGAGGGACAGGTCCGCCTTGTTCAGGGCGGAAAGGCTCTCGTAGAGCGCGTCGACGTTCATGACGGTTCCCCTCTTTCAATCGTTAAATAAACAGATGGGACGGCCTTCAGGGCCGCCCCATCAGGGTAAAAACAAATTACTCGGCGGTGATGTACTTGTCGATGATGGCCTGGACCGTGCCGTCGGCGATCATCTCTTCCAGAGCGCTGTTCAGAGCGTTCAGCAGGGCGGTGTTGCCCTCGTTGACAGCCAGGCAGTAGTCCTCAACCACCCATTCGCCCTCCAGGATGTGCAGGCCGGGGTTGGCCGCCACATAGGCCTGGGCGGGGCCGTTGTCGATGATGACCGCGTCGATCTGGCCGTTGAGCATGGCCTGGACCGCCAGGGCGCCGTTGTCATAGGCCAGCACGTGATCCTCGCCGTAGCCGCCGTTCTCCGGGGTGTCAGAGGCGTAGATCTCGCCGGTGGTGCCGCGCTGCACGCCGATCATCTTGTCGTCGGCCAGAGCGTCCATATCGGTGATGTCAGAATCGTCGGGGACGATGACCACCTGCACGCCCTGGGCATAGCTGGTGGAGAAATCCATGATCTCGTCCCGGTCCTCCCGGTAGGTCAGGCCGGCCAGGACCATGTCGCTCTTGCCCTGCTGGACCGCCACCAGAGCGGAGTCAAAGTCCATATCGTCGATCACCAGCTCCAGGCCCAGCTTGTCGGCCAGGGCCACGGCGATCTCCACGTCGATGCCTTCAAAGCCGTTGTAGGCGCCTTCGCCGTCGGCGACCATCTCATAGGGGGGGAACTGGGCGTTGGTGCTCATAATGAGCTTGCCCTCTTCCACCGTGGTGTAAGCGCCGTCCTCGGCAGGAGCCTCTTCGGCAGGGGCTTCCTCAGCGGGAGCTTCGGCGGCGGGGGCCTCTTCGGCAGGCGCCTGAGTGGCAGGAGCGCTGCTGCCGCCGCAGGCGGCCAGAGCCAGGACCATGGTCAGCGCCAGGGCCAGGCAAAGCAGTTTTTTCATCTTCATTTTCACATTTCCTCACATTTTGTCAGTATTGTCCTACGGACGAAAGGCATGATAGCACCGACCGGCGCTTCTGTCAAGCAGTTTGCGAAAGAATATACGTTTTTTATAAAGAAAAACCCTGAAACGGCCGGTTTTTTTGGTGTTCTTTTTGGAAAATATACAAACAAAATGCATACTCTCCTGTAATATACAGAAGAGTATGCATTTTGTTTATTTTATCTCCCTTTCCGCCGCCTGCCCAGCAGCGCGCAGACCGCGAAGGCCGCCAGGTCCGCCAGGACCACGCTGGCCCCGGCAGGCGTCTCCAGAAAATAGGAGGCGGTGACCCCGGCCAGGAAGCAGCCCACGGACAGGGCCGCCGCGCAGCTCACCACGCCCCGGAAGCTGCGGCACAGCCGCATGGCGGACAGGGCCGGGAAGATGATCAGGCTGGAGATCAGCAGCGCCCCCATCATCCGCATCCCCAGCACCACCGTCACCGCCGTCAGCACCGCGATCAGGCTGTTGTAGGCCCCGGCCCGGACGCCAGTGGCCCGGCTGAAGCTCTCGTCAAAGGTGACGGCGAAGATCCGGGGATAGAACAACAGGTACAGGGCCAGCACCGCGGCGGAGAGCAGGGCGCTGAGCAGGGCGTCGGAGCGGCTCAGGGCCAGGATGCTGCCGAACATGTAGCTGGAGACCTCCGTGTTCATCCCCGTAGTGACGGACACGCTCACGATGCCGACGGCCAGGGCGCTGCTGGAGATCAGGGCGATGGCCGCGTCCCCGTTGATCCGGCTGTTCCGGCTCAGCCGCAGCAGCAGCACCGCCGCCACGGCCACTACCGGCACCGTCACCGCCAGGGGGGCCAGATGGAGGGCGGAGGCGATGGCCAGGGCGCCGAAGCCCACGTGGCTTAGCCCGTCCCCGATCATGGAATAGCGCTTGAGGACCAGCGGCACCCCCAGCAGCGCCGCGCACAGGCTCACCAGCACCCCCACCAGGAGGGCCCGCTGCATAAAGTGGTAAGAGAGCATCTGCAGCAGCGCGTTCATAGCCGGTTTCCTCCCAAAAAGCGCCTGGCCAGGCTGCTCTCCTTATAGGCGGCGGCAGTGCCGAAGAAGAGCTGCCTCTGGCCCAGGTGCAGGATATGCGTGGCATAGCGGACGGCCTCATGGATGTCGTGGGACACCATGATCACCGTGATATTGTCGCAGAGATTGACCAATTTGATCAGGTTGTACAGCTCCCCGGTGGCGATAGGGTCCAGCCCGGTGACGGGCTCGTCCAGCAGCAGGAGCTTTTGGGTGGCGCAGAGGGCCCGGGCCAGGAGCACCCGCTGCTGCTGGCCGCCGGAGAGAGCCTGATAGCTCCGGTCCTTCAGCTCCTCGATCCCCATCCGCTCCAGGTTCATCAGCGCCCGCTCCCGCTCTGCCGCGCCGAAGCGGAGCCGCCGGCCCAGGGAGCCCAGGCAGCCGGAGAGGGCCACCTCGTACACGCTGGCGGGAAAATCCCGCTGGATGCCGGTCTGCTGGGGCAGGTAGCCGATCTCCGTCTGCTTCAGCCCCTCGCCGTAGCGGATGCTCCCCCCGTCCGGCCGCTTCAGGCCCAGCAGGCCCCGGATCAGGGTGGATTTGCCGGAGCCGTTCTCCCCTACCACGCAGAGGTAGTCCCCCTGGTTCAGGCTGAACTGCACATCCTCCAGCACGGTCACGCCCTCATAGGCAAAACGCAGATTTTCACAGCTGAGGATCGCCATCAGGCCAGCGCCTCCTTCAAATTTCTGAGATTGTTCTCCATCAGCTCCAGATAGCTGACCCCCTCCTCCAGCTCCCGGGCGCTCACATTGTGGCAGGAGTGGAAGGAGAGAATTTTACAGCCGGTGTCCTCGGCGATGACCCGGGCCATCTTCCCGTTGGAAAACTCGATGGTGAAGACCGCCGGGATCTCCTCCTGGCGCACCTTGTCGATGAGAAAGGCCACGGTTCTGGCCGAGGGCTCTGCGTCGTCCGCGCAGCCGGGGAAGGCCGCGTAATAGCGCAGGCCGTATTCCTCCGTAAAATAGCGGGCCGGGAACCGGTCGGCGAAGATCACCGTGTCCCGCCGTCCGTCCGCCACCGCCTCCCGGAAGGCCCTGTCCAGCGCCTCCAGCTTCTCTTCGTAGGCGGCCAGGTTGGCCCGGTAGACTTCCGCCCCCGCCGGGTCCGCTTCGCAGAGCCGGCCGCACAGGGCTTGGCAGATCAGCAGGGCGTTGGCCGGGGAGGTCCAGACATGCTCATCGTATTCCGGCCCCTCGTCCTCCTCCGGCTCCTCATAGACCCGCTGCATGCCCTCCACCGTCTCCTCCTCCAGAGCCTGGACGCAGTCCAGCATGGCCAGGGTGGGGATCTCCCGGTCCCGGCCCTCCAGGATCTTCTCCAGCCAGGCCTCGGATTCGCCCCCGTTGCAGAAGAGCAGCGCGCAGTTCTCCAGCCGCAGCACGTCCCGGGGCGTGGGCTCATAGCTGTGGCTCTCGGAGCCGGGGGGCACCAGCAGCGTCACCGTCCCCCGCTCCCCGGCGATCTGCCGGGCAAAGTCGTAGGCGGGGAAAACCGTCGTCACGATCTCCAGGCCTCCTGTCCCGCTTTGGACCGGCTGCTGGGCGCAGCCGGCCAGGCAGAGCAGCAGGGCGGCCGCCAGCAGGGCGGCTAAGCACTTTCGCATACGTTCAAAACCTCTGTCGCGCGGAATATTGCCTCTATATTACCCTAAACCGTCCCCCAGGTCAAGCGCCGGGAGAAAGCCGGTGTTGAATTGCGCCGCGCCCTGTGGTAAAATAAGTCTATTATAAAGGTGGGGTGGACGGCTTGCATATCTGCGTATACGGCGCCTCGGGGGAGCATCTGAGGCGGGAATACTTTGACGCGGCCTACGAGCTGGGCCGGCTTCTGGCCCGGAACGGGGACCGGCTGATCTTCGGCGGCGGAGCGGGCGGCCTGATGGGCGCCTGCGCCCGGGGCGCGGCGGACGGCGGCGGCGCCATTCTGGGCGTGGCCCCCCGCTTTTTTGACGAGCCCGGCGTTCTCTTTGACCGCTGCACGGACTTTCTCTTCACCGAGACCATGGCCCAGCGCAAGCAGCTTATGGCCCAGGAGAGCGAGGCCTTCATCGCCCTGCCCGGCGGCATCGGCACCTTTGAGGAGTTTTTCGAGACCCTGACCCTCAAGCAGCTGGGACGGCACGGCAAGCCCATGGCGGTTTTGAACACCCTGGACTATTATGAGCCCATGCGCCAAATGCTGGAGCAGGCAGCTCAGGGCGGCTTTATGAGCCGGAACTGCTTCGAGCTCTTCGCCTTCTGCCGGACGCCCGGTCAGGCCCTGGAGGCCGTGCGGCAGGCCCCGGCCCTCAGCGGGAGCATCCGCCGGTTGGAGGATTATGCAAAGTAAATTCCCTCTTTGAAAAGAACCTGCCATTTATTAGAAATATTAAGAAAATTCCACGGTTTGACTTGAACTGAACGGAAAAATCTGTTAAGATACATTATTCTTTTTCAGAGCGGCCCCCCCCGCGGGGCAAAAACGGATAAAGATGTGAGCGCATGAACCGGAAAGAGTGGCAAATTCCATACGAGGCTCCGGCCTATCCGGAGGAGCTGAAGCAGGCGGGCTACGGGCCGCTTCTTTCGGCTGTCCTGGCTCTGCGGGGCGTGCGCACGAAGCGGGAGGCGGGCGCGCTGCTCTCCTGCGGCAGCGAGACGCTCCACGACCCGCTGCTCATGTCCGGCATGGCCCAGGCCCGGGACCGGCTGCTCCGGGCCATCGCGGACCGGGAGACGGTGGCCGTCTTCGGGGACTACGACGTGGACGGCATCACCTCCACCTGCCTGCTGACGGACTATCTCCGCTCCAAGGGACTCAGCTGTTACCCCTACATTCCCGACCGGAACGGGGAGGGCTACGGCCTCAACCGCGGGGCCCTGCAGGCCCTGTGGGAGAAGGGCGTCCGGCTGGTGATCACCGTGGACTGCGGCATCACCGCCCTGGAGGAGACGGATTACGCCAACAGCCTGGGGCTGGACCTGGTGATCACGGACCACCATGAGTGCGGCGCGGCGCTGCCCAAAGCGGCGGCGGTGGTGGACTGCCGCCAGGCCGGGGACCGCTATCCCAACAAGCACCTGGCCGGCGTGGGCGTGGCGCTGAAGCTGGTCTGCGCCTGCGAGGGGGAGCAGAGCTCCGTGCTGGACCGCTATGCGGATCTGGCCGCCATCGGCACGGTGGCGGACGTGATGCCCCTGGTGGACGAGAACCGCTATCTGGTGCGCCGGGGGCTGGAGCAGCTGACCAAAGCCCCCCGGCCGGGCATTGCCGCCATCCTTCGGGAGGCCTCTGTCCGCACGGAAAAGCTCAGCGCCTCCACGCTGGGCTTCAGCCTGGCCCCCCGGCTCAACGCCGCGGGCCGTCTGGGCAGTCCGGAGATCGCCGCCCGCCTGCTCATGAGCCGGGACGAGGCGGAGGCCGCGGCCCTGGCGGCGGAGCTCTGCCGCCTCAACCGCAGCCGGCAGGATATCGAGTTGGAGATCTGGCGGGAGGCCGCGGCCCTCGTCCCCCAGCTGGAGCCGGACGCGCCCATCGTCCTGGCCAACGAGCACTGGCACCAGGGGGTCATCGGCATCGCCGCCTCCCGCCTGGTGGAGCAGTTCTCCCTGCCCACGGTGATGATCTGCCTCAACGGCGGCGTGGGCAAGGGCTCCTGCCGCAGCTTCGGCAGCTTCAATCTCTATGAGGCTCTCTCCGCCTGCTCGGAGCATCTGCTGGGCTACGGCGGGCACGCTCTGGCCGCCGGGCTGAGCATCAGCGCGGACAAGGTGGAGGATTTCCGCCGGGCGCTGACCGCCTATTACCGGGCCAACCGGCCCAAGGAGCAGCCCGCGCTCCGGGGCGACCTTCTGATCACCGACCCCTCCATGCTGACGCTGGAGGACGTGCGCTCTCTCGATCTGCTGGAACCCTTCGGCAACGCCAACCCCAAGCCCCTGCTCTTTCTCAGCGGGGTCATGCTGGAGGCCGCCTCCGCTGTAGGCGGCGGGCGCCATCTGCGCCTGCGCGTGCGCCTGGGGCGGAGCACGCTGGAGGGCATTTTCTTTTCCCACCGGCTGGAGGAGCTGGGTCTCCGGGAGGGGGAGCGGATCGACCTGGCCTTCACCCCTCAGATCAACGAGTTCCGGGGCAATGAATCGGTCCAGCTGCTGATCTCTGCCGCCCGGCCCCATGACGGAACCGAGCTCTGCCGCCGCCTGCTGGAGGGGGACGGCCGGGTCCTCTGGGCCGCGGCGCCCTTTTGCCCGGAGCGAGCGGACTTTGTGCGGGTCTGGCGTGGGCTTGGCAGCGGTTTTACGGTTGCCGAAGGGCCGGAGGCAGTGCTCGCCCAGTGCCCGCCCGGCATGGAGCCGGAGAAGTTCTGCCTGTGCCTGCTGGTCTTTTGGGAGGTGGGCCTGCTCCGGAGCGGCGGCAGCGGCATCTACGGCGCCCACGTCGCCGCCATTGACGGCAAGGCCGACCTGGAGGCCTCCCGGCTCATGCGCGCCCTGCGGGCGGCGGCGCCGGCCGGCTGACGGCAGCGGTAAAGGCGACTGACTTTGCGTATTTTGCGTATTTTTTGCGTATATGTATAACAAGGGACAGATGGACAAAACGAGCGGAGGTTTTGTATGGCAGAGTCTGAACAGAAAACGAATCAGCCTGTAGATCCCGACCAGCTGTACGCCCAGCTGGAGGAGAAGATCCTCGCCACCGGGCACGACATGGACCTGGGGCGCATCCGCGCGGCCTACAACATGGCCAAGACCGCCCATTCCGGCCAGCTGCGCATGGACGGGTCCCCCTACGTGACCCACTGCATCGCCGCGGCGGATATCTCTGTGGACATGGGCCTGGACGAGGACTCCATTGTGGCCGCCCTGCTGCACGACGTGATCGAGGACACCTCCCTGACCCACGAGGACGTGGCCAAGCAGTTCGGCACGGCGGTGGCGGACATTGTGGAGGGCGTCTCCAAGCTGACCCGGGTGCAGTATACCAGCAAGGAAGACGAGCAGATGGAGAACCTGCGCAAGATGCTCATGGCCATGGCCAAGGACATCCGGGTGATCCTGATCAAGATCGCCGACCGGCTGCACAACATGCGCACCATGAACTACCAGACCGCCGAGAAGCAGCGGGCCAAGAGCCTGGAGACCATGGAGATTTACGCCCCCATCGCCCACCGGCTGGGCATGCAGCGGGCCAAGTGGGAGCTGGAGGACCTGTCCCTTCAGTACCTGGACCCGGCGGGCTATCAGGAGATCACCAAGACCCTGGAAGAGAAGATGCCCGTGCTGGAAGAGTTCATGTCCGGCATGAAGGAGAAGATCCAGAAGCGGCTGGACGAGAACGGCGTCAAGGCCACCGTCACCTGCCGCATCAAGCACGTGTACAGCATCTACCGGAAGATGTACGCCCAGAAGCTGGACATTACCGGCATCTTTGACCTGTGCGCCTTCCGGGTGATCGTGGACACCATCCCCGACTGCTACAACGTTCTGGGCATCATCCACGAGATGTTCAAACCCGTCCCCGGCCGCTTCAAGGACTATATCTCCACCCCTAAGCCCAACATGTACCAGAGCGTGCACACCACTGTCATCGGCTCCGAGGGCATCCCCTTCGAGGTGCAGATCCGCACCTGGGACATGCACCACACCGCGGAGTACGGCGTGGCCGCCCACTGGAAATACAAGATGCGGGACGGCGGGCAGGCCCTGCGCAGCGGGGATGAGGACAAATTCGCCTGGGTCCGCCGCCTGCTGGAGAGCCAGCAGGAGTCCGACGCCCAGGATTTCTTCCACAATCTGAAGATCGACATGTTCGCCGACGAGGTCTTCGTCTTTTCCCCCAAGGGGGACGTGATCAACCTCCCCGCCGGCGCCACGCCCATCGACTTTGCCTACAGCATCCACTCCGACGTGGGCAACCATATGGTGGGGGCCAAGGTCAACGGCCGCATCGTCACCTATGACTACGCGCTCCAGAACGGGGACATTGTGGAGATCCGCACCTCCCGCTCCGCCCCCGGCCCCAGCCGGGACTGGCTGAACGTGGCCAAGAGCGGCTCCGCCCGGACCAAGATCAAGCAGTGGTTCAAGAAGGAGCGCCGGGAGGAGAACATCCTCCGGGGCCGGGAGATGCTGGAGGAGGAGCTCCGGCACAACGGTCTGAGCCTGGACGACGTGATGGCGGAGGAGATCGTCTCCCCCCTGCTCAAGCGCCTGTCCTTCCAGACGCCGGACGATCTCTTCGCCGCCATCGGCTACGGGGGCGTCACCGTCACACGGGTGGCCCACCGGCTGCGGGACGAGGCGAAAAACGCCGGGGCGGACAAGAAGTCCGTCCTGGACAAGGTCTCCGAGGCCGCCGAGCGGCGGGAGCAGAACGCCAAGAAGGAGGGCAAGGCCGTCCACGGCATTCTGGTGGCCGGGCTGGACAACTGCCTGGTGAAGTTCTCCCGCTGCTGCACCCCCGTGCCCGGGGACGATATCATCGGCTTTATCACCCGGGGCCAGGGCGTCTCCATCCACCGGCGGGACTGCGCCAACTATCTCCAGCGTCTGCGGGAGCCGGAGAACGAGGGGCGCTGGATCCAGGTCTCCTGGGCCCGGGAGATCACCGACAGCTATGTGACCACCATCACCATCGCCTCCAACGACCGATCCGGTCTGATCATGGACATCGCCACCGTGCTCAACGCCCTCAACGCCAAGGTGCGCAACCTCTCCTCCCGGGAGACCGGGGCGGGCCTGGCGCTGACGGTAGTCACCCTGGAGATCAAGGACGCGGCCGAGCTGCGCTATATCATGAGCAAGCTCTCCAGCGTCAACGGGGTCACCAGCGTGCTGCGAAACGGCGGCTGACAAGATTTGCTGACGAGATTTACCCTTATATTATAAAGGAGGAACCACTATGCGGGCAGTCGTAACCCGGGTCAGATCCGCCTCCGTGACCATCGGCGGCCAGGTCAAGGGCCGCATCGGCGGCGGCTTTCTGGTGCTGCTGGGGGTCCACGAGGCCGACGGCGAGGCCGAGGCCCTGAAAATTGCCGATAAGATCTGCGGTCTGCGGGTCTTTGAGGACGAAAACGGAAAAATGAACGTCAACCCGGCGGACGCCGGGGCGGAGCTGCTGATCATCAGCCAGTTTACCCTCTTTGCGGACTGCCGCTCCCGCCGCCCGGGCTTTTCCAAGGCCGCCCGGCCGGAGACCGCCATCCCCCTGTACGAGCAGGTGATCGGCGAGTGCCGCGGCCGGGGCTTCCATGTGGAGACCGGCGAATTCGGCGCGGAGATGCTGGTGGAATCCGTCAACGATGGGCCGGTTACTATACTTTTGGATACGAAGGAGCTGTGAGCCATGCTGATCAAAACCTTTTCCGTAGGCCAGTTTGAGACCAACTGCTACATCGTCTCTGACGAGGACAGCCTGGAATGCGCCGTCATCGACCCGGGCGACGAGAGCAACACCATTCTGGACTATCTGGAGTCCAACCACCTGAAATGCCGGGTCATTCTCCTGACCCACGGGCACTTTGACCATATCGGCGCGGTGCTGCCCGTGTCGGAGGAGACCGGCGCCCCGGTCTATGTGCACGAGAAGGACGACGCCCGGAACAGCCTGGACAACCGCTTCGCCTTCCACCTGCCGGAAAACGGCTTCTATTATAAGGAGGGGGACACGGTGCAGGTGGGTTCTCTGCGCTTTGAGGTGCTGGAGACGCCGGGGCACACCCCCGGCAGCGTGACCCTCCGCTGCGGGGACGCCCTCTTCACCGGGGACACGCTCTTCAAGGGCAGCTGCGGCCGCACCGACCTCCCCGGCGGGGACATGGTGCAGGAGCTGGACTCCCTCAAGAAGCTCTGCGCCCTGGAGGGGGACTATGAGGTGTACCCCGGGCACATGGACGCCAGCACCCTGGAGCGGGAGCGGATGTTCAACTATTACTGCCGGGCGGCGATGAACCGTTAAGCGCCCATTTTTCCCTCTTTCCGGCGGATTCCCTCTTTACAAAGCAGGCCGGGAATCCTATAATGCAGAGGAACCTTTGATTTTTTTGCGGGGGGATTATGATGCAGGAACCGACGCTTTTGATTCTGGCCGCCGGCATGGGCAGCCGCTTCGGCGGGCTGAAGCAGATCACCGCCGTGGACGAGTACGGCCACGCCATTATTGACTTCTCCCTCTATGACGCCTACCGGGCGGGCTTTCGCAAGGTGGCCTTCATCATCAAGCGCGAGATCGAGGAGGACTTCAAAGCCTTTATCGGCCGCCGGGTGGAGAAATATTTCGACGTCCAGTACATCTACCAGCAGCTGGACAGTCTGCCGGAGGGCTTCGCCGTCCCGGAGGGGCGGGTCAAGCCCTGGGGCACCGGGCACGCCGCCCTCTGTGCCAAGGGCGCGGTGACGGGGCCCTTTGCCGTCATCAACGCGGACGATTTTTACGGCCCCTCGGCCTATGCCGCCCTCTATGACTTTCTCAGCCAGGACCGGCCGGCCAACGAGCACGCCATCGTCGCCTATCTGCTGCGCAACACCGTCACCGACAGCGGCAGCGTGGCCCGGGGCATCTGCCAGGTGGAAAACGGCTGCCTCAGCGATGTGGTGGAGCGCCTGGGCATCGAGAAGCGGGGCGAGGACGGGGCCTATCCCGACGAGAACGGAGCCTATGTCCCCCTGCCCGGCGGCACCCTGGTCTCCATGAACTGCTGGGGCTTCGGCGCCGGCATGTGGGAGGAACTGAGCGGGCGTTTCCCCCGCTGGCTGGAGGAGAATCTGCCGGTCAACCCCCTCAAGTGCGAGTATTTTCTGCCCTATGTGGTCAACGAGCTGATCCACAGCGGCAGCGGCAGCGTCCGGGTCCTCAACTGCCACGAGACCTGGTTCGGCATGACCTATAAGGAGGACCTGCCCGGCGTGATCGCGCATATCGCCGGGATGCGCGCCAGGGGCGTCTACCCGGCGCAAATGCTGGATTAATCAGCGCTTCTTAGAACGGATCTTAACAGGAGGAACAGCCATGACCATCTTAGTGACCGGCGGCGCCGGCTATATCGGCAGCCACACCTGCGTGGAGCTCCTCAACCGGGGCATGGACGTAGTGGTGATCGACAACCTGGTGAACTCCAGCGCCAAGGCGGTGGAGCGGGTGGAGCAGATCACCGGCAGGCATGTGGCCTTTTATGAAAACGACGTGCGGGACCGGGCCGCGCTGGACCGGATCTTTGAAAAGCACGCCATCGACTGCGCCATTCACTTCGCGGGGCTCAAGGCCGTGGGGGAATCGGTGTCCATGCCGCTGGAATACTATGACAACAACCTCTTCTCCACCGTCACACTCTGCGAGGCCATGCGGGACCACGGGGTAAAGAACATCGTCTTCTCCTCCTCCGCCACGGTCTACTCCAGCGAAAACCGGGTCCCCCTGCGGGAGGACGGCATCACCGGCATGTGTACCAACCCCTACGGCTGGACCAAGTACATGTCCGAGCAGATCCTGCGGGACACCGCCAAGGCGGTGCCGGACTGGTCCGTGGTGCTCCTGCGGTACTTTAACCCCATCGGGGCCCACAGCAGCGGCCTGATCGGGGAGGACCCCCGGGGCATTCCCAACAACCTGATGCCCTACATCTCCCAGGTGGCCGCGGGCCGTCTGGAAAAGCTGCGCATCTTCGGCAACGACTATGACACGCCGGACGGCACCGGCGTGCGGGACTATATCCACGTGGTGGATCTGGCCCGGGGCCATGTGGCCGCCATCTCCTACATGCTGGAGCACCGGGGCGAGAGCGTCTTCAACCTGGGCACCGGCCAGGGCTACAGCGTGCTGGACATGGTGAAGGCCTTCCAGCGGGTCAACGGGGTAAAGATCCCCTATGAGATCGTGGGCCGCCGTCCCGGCGACCTGGGCACGGTCTACGCCAGCCCGGACAAGAGCGCCCGGCTCCTGGGCTGGAAAGCGGAGCACAGCCTGGAGGACATGTGCCGGGACACCTGGGCCTGGCAGTCCAGGAATCCCATGGGCTACGAGGGCTGAGCCCCCCGGCGTCTGTTCGTTCCAAGGGGGCTTTGAAAAGCGTTTCGCTCTTTTCAAAGCCCCCTTTTCCCAAAGACGGCGGGAGAACGGGCGCGGCTGTCGCTTTTTTGCAGGCAGTTACACGTTGCTTTTCCCGTGCGTCTATGGTAAAATTCAATCGGAAGGCGGTGTTCTTATGAAAAAACAGCTCCGGAAAATCAGCTCCCTGCTTTTGGTTTTTCTGGTGATTGCCGCCGTTATTTTGATCAGTTCGGTTTATTTCCGCTATATTTCCCGGCGAATTTATGAAGACAGCACCCGTTCCCTGGACGAGATCTACAGCCAGGTGAACCGCTCCTTCAGCGCCTTTGTGGAGCGCAACTGGGGCCTGCTGGAGAGCTGGGAGAACGCCGGCGTCTTCTCTGAAGATGAGGAGGCGCTTTCGGTCTTTCTGGAAAAGGAGCAGGCCTACTGGGGCTTTACCGCTTTCCGCTTCCTCTCCGGGGCGGGGGGCAGCCTGTCCCCGGACGGGACGGCGGAATCGCTGGATCTGGGGGACGCTCTGGACACGCTGAAGCAGGGCGAGCCCGTCATGGCCGGGGCCACCCTCTCCTCCGGTAAGGAAGTGACCCTGTTCGCCGTGCCGGTGGGCCGCCGGAGCTACCGGGATTTCAGCTATGACGCCGTTGCCGTCGCCTACACCAACACGGACCTGGCCGGCTCCCTCAACGTGGACGCCTTCTCCGGGGAAGCCCGCTGCTTTGTGATCCGGGGCGATGGGCAGGTGCTTCTGTCCACCCAGGCGGGCGGCGGCGTATTCAGCAACTATCTGGTGTACCTGCGGGCTGTCTCGGACCTGAGCGAGGAGCAGCTGGCAGCTCTGGCCCGGGACTGGGAAAACGGCCGCCAGGGCTTGGTCCGCTGTGAGATCGGCGGGGACAGCCAGGTAATCCTCTACCAGAACCTGGGCTATCCGGACACCATCATGCTCAGCTCCGTGCCCCTGAGTGCCATCAGCGCGGGCTTTTTATCCGTGCAGAAGGCCACCACCAACGTTCTGCTGGTCATTTTCCTGATGCTGGGGGCCACAGCCGTGGTCCTCCTGCTGCTGCGCAGCAGCCGCCAGTCCCGGAAAAACCGCCTGGAGCTCCAGTACCGGGAGCGGATGTTCGACGTGCTGTCCAACAGCGTGGACGACATTTTCATCACCCTCAACATCGCCGACAAGCGGGTGGACTATATCAGCCCCAACATTGAGCGGCTGCTGGGCATCCCCGTGGAAGAGGCCCGGAAGGACATCCGGGTGCTGGAAAAATGCACCGTCAACACGGACGTGGTGATCCCCCAGACCGTGCTGGACACCATCCCCCTCAACAGCAGCCAGTACTGGGAATACGAGTACATGCATCAGAACACCGGGGAGCGCCGCTGGTACCGGATGACCGTTTACCACATGAGCATCCAGGAGGCGCGCAAGTACATCTTCGTCCTCAGCGACCGGACCGTGGAGCAGCGGATGAACCAGCAGCTCCAGGAGGCCCTGACCGCCGCCCAGAGCGCCAACACCGCCAAGAGCAATTTCCTCTCCAACATGTCCCACGATATCCGCACGCCCATGAACGCCATTGTGGGCTTCTCGGTGCTGCTGGAAAAGAGCGCGGACGAGCCGGACAAGGTCCGGGAGTACACCCGGAAGATCACCGCCTCCAGCCAGCACCTGCTGAGCCTCATCAACGACGTGCTGGACATGAGCAAGATCGAGAGCGGCAAGACCTCCCTGAACGTGGACCGGTTCAGCCTGCCGGAGATGCTGGAGGAGCTGAATATCATTGTCATGCCCCAGGCCAAGGCCAAGCAGCAGGACTTTGCCATCCACGTCCACGGCGCGCCCCCGGAGCATCTCATGGGGGACCGGCTGCGTCTCAACCAGATCCTGCTGAACCTGCTGTCCAACGCGGTGAAATACACCCCCGAGGGCGGAAGGATCGACTTTACCGTGTCTCCCCTCCCCGGCCCGGGGCAACAGTACGCCCGGCTGCGCTTTGTGGTGAAGGACAACGGCATCGGCATGAGCGAGGAGTTTTTGAAGACGGTCTTTGACCCCTTCAGCCGGGAGATCAACTCCGTCACCAACAAGATCCAGGGCACCGGCCTGGGCATGGCCATCACCAAGAATCTGGTGGACCTGATGGGCGGCATCATCCAGGTGGAGAGCGCCCCCGGCCAGGGGAGCTGCTTTACCGTGGAGCTCTCCTTCCTGCTGCCGGAGCAGGAAGAGGCGGCCTCCTGGTACCGGAGCAAGGTCACCCGGATGCTGGTGGCCGACGACGAGGAGGACATCTGCCTGAGCATCCGGGAGCTGATGCGGGACTCCGGCGTGGACGTGGCCTGCGTCACCGGCGGCGCCGCCGCCGTGGAGATGGCCGTCACCGCCTGGCAGCGGGGCGAGGGCTTCCATGTCATTCTGCTGGATTGGAAGATGCCCGATCTGGACGGGGTGGAGGCCGCCCGGCGCATCCGCGCCCAGGTGGGGGACCAGGTGCCCATCCTGGTGCTGACCTCCTACGACTGGTCCGACATTGAGGCGGAGGCCCGGCAGGCGGGCATCGACGCCTTTATGCCCAAGCCCTTTTTCGTCTCCACCTTCTGGGAGACCATCCGTCCCCTGTTCCCGGAGGAGCCGACCGCGGAGGCGGCCGAGCCTCCCGCGGATTCCGCCGGCGTTCTGGAGGGCAGGCGCTTCCTGGCCGCGGAGGACAACGAGCTCAACGCGGAGATCCTCACGGAGATGCTGGACATGGAGGGTGCAAGCTGCCAGGTGGCTGTCAACGGCCTGCAGGCCCTGGAGCTGTTCCAGAGCTCCCTGCCTGGCACCTACGATATGATCCTCATGGACGTGCAGATGCCCGTGATGAACGGCTACGAGGCTGCCCGGGCCATCCGGGCCTGCGGCCACCCCCAGGCGGCCAGCATCCCCATCGTGGCCATGACCGCCAACGCCTTTGCCGAGGACGTGCGCAACGCCCTGGACGCCGGGATGGACGGGCATCTGAGCAAGCCCATCAACATGGACACCGTGCGCGAGATGGTGGGCAAGCTTTTGAAGGAGGGAAAACGCGCATGAAACGGATTCGTCTGTGCCTCTGTCTTCTCCTGGCCGCGGCGCTGCTGCTGAGCGCCTGCGGCAGGTCGGACGGCGCCGGCGGCGTCACGCTGACCGTCATGGGCAAGGCGAGCGACCTGGGCAAGCCCTATCTGACCCGCCTTTTTCAGCTCTACCAGGACGCCACCGGCCAGCGGATCAAGCTGATCTCCTACGAGGACGCGGAGTTTGAGACCCGGGCCGCCCGGGATCTGGCGGAGGGCCGGGTGCCGGACATTCTGCTGCACTTTCACAACGCGGACCTGAACCGCTATAACGTGGCCGCTGACTTCCTCTATCTGGAGGACCAGGCCTGGATCTCCGACCTGACGGACAGTGCCCTGGCCTACTGCACCGACAGCGGCGGGCACCTGCTGGGCCTCCCCTTCTGGGAGAGCTCCGTGTCCGGCTGCTACTACAACAAGACCCTGCTGGACCGGCTGGGCCTGAAGGCCGCCGCCTCCCAGGAGGAGTTCAACATGCTCTGCCAGGTTCTGGCGGAGAGCGGGTACACACCCATCTGCTGGCCTGCCGGCGGCTGCGCCTGGATGCCCCAGTTTGCCCTGGACCCGGTGTTTGCCGACGATCCGGACACCTTGGACCGGCTCAACCGGGGAGAGCTCTGCTACGGGGATATCCCCGCCGTGGCGGATTTTGTCCGCTGGGTACAGACCGCGGCGGAGAGCGGCTGGTTCGGCAAGGACTACAGCTCCACCGGCTGGGACGATATCAGCTCCCAGCTCAGCTCCGGCCAGGCGGTCATGACCTTCATCTGGGACACCTGGTTTTACACGGATTTCACCGGCGGGACCTACACGGTGGACGATTTTGCTCTGATGCCCGCCTTTATGGGCACCGCGGAGGAGGGGACCTTTGAGGGCGGCAACCTGAACATGATGATGGTGTGCAAGGCCGGCCCCCACGTGCAGGAAGCTCTGGATTTTCTGTCCTTCTGCGCCGCGCCGGAGAATTACAACGCAGCCTTTGACGGGATCTCCACGGTGAGCTGCTTCCGGGGCCAGACCAGCAACATCCAGTCCCCCATGGTCACCGACGCTCAGGCTGCCATTGCAGAGCACGAGCGGGTCTCCACCGCCGCCTCCAAAATCGTGGGCTACAGCGCGGAGGACGTGATGGACGCCCTGAACGCCATGCTCCGGGGGGAGACGGACGCGGCCGGGTGCGTGGAGCGTATGGACAACTACCGGCTGGAGGAGATCGCCCTGCAGAACGCCGGCACATAAACAGCATAAACCGAATAGAAAAAGACCGAAAGCAGGCGGAGCGCCTTGTCACGCTCCGCCTGCTTTCGGTTTAATGTTCCTTTTTGGTTCAGCGCACCAGGCCCAGGCTGGCCATCGGCCAGACCCGAAACACGATCTTGCCGATGATCAGGCCGTTGTCCACACAGCCCACGGTGCTGCTGCGGCTGTCGATGGAGGTGGCCCGGTGATCCCCCATCAGGAAGTTTTTCTGATCGGGCACCTGGTAGGGAAAGTCCAGGTCGCACTCGCCCAGGGCCTTCTCGTTCACGTAGGGCTCATCCAGCAGCTCGTCATTGACGTACACGTCGCCGTTATCCTTGATATCCACCCAGTCCCCGGCAGTGGCGATCACCCGTTTGACCAGAATGGAGTTGTTGTAGTAAAAGGCCACCACGTCGCCCGGGTCATAGTTCCGGCCGGTGATCGCCACAACGATGTCTCCGTCGCTGAGGGTCTCCGTCATAGAGGTGCCGCTGATGCGCAGGACCGGCAGCAGCAGCACGGCCAGCAGCACGGCCACCGCCGCCACCACCAGCAGGGAAAAGATGGTGCTGCGCAAAATCCGGTTATAGCTGTGCCTGTACTGTTCCTTGGACAGCTCCTCCCGGAGCTGATCAATGGAGGGCAGCTCCACCGGCGCTTTTTTCTGCTCGCCCTGCTCCGGTTTCTTTTTTTCCTCGCTCATGAATTGCCCTCCGCCCCGGACGCCTTTTTGTGCTTAAAGAGGGAGAACTTCCGGGCCTTCTTCATCTCCGGCTCCACAGGGACTTCTGATTCCGCAGAGCTCTCCGGCTCCGCAGAGCTCTCCGGCTCCGCGGGGGTCTCCGGCTCTGCAGGGGTCTCCGGCTCCGCGGGGGTCTCCGGCTCTGCAGGGGTCTCCGGCTCCGCGGGGGGCTCCGGCTCCGCGGGGGTCTCCGGCTCCGCGGGGGTCTCCGGCTCCGCGGGGGTCTCCGGCTCCGCGGAGGTCTCCGGCTTCAGCTCTTCCGCCGGGGGGAACGGCGGCTCGTCGTCCTCCGAAAATTCCGGCAGCGGCGCGGGGGCGGGAATGCCGCCTTCGCTGAGAAGCCGGATGTTGTGCAGATACTGATCTGCCGCCTCCTGGGCCGCCTGGAAGATCCCGTTGAGACGGAGCGCCGCCTCGGCGATGTTCCCCGCCTCGTTCAGCTCGATCTCCCGGCGGGTGCGCTCGGTCTGGAGTACGGTCCGCAGCTCGCGGATCTGCTCGTCCTTCATGTCCAGGCGTTTGCGCAGCCGCTCATAGTTGGCGCTCACCAGGCTGAGCTGAGCGGTCGCCTCCTCCAGTTCCTGCCGGGTCTGCTCGGCCTCCTCGCTCTGGGCCAGGAGAAGCTGCAGCAGGTCGCGCCGGTTTAATCTGTGTAATTCCTTAGAAGTCACTCTTTGTCACCAGCTTTTACAAATATGGCGGGCCGGAGAAGCCGCTTCGCGCCTTCCGGCCTGGCAAACAGGCATGGATCGCCATAATTATGCATCTCATATTATTATACAACGTACCTATGTTGAAAATCAAGATACTTTTCCTATTTTAAGCTTTTAATCTTTTCCGTCACCCCAGGGAAAGAACATGGACAAACGGCAAAATAAAGCTTGTAAAATATTGACTGGAAATCAAATCCCGGCAAGGAAGGGAGGGCTCCCCGTGAATTTCTCTCAGGCTCTGCAGCACGTGTTCCGGAACTACGCGAATTTCAGCGGCCGCGCCCGGCGAAGCGAGTACTGGTACTTCGCCCTGCTCAACGCCATTGTCTCCGTCTTTCTCTATACGCCCCTGGCCCCGGTGTCCATGCTCTATTCTCTGGCGGTGCTGGTCCCCACCCTGGCCGTCGGCGCCCGCCGCCTGCACGACACGGGGCGCAGCGGCGCTTACCTGTTTCTGATGCTCGTCCCCCTGGTGGGCGAGATCCTGCTGATCGTCTGGTTCGCCCAGGACAGCGCCCCCGGCGCCAACCGCTACGGCCCCAACCCGAAGGGGGCGGCCGCCCCGGTCTGGCCGGTTTCCCCGCAGCCGGCGGCCATGGGCAGCCTGGCGGTCCGCTGCCTGGCCGGGCCCCTCCAGGGGCAGACCTATCCCCTGGGCAGCCAGGGCCTGCTGTTCGGCCGCAATCCCAACTGCTCGGTGCGGATGCCCGACGGGACCCCCGGCCTCAGCGGCAATCACTGCCTGCTGCGCTACAACCAGGGCGTGCCGGAGCTGGTGGATCTGGGCTCCACCTACGGCACCTACACCGGGGACGGG
Source organism: uncultured Oscillospiraceae bacterium (assembly GCA_947626315.1). Taxonomy (GTDB): domain Bacteria; phylum Bacillota; class Clostridia; order Oscillospirales; family Oscillospiraceae; genus Limivicinus. The sequence goes on along the minus strand of CANQRQ010000003.1, from coordinate 77,451 downwards.
AAACGCCTGGTCCCCCACTATCCGGAGCCGGTGGCCGCGGGCACCCGCTTCTCCCTGGGCTCCCCAAAATTGTTATTCCAAATAGTTGTACAATAAAAAGAGGAAAAAAACAGGAGGTATTCCATCATGGCTGAAATCCATCAGAAAATCGTCCCCTGCCCTGTGTGCCACAATTTTTACGACGCGATCAAGGACGCCACCTGCCCCTTCTGCGGCGGGAAGGCCGGCTTCGCGCCCACCCAGGACCCCTATGGCGGCTTCCCCAACCCTGGCGGCGTCTCCAACCCTGCCGACTTTGCCACTGCCTACCCCGGCACGGTCAGCGGCCTTCAGGGCAACTTCTCCGAAACCATCGACCCGCTGGCGGCCGCTCCCACCTCGTATCCGGGGCAGCCGTCCGTGAACGGCAGCTTTGCCCAGACGAAGACCCCTGAGCAGATGAGCGGCCTCTCCTCCCGCATGAGCCAGACCCAGTTTGTGGACAGCGCCACGCCCGCGGGGGCTCCCTCTCCCGTGGTGGGCTGGCTGGTGGCGGTGAACGGCCCCTGCCGGGGCACCGATTTCCGGATCCATACCGGCTACAATTACATCGGCCGGGAGACGGGCGACATCTGCATCCGGGGCGACCAGACCATCTCCGGGGAGCGGGATTCCAACATCACCTACGTCCCCCAGACCAACCGTTTTTACATCGCCCACGAACAGGGGAAAAACGTGCTGCTGGTCAACGACCTGCCGGTGATCGGCGGCGGCACGGAGCTGCACGACTTTGACCGCATCACCATCGGCACCACGGAGTTGCTGTTTGTAGGCCTGTGCGGGGAGCACTTCTCCTGGAACAACTCGAACAAGTAGGAGACCGCCATGACACAAGGACAACTCAGCCTTTTGGGGGCGCAGGTGACAGCCGCCCCCTCCCCTGACCTGGCGGCGGAGGCCGCTCCGGCGGCCGCGGGGCCGGCGCTGCTCTCTCTGCCGCCGGTCCTGACGATCGCCCTGGCCGCGCTGGCGGCCGTGCTGGCCCTGGCGGTGGTCCTTCTGCTGATCAAAAACAGCCGCCTGCGCAAAAAGCTGCGCCCGGCAGAGCCGCCCGCCGAGTCCGCCGGGTTCGCGGAGGTCGCCCAGATCAAGGTGGGTAAGCTCCACGCCCAGGGGGCCCGGGAGTACCAGCAGGACTGCTTTGCCGTGTCTGACCCGGCGCTGATCCCGAGCCACGGCCTGCTGGCCATCGTGGCCGACGGCATGGGCGGCCTGGAGGACGGCGACAAGGTCAGCATGGCCACCGTGGAGACGATCCTGGGTGCCTTCCCCTATCTGCCGCCGGAGGAGCCGGAGTGGCAGCTGCTGGAGCTGACCCGGCAGGCGGTGCAGCAGGTGAACCGTATGCTGGGGGAGGAGGGCCTGCGCAAGAGCGGGTCCACCCTGGCCATCGGCCTGCTGAAGGACGGGCGCTTCAGCTTCCTCTCCCTGGGGGACAGCCACATCTATCTCCTGCGGGACGGGGCTCTGATGCTTCTGAACCGGGAGCACATCTTCCGCAACGATCTGGCGCTGCGGGCCGTCAACGGGGAGATCTCCCTCCAGGAGGCCTACGCGGACGAGCGGGGCGGCGGGCTTGTGAGCTTCGTAGGCATGGGCCAGGTGAAGTATATCGACATCCCTGCCGAGCCTGTGACCGCGCGGCCCGGGGATAAATTCATCCTCATGAGCGACGGCATCTACAACGCCCTGGAGCCGGACGAGCTCTGCGCCGCCCTGGCGGGGGACGCGGAGGAGGCCGCCAACCGGCTCAACGAGCTGATCGCCGGCAAGGGCTATGTGAACCAGGACAACTACACGGGCATCATCCTCCAGTGCGTGGGGGGGCTGTCCGATTCTGAGGAAAAGGAGGACTGATCCTCTTGATTTTAACCGCAAGCTACTCCGATATCGGCGGACGCCCCTGCAACGAGGACACCGTGGGCATCCGGACCATCGGCAGCGACCGGGCCTGCGTGCTGGTAGCGGACGGCCTGGGCGGCCACGGCGGAGGCGACCGGGCCTCCCAGGCGGCCGCCAGGACGATCCTGGAGGGCTGGACGGGCAGCTCCACCCCCGCTTCCCTGACGGAGCTGGTACAGGCGGCCCACCGGACGGTCCTCTCCATGCAGACCGCCGCCTGCAAAATGAAGTCCACCGTGGCGGTGCTGCTGCTGGAGCAGGGGCGCATGGACTGGGCCCACGTGGGGGACAGCCGGCTGTACCATTTCCAGAACGGCTCCATCGTCTACCAGACCCAGGATCACAGCGCCTCCCAGATCGCCGTGGCCCTGGGGCAGATCAGCCCCGAGCAGATCCGCTTCCACGAGGACCGGAGCCGGATCTTCCGGGCCCTGGGCGCCGAGGGGGGCCTCACCGTGGACACGGGCGAAAAGTGGCTCCCCCCCGGGCGGCACGCGTTCCTGCTCTGCTCCGACGGGTTCTGGGAGTATGTAGTGGAGCGGGAGATGGAGCAGACGCTCCAGGCGTCCCGGAGCCCCCAGGCCTGGCTGGACGCCATGCGCGCCCTGCTTATAAGCCGCGTCCCCCCCGATAACGACAACAACACCGCCGCAGCCGTCTGGCTGGACATATAATGCTCTTTATAAAATCAGGATAAAACAGATCAAAAAAAAGAGAAAAGAAGGAGAAAAGCATATGAAAAAGAGGTTATTCGCTCTGGCGCTCTGCCTGTGCCTGTTCTGCACGCTGCTGGTCCCGGCTGCCGCCGCAGCCGGCGGAGAGGTTTCCAGCTACAACCAGGCCCGCAACGGTGTGGCCGTTGTGGCCATCTACCTTGATATACTAGATGTCGGCACCATTCCCTACAGTTCCGGCTCCGGCTTCTTTATAGGCGAAGAAGGCAAAGATCCGGAATACCTGATCACCAACCACCATGTAGTGGATACTTACCTGGAATGGAACTCCGGTAAATTAATATCCTTTGAATCCGGAGCTGTCGCCCGGTGCCTTGTCCGTGTGCATTTTGACAACGACACCTATCTGGGCGCCCAGGTCGTGGACTACAGTGAAACCGCGGACCTGGCTCTGCTACGGCTGGAAAAGCCCACCGATCAGCGCGTTCCGCTGGCGCTGCGTATCCCGACCTCCGACATGGTGGGGACCACGGTCCACGCCCTCGGCTTCCCCGGTATCTCTGACAATGTGGCCGTCAACCCCACTACTCAGTGGGGCTTGGAGGATATGTCCATTACCACCGGTACCATCAGCCGGCTCTTTACGGAGAACGGCACCTCCATCCGGCAAGTCCAGACGGACACTGACATCTTCCACGGCAATTCCGGCGGTCCCATGGTGACCGATGACGGCGATGTGGTCGGCATTAATACCAGCGGCGTTATCGCGGATGGAGAGTCGCTGAACTACGCGGTCAACATCGACGAGGCGATCACGATCCTGCGGCGCAACGGCGTGCCCTTCATCCTGCACGATGATACGACGCCCACCCCCGCGCCGGAGGAACCCGTCCCTGAACCCACTCCCGGACCCGGACCCACTCCCACCTTCCCGGTGATCTGGGCGGTCGTGGCGGCCCTGGCCGTAATAGCGGTCGTGGTGGCGGTGGTGCTGATCATGAAGCGCAAGTCCGCCGCCGCTAAGCAGCCGGCCTATACCGCGCCCTCCGGCCCGGCGGCCGCTCCCAGCTTCCCGCCCACGGCCCCGGCTGTGCCCGCCGTCTCCGCCGCGTCCTCCAACGCCGGCGCGGACGACTCCGGCTTCCGCATCCAGGGCGTCTCCGGCACGCTGAACGGGCAGCGCTTCATGCTGCGCAAGAGCAGCCCGGTGGTTCTGGGCCGCGACCCTCAGCGGTGCAACGTTGTGTTCCCGGCGAACACGCCGGGCGTCAGCGGCCGCCACTGCGGGCTCTGGGTCAAGGACGGCAAGGTCTTCCTGCAGGATCTGGGCTCCTCCCACGGCACCTATGTCCAGCCCGGCACCCGTCTGGCGGGCAACCAGGCCGTAGAGCTGCATCAGGGAGACGTCTTTTACCTGGGTTCCCCGAAGGAGAGCTTCACCATAGCGATCAAGGGAGGCAAGTAAGATGGCAATGGAATATTGCCCTTGCTGCATGGAAAAGCTCCCGGCAGGAGCGGGCTTCTGCCCCTCCTGCGGGGAGCCGGCCGGCCAGGAAAACGCCAGCCATCAGCTCCCCGTTGGCACGACCCTTCAGGGCCAGAGCGGACACAGCTATCTGATCGGCCGCATCAAGGGCGAAGGGGGCTTCGGCATCACCTACGTGGGCCGCGACATGAACGCCGGGCATATGGTGGCCGTCAAGGAGTATTTCCCGGTCCGCTGCCAGCCCCAGCGGGGCGCGGATGGGAGCGTCAGCATCCTGCCGGAGATGGAGGAGAACTACAACCACGGCCTGCGCAGCTTTCTGAGCGAGGCCAGCATGCTCCGGGCGGCGGGGCAGATCCCCTCCGTGGTGCAGATCCAGGACCTTTTTGAGACCAACGGCACCGCCTACATGGTGATGGAGTACCTGAACGGCTCCACCCTGCAGGAGGTAGTGGAGCGGCAGGGTCCCCTGCCCTTCGACAAGCTGATGAAAGACATGTTGCCCCTGCTGCAGGACCTGGACCGTCTGCACAAGGCGGGGGTCCTGCACCGGGACATCGCCCCGGACAATATCATGCGCCTTCCGGACGGCCGCTTTAAGCTGCTGGACTTTGGCAGCGCCCGCTCTATGGAGGACGGCCGGTCCATGACCGTTGTGCTCAAGCCGGGCTTTGCCCCGCTGGAGCAGTACACCACCCAGGGCCAGAGCTCCTGCACCGATCTTTACGCCATGTGCGCCACGATTTTCTACTGCATCACCGGGAAGGTGCCCCCCGCGGCGCCGGACCGGCTGATGGCCTCCGTGGACGGGCAGCCGGACCCTCTGCCAGCGCCCGCCGCTCTGGGGGTGAACATCGGCCAGGAGGAGCAGATGGTTCTGATGTGGGGCCTCGGGATCCAGCCCAAAAGCCGGCCCCAGAGCGTAGAGGAGTTTCTGGCCCGGTTCCCGCCTCCGCCTCCTCCCCCACCTCCCCCTCCTCCCTCGCCGCTGCCTGACCCCATTCCGCCCTATGTCCCGGAGACGGCGGCGGAGAAGATCAGACGCTGGCTGCGGGAAAACAAGCTTTTGGTGGGCATTTTGATCGGCGCCGCCGTGCTGCTGCTGATCTTCGCCCTCACATGAAAGGGCGCTGAAGGATGCTCTGTAGAGGAGGCTTGCCCCTGTGTATGCGTGTTTTTGCCCCTGGTGCATGTCCCCGGTCCCGGAGGGCGGGCTCTGCCCTGTCTGCGGCCGGGCAGCGGGAGACTATGTGCCCGTCTTCTACCATCTGCCGCCGGGCACGATCCTGGCGGGCTGCTATTTGCTGGGCCGGGTCCTGGACGAGGAGAACCTGCAGCTCCGCTATCTGAGCCGGGATCTGCGCCGGGACAAGCTGGTGGTCGTCGTGGAGTTTTTCTCCAAGATCCTGGCGCACCGCGGCCTGGACGGCGACGGAGATGCGCCCACCTTCTACAATCAGAAGAAAGAGAAGCTCTATTACGAGCTGGAGCTGAAATTTTTGTCGCAGGTGCTGGAGGCGGCCCGGATTGGGAACCCACCGGGCGCTGTCGGCATCCGGGACCTGTTCCCGGCCAATAACACGGCGTACTATGTGACAGACTATGAAGGGATGCCTCTCAGCGCCTATGTGAAAGAGCGGGGCGGGCGTATCCCGCCGGAGGAGCTGTTCCCCATGGCGGAGCCCCTGTACGGCGTTCTGACCGCTCTCCACTGGGCGGGGCGCTACCGGGCGGAATTTTCCCCGGATAAGATCATGGTGGAAAACGGGAAGCTGCGGATCCCCACCTTCTGCTGGGACATGACCGAGCAGAAGGTGGAGGATAAACTGGGCGGCTCAAGCGGCCCGTTTACGCCCCCTCGCTTTTTCCCGCTGGAGCGGATACAGGGAACGAAAAGGCTGGGCCCCTGGACCGATGTCTACGGGCTGGCCGTTCTGATGACCTACTGCCTGAACGGGAGCCTGCTGCACAACGCGCTGGAACGTTTCTATGAAAATGATGAAACGCCAAACTATGACTTCTGGCCGGGCGTGGCCCTCACGCCCCGGCAGAGAGAGAACCTTTCCAAGGCCCTGAATCTCTTCCCCAGGGACCGGTTTCAGTCCATGGAGGAGATGTATACGGCTCTGTACGGTACGCCCAGCCGGGAAACAGAGAGGAAATTTTGAAAGAAAAGTATTTGACCGTGAGAAAAACGGGTGTAAACTCAGTAAAGGAGATGAGGCCTTGTGGATAAGCATTTTTGCCCCTATTGCATGTCCCCGGTTCCGGAGGGGGAGAGCTGCTCCGTCTGCGGCCTGACGGCGGGAACCTACGTGCCCTCCCCCCACCATCTGCCGCCGGGCACGGTCCTGATGGACCGCTACCTGGTGGGCCGGGTCCTGGGCGAAGGGGGCTTTGGCATTACCTATATCGGCTGCGACCTGCGCCTGGAGATGAAGGTGGCCATCAAGGAGTATTATCCGGTGGACCGGGCCACCCGCAACGCCTCCGTATCGGCCGATGTGACCAGCTTCATGGGCGCCGCCGCCAAGAGCTATGAGCGGGGCAAGCAGAAGTTCCTGGAAGAGGCCCGGATCATGGCCCGGATGGACAAACAGCAGGCCATCGTCAGCGTGCGGGACTTCTTTGAGACCAACAACACGGTGTACATCGTGATGGAGTACGTGGAGGGCATCACCCTCAAGGAGCTGGTGGAGAAGAAGGGCGGGCGCATCCCGCCGGAGGAGCTGTTCCCCATGGTGGAGCCCCTGTTCAAAGCCCTGTCCATGCTCCACGAGACGGGCCTGATTCACCGGGATATCTCCCCGGACAACCTGATGCTGGAGGACGGCAAGGTCCGCCTGCTGGACTTTGGCTGTGCCCGGGAGACCAGCGGCGGCAAGGAGACCCTGACCATCGCCCTCAAGCACGGCTACGCCCCTCTGGAGCAGTACCGGCAGAAGGGCCAGGGCCCCTGGACGGATATTTACGCCCTCTGCGCCACGCTCTACTACTGCCTGGTGGGGAAAGCGCCTCCCCAGGCCCTGGACCGGATCGGAGAGGACACGCTGCTGCTGCCCACCAAGCTGGGCGTACATCTGACGGAGCAGGAGGAGCGGGCGCTGCTGAAGGGCCTGCGCATCCAGCCCCGCCGCCGGTTCCAGTCCGTGGCGGAGCTGCACGCGGCGCTGTATGAGGACGCGCCCGTGGAGGACGATGACGACGACCCGAAGCCGCTCCCGATTCCGCCCAAACCCATCCCGGAGCCTGTTCCGCCGGAGCCGATCATCTCCGGCATGACGGTGAATGTGGCCGACGGAAGCATCCATCAGCGCACGGAGGAAGAGTTCCCTCTCACCACCGACGGGGAGGAGCCCCAGGAGGAGCTGACGGACACGCCGGAGGAACAGACAGAAAACGAGACAGAGGAGCAGGCAGAAGAGCAGGCAGAAGAGCAGATAGAAGAGCAGACAGAGGAACAGCCGGAGCCGGCGCCCAAGCCCGGCCGGGGCAAGCGCCTGCTGGTGTACGCGGCCGTCCTGGCGCTGTTTCTCCTGTGCGGAGGCCTGGGGATCTGGCAGGCCAGCCTCTCCGGCGGCCCGAACATGAGCGAGGTCCTGCAGGGCGGCGTCTTTCTCATGGACTACAGCGACGGCCACGGGCCCGACGAGCTTCAGGACGCCTTTTGGGACGAGGAGATCTCCACCGTGCTGATCCACGAGTCGATGTACGCGGAAAGGCTCACCGTCACCAAGCCCATGCGGATCGAGCAGGGGGCCAAACTGTTCTGCGACAACCTGACTCTCACCGAGGGCGGGCAGATCCAGGTGGACGGGTACTTCCAGACCCGCTATCTGCGTCTGGAGGAGGGCAGCTCCTTCCACGCCTTTGAGACCGCCGGGCTCGACCTTGGGGACGCAATCATCTGGGCTGACCGGGACGGGCAGTTCCTGGTGGACGATCCGGAGGTCGAGGAGGCAGTCCGTGATATGGCCCACTTTGTGACACTGAACATCGAACCGGACGAGGCGCTTTCCGTCTCCTCCCCGGAGGAGCTGGACCGCCTGGTGAACGACAGGGCCAACAGAGGCAAGGTGCTCTCTGTGGACGGGGATCTGCGCCTGGAGGGAGACTACAATCTCTCCCAGCCGCTGTACATCCCCGAGGGCTCCAGCTTCAGCATTTCGGGAACGCTGTGCCTGGAAGAGGGCGGCGCGCTGCTCAACCGCGGCACGCTCAACGGCAGTCTCTACACCAACGCAGGCGCGCCGCTGCTGAATCTGGGGCAGGCCGGTTCCCGCGAGGACCCCTTCAGCTTCTGGCTGGAGGGCGGCAGCGCGCTGGTCAACGAAGGCGAGGCCTGGTTTGATTTCTATTCCCGCATCTGGCTGGGCGGCCGTATCCTCAACCAGCCCAGCGGCACCATCAATGCGGTGGACCTGATCCTGGCCAACGGCAACATGGATAACTACGGCACGCTTCAGGCCATCAGCGGCTGCGACGGCCTGATGATCGCCTCGGGCGGCTGGCTGACCAATTACGGCACGCTCACGATCCAGTCTGACAGCCAGCTGCGCAACTTCGGCTATATTGAAAATCGGGGCCAGTTCACCTGGGGCGAAAACAGCCGGATCAACAATGTCTACCTGGATAACATGGGGCACCTGATCCGGGGCGACGGCTGCTTCATCGAGCAGCTGGGCGCGGTATTCGGCGCCGGCGAGTTCACCAATATGGACGATCTGCCCTATATCCACCTCAACGGCATAGACGAGCCGTCGGAGGCCGTCCCGGTCTCCACGGAGGAGGACTTCCTCCGGGAGCTGGAGCTGGGCTCCGGGGATATCCGGGTCGAGGGCGAGGTCACGGTCCCTCTGCGCAAGAACTATGAGCTGACGCCAGGCCGCACGATCTACGTGGCCGGCACGCTGGTCCTGGGCGGGCCGGGAACCCTGACCGTCACCGGCGGGCGGATCTATCTGCTGAACGGTTGGTCCGAAACCTCCGCCAGGCTGGACTTTACCACAGACCTCACCCTGCGGGAGAACGCGGAGCTGCGCATGGAGGGGGATACGATCCTCGGCGGCAGCAGCACGCTCACCCTGGACCACTCTATTTTCCGGGGTTGGAGCGGTTTCCTGAAAATCGGCGGCGCCACGCTGCGGCTGCAGAATCAGGCGCTCTCTGTGGTCACCCCCTTCCGCCAGGTGGAGGGCGGCTGCAACTTCAGCATCGCCGGCGGCTCGGTATTTGTGCTGCCCTACGTGGATGAAGGCGATCTGTACAGGGAAAGCTTCACCGTGGAGGACGCGGAAAGCTCGCTGCTCCATACGGGGGCCGGCACCATGACGGACTGCACGCTGGACATTCAGGGCCAGTTCCTGACCTGCGGCTGGGATTTGCAGCTTCAGGACTGCCAGGTGACCATCGGCCGTCAGGGCGCTGACAACGGGGTTTTTCGGCTTATCGCTTCCGGCATGACCGTCAACGGAAACAGCACCATAACCAACTGGGGCAACGTCTGGCTGGATTCCTGGAACGAGTTCAACCTGAACCTGAACTATAACGATCCGGAAGGCATCGTCAACTACGGAGACTTCTGGGTCGGCGGCCTGCGCAGTCAGTTTGGAAACGACGCGGGCATCCGCAACGAGGGCCATATGAGCCTCTCTGCGAGGGATGGCTTTGACGTGTCCCGCATCACCGGCAATGGCAGGGTGGAAATGAACTGATATTTTAGAAAAAACAGATTGGGAGGAAAAGAAACGATGAAATTCTGTGTTCGCTGCGGCGCGCAGCTGGAAGACGACGCGAAATTCTGCATGACCTGCGGGGCCCAGCAGCCTTACACATCTCAGGCTCAGCAGGCGTACACCTCTGCCCAGGGCGGCAGCACATATTCCCCCGGCGCCCAGCCCGGCGCTCCGGTTCCCCCGCCCCAGAAGGGAAAAAGCCGCCGCATTCTGGTGCGGGTCCTTTCGATCGTGATCGGTCTCATCATTTTCGTGCTGGGCTATGCCCTTATCGAAAAGATACGGGATGACGCCGCTGAGAGGGCCAAGGAGCAGGAGATGGAGGAGATACGGGCAAACGCAGAGACGCTTGTCCAGAGCAATCTGGATGTACTCTTCCGGGGAATCTATGACACAGAGTTCCTGAAAACCGCCGACCTCGATGAGGCGGGGGCCGAGGAGATTTTCCTGAATAATATCGATACACAGCTCGAGTTTTTCGCCAGCTACATCGATATCGAATATCTGCCGGATGATCTGCGGGCCGAATTGTCCGATGTGTTTAAAGAGATCTACTCCCGCTCCAAGTACGAGGTCGGTACCGCCACCTACGACGGGCTCTTAACCTGTACCGTGGAGCTGACAGTCTACCCGATGGATATCATCACCCGTCTGACGGACGCCATTGACGCCGGCGAAATGAACTGGTTTGGCGAGAAATACGCCAATGTGTCAACCGACGATATGGACGAGGAGACCTACCAGGCTTTTGACCGGGATTGGGCCGACGGTATCATCGCTCTGCTGAGGGAACTTCTCCCGGAGTCGGGTTATGAGGAGCCCCAGGTCCTGGAGGTCAAGGTAGTGAAACAGTCAACGGATGGCGAGGAGAGATGGACCGTCTCGGACAGCTCCCTGAGCGAGATCGACGCCTGCATCTTAACCTACGAAGATATGGACTCTTAATACTATTCTCAAATAAAAAGGTGACTTTTTATTTGAGAGGCGCCGCTTGAAGCGTCGCCCTTTTCGGCGGCTTTGCCGCCGAAAAGACGTCTCATGCGATTTTCTACGCGCTACGCGCTATAAAAGGAGCTGTAGCGAAAAAGTGTTTTGCTACAGCCCCTTTTAAAGAAAATCAGTATAATAAAGTCCGCCGGTCTCTGTAAAATAAAAAGAGGAAAGCGCGTTTTGTTTTGCGTTTTCCTCTTTTTTATAATTTATGAAATTTAAACAAGGGTAATTATGTATTCTCCACGTCCTCAAAGACGAAGCTGAGCACCTGCTCCAGCCGCTCGCTCATGGGCTGGTCCGAATCGGCGCAGATGGCGTAGAGGATCAGCCAGTCGGTGGCGTTGCGGGGGTCCAGCGGGGCCATGCCGCAGTCGGCCAGCAGGGCGTTCAGGGTCCACCAGTGGTCCTCCATCCGCTCCTCCAGGGTGACCGGCTCCTCGTCCTCCTCCGCGTAAGGGCTGTTCTGCACTCCCACGTTCTCCGTTACCACGTACAGCAGCAGCAACAGCTTCCGGGGCACATCCTCCTTGTGCAGCCGGATGTTTTTCAGGGAGGTGGCGTTGGGCCAGTTCTGCTTCACCAGCCGCTGGATCAGGCTGTAGTTGTCCCGCCTCCGGCTTCTGGGAATATGGACGGTCAGGTAGGTGTCCATCACCGTCTCCAGGGAGTAGTCCGGCTCCTCTTTGGCGGCCCAGGGGGTGGAGGGGCGGATCAGCAGACCTAAATAGAGCTCAAAGTAGTAATAGGCCCGCAGATGCAGGGAGCCGAAGTGGGAGAGGTTCCGGCAGTAGCAGGCGTACAGCTCCTCCTCCGTTTGGATGGTCAAAAATTCGCCGTACAGCTCCTGGGTCAGCTTGGAGGCCTCCCGGCCCTCCACCCGCTCCAGGCCGGGGGCCTGGGGCAGCGTGGCGTAAAAGGCCTGGGCCTGCCGGTAGCTCCGGCCGCTGCGCAGGAACCAGGTGAACACCATCTCCCAGCCGTTCCGGTACTGGATCCCGTAGTCCGTACACAGGCAGAGCAGCTGGTTCAACTGCGGCTCGCTGAGCTCCAGGGCAAAGGCGATGCAGAAAATGTCCTCCCGGCTGGAGGGCTGGTACTTCCCGGAGAGCCAGTTGCGGATCTTGCGCCGCACTGAGAGAGGGTTGGCTTCCGGCGAGACAGAGAGAAAAAAGTCCGTCAGGCAGTTCAAAAGATCCGGTGTGGACGCCATCTCCCGCAGCGTCTGGCTGAAGCTGCGCAGGGCGATCTTGCCGTCCCGCAGATAGGAGGCGGCCATAGCGGGCGTCATCTGTCCGTATAGAATGTGGTCATACTCCGCGGCAGAGGAGAAGGTCAGATCGTTCGGCATGAGGACTGCTCCTTCTGAAAATCATGTGACGATTGATTTTATTTTATCACTTTTTTCCGTAAAATCAAGCGCTGAACAGATCGCGGAGCAAGGTCATCATTTTGTCCAGATCAATGGGCTTGGCCAGGTGGCCGTTCATGCCCGCTTCTATGGCCCGCTCCCGGTCCTCCTCAAAGGCGTTGGCGGTCATGGCGATAATGGGCAGGCCGGCCAGGGCCGGGTCCTCCATGGCCCGGATCGCCCGGGTGGCGGCATAGCCGTCCATAATGGGCATCTGAATGTCCATCAAGATCAGGTCAAAGTGCCCCGGCCCGGCCTGGCGGAGCAGCTGGCAGGCCTGCTGGCCGTTCTCGGCGCACTCCACCTGGAACCCGGCCTCCTGCAGCAGCTCAGTGGCGATCTCCCGGTTGAGCTCGTTGTCCTCGGCCAGGAGGATGCGCCTGCCCGTGAACCGGTCCTCCCGGGGGAGCACGGCCTGCTTTTCGGGCGCTGCCTCCCCGGCCAGGCCCAGGCTGCGCTCCAGGGTACGGTGGAGATCGGAGGCGAAGAGGGGCTTGCTGATGAAGCCGGTGACCCCGGCCTGGCGGGCCTCCTGCTCGATATCTGACCAGTCATAGGCGGACATGAGGATGATCGGGGATTCCTCCCCCACGATTCTGCGGATTTCCCGGACGGTCTCGATCCCGCTCAGCTCGGGCATGGACCAGTCCACAATATAGACTTCAAAGGGGTCGGCCATCTCCTCGGCCTCCGTGGTCCGGGCCACGGCCTCCCGGCCGGACAGGGCCCACTCCGCCCGCATGCCGATCTGCCGGAGCATTTTGGAGACGCTCTGGCAGCAGACCATATCGTCGTCCACCACCAGGCCCCGGAAGTTCTCCAGCGCCGGGATGGGGCCCATCTCCCGATGGTCGGCGGCCAGGCGCAGCTCCAGGTTCACGGTGAAGGTGCTGCCCTTCCCCTGCTCGCTCTCCACCCGGATGCTGCCGCCCATCATTTCCACAATGTTCCTAGTGATGGCCATGCCCAGGCCGGTGCCCTGAATGCCGCTGACGGTGGAGGTCTGCTCCCGGGTGAAGGGGTCAAACACGGTCTTGGCAAACTCCCGGCTCATGCCGATGCCGGTATCGCTGACCCTGAATTCGTAGAGGGCGCGGCCCGGGGTCCGGGCGGGCTTCTGGGTGACCTGAACGGCCACCGTGCCCCCGGCGGGGGTAAATTTGATGGCGTTGGAGGCCAGGTTCAGCAGGATCTGATTCAGCCGCAGCTTGTCGCAGAAAACCTCCTCGTCCGTCACGTCCACGGTGTCGATGAACAGCTCCATCTGCTTGGCGTGGATGTCGGACTGGATGATGTTCCGCAGGCCCTGCAGGATCTCCGCCAGGTTCTCCGGGCGCTCAGTGATGGTGACCTGGCCCGACTCGATGCGGCTCATGTCCAGCACATCGTTGATCAGGGAGAGCAGGTGGTTGGAGGCCTGGGCGATCTTGCCCAGATAATCCTGGGCCCGCTCCCGGTTGTCCAGATGGGCGCTGGTCAGCGCGGTATAGCCGATGATGGCGTTCATGGGTGTGCGGATATCGTGGGACATGCTGTTGAGGAAGGTGGTCTTGGCCCGGTTGGCGGCGTCCGCCGCCTGGAGGGCCTGGGTCAGCTCCCGGGCCTTGTCCTGCAGCTCGCTTGTGGCCTGGGCCACCTTTTCCTCCAATCGGCGCTGGCTGCGGGTCCGCACGGCCAGCATCGTCAGCGCGAAGAGCAGCAGAAGCAGCAGGGCGACTCCCGCCACGCTGTAGACCGGGTTCTGGTACAGGAAGGAGAGCAGGCTGAGCTTGTCGTTCCGCCCGGCCTCCAGCTCCCGGTTCAAAATGGCGTCCAGCTCCGCGTCGGTCAGGCTGTCCGCAGCCTTGTCCAGCAGGGAGAGCAGGTAGCGTCCCCCGGGGACGTTGCTGCCCACCGCGTAGGACAGGGTGGTTTCCCCGAAAACGGTGTAGCTCAGCTGGTTGCGGACGTCCTGCTGGACGCAGCTTTCAGCGGTGTAGGAATAGAGGATGGTGGCGTCCGCCTCGCCGTCCAGCACCGCCTGAACGCAGTCCTCCATGGTGGGATAGCGGATCACCGTATCCTGGGCGTAGCGGCGGGCCAGCAGGTCCTCCAGCGCCTCCGCCCGGTCCACCACCGCCAGGCGGTCAACGGAGCCGGTGAAGCTGTCCAGGGTCAGGCGGGCAAAGTTCGTGCGGAAGTACGGGACTGTGATCTTGTAGCCCTCTTCCTCGGCCAGATAGTAGTCCCCGATGAAGTCCAGCACCACATCCGCCGCGCCGGAGGCGCGGAGGGCATAATATGCATCCCGGTCCGCCACCGGGACAAACTCGTACTGCAGGCCCAGGCGCTGGGCCAGAACGTCAAAGACGGCGGGGAGGATGCCCTTGGCCTGGCCGTCCTGGAAATAGGCGTAGGGAAGCCGGTCCGGGTTCATCAGCAGCCGCAGGGGGACGCCGGAAGCCCGGTGCTCCTCCAGGAAGGCCCGCTCCCCGGCGTTCATGATGATGGAGCCGTCCTGGTCGGTGGCATAGTAGGTCTCATGGAGGCTGTCCCGCCAGTTGGGGTCGTGGAAGTCCATCTCGTTGATGGCCTCGTTGATCCGGGCCATCAGCTCGGTCCGGTCCTTCCGGGTGCAGATATAGAAGGGGCTGGCGTCAAAGGAGTCAAGCACCCACTCCCCCTCCAGCAGCCGCAGGCTGCCGGTGACCGCGCCGTCCACCCGGCCCTCCTGAAGGGCGGCGGAGAGCTCTTCCTGCTCGGCAAAATATACCGGCCGGAATGTGAAGCCCCGCTCCGCCGCGAAGCGCTCAAAGTTCTCGTTTTTGGAGTTGCCCTCCAGCATGCCCACGGTGATCCCGTCGTAGGTGGCGTAATCCCCCTCCACAATGTTCTGGTTCCCGGATTTCACGGTGAAAATGGTGGAGTTGACGCCGATGGACTGGTCGGAGAACAGGAACTCCTCCTCCTCCCGGGCCGGGGTCTTGGAGACGGAGGTGACAATGTCCACCTGGCCGTCGCGCAGCAGGTCCAGCGCCTCCGCGTAGGAGCCGTCGTAGCCTACATATTCGTAGGTCCAGCCGGCATGGATGGCGAGCCGCTGGAGGAACTCATAGCCGTAGCCGCTCCGGCGGCCGTCCTCCTCGATGATGTGATAGCCGGGGAAGGCAAAATAGCCTACCCGGAGGACCTCCGGCTGTTCCTCTGCCGGCTCCGCGGCGTATGCGGCGGGGCAGGCCGCGGCCAACAGCGCAGCGGCCAGCACGAGGCAGAGCAGGCGCATTTTTCTCATCAAATTTTTCCTCCCATACGGCGCCGCCCCGCGTCACGGATCTAAGGAGCGGGGCCTTTTACGAATCCCGAAAACGGGCTGTCCTGGCATAAATAACTGCTTCATGATATCAGAAAACAGCACTCCTGTCAATCGATCCCATGCCGCAAAAAAAGGCAGCAAAAAAAGGGCCGTTTGGCCCTTTTTTTGCTTGTCTTATTCTTCTTTTTTGTCTCCGTCCGCCGGGGGCTGGGGAGCCGGTTCCGGCTGAGGAACGCTCTCCGCTGGGGGCGCGGCCTCCGGCTGGGGCGCGGGGGCGCTCTCCTGGGCCGCCTTCTCCTCCGCATAGCCGTCCGTCATGGAGATTTTCCGGGCCGGGCGCTCGATGCTGCTGTCCCGCCGGGCCAGCTTGGCCGCCGTCTTCTCACTCTCGGGCATGAACTCCCCGTGCTCAAAGTACCAGTTGAACTCCTCGGCCTCCATGGTCTCGTGCGCCAGCAGGTATTCGGCCACGGCCTTCAGCTGCTCCGCGTGGGCGGAGAGGATGGCCTCGCAGCGCCGGGCGGCCTCGTCAAAGAGGTTCTTGACCTCCTCATCAATGATGGCCGCGGTCTCCTCGGAATAGCTCTTGGTGGTGCCGAAGTCCCGGCCGATGAAGATGCTGTGGCCGGAGTCGTCATAGCTGATGGGCCCCAGCCGCTCGGACATGCCGTACTGCATGACCATGGCCCGGGCGATCTTGGAGGCCTGCTGGATATCCCCGGAAGCGCCGGTGGAGATATCGTCCAAAAACAGCTTTTCCGCGATCCGTCCGCCCAGGGACACCACGATGTTCTCAAACATCTCCTCCCGGGAGCGGAAGTTCTCCAGATCCTCCTGGGGCCGGAACAGGGTGAAGCCGCCGGCAGGGCCCCGGGGGATGATGGTGATATAGTGCACTGGGTCCACATGGGGCAGGAACCGGGCCGCCACCGCATGGCCGGACTCGTGATAGGCGGTGAGCCGCCGGGCCTTCTCGCTCATCTTGCGGCTCTTCTTCTCCGGGCCCATCTGGACCTTCAGAATGGCCTCGTCCACGTCCTCCATGGTGATAAAGCGGTGCTTGCGCCGGACGGCCAGCAGGGCCGCCTCGTTCATCAGGTTCTCCAGGTCCGCTCCGGCGAAGCCCGGCGTGCCCTTGGCGATGCTGTTCAGGTCCACGTCGTCCGCCAGCTGCTTGTCCCGGGAATGGACCCGCAGAATGGCCTCGCGGCCCCGGATATCCGGCAGGCCCACATACACCTGCCGGTCAAAGCGGCCGGGCCGGAGCAGGGCGTTGTCCAGAATGTCGGCCCGGTTGGTGGCCGCCATGACAATGACGCCCTCGTTGCTGCCAAAGCCATCCATCTCCACCAGCAGCTGGTTCAGGGTCTGCTCCCGCTCGTCGTGCCCGCCGCCAAGGCCGCTGCCTCTCTGGCGGCCCACGGCGTCGATCTCGTCGATAAAGATGATGGCCGGGGCCACCTTCTTGGCCTGCTCAAACAGGTCGCGGACACGGCCCGCGCCTACGCCCACATAGAGCTCCACAAAGTCGGAGCCGGAGATGGACAGAAACTGCACGTCCGCCTCCCCCGCCACGGCCTTGGCCAGCAGGGTCTTGCCGGTGCCCGGAGGGCCCACCAGCAGCACGCCCTTGGGGATCCGGGCGCCCATGGCGGTATAGGCCTTGGGGTCCTTGAGAAAGTCCACGATCTCGGCCAGCTCTTCTTTCTCTTCCTCGCAGCCGGCCACATCGGCAAAGGTCTTCTTGTTCTTCTCCTCGCTGCCCAGCCGGGTGCGGGCCTTGCTGAAGCGGGCCACGCCCCCCGCGCCGCCGCCGGCGCGGCTCATCATCACATACCACAGGGCCATCGCCCCGCCCATGATGATCACATAGGGCAGGAACTGCACCCACCAGGGGATAACCGTTCCCTCGCCATAGTCGTAGTCCTCAAGGATGCCGTCCTGCTTCTGCTGCCAGATGATGTCATGAAAGTCCTCATAAAAGACAGAGAAGCTGTACAGGTCGTAAGTCATCTCTTCCGTCGGCGCGAGGGGGTCATCCGTCCGGACGGTGAGGAGGATCTCATTGCCCTTGGTCTCAAAGGACTGGACCTTCTCCTGCTGGAAAAGGTCGATCAGCTGAGAGTAGCTCTCCACCCGGTTGCTGTCGGTATCCCGGGTCATGGTAAAGATAACGGCCAGGAGGATCACCATCAGCAGCACGTAGAAGCCCAGATCGCGGGTGCGGTTGCGGTTCGGTTTGTTCAAAAAACGGTCACTTCCTTCTCAGGGTATCGCTGTCTCGCATCAAGAATATATTTCCGGTTTCAGCACGCCGATATACGGCAGATTGCGGTAGCGCTCGTTATAGTCCAGCCCGTAGCCCACCACGAAAGCGTCGGGGATCTCAAAGCAGGAGTAGTCCGCCTTGATATCCGCCTTGCGCCGGGCCGGCTTATCCAGCAGCGTCGCCACCGAGATGGAGGCGGGCTGCCGGATCATCAGATAGCTCTTCAGATAGTTGAGGGTGATGCCGGAATCCAGAATGTCCTCCACCAGGATCAAGTGGCGGTCGGCAATGTCCTCCCGCAGGTCCTTGTTGATCTTCACGGCGCCGGTGGAATTGGTGCCGCTGTAGGAGGAGACGGCCATGAAATCCATGGAGCAGTGGATGTTCACCGTGCGCATCAGGTCCGCCATGAAAATGAAGCAGCCCTTCAAAACGCCCACGAAAAACGGGTCCTTCCCCTCAAAGTCCCGGGAGATCTGCGCGCCTATGGCCGAGACCTTGGCGTGGATCTCCTCCTCAGAGACCAGAATTCGCTGAATATCGTCTTCCATCATGTTTCTCTTTCTCCCTCAATTTTCTCCGCTGTGATCCTCAGCACCCTGTCCCCCAGGGACGGTGCCGCTCTCTCGTCTATTGCCAGGCCCTGCACGGCCAGAACGCCTTTTTCATCCCGAAACACCAGCCTGGACGCCCGCTGCTCCCGCGTCAGCCCCGCCTCGGCAAAGAGCTTTTTCAGGCTCTTGGTGCAGCCGCGCCCCTGGGGGCGCAGGCTGTCCCCAGGGCGGCGGGCAGCGCAGATTATTTTACCATAGATGGTATCAATTTTAAAGCAATAAGTTTTGAACAAGTCGTTAATTTCTTCCCGGTACACGGCCGGCTCCGCCCGCAGCCGCAGCCCCAGCTCCGGCAGCTCCAGGCTCTCCCCCGGCGTCAGCGTCCGCTCCGGCAGAACCGGAAGCGGCGCCTCGGGAACGAAGTACAGCCGGCCCCGCTCCCGCCGGACCCGGAGCCCCGGCAGATCCGCCCAGGCCGGCTCCGTGCCCTCCGTCAGGGCCAGAACCGCGTCCACCTGCTCCCGGCTCAGGCTCCGGGGACAGAGCTTCCGCACCGCCCGGGAGGCGACGCTGAAGGGCAGCGCCCCCAGGGTCGGGGCCGGCAGGCTCTCCCCGTCAAAGCGGGAGCGGATAAAATCCTCCGCCAGAGCGCTGAGGCAGGCCTCGTCCTGCCGCAGCAGCTCCGCCGTGCGAAGCGCGGCGGCGGCAAAGCGGGGGTTCAGCTGCCGCAGCACCGGCAGCACCTGGTGGCGGAGCAGGTTCCGGCTGTAGGCGTCGGAAGCGTTGCTGCTGTCCTCCACATGGGCTACGCCGTTTTCCGCCAGGTACGCCTCGATCTCTTCGCGGCTCAGCTCCAGCAGCGGGCGGACGATCCGCCCCCGCGCCGGGGGGATGCCCCCCAGGCCGGCGGCGCCGCTGCCCCGGACCAGATGCAGCAGCAGGGTCTCCGCGTTGTCGTCGGCGTTGTGGGCGGTGGCGATCTTATCGCAGCCCAGCCGGTCCGCCGTCCGCTCCAGGAAGGCGTAGCGCAGCTCCCGGGCCGTCTCCTCCAGGCCCCGGCGGGTCCGGGCGGCCTGGGCCGCCACGTCCCCGTGCTCTACCGCGCACGGGATGCCCCGCTCCCGGCACCAGCCTTCCACAAAGGCCGCGTCCCGGAGGGCTTCCTCCCCCCGCAGGCCGTGCTCATAGTGGGCAGCCAGCACCTCCAGGCCCAGCTCCTCCCGCCGGCTCCACAGCAGGTGCAGCAGGCACATGCTGTCCGCCCCGCCGGAGACCGCGCAGAGGACCCGGCTGCCCGGCGGCAGCAGGCCGCTCAGCCGCGTCCGGTCAATAGTCATCTTCCCGCCGTCTCTCCACAGAGCCGAAGGAGGTGTACTCCGGCAGCCAGGTCAACTCCACGGTGCCCGTGGAGCCCTTCCGGTTTTTCAGCACAATGGCCTCGGCCAGGTTGGGGTTTTCGCACTCTTTATTGTAATACCCGTCCCGGTACAGGCCGATGACCACGTCCGCGTCCTGCTCGATGGCGCCGGACTCCCGCAGGTCGGACAGCATGGGCCGCTTGTCCTGGCGGGACTCGTTGGCGCGGGAGAGCTGGGAGGCGCAGAGCACCGGGACGTTCAGCTCCTTGGCCATGATCTTCATCATGCGGCTGATATCGCTGACGGCCTGGGTGCGGCTCTCGTTGGACCAGCTGTGCCCGCTTCCGGCGGACTGGAGCAGCTGCAGATAGTCGATCACCACCAGGCCCAGCTCCGGCACCCGGCGGCACTGGGCGTTCATGTCGGAGACGGTGAGGGTGGGGTTGTCGTCAATGCGGATATCCGTGGCGCTGAGGGCCTGGGCCGCCTCGGTGACGCTCTGCCACTGCTGCTCGCTGAGCTGGCCGGTGAGCAGATTCTGCAGCGGGACCAGCGAGGCCCTGGACAAAAGACGGGTGACCAGCTGCTCCCGGGACATTTCCAGGGAGAAGATCGCCACGGTCTTCTTCTGGGCCATGGCCACGTGGAGGGCCAGGTTCAGCGCGATGCTGGTCTTGCCCATGCCGGGCCGGGCGGCCACCAGGATCAGGTCGGACCGGTTCAGGCCCAGGATGCGGCTGTCCAGATCCGGCAGGCCGGTGGAGAGCCCCGGAATGCTGCTGCCGGAGGCGGCGGCCTCGGACAGGTTGTCAAACACGTTCTGCACCACGGAGGAGACGGGGATCAGCCCGCCCACATTCCGGCCCTGGCGCAGGGCGTAGATCTTCCGCTCGGCGGCCTCCAGCAGGCTCTCCGCCTCGCCGGAGCCCTCATAGATCAGGCTGTTGATCTCGTCGGCGGTCTCCCCCAGCCGGCGCAGCAGCGCCTGGTCCCGCACAATGGCGGCGTATTCCAGCACGTTGGCGGCGGTGGGCGTCACCCGCATGACCTCGGCCAGATAGCTTTCGCAGTTGTCCTGGTACACGCCCCGGACCTTCATCTGGTCCAGCACCGTCACCGGGTCAATGGTCTGGCCGTAGGAGAACATGGCGTACATGGTCTCGTACAGATCCCGGTTGAGTTTGACGTAAAACTCGT
Source organism: uncultured Oscillospiraceae bacterium (assembly GCA_947626315.1). Lineage (GTDB taxonomy): Bacteria > Bacillota > Clostridia > Oscillospirales > Oscillospiraceae > Limivicinus. Next base: position 56,544 of record CANQRQ010000003.1, on the reverse strand, counting down.
CCGCCCGCAGCTTTTCCAGCACCGCGGGCACACAGGCCGGGTCAATGAGCATGGAGCCCACCACCGCCTGCTCCGCGGCCGCGGAGTGAGGTATTTTTCTGCCCAGTAGCTCGTCCATTCCCCGAAACGTCCTTTCCGCCTGTCGGATTACTTGTCTTCCACTACGAGAACGTTGATGTTCCCGCTGATCTCATAGCCCAGCTTGGCCTTGACGGTAAAGCTGCCAAAGGTCTTGATGGGCTCGGCCTGTACGATCTTATTCTTTTCGATGTCCAGATCGAACTGCTCCTTCAGCGCCCGGCTGATCTCCTGGGAGGTGACGGCGCCGAAGAGCTTTCCGGCGCTGCCGGCCTTGGCCCGGACCGTGACCTGCACGGCGGAGAGCTTCTTGGCGTACTCCTCCGCCTGGGCCTTCTCCCGGGCGGCCTGGGCGGCCTTGGCCTTCTCCTTCAGCTTCAGGGCGTTGAGGGTGTCGGCCGTGGCCTCGGCAGCCAGGCCCCGGGGGATCAGATAGTTCCGGGCGTAGCCGGAGGAGACCTCCTTCATCTCGCCCTTTTTGCCCTGTCCCTTCACGTCGACGGTAAAAATCACTTTCATCTCTTTGTCGCTCCTTCTGTTTGATCCGTCCGCGGCCCGCGGGCCGTGGACCGCGGTTTATTTGTAATAGTCGTCTATGGCGGCATGGACCTTCTCCACCGCCTCCTCCAGGCTGATCCCGGTAAACTGGACCGCCGCGGCGCTGCGGTTGCCGCCGCCGCCCAGCTTCTCCATGACGATCTGCACGTTCAGCTCCCCGATGGACCGGGCGGAGGCGAACACGCCGCCCTTTCCGTCCGGCGCCACCACCACGGAGGCCTCCACCCCGGAGATGTTCAGCAGCTCGTCCGCCGCCTGGGCGGCGGTCACCCGGTCCTGGGGCTCCTTCGGCGCGGCGACCGCCACGTTCCGGTAGAGCTGGGCGCTCTGCATGATCCGGTACCGGGCCACTGTGGCCTCCATATCCATCTTGAACAGCTTCTTCACGTCCACCGTGTCCGCCCCCGCCCGGCGCAGAAAGGCGGCCGCGTCAAAGGTCCGCTCGCCGGTGCGCAGAGAGAAGCTCTTGGTGTCCAGCACGATGCCCGCCAGCAGGGCCTCTGCCTCGCAGCGGCTGATGTCCGTCTGGTCCGCCACCTCCTGGATGATCTCGGTGATCAGCTCGCAGGCGGAGGAGGCGTAGGGCTCGATAAAGCTCAGGGCGGAGTTCTGGATATAGGTGTTGCCGACCCGGTGGTGGTCCACCACCGCCACCCGGTTGCAGGCGGCCAGCAGGTCCGCGTCCTCCACCTGCTCCGGCCGGTTGGTGTCCACCACCAGGAGCAGCGTGTGCCCGTCGGCCCGGACCATGGCCTCCTGGGGGCTTATAAAGACGTCCTTATACTCCGGCTCCCGGCGCAGCCGCTCCAGCAGCAGGTGGGCGGCGTTTTGATTCATATCCAGCACGATGTTGGCCTTGACGCCGTATTTTCTGGCCAGGCAGCAGACGCCCGCGCAGGCGCCCACGCTGTCCAGGTCCGCAAAGCGGTGCCCCATGACGAAGACCTTGGAGGAATCCCGGATCAGCTCGGCCAGGGTGTTGGCCATGACCCGGGAGCGGACCTTGTTGCGCCGCTCCACCTCCAGGCCCCGGCCGCCGAAGAACTCAAAGTTCAGCCGGTTTTTGATGACGGTCTGATCGCCGCCCCGGGAGAGAGCCAGCTCCACGCTCATGTCCGCGAACTGGAGCCCCTCGCCCATGGTCTCCGCGTCCTCCCCCAGGCCGATGCTGATGGAGGCGTCCACCCCGGAGGGGCTCTCCACCTGGTGCATCTCCTGGACGATGCGGAATTTGTCCTCCTTCATCCGGTCCAGATCCTGCTTTTCAAAGACGGCGATATACCGGTCCCGGTCGTAGCGGCGGAGAATGCCCCGGTACTCGTCGCACCACTGGTTGAGCTTATCTTCCACCGCGTCCCGGATGTCGTTGCGGATCCGCTCCGTCTGGCCCCGGAAGAGCTCGTCCAGATTGTCGATGATGATCACGCCGGGCACCGGGCGGGACTGCTCATATTTCAGGCGGATGTTGTCATATTCTGTAAGGTCCACCCAGTAGGTGATCCCCATGAAGGCGCTGTCCTCCTCCCGCTGGGAGCGGATGATGTTCCCGTGGAGCTGGTATTTCCGCCCGTTGACCTCCAGCAGAGAGGGGTACAGGGTCTTCCCCTCGAAGAGCCATTTGCCGGAGAAGCCCGGCACCATGTCCGCGATGCTGGCGTCCAGCCGGGTGCCGGTGGCGCCGCACATGGCGAAAAACATCTCGTTGCCCCAGATGATCCGGCTGTCGTCCAGGCGGAACACCGCGATAGGCAGGGGAAAATTCATCAGGGTGTTGTTCTTGGCGTTTTCCGTGTCGTAGGTGACGGACTCGATATAGGCCGTCAGCTGCCTCTCCCGGACGCGGCGGATGATCAGCGCGTAGATCAGCAGCAGCAGGGTGACGCCCGCCTCCGCGGCGGCCAGATAGTACTGCCTGAAAAACAGGGAGGCCGCGGCGAAGAGCAGCAGCACAATGAAATACACGCCCACCGCAGGCTCGGAGAGCCGCTGCAGGCTCTTCTTTCTGTTCTTTTTCACAGGCATGCCTCCCCATCCGGCGGCCGCGGGCCGGTTCTGCCCCGGTTTAGGCCCCCGCCGTTTCAAAACTTTGGCTATTCTACCAATTAATTAAATATTATAGCAAATCTGCTCTGTGTTTACAACAAATAATTTCACCGCGCCGGAGAATAATAAAAGCAGCGAATGGATGCCCGGGGAAAAGCCGTTTCCGCCGGGCGGAAGGGAGGCGGCCGTGAAAGCCGTGATTATGGCGGGCGGCCAGGGTACGCGCCTGAAGGCCGTTACCGGCGACACGCCGAAGCCGATGGCTCCCCTGCTGGGCCGGCCCATGATGGAGCACATCCTCCTGCTGTTGAAAAAGCAGGGCTTTACGGAGATCTGCGCCACGGTCAAATACCGGGCGGAGGAGATCATGTCCCGCTTCGGGGACGGCAGCGCCCTGGGCGTACAGCTCCAGTACCGGGTAGAGGACGCGCCGCTGGGCACCGCCGGCGGCGTGAAAAACTGCGCCGACTTCTGGGACGGGGAGGACTTTCTGGTGATCAGCGGAGACGCGGCCTGTGACTTTGACCTGGCCGAGCTCATGCGGCGGCACCGGGAGAGCCGGGCCGCCGTGACGCTGGCCCTCTGCCGGAACCCGGAGCCTCTGAGCTACGGCCTGGCGGTGACGGACCAGGCGGGTCTGGTGCGGGCCTTTATCGAAAAGCCCCGCTGGGGCCGGGTGGTCACGGACCTGGTGAACACCGGCATTTATATCGTCTCCCCCTGGGCCATGGAGCCGGTGCCCGCCGGCCGGGCCTTCGACTTTGCCAAGGACCTGTTCCCCCTGCTCCTGGGGCGGGGCGAGCTGCTGCTGGGCGTCCCTATGGAGGGCTACTGGTGCGATGTGGGCACACCCCTGTCCTACTACCGCTGCTGTGTGGACGCCCTGGAGGGCCGGCTGAAGCTGGAGCCGGGCGGGGCCTTTCAGACTGCCCCGGCAGCCGAGGAAGAGGAGCCGCCGGAGGAGGGCGCCGTCTGCCTGGACTGCGCCTGCCGGAGCCGGGCGGAGCTGATGGGGGCCCTGTCCGCCGCGATGCTGGACCTGGGCGCGGACTACTCTGACGGTCTCCGCCTCCACGGACAGCGCTTTGACCTGCACATCGCCCCGCTGGCCGCCCGCTCGGCCCTGCGCATCGCCGTATCCTCCGAGGATACGGAATTTGCCCGGGAGCTGGCCCTCTCCGCCAAGGAGCTGGCCGAAGCGCTGGATAACTGCTCAAGAAGGCCCTTCGGGCCTTCTTGAGCAAAGGGATTACAGCCCGCTGCAGCGCACGACGAACCCCGTCAGAGACGGGGTTCGCGCACGTTTGCGGGCTGAGAAGAGTTTTTTCCGAGGCACAGCAGGTGAATTGCCCCGAAGGGGCAAGAGAAGCCACCCTGGGGTGTGTCCCCGGAAAAAACGATTTGAATGATTTCGCCGCTCCGGCGGCGAAACTCTGCGAGGCCAAGGTGCGCAGTTCGTCGACCACCCGGCGAGCCTTGTCGGAAGGGAAAACACCATTTTTATAAAGATTTTCGTTAAAATGCAAGACTTGCAGCATTGTCCCCCATGCTGTATAATACCGGTAAAGGCGGGGATCCCGCGAAAATATTCAGATAAGGGGTGCTTTTTTATGGTCAGACGCAGCGGCGAGCGGACAGTGGACGTGAAGAAGATGTTTGACGGGGCGGGGCAGGCCAGGCTGGTCCGCATCCGGGAAAACCCCGAGGAGCTGTACGGCAAGGGCCGGGTGTTCAGCCACCTGTTTCTGGAGCCCGGCTGTGAGGTTGGCTGGCATATCCACAAGGGGGACGGCGAGATCTATTACATTCTCAAGGGCCAGGGGGAGTATAACGACAACGGCCAGACCGTGACCGTTGGCCCCGGAGACGTGACCTTTGTGGACGACGGGGAGGGCCACGCCCTGCTCAACAGAGGTCCGGAGACTCTGGAGGCCATCGCCCTGATCCTCTACAAGTAAGGCCACAATAAACGAGCCAGTCCCGCGGCGAAAAAGCCGCGGGACTGGCTCGTTTATTATGTTAAACCCTCTTGCCTGATCCGCTCCATGATCCGCACCATCAGCGCCGTGCGGGAGAAGGGGGTCATCAGATAGTAGCCGTCCACATAGGGGGCGATGGCCCCGGCCGCGGCGGCGGAGACCTCCAGGGCCAGCTCCTCTCCTCGCTCCTTGTCCGCTCCCTCGTACAGGTCGATGATCCGGGGATCCACCGAGATGCCGGGGATGTTCTGGTCCATAAACAGGCCGTTGCGCTGGCTGACCACGGGGATGATGCCGCCGGCCAGGCGGCCCTTCAGCGCCCGGCGGGCCAGCTTCAGATTTTCCAGGGCCCGCTCCGTCAGCACCGGCTGGGTGAAGAAGCCCAGGGCCCCGGCGGCCTCCTTGGCCTTGGCCCGCTCCAGCTCCGGGGCGAAATTCCGGGCGTTCAGGTCCAGCGCGCCGTAGATGCGGAAGGGCTCCGGCAGCCGCTCCCGGCCGAACCGGTCCGCAAAGGCGATAAAGTCCACGGAGTTGAAGTTATACACGCCCTTCACCGCCTGCCGCTCCTCCGGCGGCACCGGGTCCCCCATCACCAGCAGCAGGTTGCGCACTCCCTCCGCGTAGAGGCCCAGCAGCAGGGCCTGGCTGGCGTTCCGGTTCCGGTCCCGGCAGGTCATGTGGGGCATGGCGTCCATGCCCAGCTCCCGCCGGAGCTTGCAGGCCATCAGGCTGGAATCCATCCGGGGCCGGGCCACCGGGCAGTCTGCCACGGTGATCAGGTCCGCGCCCCCGGCCTGGAGCTGGGCCGCCCCGGCCATGAACTTCTCCGCGTCCGGCCCCTCCGGGGAATCCAGCTCCACGGCAAAGGGCTTCCGCCCTCCGCCCGTCAGCGCCTCGTAAAATCTGTTCTCTCCGCTCATAGCTTCTCCCTCTCTCTTCAGCCCAGCACCTGCCGGGCGATATCCGCGCTCTGCTTGGCGTCCTTCGCGTAGAAGTCCGCGCCGATCTGCCGGGCGTACTCCGGCGTCAGCACCGCGCCGCCCACCAGGACCTTGCAGGCGTGGCCGCTGGCCCGGAGGGCCTTGATCGTCTCCTCCATGCTGGGGACCGTGGTGGTCATCAGGGCCGAGAGGCCCACCAGCTTCACATCCTCCTGAATCGCCGTGCGGACGATCTCCTCCGCCGGCACGTCCCGCCCCAGGTCCAGCACCGTGTAGCCGTAGTTTTCCAGCACCACCCGGACGATGTTCTTGCCGATATCGTGGATGTCCCCCTTGACGGTGGCCAGCAAAATCTTCCCCTTGGAGACCGTTCCGGCCCCCCGCCGGGCCATCCGGGCCTTTACCGCCTCGAAGCCCTCGCAGGCGGCGCTGGCCGCGCTCATAAGCTGGGGCAGGAAGATCTCCTGCCGCTCATAGCGCTCCCCCACCCGGTCCAGCGCCGGGATCAGCAGGCGGTTGACCACCTCCAGCTCCTCCATGCTCTCCAGGGCCTGCTCCGTCAGGGCCCTGGCCTCCGCCCCCAGGCCCTTGGCGACAGCCGTCTCCAGGCTCATGGGCTCCCCGGTCCGGGGCTTTGGCTCCCCGGCGGGGGCGGCGGCGAAGCGCTCGATATAGGCGGCGCTGTTTGGGTCCTGGCCGGAGAGAACCCGGAACGCGGCCACCGCGTCCATCACGGCGGCCTGGTTGGGGTTGACAATGGGCAGGTCCATCCCCGCGGCCAGGGCCTGGGTCAAAAAGCTCACGGTGATCTGCTCCCGGGCGGGCAGGCCGAAGGAGATGTTGCTGACCCCCAGCACCGTATGCAGCCCCAGCTCCCCGGATACGGTTCTCAGGGCCTTCAGCGTCTCCGCCGCCTGCTCCTGCTGGGCGGAGACGGTGAGGGTCAGGCAGTCGATCAGCACGTCCTCCCGGGGGATGCCATAGGCCTCCGCCGCGGCCAAAATCCGCCGGGCGATGGCCAGGCGCTCCTCCGCCGTCCGGGGCACGCCGTTCTTGTCCAGGCACAGGCCCACCACCGCCGCGCCGTACTTTTTGCACAGGGGCAGCACGGCCTCCAGGGTCTCCCGGTCCCCGTTGACGGAGTTCACCACCGCCCGGCCGTTCACCGCCCGGAGCCCCGCCTCGATGGCGGCGGGGTTTGAGCTGTCGATCTGCAGCGGCAGGTCCACCACCGCCTGCAGGGCCTTTACCGTCTCCCGCATCAGCGCCGGCTCGTCCAGGCCGGGCAGACCCACGTTCACGTCCAGGATGTCCGCCCCCGCGTCCTGCTGCTCCACGCCCCGCTGGAGGATATAGTCCATGTCCCGCTCCCGCAGGGCCTGCTGAAAGCGCTTCTTCCCGGTGGGGTTGATCCGCTCCCCCACGACCCGCACGCGCCCGTCCAGGGGCACCGTTCGGGAGGCGGAGCAGAGGCCCCGCCGGTCCGGGGCCGGGCGCTCCCCCGGCTTCCGGCCGGCCAGCTCCCGGCCCAGGGCCCGGATATAGTCCGGCCCGGTGCCGCAGCAGCCGCCCAAAACCGTCACGCCCAGCTCAGCCCCCCGGACCAGCTGCCGGGCAAAGTCCTCCGCCTGGAGGGCATAGGCCCCGGTGGCCGGGTCCGGCAGGCCCGCGTTGGGCTTTAAAATCAGCGGCAGATCCGTCCAGCGCCGGAGCTCCTCCGCCAGGGGCAGCAGCTCCGCCGGCCCCAGACTGCAGTTGAAGCCCAGGGCGTCCACCCCCAGGCCCGTAAGGGTCAGGGCCATGGAGGGCACCGTCGTCCCCAGAAAAGTCCGGCCGCTCTGTTCAAAGGTCATGGTGCTCCAGATCGGGAGACGGCTGTTCTCCTTGGCGGCCAGCACGGCGGCCTTCATCTCGTACAGGTCGCTCATGGTCTCGAACACCACCAGGTCGGCCCCGGCGGCCTCCCCGGCCAGCACAAGCTCTTTAAAAATGTCATAGGCCTCTTCAAAGCGCAGAGAGCCCAGGGGCTCCAGCAGCTGGCCCAGCGGCCCCACGTCCAGCGCCACCCGGACGCCCTCGCCCCGGTCCGCCGCCCGGGCGGCCCGGATGCCCGCGGCCACCAGCTCCTCCACGGAGTAGCCGCAGCCGGCGGTTTTCAACCGGTTGACCCCGAAGGTGTTGGCGTAGAGCACCCGGCTCCCCGCCTCCACATAGCGCCGGTGGACGGCGGTGACCTCCTCCGGCCGGGTGATGTTCCAGGTCTCCGGCAGGGTCCCCGCGGGCAGGCCCGCGGCCTGGAGCATGGTGCCCATGGCCCCGTCCAGAAGGGTAAATTCAGTTTCTCCCACAGCGTATCCCTTCCTTTCTCAGGGAGCAGTCCTCAAAGCGGCCGCAGACGGCGCAGTCGCCGCTCCGCCGGGGCTGGGGCCGGTCCGCCAGGCCCAGCAGGGCCGTGACCGACTTCTGCGGCAGCATCAGTCCCCCCGGCGACAGGCTCACCCCGATCCGCCGGGGGATGTCCAGCAGGCGGAAGAAATCCGCCTGGCAGCTCAGCGGCAGGTCCCCGTAGCCGGGGCTGAACCGGTCCGTCAGATGCAGGGGGGCCAGCTCCGCGGCCAGGTCGGCGCAGAGATTGTCGCACACGTTCTCGATGGCGGCGCTGGCGCAGGCGTCCAACAGCATGGCCCGGCCCATGTCCCGCACCTGGGTCCGCCGGACCAGGGCCTCGATCTCCGCGCCCAGGGTGGCGGCCAGCAGCACCGCCTCCCGGCTCTCCGCCAGCAGCGCCTGCACGTCCTCCCCCTCCGGGCGGAAATCCGCCCCCTCCAGGGAGCCGTCCGGCAGTAAGGCAAATCGCCGCCACACCGCCCGGGGCCGGGCGGTCTTCAGCACCAGCTCCTCGCAGCGCTCCAGCTCCTCCTCCACGCCCTCCAGGGCGCCGCCCCTGTAGCCCAGGTATATAAGCGCCTCTCTTCGGTTGATGCCTGTCAGCCTCGGCTCCATAAGCGCCCCTCCGCATTTTTTAACGATTATAGTACAAAGCTTTCGCTTTGTAAATCGCAAAATCGGAAAAAGGCTTGCTTCCGGCCGGGCCGTGTTATAAAATAAGAGGAGACGAGATAATGCGGAAAGGAAGCGCGGGGAGAGGAGTTTACGGTCCCGCTCTCTCCGGGCCCGGCGGTATCGCCGCCCGCCCGGAGCTCCTCTCTTGATCCTGCCGGTCTTTTACATGAAAGGCTCTGCCCATAAAAGCAAACGCTGGGACCTGCTCCTGGTCGCCTTTTTCCTGCTGCTCTCCGCCGCTCTGTACTTCCTGCTCCGGCAGGGGCAGACGGCAGGCGCGGAGGTGCTGGTGCGGGTGAACGGCCAGGAGACGGCCCGTTACTCCCTGGCGGAGGAGGGGGAATACGCCCTCAACGGCGGCAGCAACATTCTGGTCATAAGCGGCGGCGAGGCCTGGCTCCGGGAGGCCAACTGCCCGGACAAGCTCTGCGTCCGTCAGGGGAAGATCCATCTCAGCGGCCAGACCATCACCTGCCTGCCCAACAAGCTGACGGTGACGGTGGTAGGCGGCGAGCAGACGGTGGACGTAGTCGTGGGATAAAGGAAGCAGCCTATGAAAACGAAGAAACTGACGACCATGGCCCTGCTGATCTCGCTGGCGATGGTCCTGTCCTATCTGGAGAGCATGCTCCCCTCCTTTGTGGCCATTCCCGGCGTGAAGGTGGGCCTGGCCAACATCATCGTGGTCTTTGCCCTGTACAAGCTGGGCACAAAGGAGGCGGCGGTCATCTCCCTGCTGCGGGTGGCGCTGGTCTCCCTGCTCTTCGGCTCCGGCGCCAGCTTTCTGTACAGCCTGGCCGGCGCGGTGCTGAGCCTGGGCGGGATGCTGCTGCTGAAAAGGATCCCCGCCTTTTCCTACGTGGCGGTCAGCGTCCTGGGCGGGGTGCTGCATAATGTGGGGCAGATCGGCATGGCCTGCCTGCTGCTGGAGACGAACGTCATCGTGTATTACCTGCCTTTCCTGATCCTGAGCGGCACCATCGCGGGCATCGCGGTGGGCATCCTGGCCGCCGTGCTGATCCGGCGCATCGACGTTCATCTGTGATTTAAGTATAAAATAAGCCCCTCGGGTTTGGTGAACAGGCCAAATCCGAGGGGCTTTTGCTGTATTATTGTTATTCGCCGATGGAGTCCGTGCGGATCACGAAGCGCACTGTGCCGGGCATGCCGTCGGCCAGGCCGGAGAAGTTGTCATACTCCTCGCCGTAGGCCTGGACGGCCCGCAGCCGGTCCATGAAGCCCTGGGCGTCCTCCTCGAAGAGCCGGGACAGGACCTTGACCCCGTCGCCGTCAAAGGTCCGCAGGCCGCTCAGCAGGGCGTTGGCGCCGTCGGCCACCTGGTTGACCCCGGCGGCAAGGCTCTGGGTGCCGTCCTTCAGCGCCGCCGCGCCGGCGGCCAAGGCGGGAACACCCGCCTTCGGGTCGTTGAGCTCCTTCGCGCCTTCGTTCACCGCCGCGGCGCCTTGCTGCAGATCACCAAAGGATTTCGCAAGATCCAGATCCTTCAGAGTTTCAAGATTTGTTTCCAGGGTGCCCAACTGGGTGGAAAGATCCTCGATAGCCAGCATGTTGGTGCTGAATCCGGTCATAGCTGATGTGAGCTCATCAATATTGGTCTGGAGCTTTCCTGAGAGCTCCGACTTGGCCGTCTCCAGACCGGTACCGACTAAACCAACATTTTCGGTTATGCTCGTGCTCTCTGTACTTATAGCCTTGGTTTGAGCCAACGCGGCATCGATAGCATGGTCAAAAGCCGTTCTAAGCGCAGTCTCATTTTCCTCAGGCAGGCCGGCATCTGAAAGGCCGTCGATGATGGCGTCGATATCTGTCTTCGCCTGGGTAAGCGCGTCCTTTTCCGCGCTGGCGGTAGCGGTGATAGTTCCGGAGCTTTCTCCGATGGCTGTGAGCTTGCCCTCCGTGTCGTCGCCCAGAGTCAGATTGCTCACGGTTGTTTGGATGTTTCCGAGGGCGGTCTTTACGCCGGTAAAGCTCTGATTCAGGGCAAAAATTTCCGTTATCATGTCTTTCGAGCTGCCCTGCACCTGTTTCTGAGCAGCCGCTATGTCTTCCGTGGCCTTGTTGCTGAACAAGGTACTGGCCTGATCCACCCCCGCCAGGAGCTGCGCGGAGCCAACTGCCAGCTTCCCGACGCCCTCCTGCACGGTGGCCAGGTTGGCCGCCACAGACGCCGCGCCGTTTACCACCTCCGTCATACCGCCGGAGAGGGCCTTGGTGCCGTTGTAGAGGTCGCCTGCCCCGTCCACCAGGCTGGCAGAGGCGTTCGCCAGCTTGCTGACGGAGTCCTTCAGGTCGTCAAAGCTCTCCACATTCTCCAGGTCCACATCGTTCAAAAGGGCGTTCTCCACCAAGGTCACGGTGGTGAGCAGGGAGAAATCGTGTACATCGGCGTTGATGGTGACGGTCTCGGGCAGGTCCGCATCCAGCGCCTCGCCGTCCGCGTCCTCCAGCTCGTCCAGGCCCAGGCTCTCCTTGAGCCCCGGCATGGCCAGGCCGGCCACGATCAGCTGTTCGCCGGAATTGATGGTGGTGCCGTTGGTCACCTCCACGGCGCTGGCCTTGGAGGCGTCCAGCACCAGGCAGGACACGGCCACAAAGGGCTGATAGATGGTCACGGTCTTGCCGTCGATCTCCTCTTCACGGCCGGTCTTGTTCTCGTAGCGGAAGGTCATCTCCAGGTGCCCGCTGGCCCCGGCCAGCTCCTCGGGGGACACCAGCTTTCCGTCCAGCTTGTAGCTGACGCGGACCGCCAGAGGCAGCTCCCGGTCGGAATCGCCCTGGTAATAGATATCGTTCCCGTGTGCATCCCAGACCAGGCTGCCGTCGGCGTCCTTAGTGAAGCTCTCGTCGCCCTTCACATTCTCGATGCCGTTCAGGTCCGAGCGGTCGGTGATGGTGTCCGTCTCGTCCGGGTTTTTCAGCCAGGCGCTGACGATGGTGCGCTCCGGCTGACCCTGGGCGTCGGCGATCACATAGACGGTCTCCTCCTTGCCCTCGGTGCTGCCGTGGGTGGGCAGCAGGTCGGAGGCGGCCTGGAGGATGGTCTGATCTACCAGATCGGCGGCCGGTTCCACCGGGTCAGGGCTCTTGCCGCAGGCGGCCAGGCAGCCAGCGGACAGGCACAGGACCAGGAGCAGGGCCAGAAGCTTTTTCGTTTTTCCGTTCATGACAGTCCCTCCATGTTCTTTTTCCGGGAGCGGCGCCCCCAGCTTGTTTTTGCGATAAGCCCGTCGCAGGCGATCAGCAGGGCGGGCAGCAGGCACAGCACCAGCGCCATGCTGATCAGGGCCCCCCGGCCCAGCAGCAGGCACAGCGTACCGATCATGTCCACGTCGGAGTAGAGGCCCACGCCGATGGTGGCGGCGAAGAAGCCCAGGGCGCTGGTCAGCACCGAGGGGATGGACGTGCTCAGGGCGGTGTGGGCCGCCTCCTCTTTGTCCTTCCCCAGGCGGCGCTCCGTCTGGTAGCGGTTGGTGAGCAGGATGGCGTAGTCCACCGTGGCGCCCAGCTGCACCGTCCCCACCACGATGGAGGCGATGAAGGGCAGCACGGCCCCGTCAAAGCCGGAGATGGCCAGGTTGATGTAGATGGCCAGCTCGATCACCAGCACCAGGATCACCGGCAGGGAGACGGACCGGAGCACAAAGAAGATCAGCAGGAAGATGGCCCCGATGGACACGGCGCTGACCACCTGGAAGTCCCGGTCGGTGATGGTGATCAGGTCCCGGGTGCAGGGGGCCTCGCCGATGAGCATGCCGTCGGGGGCGTACTGCTTCAAAATGGCCTCCAGCTCATCCACCTGGGCGTTCACTTCATCGCTGGCGACGGGGTACTCGGAAGTGATGAGGATCAACTGCCGCCCGCCGGCGGTCAGGTCCTCCGTCAGCTGTTCGGGCAGGAAGTCCTTGGGAATGGCGGAGCCCACCAGGGAGTCGATCCCCAGGGCGGCCTTCACGCCGTCCACCTGCTCCATGCGGTCCAGCATGGCCTTGGCGTCCTTGACGGGCATCTCCTCGTTGACCAGGACCAGGTGCACGGTGCTGGTGTCAAAGTCCTCCTCCAGGATTTTATTGGCCTGGATGCAGGGCAGCTCGTCAGGGAGGCTCTCGTCCAGCTTGTAATAGACCTGGATTTGGTTGTAGCCGATAATGGCGGGGATCCACAGCAGAAGCAGCAGCGCCATCAGGACCTTCCGGTGCTTCAGGATAAAACCGGCGGCCTTCTCGCCGTTGACGGTGAGGGGCCTGTGGCCGGTTTTCTGGATGGCCTTATCGAACAGAAGGATGAAGGCCGGCAGGACGGTAACGCAGCAGAGCACCCCCAGCAGCACGCCCTTGGCCATCACCACGCCCAGATCCATGCCCAGGGTGAAGGTCATGAAGCACAGGGCGATGAAGCCGGCCACGGTGGTCAGGGAGGAGCCCGCCACGGAGACAATGGTGGCGGAGATGGCCTTGGCCATGGCCTCCTCCTTGCCGGCGGTCTCTTTCAGCTGCTCCCGGTAGGCGTTCCAGAGAAAGATGGAGTAGTCCATGGTGACGGCCAATTGCAGCACCGCCGCCAGGGCCTGGGTGACGAAGGAGATCTCCCCCTTGAGCATGTTGGTGCCCAGGTTGTAGATCACCGCCATGCCCACCGTCACCAGAAACAGCACCGGCGCCATCCAGGAGTCCATGGTCAGCGCCAGCACCAGGGCGGAGAGCACCACGGCGATCAGCACGTACCAGAACAGCTCGTCGTCCACCAGCTGCTTGGTGTCCGTGACGATGGCGGACATGCTGCTCAAAAAGCACTGTTCCCCGGCCACGGCCCGCAGCTCCTTGATGGCCTCCATGGTCTCGTCGGCGGAGGTGGAGGTGTCAAAAAAGATCGCCATCAGGGTGCCCGTCTCCGAGTGGAAGAAATCGTAAATTTTATCCGGCAGGATGTCCTGGGGGATGCTGCTGCCCGCCAGGGTGTTGAAGGACAGCACCTGTTCCACGTGCTCCACCTGCTCCAGCTTCTCCTGGAGCCGGACCTCCTGGGCCTCGTTCAGCCCGTCGGCCACGAACAGGGCGTAGGCCCCCTTGCCGAAGTCCCGCAGGAGGATGTCCTGCCCCTGCATGGTCTCGATGTCGTCAGGCAGATAATCCAGTATGTCGTAGTTCACCCGCGTATGCAGATAGCCGAAGCCCGCCGGTAGCAACAGCAGCAGGCTCAGGATCAGGATCGGCACACGGGCCTTCACGATCCGCCGGCTCAGCTTCTCCATAAGCGCTCCTCCTTTCAAAAATGACCGTCCGTCATTTTCTAAGAGGAGGATAGCACAAAAATGACCAACAGTCAATACCTGCGGCTTCAAAAAATGAACTTTGGTCATTTTTACAAAAGGCCCGGGTTGCAGAAATTGACTTTTGGTCATTTTTGAGTGCAAAAAAGATTTGACAAGCGGGCAAAAGTCTTTTATCATGATAAATAAGGGATTTTTATGCGGGAAAAAGGGGTGAAAATATGGGAAAAGTTGAGGCGAACAAGCTGCAGAAGGAGAAGAACCTGCTGGACACGGCCTATGAGCTCTTCACCACCAAGGGCATCTCCAAGACCTCCATCGCGGACATTGTGGAGCGGGCCAACGTGGCCAAGGGCACCTTCTACCTCTATTTTCGGGACAAGTACGACCTTCAGAACCGGCTGATCGTTCGGAAGGCGGAGCATCTGTTTGACCATGCCCTGGCCCACTCGGACTATCAGCGCTTTGACGCTCCAACAGACCGGATCCTCGCCATTATTGAAGACATTCTCGACCAGATCTCCCAAAACCCCATCATCCTCCGCTTTATCAGCAAAAACCTGAGCTGGGGCATTTTCCAGGGGGCCCTGAGCAAGTCGGAGACGGATTACATCGGCGTCTTCCAGCAGCTTCTGGGGCGGCCGGACCTGAGCCGGCAGGACATGGTCCTGCTGATCTACACCGTCACCGAGCTGGTGGGCTCTTCGATCCACAGCGTGATCCTGGAGCAGAACCCCACGGATCTGGAGACCTATAAGCCCTATCTGTACCGCTCCGTCCGGGCGATCCTGGAGAGCTTCTTCCAGCAAAAAGATATGGAATAAAGCATTGGCCCCACTGTGCGGGACCAATGCTCAGTTTGACAAAACAGCCTCGCAGAGTTTCGCGCCCGCAGGCGCGAAAGCAGTCAGATCGTTTTTTCCGGCGGCGTGTACGTCGGAAAAAACACTTCTCAGCCCGCAAACGTGCGCAAAACCCGTCTTTGACGGGTTTTGTCGTGCGCTGCAGCGGGCTGCAGCCCCTTTGTCAAAAAAGGGCCAAGGCCCTTTTTTGACAGTCTCAGCATTGGCCCCGCGGCGCCGCGGGGCCAATGCTTTTTTTATTTCCTTTTTCGTCTGCCCAGCGCCCAGGCGGCCGCCAGGGCGACGCCTGCCAGCGCGCTGACGGTGAGCCCGGCCCGGAGCCCAGGCGGGACATAGCGCAGCTCTATCGTGTGCTCGCCGGGGGCAAGCGGGACAGCCATCAGGAAACCCAGCGCCTTCTCCGTCTCTGCCGGCGCCCCGTCCACCGTCACATGCCAGTTTTTCTCCCAGGGCACAGTGAAGATCAGGCTCTGCCCCTGGCCGGCGTCAGCACGGAAGAGGAAGTGGGAATCCGTCCCGCTCTCCATGGTCACGGGCCGGGCGCAGAGCGCCGTCCGATAGGCGGCCAGAGCCTCCCCGCTCTCCGTGTACAGCAGAGGCGAATCCGGAATCGCCAATTCCGGGTTTCGCCCTGACGTGCGGAGAGACAGCCGCAGCTCCTCCCCAGGCGCATAGGCCCCCAAAGCCGCGGTATGCCAGTCATACACATAAGCGGGGCTGGCATACCTTGTCTCATTCAGCCAGACCTCCACCCCCTGGAACGCGCCGCCCCGGAAATAGAAATACAGCGGATCTCCCTTCTCTGTCCAGACCGCGTAATCGATCCGGCCGGCGCTCTCTCCGGGCGCGGTGACATAGCCGTGCTCCGTCTCGATCAGCCCCTGGTCTCCCAGGCGCTGGAACCGGGCCGGGGTAAAGATGTCCAGACCCAGCTCCGGGCACAGGGCCCGGTACGCCCGGTTCAGGTTTTCAAAGGGGTCCCAGCCCAGGGAGAAGTCCTCGCCCCCGGTGCCGGTGCTCAGAAAGGCCAGAGGCAGGGCGTACTGGTTCTCATAGACACCGGAATCTCCGAGCGTTTCAAACTCTCCCGTATAAGTGCCGCCGGTCAGATAGCGCAGGCCCATCAGACTGTCAAATGCCCGGGTGGAGCCGTCGTCCGCGCTGGCCCAGACGCCGCTGGAATCGATCCCCATAGCGGACAGGAAACTGATCGCGTCCTTACTCTCGGTAGAGCTGAAGTGGGTCAGTCCATTGTAGCCGATCAGCATAGGACCGTTCATGCCGCCTCCGAGGCGCGCCCTGAACAAATCTCCCCGGCCGTTCTCCACCGCCGCCCGCTTTTTCTTTCCATCCAGGACC
Source organism: uncultured Oscillospiraceae bacterium (assembly GCA_947626315.1). Taxonomy (GTDB): domain Bacteria; phylum Bacillota; class Clostridia; order Oscillospirales; family Oscillospiraceae; genus Limivicinus. Next base: position 40,373 of record CANQRQ010000003.1, on the reverse strand, counting down.
ATATTCTGATAGGAGGAGTAAGGCTCACGGAAATGGTCCTCCAGGTTAGACATGGTGACATACAGGGGATAGGCCAAACTCAGCAGATGCGCAGCGGCCACAGCCGTCCAGAGCGCGGTCCTGCCCTTTTTGCCCAGCCTGGGCAGCGCGTACAGCGCGGCGCTGAACCCCAGGACCGCGGCCAGCGCAAGAGCATAGTACCAGTCCTCCGCCAGCGGCGGATACGCCCGCTTCGCCAAAAAGACCAGCAGCGCCGCCGCGCCCAGGGCGAATGCCCCGTGCCGGAGCCGGAAGCTCTCCAGGCTGTCCAGCTCCCTCTTGGCCAGCGTCAGCAGGCAGAAGGAAAGCAGGAAGGAATAACGGTAATTAAAGCTGTTGTTCTCTGTAAATCCGTGCCAGATCAGGTTGGGCACATACAGCCGCATGGAGAACAGCAGGACCAGCAGCAGGGCCAGGGAGCTCCACCGCTCCCGGCCCGGAATTTTTTTGTTCAGGAAATAGGCCAGGGCCAACACCAGCGGCAAAAGCCCTGTCCAGAGATTGGGCTGCCCGTCCATGATCTCATAAAAGCTGGAGAAGCCCACCAGCAGCTTGTGCAGGAAGGGGGTCTCCTCCTCAAAAGCGCCTGCGTAGGCCAGGGCCAGGGCCGCCAGCCCGGCGCAAAAAACAGCTTTCACCCAGGGCCGGACCCGCCTGGAGCTGAGCAGCCATACCGTCAGCGCAGCCAGGATCAAGGCCGCCAGCAGCAGGACCAGCAGCACATATTTTACCAGGCCGTCAAATTCTGCCGCCCGCTCCGGGCAGATCCGCTCCAAAATTTTCAGGGAAGTGGAATAGGTGTACCAGCTGAAGAGGGCCCCAAAGGGCTTCGCTTTTCCGCCCTCCATGGACAGCAGCGCCGGCAGCAGGATCCCCGCGGACAGCCCGCCCGCCGCCAGAGAGGCCAGGGTGAAAGCGCCTGTCTCCCGCCAGGGGAGCTTTTTCCAGCTCTCCGCCCGGTTGAACGCCAGCACCAGCGCGTACAGCACCGAAAACAGGCAGAGCATATAGCCGGTATAATAGTTGCAGACAATGCTCCCGGCCAGGGACCACAGATAAAGCCAGACCCGGCCGCCGCTGAAGATCCGCCGCAGGCCCAGCGCCACCAGGGGCAAAAGGATCACCGCGTCCAGCCACATGGCGGACCAGAAGTAGCTGACGGTATAGGCGCAGAAGGCGTAGGCCGCAGTGAGCAGCAGGTCCCGGGCATAGAGCCCTCCGGTGTTTTTGAAATACAGCCCCAGGGTCAGGCTGCAGCAGCTCAGCTTCAGCAGCACGATCAGGTGGAACACCAGCGGCAGCTTTTCCACCGGCGCCAGCAGGTACAGCAGATTGAAGGGGCTGGCTCCATAATAGGCGAAGAGGCCCATAACATTGCCGCCCACGGTCTTCTCCAGGGCGTAGAACAGGTCCTGCTTCCCCAGAAGCAGGTCCCGGAAGTAGGCCCAAAAGCAGATGTACTGGGTATAGCTGTCGGAAAAGAGCAGAATGTGGTTCCCAAACGGAGCGATCCCCCGCAGGGCGCAGACCAGCAGCCACATAAAGAAGGTGAGCCCGAAGGCGGCGCACAGCAGCCGTCTTTCGCGGGCGTTTTTTTCCCGCCCTTCGATTACCGGCTCCCTATGTCCGTCCAACAGACTCACTCCTCTTTTGCGGCTTTTGCCGTCCTTCATCCTTCGCCGCAGGCGTTCAGATAGGCCTTGATCACCTGCACCGCGCCATCCACGCCGGTGCGGCTGCTGTTGATGCACAGGTCATAGTTCTCCATATGGCCCCAGGACTGGTCGGTATAGTATTTATAGTAGCTGGACCGGTCCTTGTCCACCTCTTTGATCAGCTTCCTGGCCTGCTCTTCCGTCAGGTTCCGGCGGCCCATCATGGTCTTCACCCTAAACTCCTCGTCCGCCATGATGAACACCCGCACCAGGCCGCTCCGGTTTCGGAGCACATAGTCCGCGCAGCGGCCCACGAAAATGCCGTTGCCCCGGTCGGCCAGCATTCGGATCGCCTCAAACTGGGCGGCGGCCACCTGCATGTTCAGCCGGAAGCCCTCGTGCACGCCGAAGAAATGGGGCGCGGGCATGGCGTAGGAGGCCACCCGCCGCTCGTCATAGGAGGCAAAAATTTCCTTGCTGAAGGCGGAATTCTCCGCCGCGTGGTCCACGATTTCCTTGTCATAGCAGGCGTAGCCCAGCTCGTCGGCCAGGGCGCGGGCGATATCGTGCCCCCCGCTGCCGTGCTGCCTTCCCAATGTGATCAGCATGTCTCTTCCCCTCCGTATCCTTTGTCTTTCGGACGTCTGTCCCTGTCTTTATTTTAGCATCAATCGCCCCATCTTGCAAGGGGAAGCCGTTCTTTTCTCCAGAAGGGCCGGCCGCGCTTCTGTCAGGCCCGGGGGCACGCATAGAATGTCCTGACGGAAGGAGGCAAGCCATGGGGCACAGACGTCTGATTTACAACACCGCCCTGCTCACCTGCTCCTCGCTGCTGATGAGCTGCATCGGCATGGCGTTTCAGGTGTGGCTGGTGGGGCGGATCGGCCCGGCGGGGATCGGCCTGTACCAGCTGGTGGGCTCGGTCACCAACCTGCTGGCCACCTTCGCCATCTCCGGCATCCGCTTTGCCTCCACCCGGCTGGTGGCCGAGGAGCTGGGCGGGGACAACGCCGGCGGCATCGGCGCGGCCATGGGCCGCTGCGCGGCCTACGGCTCCTTTTTCGGCCTGGCCGCCGCGGCCATCCTCTGGGCGCTGGCGGAGCCCATCGGCTTTCTCTGGATCGGGGACGCCCGGACCGTCCTCTCCCTGCGCATCGCCGCCCTGGGCATGCCCTGCGTCTCCCTGTGCGCCTCCATCTCCGGGTATTTCACCGCCTGCGGCCGGGTCTGGAAGCCCACGCTGGTGCATCTGATCGAGCAGCTCTCCGGCATTGTCCTGGTGGCTCTGTGCCTGGACCTGGCCCCGGCGGCGGACATTGAAAAAAGCTGCGCCGCGGTCACCCTGGGGCGGCTCGCGGCGGATTTTCTCTCGCTCTTTCTTATGGTTACAGCCTATCTCCACGACCGGCGGCGGCATTACGGGGAGGCGGTCCCCACCGGCGGCATCACCGGGCGGATGCTGAAGATCGCGCTGCCCCTGGCGGTGTCGGCCTATGCCCGCAGCGCCCTGACCACCCTGCAGCACCTGCTGGTCCCCCGGGGGCTCAAATCCGCCGGGTATTCGGCGGACGGAGCCCTCTCCGGTTACGGGACCATCCAGGGCATGGTGCTGCCTATTCTGTTCTTCCCCTCCTGCGTGGTGTCCGCGGCGGCGGAGCTGATCGTCCCGGAACTGACGGAGGCCCAGGTCCGCCGGGACGGGGCGGGCATCCGCCGCTCCGCCCTGGGTCTGTTCCGGCTGAGCCTGGGCTTCTCCGCCGCCGTGGGCGCTTTTCTCTTCCTCTGCGCGGATATGCTGGGCCTGGCCGTCTACAAAAGCGGCGAGGCGGGCCAGTTTATTCGGATCCTGGCCCCTCTGGTGCCCGTCATGTACACGGACATGGCCGTGGACGGCTGCCTGAAGGGCCTGGGGGACCAGGTCTGGTGCATGGGGATCAACATTCTGGACGCGCTGCTGGGCCTGCTGCTGGTGTGGCAGCTGCTGCCCCGCTACGCCCTGGCCGGCTACATTGCCCTCATCTACGCCACGGAGCTCTTCAACTTCCTGCTGAGCCTGCGGCGGCTGCAAAAGCTCACGGGGCTGCGCTTCCTGCCGGCGCTCAGATCACGCCGATCATCACCAAAAACAGGAGGATAAAGGTGACCAGCACCGCCACGGAGAAGATGGTGAAGCCGGGGCTGAAGGCGCCCTTCTTCCCGCTCTTGCTGGGCTCCGCCAGCTTGGCCTTCCGCAGCGCGCCCACCACGGGCTTATACAGCAGCAGGGTCAGGCCCGCGTTGATACCGCCCTTGATCAGGTTGAAGGGCAGGAAGACGGTGGCCAGCATGGAGGCCACCACCTCCCGGGGCTGGCCCATGTACAGCGGGGTGATGATATAGTTCCAGAGCACCATGACCCCCGCCAGCACCGCCACGCCCACGGTCAGGCCCGCCACGGCGCCCTTTTGGGAGTGGAAGCGCTTATACAGGCAGGCGGCGGGGACGGAGAAGGCGCAGGTGGAGACGATGTTCATGATCATGCCGTAAGGGCCGGTGCTGCTGATGGTGATCATTTCGATAAAGGAGACTATCACCGAGATCAGCACGCTGGCCACCGGCCCGTAAATGAACCCGGCGATGACCACCACCGCGTCCTTGGGCTCGTAGCTCAAAAAGCCCATCACATCCGGGATCACCTTGCTCACCAGTACGGCCACGTAGGACACCGCCGCGAACATGGCGATAGCGGCCATATAACGGGTGGACATTTTCTGTTTTTCCATGTTTTTTCCCTCCAAACAAAAAATACGCCCGAAGATCATTCTTCGGGCGTTAAAATACGAAAAGGGGCGGGAATAAAAGCTCCCCGCATCTTCTTCCATCCAGACTCTGACTGTCGGTTCCGGAATCGCACCGGATCGTGCCTTGCGGCTCGCGGACTTGACAAAGGGGGCGCGGCCCCTCTGCCTTACCGCCGGTCGGGAATTTCACCCTGCCCTGAAGATGCCTTGATTATAGCACCGCTGTTCTGTTTTGACAAGTCCCTTTTTTTCGTGTACAATAGATTTATTCTTTTTAGGGTTTTACGGAGGGCGCGCCATGGCTTGCCGGGAAGAAAGCTGCTGCTTTACAGGCCACCGGCCGGAGAAGCTCCCCTGGGGCAGCCGGGAGGGGGACGAGCGCTGTCTCGCCCTGCAAAGGGAGATCGCTCTGCGCCTGGAGGGGATCTATGAGGCAGGCTACCGGGCCTTCCTCTGCGGCATGGCCCTGGGCTGCGACAGTTATTTTGCCCAGGCGGTGCTGGATCTGCGGGCCCGGCATCCGGAGGTGAGCCTGGAGGCGGCGGTGCCCTGCCGCAGCCAGGCGGACCGGTGGACTGCCGCCCAGCGGCAGCGGTACTTTCAGCTGCTGGACGCCTGCGACAGGGTGACGGTTTTAAGCGAGGCCTATTCCCCCGGCTGTATGCAGCGGCGCAACCGGTACATGGTGGACCATGCCTCGCTGGTGCTGGCCTGTTATAACGGCAGCCCCGGCGGCACCATGAGCACCCTTTTATATGCCCGGCGCCAGGGCCTGAAGATCGTCACCATCGACCTGTAAGCCGTCCGGCCCCAGAAGAGAAGGAGGAAGAAGCATGCCCTTTTTCAAAAAGCAGAAGCCGCAGGCGCCGGTTTTTCCGCCGGAGCAGTATGAGCCGGTGCTCCGGTGCAGCATCTGCACCGGAGAGCAGGTGGCCTGTATGCGCGACCGCAGCACCGGGCAGCTCCGGGAGCTGATGCTGATCCGCACACCCTCCGATCTGGAGGACTTCTGCCGGACCTATCAGGTCCGGGCGGAGACGATCCGCAAGGTCTATTAACGCGGGAGGGAGACCGCACATGGAGATAAAGCTTGTCCCGGTCTACGGATACAACGAGGAGATCAACGCCCTGTTTTCGGAATACACCCAGCTGCTGATCGAGGGCGACAGCACCTTTCAGCAATACCTGGAGCAGCAGCACTACGATCTGGAGCTGCAAAACCCGGCGGAGAAATACGGCCCCCCGGGCGGGCGCCTGTATCTGGCCCTCCGGGGGGAAGAGGCGGCCGGCTGCATCGCCCTCAAGCAGATCGACGCCCAGGCCTGCGAGCTGAAGCGCCTCTACGTCCGGCCCCGGTTCCGGGGCGAGAAGATCGGGGAACTGCTGGCCCGGCAGGTCATAGCGGACGCCCGGGAGATCGGCTACGCCTATATCCGCCTGGATACGCTGCCCTTTCTGGCGTCGGCGATCCACATCTATGAGAAAATGGGCTTTTACCGCACCGGCCGCTATAACGACAGCCCCATGGACAGCTCTATCTATATGCGGCTGGACCTATAGCAATGAGGCAAAAATTCCTCCGGTTCGTTTGAACCGGAGGCGTTTTTTATGGCTCGGTTTTTTCCGGGGGGAAGCCCATTTGCGTTTTTATTGCCGGGTCCAGGTGCTGCTTCCACACCAGGCGCAGCAGGAAGCTTCCCCACAAAAAGGGCAGGGAGAAGCCGATCAGCAGCAGATAGACCAGGCTCAGCGGCAGCAGCAGGACGGCGGCCAGGGGCAGGCCGGAACAGCAGAGCGCCGCCAGGGCGGAGCGGGTCGGTTTTCCCAGCCCCAGCGCCAGGGAGAGCCGCAGAGTCTCCCGGACGGGGCAGCCGGCGTCCAGCAGCGCATACAGGTGCGGAGTGAGCAGCAGGGACGCCAAAAACACCGTGGAGCAAAACAGGAACGGGAGCAGGAACAGCGGCTGCGCCCCGGCCCGCTGGAGGTAAAACCGCAGCCCCACGCCGGCCAGGGCCTGGGGCAGCGCCGTCAGGGCAAAGGCCAGGTAGCCCCGCTTCCATTCCCGGCGGAAGGCGCGCAGATAGTCCCCGCTGCGGACGGTCCTCCCCAGGGCCATAAGCCGCGCAATCCGGTACAGGGCGAAGAGCGCCGGCGGGAGCGTGACGACCGGGAGGCAGCACAGAACAAACAGAGCGTTGATCAGGAGCACCGCCGCATAGTGATCCTCCAGGATCTCCCCAAACCGGGCGGCGCCTGTTTTCTCCGGGAATCCGGCGTCCTCCGGCGGGTCGAACGGGCGATGGAAAAGCACTGGGATCCGCTCCTTTCTTTCTCCCCTTATAGCACAGAGATCCGGGCGTGTCAAGGAAGCGGGCAGGGCGTCGGTGGCGCATTGTGCTATATGCATTTGCCAAATCATATGGCAAAATCACACTTTACCGGCCCATGGCAAGAAACTTTTTGAATCTTCTTTTGTCATTATTTCCAATAAAAACAGGCAAAAATTGTGCAGCTCTACAATCTTTTGAATAAATATACCCAAATGTATCCAGACTTGCATCAAATAAGGGCTGTGCGTGTTTTGGGTATATTTTGGCGTCACCCGTTCATTTACACGGCAAAGCGCCTTGTGCTATCATGCAGAAGAATGAAACGCGGCCGCGCGTGCCTCCGGACGGAGACGGCGCGAAAAACAAGAAAAGGAGTGGGAGCATGAAAAAAATCCGACCCGCGGCAGCGGCGGTCCTGCTGCTCGTGCTGCTGCTGTCCATGACCGGCTGCGGCGCGTCCGACGGCAGGACGCACCTGACCTTCCAGATCTGGGACACCAACCAGCGCCAGGGTATGCAGGACATGTGCGACGCCTACACCGCCCAGCACCCGGACGTGGTCATCGACGTGCAGGTGGTCAGCTGGAACGAGTACTGGACCAAGCTGGAGGCCGCCGCCGAGTCCAACACCATGCCGGATATCTTCTGGATGCACACCAACCAGCTGCTGTACTACGCGGACTTCGGGATGCTGGCCGATGTGACGGATCTGTACAACGATGTGGAGCCGGACTACTACCAAAAGCACTTTTCCCAGATCTCCCTGGGGAACATCAGCGGCTCCGACGGGCGCTACTACGGTGTGCCCAAGGACAAGGACAACGGCGTACTGGTCTACAACAAGGAGATGTTTGACGCCGCCGACGTGGCCTATCCCGACGCCGACTGGACCTGGGACGACCTGACGGAGGCCTCCCAGAAGATCTATGACGCCACCGGCAACTACGGCTATCTGGCCTATCTGGACGATCAGCTGGGCTACTGGGCCTATGTCTACCAGAACGGCGGCTACATCCTCAGCGCCGACCGGACCACCAGCGGCTTTGACCAGCCCGGCGGCAAGGAGGCCATGGAGTTTTACATCGGCATGCAGCAGGAGGACTGGTGCCCGGACCAGAACTTCTTCACCCAGAACGGCGCCGGCGCTACCTTCTGGTCCCAGCGGGCCGCCATGTTCATGGAGGGCTCCTGGAGCCTGCTGGGCGCTCTGCGGGACCACCCGGAAATGACGGGCAAGTGGGATATCGCCATGCTGCCCAAGGCCCCCGATCCGGTCAGCACGCCGGAGAGCCTGGACCGGGACGGCCGGGCCTGCATGTCCAACGGCCTGTGCTACTCCACCGGGGCCCACGGCAAAAACCTGGAGATCGTGAAGGACGTGCTGAAATACTTCGGCACCGAGGAGGCCCAGCTGATCCAGGGCCGCTCCGGCGCGGCCATCCCCGCGTACCTGGGCACCGAGGAGAGCTGGCGGACCGCCTTTGAGGAGTTCGGCAATCCCATCAACGTGGACTGCATCTTTGACCAGTTCGATTACGCGATCCAGGTCCCCTATAACTCCGCCAGTCCCCGCTGGAAGAGCCAGGTCCTGGACGTGCTGACCCAGGTCTACGCCGGCAACCAGGACGTGGACGCGGGCCTGGCCAGGATCGCCGGGATCGTCAATACGGAGACAGCCAAGAAACTGGCTGACGGCTGAGAGGAGGCTGCGCTGTGAACAAGAAATTGACCGTCGCCCAGCGGCGGGAGGAAAACTGGGGCTGGCTCATGGTGGCCCCCACCATCATCGGCCTGTTCGTGCTGAACATCTGGCCTTTTATCCAGACCATCTACACCAGCTTCTGCGAGCATCTGGGCTTTGGCCACTACAAATTCATCGGCCTGCAGAACTACATCGACATGTTCGGCAACGCGGAGTTCTGGAAGGCCACCTGGAACACCGTCAAATTCTGCATCCTCACGGTGCCCGTGGGCGTGATCCTGGCCCTGTTCGTGGCCATGCTTCTGAACACCAAGGTGAAATTCAAGGGCGGCTTCCGCACCATCTTTTTTCTGCCCCTGGTGTGCGCCCCCGCGGCCATCGCCATGGTCTGGCAGGTGATCTTCAACGGGGACAGCGGCATCCTCAACCAGATCCTGGGCGCCCATATTCAGTGGATCACCAACCCCAAAACCGCCATTGTGGCCGTGGCCATCGTCTCCATCTGGAGCAGCATCGGCTATGACGCGGTGCTGCTGCTGGCGGGCCTGCAGAACATTCCCAAGACCCTCTACGAGGCCAACAGCATCGACGGGGCGGGCAAGGTCCGGCAGTTCTTCTCCATCACCCTGCCTATGGTTTCCCCCACCATGTTCTCCGTGCTGATCATGCGGCTCATGTCCTCCATGAAGGTCTACGACCTGATCTACATGATGTCCGACGACACCAACCCCGCCATGGCCGACATGCAGAGCCTGATGTACCTGTTCTACCGCTCGTCCTTCGTGGCCGGCGACCGGGGCTACGGCTCCGCCATCGTGGTCTGGACGGTCAGCCTGATCCTGCTCGTCACCCTGATCCAGTTCTGGGGTCAGAAAAAGTGGGTCACTTACGATATTTAAGGAGGGTCCGGCATGAAGAATCTCAATTCCCTGCACCGTTCCTACGCCATCGGCAAATTCCTCACCTATTTTGCCCTGATCGCAGGTTCGGTGATCATGATCTTTCCCTTTGTGTGGATGCTGCTCACCAGCTTCAAGACCCAGGCCGAGAGCGTCAGCATCCCCGCCACCTTCTTCCCCTCCGCCTTCCGGCTGGACGGCTACAAGAAGGTCCTGGAGAATCTGCCCTTCGTTAAGCTCTACTGGAACACCATTCTGCTGGTGTTCTTCCGGGTCGTCTGCGCCGTGGTCTTCAGCTCCATGGCCGGCTACGCCTTTGCCAAGCTGAAATTCCGCGGCAAGAACCTGCTGTTCACCATCGTGCTGATGCAGATGTCCCTGCCCAGCCAGATTTTCATCATCCCCCAGTACCAGATGGTGGCCAAGCTGGGCCTGGTCAACACCATTGCCGGCCTGGTCTTTCCGGGGCTTGTCAGCGCCTTCGGCGTGTTCTTCCTGCGGCAGACCTATCTGAGCATCCCGGACGAGATCGGCGAGGCCGCCTATTTGGACGGCTGCAACCAGTTCCAGACCTTCTATAAGGTCATGTTCCCCCTGACCGGCACCTCGGTGGCCGCCCTGACGATCTTCACCGCCGTGTTCGCCTACGGCGATCTGATGTGGCCCCAGATCGTCAACAACGACATCAACATGTTCACCCTGTCCGCCGGGCTCGCCACGCTGCGGGGCCTGGACACCACCAACTTCCCCATGCTGATGGCGGGCTCCCTGCTGGCCATGCTGCCCATGATCGTGCTCTACCTGATCTTCCAGCGCCAGTTTGTGGAGGGCATCGCCGGCACCGGCGGGAAATAATCCCTCTGCGCTTCAAGAAAGTCCAACGTGCGGCAAAGTCCTCCGGGATTTTGTCGCACGCTTGCGCTCCGTTGAAAAATCCTATATAATCGCTATGCATTCATCCGACTTGGGAGGTTCCCTATGATCGTACTTGACAAAGAGCGGAAGCTTATCACCCTGCACACCCAGAACAGCAGCTACCAGATGAAGGTCTGGGACTACGGGGTCCTTTTGCATACCTACTACGGACCCAGGATCGCGGACGGCGACCTGTCCTGCCTGCTCCGCCCCTGGGACCGGGGCTTCTCCCCCAACCCCAACGAGGCGGGGTTCGAGCGGGGCTTCTCTCTGGACACCTTTCCCCAGGAATACTCTACCTGCGGCGTGGGGGACTTCCGCCTGCCCTCTATCGAGCTGGAGCTGCCCAGCGGGAGCCGGAGCGCCGATCTGCGGTATGTGGACTGTGAGGTGCGGGAGGGCAAGTACGCCCTGGAGGGCCTGCCCGCTTTTTACGGCGGCGCGGAGGACTGGCAGACCCTCTCGGTCCGTCTGACGGACGCCGCCGCCCAGGTGGACGTGGAGCTCCTCTACGGCGTTTTGGAGAAACACGATCTGATCACCCGCTCCGTGCGGGTGACCAACCGGGGGGCGCAGACCGTCAAGCTCTGCCGCTGCATGTCCCTGTGCCTGGATTTCACCCGCTCGGACCTGGACATGATCAGCTTCAATGGCGCCCACGTGATGGAGCGCTGCCCCTGCCGCTTCCCGCTCCACGCCGGGGTCCAGAGCGTGGACAGCGTCCGCGGCGCCTCCAGTCACCAGCACAACCCCTTTGTCGTCCTCTGCGGCCGCGACGCGGACGAGGACCACGGCCTGTGCTACGGCGCCATGCTCCTCTACAGCGGCAACTTCCTGGCCGCGGCGGAGCGGACACAGTTTGAAAACGCCCGGCTGGTGCTGGGCATCCACCCCTATCAGTTCGGCTGGGTCCTGGAGCCGGGGGCGTGCTTCACCGCTCCGGAGGCGGCCCTGGTCTGCTCCCCCGCCGGCTTCGGCCAGATGAGCCGGCAGCTGCACCGGAGCATCCGGCAGCACCTGATCCGCGACCCCTACCGGGGCCGGCGCCGCCCGGTGCTCATTAACAACTGGGAGGCCACGGAGATGCGCTTCACCGCCGACCGGCTGGTGCAGATCGCCCAGGAGGCCGCCGGGCTGGGGATGGAGCTCTTTGTCATGGACGACGGCTGGTTCGGCGCGCGGAACGAGGACAACGCCGGGCTGGGGGACTGGGTGGTGAACGAAAAGAAGCTCCCCGGCGGTCTGAACGCCCTGGTCACCCGGCTCAAAGCCCTGGGCCTGGCCTTCGGCATCTGGATCGAGCCGGAGATGGTCAACGAGGACAGCGACCTGTACCGGGCGCACCCGGACTGGGTGTTGAAGGTGCCCGGGCGCGCCCCCTCCCGGGGCCGCCAGCAGCTGGTGCTGGACTTCTCCCGGCAGGAGGTGCGGGATTACGTCTACCGGCAGATCCACGCCGTCCTCTCCGGCACGGAGGTGGCCTACGTCAAGTGGGACATGAACCGGAGCCTCACCGAGGTCTGGTCCGCCGCCCTGCCCCCGGAGCGCCAGGGGGAGGTGTACCACCGCTACGTCCTGGGCGTGTACGACTTCGCGGAGCGGCTGCGGCGGGATTTTCCCCGGCTGCTCATCGAGGGCTGCAGCGGGGGCGGCGGGCGCTTTGACGGGGGCATGCTCTCCTATCCGCCCCCGATCTGGTGCAGCGACAATACCGACGCCATCGACCGGCTGCGCATCCAGTACGGCACTTCCTTCTGCTACCCGGTGTCCTCCATGGGGGCCCACGTCTCCGCCGTGCCCAACGGGACCACGGGCCGCTTCACGCCTATGGAGACCCGGGGCGTGGTGGCCATGTCCGGGACCTTCGGGTACGAGATGGACCTGAACAAATGTACGCCCGAGGAAAAAGAGACTGTCCGCCGGCAGACAGAGCAGTTCAAGGAGCACTATGACCTGATCCAGAACGGGGACTACTACCGCCTCACGGACCCCTTCCAGAACGGGCCCTACACCGCCTGGGAGCAGGTGTCGCCGGATAAGCGGGAGGCCCTGGTCAGCCTGGTGACGGGCCCCTTCCGTGGCGCGCCCCCTCTCCTGTGCTTACGCGTCAAGGGCCTGGACCCGGCCCTGCGCTATACCGTCAACGGCGAGGGCAGCTGGCCCGGGGATGTGCTGCTGTACGCGGGCTATCCCCTCCCTCTTCTCACCGGCGACTACCGCTCCCTCCAGCTGTATCTGAAAGCAGAATAAGAAAAGGCGCTGATCGTGTGATCAGCGCTTTTTGTTGATATGGTGTATTTTATTTTGATTCCTCCACTCCCGGGGCGAGCTGCCGTAGCGCTTTTTGAAGGCCCGGGAGAAGTGGAGCTGGTTCGGGTAGCCGCACAGCGCCGAGATCTCCTTGATGGGCAGGTCCTCTGTGCGCATCAGCTCGGTGGCCTTCGCCAGGCGCATCCGGATCAGAAACTCCTGGGGCGTGCAGCTCATGCTCTCTTTGAAAATTTTGCTGAAGTAGTTCCGGTTGAGCTTGCACACGTCGGCGATCTCCTCCACCGTCAGCTCCCGCTGGTAGTTCTGCTCCATATAGGTGACCGCCTCCTGTACGTAGAAGTCCCGCAGGCGGGTGCCGGTGGCGTTCCGGTGGGAGGCCGAGGAGCGGATCAGCGCGTCCAGGAACAGACAGAGGGAACCGATCAGGTGCAGGGCGGAGGCGTTGGAGTGGTCGGTGATGTACAGCATCAGGTCCCGCATGGTCCCGGCCAGGGCCGGGTCCCCCGGCCTATAGATGGGCTGGGCGACGCCCAGGCCCGCGCTGCTCAGATACTCCGCTGCCCGCAGCCCGTCAAACTCCAGCCAGACGTATTTCCAGGGCTCCTCCGCGTCCGCGCTGTAGGTGTTGATTTGGCCGGGGCAGATCAGAAAGCCCTGCCCGGCCTCCAGGGCATAGCGGTGAGTGACGCCGTCCTCCGCCGTGGAGTCCAGGCTCCCCCGGCCGGAGAGGATGTAATGGAACAGGTAGTGGTTCCGGATGAAGGGGCCGAAGGAGTGCAGCGGTTCGCACTGCTCCCAGCCGTACTGGTAAAGGCGCAGATCAATGAAATTCTCATTGGGAAAGATGGAAAAAGAGAAGTCAGACACGCAAACGCCCTCCCTCCGCCGCCGGACTGCCCGCTCCGGCGGCGCATTTCTTTTTATTCAGTATAACATAGGCAAGGAAGATAAAGCAACGCCGGAAGCCTACAAGCACAGGGTTTCCGGCGTTTGTTGTATGTTTTCAAGCGATCACACGGACCACAAGGATCGCTGCCTTTGCTGTGCGGCTCTATTCCTCCAGATATTTATAGGAGGCCACAAAGACAGGCACGTGGATCATGCAGAGAATGTCCAGAGCCTCCGGCGTGTCCAGGGGCACGTCATAGATGCAGCCCCGGAGGAAGCCGGTTATGGCGGAGGCGCTGTACCAGCAGACCAGCCGGTAGCCTCCCTTCTGAGAGGCGCCGGGAAACATCTGCTCCGTCAGGCCCAGCAGGGTGTCCCGCAGTTTGTCCGTCAGCTTGGCAAAAAAGACATGGGCGTGCTCGCCGGTCAAAATCGGCGTCAGCTGCCCCCGCCGGCTGAGCAGGGCCTCCCCGACTATATGCATGTGCCTCTGGGCGTAGGCCTCCTCGCTCTCTCCCGGCAGCACCTCAAAGTTTTGAAAGCTGCCGCAGATCGTATCCACGAACCCGTCCACGACCTTCTCATACAGCGCATCCTTGTAGGGGAAGTGCAGATAGAAGGTATTGCGGCTGCACTGGGCCCGGTCACAGATCTCCGTCACGCTGATCTCCTCCAGGGGCTTCTCCTTCAGCAGGGCCAGGAAGCTCTCCATAATGTTCCGCCGGGTCTTGATCACCCGCAGGTCCTGCTCGTTTTTCATAGGTCCTCCCATAAAATATAGGACAATTGTACTCAATTTGTCAAATAACGAACAAACTCTCCAAAGCTGTCCATTGACAGGTATAGTTCGCTTTGATAGGATACAAGTGTAATTTATAGTACACTTGTATCCTAATTTTGTCAAGCTGGCTGTCAAAAAAAGACAGCTGAAAAATAAAAATTTAATTTAAGGAAAGGAAAGGTACATACCATGGGTAAAGTCACTACGCTTACGCCGGAGGAGATCCGGGAACTGGAAATGAGCCCCAGCGACGTCATTCGGGAGAAGATTGCGGCTCTGGGCAACGAGGAAGCCCTTGCGGCCTATGATTCCTTTGTCGCCACCTTCAACATGGTCCACGACGCCTATCTGATGCAGGCCAACGCCGCCGAGTGCGCCCTCTTCAAAGAGGTGGGCCCGGACAAGTATCAGGAGTACATGTACAACAACTTCTACAACGGCAACGCCCCCATGATGGACGGCTATTGGGAGAAGCCCTTTAAAGAGCGGGTCCTGTTCGCCATCAACGCCACTCGGACCTTCCACAACTGCAAGATGAAAATCCTGGGCGAGGACGACAAGAAGCTCTGGTATCGGATGGACCCCTGCGGCGCGGGCCAGAAGCTGTGGGAGGCCGGTATGTGCGAGGGCGGCTGCATCGCCGATCCCCACCCCATCACCGCCGGCGGCAAGAACTTCCCTGTGTACTGCACCCACGCGCCTCTCGCTGAGATCGTGGCCAACGACCTGAACACCTGCTATATCTATCAGCAGGATTACCCCGAGCAGGTGGGCCCTTGCTCCTGCATCTTCAATGTCTATAAGCACAAAGAGGACATCCCCGACAGCTACTTTGACCGCATCAACAGGAAGCGTCCGGAATAAGACGGCAGCCGCGCATTGAGAAGGAGGAAGCAAAATGGCTCTGAAATATCCTGAGCTTTTCAAGCCCTACAACATCGGCAAGCTCCGCATCAAGAACCGTGTCTCCATGGCCCCCATGCACCTGGGCGGACGCAACGACGACACCGGCAACATGACCGAAGAGGTCATCGACTACTATGAGGCCCGGGCCAAGGGCGGCTTCGGCCTGATCATTACCGGCGGCTACGCCTGCGCCGGCGGCGCGGAAATCACCACCGCCGCTCTCAACGCCATGGACAACCCCGCCGCCTTCAACTCCACCATCAGCAAGGCGACGGAAAAGATCAATTCCTATGACACCAAGCTCTTTGTGGAAGTGGGCGCTCCCTTCGGGCGCGTGGCCTTCCTGGAGACCCTGGCCCCGGAGATGAACGGCCAGCCCGTGGCCCCCTCCGCTGTGCCCAGCCGCTGGGACCCCAGCGTCATGTGCCGGGCCCTTACCACCGAGGAGTGCCAGGGCCTGATCGATAACCAGCTCATCGCGGCGGTCACCGCCGCCCGGGCCGGGGCTGACGGCATCTGTCTCGGCGGCGCTTACGGCGGCTACTTTGCCGACCAGTTCGCCATTCCCGCCTTCAACAAGCGGGACGATGAGTTCGGCTTTGCCCAGGGCGGCCAGTACCGGGTGGTCACCGACGTCATCAAGGGCATCAAGGAGCAGATGGGCCCCGACTACCCCGTCATGGTGCGTCTGTGCGTGCGGCACTACATGAAGGATATCGGCGTAGCCCCCCTGCCCGGCGAGGCATTCACCGAGCACGGCCGGGACGTGGAGGACAGCCTGGCCCTGGCCAAGGCCCTGGAGGAGGCCGGCGCGGACGCTATCCTCGTGGGCGGCGGCAGCTATGACAGCTTCTACTGGCTCTATCCCCCCACCTACCAGGCCGAGGGCCTCTGGCTGGAGGACGCCAAACGGGTCAAGGAAGTGGTCAATATCCCCGTCATCTGCCCGGGCAAGATCCTGACCCCGGAGATGGCCGAGAAGGCCATCGAGGAGGGCTACGTGGACGCCGTGGCTCTGGGCAAGGCCTCCCTGGCCGACGCCGAGTGGGCCAACAAGGCCCGCGCCGGCAAGAGCGAGGACATCCGCCCCTGCATCGGCTGCCAGAACGGCTGCATGGCCCGCGTCTTCAACGGCGGCCAGGTCACCTGCGCGGTGAACCCCCAGCTGTTCTATGAAAAGAGCGACCCGGTCACCCCCGCCATGGAGAAAAAGCACGTGGTCGTCATCGGCGGCGGCGTGGGCGGCATGGAGGCCGCTATGATCGCCGCTCAGCGGGGCCACAACGTGGACCTGTACGAGAAGAGCGACAAGCTGGGCGGCCTGTTCAACCTGGCGGCTGTCCCCGAATTCAAGACCGGCGACCACCGGCTCCTGGCCTGGTTCCCCCGCATGGTGGAGCGCGCCGGCGTCAAGGTTCACCTGAACACCGAGCTCACCGCGGCGGACGTGGAGAAGCTGGACGCCGACGAGATTATCGTCGCCACCGGCGCTACCCCCAAGAGCTTCAAGATCGAGGGCGCGGAGACCGTCACCGCCTCCGACGTACTGGCCGGTAAGGACGTGGGCAAGAGCTGCGTGATCGTAGGCGCCGGTCTGGTGGGCTGCGAGACCGCCGTGTGGCTGGCCCGGAAGGGCGTGAAGGTCACCCTGGTGGAGGCCCTGCCCATGCCCATGATGGCGGGCGCGCCCGTCCCCACTCCCAACTTCCTGATGATGCTGGACATGATCCCCGGCGCGGGCGTCACCATGTACACCTCTGCCAGGTTCGCCGGCTGGAAGGACGGCGTGGCCACCGTCATCGACGCCGAGGGCAAGGAGCAGAAGGTGGAGGCCGAGACCGTGGTCCAGGCCGTGGGCTTTGCCCCCAACAACGCTCTCTACAAGGAGCTGGAGGCCAACGCCGCCGTCCCCGTGTGGAACATCGGCGACAGCAAGGAGCCTGCAAACGTGATGGAGGCCGTCCGCGGCGGCTTCTTCGTAGGCAAGAACATCTGAACTTATCCCAAGAAAAGCACGGCTGCCGGGAACTTATACCGGCAGCCGTTTTTTAAGCGCTTCACGTCAACTTTTTCAAAGTTTGCTTTGAATCAAAAGCTTTTTTCGTTAATTTCGGAGAAATTGCTCGAAACCGGGCGATTTCCCCTTGCGTTTTTCCGGCCAAGAGACTATACTGTGCCCATCCAAGGCAAAGGCGCCGGGGCGAAGGCTCCGGCGCTCTCTTTTTCTTGGGAGAAGCGGGCAAAGGCGTCCGGGACAAAAGGTCCCGGACGCCTTTGCGCTGAAAGGAGAGCAATTTCTATGACAGAGGAAATTATGGGCGCGGTCAGCGGCGAGATCTTCGCCGTCTGGTTTCTGATCGGCGCGGCGCTGGTGTTCTGGATGCAGGCGGGCTTCGCCATGGTGGAGACCGGCTTTACCCGGGCCAAGAACGCCGGCAACATCCTGATGAAAAACCTGATGGATTTCTGCATCGGCACCATCGTGTTTATTCTCATCGGCTTCAGCCTGCTGCTGGGAGAGGATCTGGCCGGCTTCATCGGCAGGCCCGGCCTGGACATCTTCACCGCCTATGAGAGCTTTGACTGGTCCAACTTCGTGTTCAACCTGGTCTTCTGCGCCACCACCGCCACTATTGTCTCCGGCGCCATGGCCGAGCGGACCAAGTTTTTGTCCTACTGCATCTACTCCGCCGTGATTTCGGCGCTGATCTACCCCATCGAGGCCCACTGGATCTGGGGCGGCGGCTGGCTGGCCCAGCTGGGTTTCCACGATTTCGCCGGCTCCTGCGCCATCCATATGGTGGGCGGCATCTGCGCCCTGATCGGCGCCAAGCTGCTGGGGCCCCGGCTGGGCAAGTACCAGCGGGACGCCTCCGGCAAGGTGGTGAAGGTCAACGCCTTCCCCGGGCACAGCCTGCCCCTGGGCTGCCTGGGCGTGTTCATCCTCTGGCTGGGCTGGTACGGCTTTAACGGCGCCGCCGCCAAGAGCGTGGACCAGCTGGGCTCCATCTTCCTGACCACTACCGTGGCCCCCTCGGTGGCTACCGTGGTGTGCATGGTGTTCACCTGGCTCAAATACGGCAAGCCGGACGTGAGCATGTGCCTCAACGCCTCCCTGGCGGGCCTGGTGGCTATCACCGCCCCCTGCGACGTGACCGACGCCCTGGGCGCCGCCGTCATCGGGGCCGTGGCCGGGCTGCTGGTGGTCTTCGCCGTGTGGCTGCTGGACTACAAGCTCCGTATTGACGACCCGGTGGGCGCCGTGGCGGTCCACTGCTGCAACGGCGTCTGGGGCACCCTGGCTGTGGGCCTTTTCGCCACGGACAGCGCCCCGGGCTATTCCATCGCCAACGCCGCCGGGGAGAAGCTCACCGGCCTGTTTTACGGCGGCGGCTTTGAGCTGCTGGGCCTGCAGCTGCTGGGCTTCGTCACGGTGGCGGCCTGGGCCGCCGTCACCATCACCCTGTTTTTCCTGCTGGTCCGGGCCACGGTGGGCCTGCGGGTGAGCCGGGAGGAGGAGCTGGAGGGCCTGGACCCCACGGAGCACGGCCTGGCCTCCGCCTATGCCGGCTTCAGCATCATCGATACAGTCCACGCCGAGAGTGCCGGGGCGGAGCCGGTCCCCGTCCCCGTGCCGGCTGAGCCCCCGGTCCTCCGCAGCGCTGCCGCCCCGGCGGTCAGGAGCCCGGAGACCCCGAAGCTGACCAAGGTGTCCATGGTCTTCAAGCAGGAGCGGCTGGACGCCCTGAAAACCGCCATGAACGCCATCGGCGTCAGCGGCATGACCGTGACCCAGGTGATGGGCTACGGCGTCCAGAAGGGGCACGACGACTACTACCGGGGCGTCAAACTGGACAGCGTCAAGCTCCTGCCCCAGGTGAAAGTGGAGATCGTGGTCAGCAAGGTGCCGGTGCAGACGGTCATCGAGACGGCCCAGAAGGTGCTCCACACCGGCGAGATGGGCGACGGCAAGTTCTTCGTCTACGACGTGGAGGACGTGTTCCGGGTCCGCACCGGCGAGACCGGCTACGACGCCCTGCAGGACAACGCGTAAGTACAGCTTTACACGACACAACACCGGGGAATCCATTCCCCGGTGTCAGACTGTAGACGAACAGAAGAACCATGTAATAACATGCAGGGGGAGAGCGCAGAGAGGGGGCGGGAGCCCCCTTTCAGCGTTCAATCTGCTCTTATCCAGGAGCATTTTGAATGCTCCTGGATAAGTTTTCAAGTTGAAGACACTTTGTCTTTAACTTGAAGAATTTGAGCTTGTTTACCCCCTATAATCTTTAAGAAAACCGGCCGGCGTGCCAAAAAAGCCCGCTTTTTTTGCGCCCTTTTGCCGCAAAACCGGAACGCTTTACCGGTCCTGCTTTTCCTTCACGAGCAGATTGCACAGGCACATGACAACGGCGAACAGGATCCCCGCCACCGGCCAGAGGATCCAGGTGCTCTCCCAGGCCCTGGTCCAAAAGCTCCAGCCCAGATACACGGCGGCGGCGCTCAGCCAATAGACCGTGGAGACCGTCTCCTTGATACGGTTCCTTCTCTGTTTCCGCCGCTCATAGTCTCCCTCCTTGAGGAGCTTCTGCATACTGGCCCAGCGGACGCCGGCCAGGACAAAGAGAGCCGCGCCGATCCCTGCCAGAAGCAGCGTGAGCGTCAGCATGACCACTATGAAAGGCTCTTTTTCCGTGACTAAGCCTGCGAAAAGCGGAATCGGAGAGAGCACGCACAGGCAGGCGGCGAGGATATTGGTTTTCGCGTAGGCGGGCCGGTACGCCTTCTGCTTTTCCTTTACCATGCCGTCCACGCCGTACTCCGTTTCAAAGGGCTCCCTGTCGATGAACTCGAAGGGGGCGTTTTTGAACCCGCAGGAGACAAAGACCGCAACGGCGGCGGCGACCAGGACCAGCAGAATGACCAGTCCCGCTCCCGCGGCCACATTTTCGGGGAGCGTTTCCGTTGCGGCGGCCAGGAGAAGCAGCGGGATCACGGCGACGATGCACAGCAGCGTGGCGGCGGCAATGCGTTTGGCCGCCTGCTTTCTCCACTCCAGGAACTCGTTGGCGAGGGTGAGAGAGACCCGCTTGACGGGTACGCGGTCCGGTTCGTCCGTCAGTTCCTCGTCCTCGATCTCGTCCTTGAGCAGATAATCCGTCGTGACCCCAAAGAGCCTGCTCAACGCCAGGATCTTCTCCAGATCCGGCACGGTCTGCGCGCCCTCCCATTTGGAGACCGCCTGCCGGGATACCTGCATTTTCTCCGCCAGCTCCTCCTGGGACCAGCCGTTCTTTTTCCTTAAATTCATTATTTTGTCCGCTAAGATCATGTTTCGTCCCTCCGCAGTGGTTTCCGGCCTTGCCTGCCGTGAGAAGATCATAGCGTTTTTTGCGGTTGCCGTCCACCAAGCGGCGGCTGGAAATCTGTCAACTGCCGGTTGCCTGCGCTTATTTTGCTAAAAAAACAAGCGCTTGATCGGTATTCCGGCCTGTGATATAGTAAAGAAAGTACGGACAGCTTCAACAAGCCAGACAAGGAGGACCACAAAATGGCGCTGCACGCAGACGTATTGACTTCCTATAAAAAGATCGACGAGGCGTATATTGACGGCCTGCTGGCAAAGGAGATCGCGGCGAACCACAAGAAGATCGTCGTGCTCGACGATGACCCGACGGGTGTGCAGACCGTGCACGGCGTCTCCGTATACACCAACTGGGAGAAGGACAGCATCCTCCAGGGTTTTGAGGAGGAGAACAAGCTCTTCTATGTGCTGACAAATTCCAGGGGCTTACCCGCGGAGCAGACGGCGAAAGCCCACGAGGAGATCGCGGCGGCCGTGGACGCGGCTGCGAAGGAGACGGGCAAGGAATACCTTTTTATCAGCAGAAGCGACAGCACCCTCCGCGGGCACTATCCGCTGGAGACCGAGCTTCTCAGAGAGAGCTGCGAGAAGAGCACCGGCAGGCCCGTCGATGGCGAGATCCTTTGCCCCTTCTTCAAGGAGGGCGGCCGCTTCACCATCGGCAACGTACACTATGTAAAATATGGCAATGAGCTGGTCCCGGCCAACGAGACGGAGTTTGCGAAGGACAGGACCTTCGGCTACAGCGCGGCGACGCTGCCGGCATATGTGGAGGAGAAGACGAAGGGCGCCTATAAGGCGGCAGACGTGACCTGCATCAGCCTCGAGGACCTCCATAAGATGGACATCGACCGGATCGAGGCGCAGCTGCTGGCGGTAAAGGATTTCAACAAGGTGGTCGTGAATGCCGTCGACTACGCGGACCTCAAAGTATTCTGCGTAGCTCTCTACCGCGCGATGGCAAAGGGCAAGCTGTTTCTGTTCCGGACCGCGGCGGCCTTCGTCAAGGTGATGGGCGGCGTGACGGACCGGCCGCTCCTTACAAGAGCGCAGATGGTGGTGAAGGAGACAGCAAACGGCGGGATCATCGTCGTGGGCTCCCACACGGACAAGACGACGAAACAGCTGGAATGCCTGAAGGAACGGAAGGATATCGAGTTTATCGAGCTGGACGCCACGCTGGTGAGGGATGACGCGGCCTTTGAGGCCGAGGTGCAGAGATGCCTCGCGAAGGAGGAGGCGTGCATCAAGGCCGGCAGGACCGTTTGCTGCTACACCACCCGCGCGCTGATCACAGCGGACACGGGAGATAAGGAGGACGAGCTCCGGCTCTCCGTCAGGATCTCTGACGCGGTGCAGTCGCTGGTGGGGCGCCTGCGCGTGACACCCAGCTTTGTCATTGCAAAGGGCGGTATCACCTCCAGCGACGTGGGGACGAAAGCCCTGGCGGTGAAGAAGGCGATCGTCCTCGGTCAGATCAGGCCGGGCATCCCGGTGTGGCAGACCGGCGCTGAGAGTAAATTCCCGCTGACGCCGTACGTAATCTTTCCGGGCAACGTGGGCGAGGCCGCGACGCTGAAGGAAGCGGTGGAAGTCCTGACGGCAAAATAAGGGGGCATTAGGTCTTCCCATTGGCCGGGCGGCAGGCCTCGCAGGGGACGCCCACCTGGCATTTGCCGCATCCGTACCGCGGCGCATATTCCTTCTTCATCCGGTCCAGGAAAGCGTTGCACTTCAGATTGTTCTTCCCTCTCTTTAGGGAGATGGCCCCGGCCGGGCAGCGCCTGGCGCAGGCCCCGCAGCGGATGCAGTAGTCATATACGCCGGCGTAAGGCCTCTGGTCCGGCTCCAGCTCCACGTCCAGGATGATGCTGGCGATCCGGCCGGCCATGCCCTTTTTGGTGATCAGCCCCCGGGACAGGCCGAAGGTCCCCAGTCCGCAGGCATAGGCCGCGTGGCGTTCCGACCAGCGGCTGTCCGCCCGGAAATCCACTCCGTCCGGCTCGAACCGCACCTGAAAGCGTTCGTCCAGGCTGGGGACACAGGCCCGGCTCCCCTCTTCCGCCAAGCTGCTCCGCAGAGCTCCCATATAGGCCCCTATGAACTGCTGCCCCTCGATGCGTCCGTACAGCCAGGGTGCGGAGGGCCGGTCCTGGCTCTCCCGGTTGCTGCGGCGGACAGCCTCTGTAAAAGGGAAAAAGAAGGCGGCCACGGTCTTCGCCCCCGGCAGCCATTCCTCCGGGCCCATGAAGGCCGGGCCTATGACCTTCTTTTCTCTGTACCGTTCAAACAGTTCGTCTCCTGCCGCGGCAAGGCCGATCAGCGGCCGGTCGAACAGGGTGACCTCCCCCAGGCCCGGTATCTCCACCCGGTTGCCGGGGCACTGGTCAAACAACGCCTGGCAAAGCTCTTGAAAGGTCTCTTTGGTAAGCATCCTTGCCGCCTCCTTTTTTTATTCAGTATAGCACAAAGCGTGGGCTTTTGTATATTTCTTTTCTCTGTCGTCCCCGGAGGGGGCAGCAAAACAGGCAAGGCGATTTTTGTGAAGAATGACTCATAAATCAAAACCGGTCCAACCGGTGGTTTTTGCTCTGCAAAAAAAGGGTGCTCTTGAAGGTAAACGAAAGTTTATGGGAATAAGTGCCCGGCGAGCCTTGTCGGTATGTGCGTGCGACCGCAGGAGCGATTTCTGCCAGTGTCTGCATCGGGGTAAACCGGTAGGAAAGACCAAGGGCGACCTAAGAACGGGTCTGCTGTACCCCGCTCCCAGAGGGGCCCCGGGGAAACTTCCCCGGGTGCCTTTTCTTTCGGTTCGCTTTCTTTGCGGCAAGGCAAAGAAAGCGAACAAAGCCACCAAGAGACCAAACTCTGTTCCCGCTGGTGACCGAAGGAGAAGAGCCGAGAACGGTATCTTTCCTGCGATAAACTTTCGTTTATCTTCTAATGCATTTTTTTGCAAATAAAAAAGCTGCGGCAAAACGTCTTTTTGCCACAGCTTTTTAATGTGTTATGTAAACTCTATCACAGGCCGTTTACGATGTTTTGCGGCCGTTTTCCCTTGCTCACGTCGTCAAAACTCTGCCAAATCAGCCTGTGGGCTCGTTTAAAGGAGCTTGTAGTGATCCCGCCTATGTGGGGGGAGAAGATGACCCGGTCGGCAGCGCCGGCCGGGAGGTCGACCACCGGGTTGTCCGCCTCTGTGGGCTCCGGGTACACCGTATCCAGGCCGGCCCCGGCGATCCTGTCCTCGATCAGCGCCCTGCGCAGCGCCCCGTTGTCCACCAGATCGCCCCTGGCGGTGTTGACCAGATACGCGTCCGGCCGCATGAGCGAGAGAAAGCCTTCGTCCACCATGCCCCTCGTCTCCTCCGTCACCGGCAGGTGGAGGCTCACGATGTCGCAGGTCTTTACCAGGTCCTCCAGCGCGCTGTAGCGGACGCCGTATTTTGCCTCTGTCTCCGGGTCCCGCCGGTGCGGCGCGTAGTAGACCAGCTGGCAGCCGAAGGGGCGCAGCCGCTGGGCCGTGGCCCGGGCTATGTCCCCAAAGCCCACAAGGCCCACGCGACAGTCGGACAGCTCCCGCATCCCCTGCAGCATCGTCTGCTCCTTCACGGCGATCTGTCTGCCCTGGCGCTCGGCCCTGTCCCCGGTCACAAGACCGCGCAGCAGCGCAAGCATGAGCAGCACCGCCTGCTCCGCCACCGCCCCGGCGTTCACGCCCCGGCAGTTGCACACGTACACGCCCCGCTCCCGGGCGGCATCGAGATCAAAGCCGTTGAAGCCCACGCCCTCGGAGTGGATGAGCTTCAGGTTCGGCATCTGCCGGATCACTTCCCCGCTCACGGCGCTCATCGGGTCCGCCGCGATAAAGTCCGCGTCCCGCCCGGCGGCCAGGAGCTCCCTATCGGACGAGCCTCTTTTGCAGTATACCAGCTCCAGTTCCTTCGTTATGCCGATGTCCTCCGGCATATATTTCTCAAATCTGTCCCTGTTGCCTATGATGAGAGCCTTCATATCTGTGTCCTCCTGGTTTTTCAGCAAGCAGATCATAACACATTTTTTCCGGGAAGGAAAGTCCCGTACGCAAAAGCCGCCAGCAAAGCCCCGCAGGAGGGGCGGGAGATCCATGCGGTGAAAGTGAGTCGTTCATCCGGTGCCGCCGCAAATGCTCTCATTTGCGGCGGCGCTGAATTTAGGCAAATCTCTGTCTGTAATGAGCAGCAAGGAATTGTGTTCCACCCTGAGCTGAAATAGTAAAGGGGGTTCATATTCTCGTCCTCACTCCGGCCGCCATGCGCAGCAGTCCATGTCCACCGTGCCGTCCGGGCGGAACAACACGCCCTCCACCTCCAGCAAAAAGCGCTGACTGCCGGGCATGTGCTCGTCAAAGGCTTTTTTCGTACCGCCGGACCGGTCCACCACCCGGTGACAGGGCACGTCGCTCTCCGCCGGGCAGGCAGCCATGGCCCAGCCAACCAGCCGGGCGCCCCGGGGCCGCCCCGTCAGCCGGGCGATCTGCCCGTAGGTAGCCACCTTTCCCGGCGGTATCCGGCGCACGATATCCCATATCTCTTCAAATGTTCCCATGGCTTCCTCCCCGGCAAATGCCGATTTGCCGCTCCGATCCATATATTGTTGCCTCACTGTCTTTTCATCTGCCGCAAAAAGGCGAACACCGCTATGGCGGTCACGACGGCGGCGTAGCCGATTACCCACCAGATGTGAGGGAACACCCCCGCATAATCGCCCTGAAGGACGGCCCGCTCCATCTCCACGGCGTGAACGAATGGCAGCAGATTTGCGATTTTCTGGAACGCGCCGCCCACCAGCCCCAGGTCAAACCAGGTGCCGGAGAGCCACGCCGTCAGGTTTGTGAGTAAAGCCCCGCAGATGCCGCCTACCTGTTTATCCGTGAAAATGCTGCCGCACAAGAGCCCCAGCGATACGAACAGCAGCGCAACGGGGAGGGTGAACAAAACCGAAGTCAAAATATGAATTGTCACATGAAGCCCTAAAAGCACAGCCATCGCAAAGCAGATGACCGACTGCGCAATACAGATGGGCAAAATCGGCAGGAGATAACCTAAAATAAAGTTTCCCGCCGTCAGGGGCGTGGTGTACAGCCTTTGCAGAAAGGAACTGCCCCTGTCCTTTGCGATCAGCGTAGCGGAGAACAGCGTCATAAACGACAGCCCGAATACGACGATCCCCGGCGCCAGATGCTCTATCTCAAACAGCGCCGCCGGGATATTCCTCTGGATGACGGTCAAAAGGAGCAGCAGGACAATGGGAAAACCCACTCCGAAAAACAGGTTCAGCGGGTCACGCAAAAGCTCCAGATCGTTCCGCTTGGAAAAAGCAAATACTCTCATTGGGCCGCCTCCTTTACGATGCGCACGAACGCCTCGTCGAATTTGTCCGTACCCGCCCGGCGCTTGATCTGGGCAGGGGTGCCGGTGAGCAGAAGCCGTCCGTTTTTCATAATGGCCACCCGGTCGGAAAGCGCCTCGGCTTCCTCCATGTAATGGGTCGTCAGGATCACGGTCATGCTCCCTTTAAGGGTGCGGATCATGTCCCATAGATCGCTTCTGGCCAGCACGTCCAGCCCCAGGGTGGGCTCGTCCAGAAACAGGATCTGCGGATCGCTGATGAGCGCCATGGCGATGCTGAGCCGCCGCTGCCAACCGCCGGACAGCTTTCCGGCTCTTTTACTTGCGACCGCCCCCAAACCGAAACGGCTGCTCAATTCTGCAACCTTGTTTTTGGCCTCGTCTTTGGAAGATCCGTGAACGCCAGCCATCAGCTCCAGGTTCTCCCAGACTGTCAGATTCGGGGCTACCGCCGTCTCCTGGGGCGATACCGCGATCATAGCCTTGACCGCCGCGCTGTCCGTCAAGATGCTTTTCCCGTTCAGAAAAGCATCGCCGGAGCTGGGCCGTGTGAGGCCCGTCAGCATCTTGATAGTCGTGGTTTTGCCTGCGCCGTTGACCCCCAGCAGGGACAGCAGCTCGCCCTGCCGGACAGTGAGATTCAGCCCATCCACAGCGGTCAAATCTTTGTATTTTTTTGTAAGATCGATCGTTTTAATGGCGTCCATGCTCTTATTCCTCCGCTGCGCGGAAACGTGTTCTCAGACCCATGTAGGCGTCGGTCAGTACCTCGCTGACGGTTTCCATCTCCCAATCCAGATACGAGGTGGCGATCATGGACGCGACGCCATGCACGAAGATCCACATTTCCAGATGAAACAGCTCCGCTTTTTCTCTGGTAAGTCCTGTGTTCTTCATGATAAGAGGAATAATCACATCCATTTCCTTGCCCGGCTTGGGCGGCTCCCCTTTACGGTCACACATGAAAAGCAGCTTGAACAGCTCTTTTTCCTCTCTGGCAAAACGGATATAGCCCATGCCGCTGGCCTTGTAGGTCGGATATTTCCCTGCGGCCATATCCTCGGCAAGATAGCTCTGGTACAAGTCCTGCGCGGCAGACAGAACCGCGTCCTGCACCTCCTCCATGTTTTTGAACAGCCCGAAGATCGGCTTGACCGAACAGCCCAGCTCCTCCGCCAGCGCCCGGGCAGTGAGCCCATCGGGGCCGGCCCTCCGCGTCAGGTCCAGCGCGGCGCTTGTGATCTCGTCCCGTGTGAATTTGAATTTTGGCGGCATACTCATGTTCCTCCCGCGATAAAGCATCAATCGTTGCGCAACCTTTGTTGCTTATTATACACACTTTTTTGTACATGTCAAGAGGCAAGAAAACCGACGATTCGTGAGGGTATCTCACAAAATCATCGGCTCTGCGTCTGTGCGTCTGGCTCTTTGAGGATATTTTATCCCCACAAAAGTACATCGACATCCGGCTCAAAGAGGTGGCCCCAAACAAGCTGGCCGTGTCTACCCTCACCAGAGAGAAGCAGGACATTGTCCGTATCCTCCCGCACCTGGGCCACTACAAGCTGTCTGAGCTGAGGCCGGAACACTTCCGCAAATTCTATGCCGATATGCGGATCACGGCATTCACGTCTGCCGCAACGTGGTCAAGGTCAGCCGGGAGGATATCGTGGTCAAGCCCCCAAAGGCCGCTGCCGGTGACCGCTACAGGACAGACAGATAACTAAAAAAGTGATCTGTTCATGCGGCTGGGGGAATATCAGCATGATCAAGGCGTAATTTTTTGCCTTCATTTGTTTCTGTTTTGTAACCAGGCTTGCAAAAAAGCCGATGGCTTGTGAGCTTACCCACAGAGTCATCGGCTCTGTATCATTGAACCCAGGGAGTGCCCGTCCTCCGTTTTATAGAGGCCGGGGACGTTCAGATCTCCCTTTTCCTCGTAATACGCCTTGGCATAGGCATACATATCGTCCCAAGAGGCGGTCAGGGTGTCGTTCAGACGCTTGAACAGCTCCCGACAGTTTTGTACCTCGTCTATGACCTGAAATCTCTGCCGCAGCGCCTGCCGCTCCTCCTCGGAGCGCCCGGCCGATCTGCTGCTTGTAAATAATGGGCGAGACGGTGGGGCGAAACAGGATCACCCCGTCCACATCCTTCACATGGATGCCCTCGTTGAGCATGTCGATGGTAAACAGCAGCTTCAGATGGCCGCTCCTGTCTGACCGAAACCGCTCGAGCTCCTCCCGGGTGGCAGGGCCCGGGGAATAGGCGCGGTAGATATGCGCTTCGTTGTCGATCAGGGAAAACCAGCCCGGGGCCAGGGCAATCATACGCTTCATGTGGGCCATATTGGAGCAGAACACAATGTACCGTCCCTGCCGGTCCGGCATATGGCGGGCAAACACCGCGTCCAGTCCGTCTGCTTCCTCCAGGTTCCGGCGGAGAGTTTTCAGCAGCGTCACAGCCCGGTCCCGGCGCACCGGGTCCCGCAGCCTGTCCACCCGGTCCTTCATTTTCTCCAGGTCCTTCTGGAGAGAGTAGACGGAGAGCACATAGTTGGGTGAGCGCAGGATGCCCCGGGCGATAGCCTCTCCCAGGGTCATCTCTGAGGCAACATGGCCGTCGAACAGCTCCTCCGCCATATCCCGCTGGTTGTCCAGATAGCGGATGTTGGTGGCGGACAGGCCCAGGATGGGGACCTTGGGATAGGCGTTGAGCAGCGCCCGGACACCCCGGCCCCACTGTTCCGCGCCGCAGCGGTGAAATTCGTCCAAAATGATAAGGTCGGGCTTGATGCCGGCGATGGCCTGTTCGTCCATGACCATGAGCCGGGCATAGGTGATAAAATTAATGTTCTCCGGCACGGTCCCGCCGGCCGCGGCCAAATTCTCCTGTTGGATCTGAAATATGTACTCGGAAGGGGAGAGCCAGCAGATGGCTTTTTCCGGGAAGTCCTCACAGATCTTGAATCCGATGAAGGATTTGCCCGTCCCGGTGGGATGGATCACAGCGGCCTTGCCGTTCTCCTGAAGCATGGAGAGGGCAGAGCGATAGGCACGCTCGTTGTGTTCATATAGACTGATGCTCACTGCTGTCCCTCCTTCCCGCGGCCGTCTTTCCTATGGGGTTTATAACTATGCCAATTCAGTAGCCGCTGATTTTAAAGCGGCGGCAACGGTCTCCGCCATGGTGCGGTACTTATACTCTCCCAAGCGCCCGGCAAAGATCACCTCCGGCACTTCCTTTGCCATCTCCCGATACTGCTCCAGGAGATTCTCGTTTTTCTCCCCACCTACCGGGCAGCAGGCCAGACGCCCAGGCAGCCACTCCTGGGGGTATTCCCAAGCGACGACGGTTTTTTCACTCTCCTCGCCGAGAAAATGCTTATACTCGATGATCCGGGTGCAGCCCTCATGCTCCTCATCGTTTTCCTCGGGAATCACGATGGCCCTGTCCTGGAAATACTCCAGCTCCAACTCCTCCAGTTCTATCTTCAGGCTGTCATACTCCAGATGCCCCAGACTATACTCAAAGAAGCCGTCTATGGGTCCCGTATATAACACCCGGTCCGCAATCTCCGGGAATGCCTCTGTCAGCCGGACATAGCTCAGCCCTGTCACCGTGGGGATGTTCTCCAGCAGCTTCTCAATCAAGCTGTTCCAGCCCTTTTCCGGCAGGCCCTGGAAGGCCTCCCCAAAGCCACCGTCAAAGGCTTTGAACTTCACCAGTCGGTTTACATAATTCCACATATCCCTGTCGTCGGTGTGAAAGATGTGAGGGCCATAGCTGTGTACCGTGATGCCGTCCATGTCCTCACAAGCGATATTGCCCCCCGGCTTCCGCCGGCCGTCAATGACTAGGCACTTCTTCCCCCGGTTCGCCGCCTCCCGGGCAAACACGGAACCAAACAGCCCGGAGCCTACGATCAGCCAGTCGTAATGCCGGTTCAGGGCTGCCCACTTCTCCCGGGCCTGGGCCAGCGTCAGCTCCTTATCCAGATACTGCTGGTACAGCCCGCAGATGACGGCCGTGTCCCCAAAGGCGATCTGTTTTCCCTTCTCCAGCCACAGCACCTTAGTACACAGCTCTTTGACCTGTTCCAGAGAATGGGACACTAAAATCGTGGTGGCCCCGCCGGAGATGATCTCCCGCATCTTGGCTTCACTCTTTTTCCGGAAAGCCCCGTCGCCTACGGACAGTACCTCGTCTAAGATGAGGATGTCCGGTTTTACCAGGGAGGCGATGGCGAAGGCCAGCCGGCTTTTCATGCCGCTGGACAGCTGCTTAAAGGGCCGGTCCTGGAAGTCCTTGAGTTCGGCGAAATCGATGATCTCATCATAAGTTTCGTCCATGAACTTCCGGGTATAGCCCAGCATGGCTCCACGGAGATAGGTGTTCTCTTTTACGGTCAGGTCCCCGTCAAAGCCGCTGCCCAGCTCCAGCAGGGCGGCAATGTTTCCCTCCCGCTTCACCCAGCCCTCGGAGGGCTCCATAATGCCGGAGACCACCTTCAGCAGGGTGGACTTCCCAGCCCCGTTGCTGCCAATGATGCCCAGCATTTCCCCCTCCTCCAGAGTGAAGGAGATGTTCTTATCCGCCCAAAACTCGTTGACCTTGTAATTATGGGTCAGCCGCCTCATCACATATTCTTTTAAGCCAATCTCTTTAAAGTCCCCGGTCATGTACTTGATGGAGACGTTATGTACTTCCAGAATACTCATAGGCCGCCCTCACACATAGTACAGAAACCGGGTATTGTACTTCTTATACATGAAACAGCCCAATCCCAGGGCGATAGCCACGTCTGCCGCCATGAGCAGGTGAAACCATATCGTTGGTATCGTGGCCTCAATGACGATCTTTCGGAAATAGCGGATGAACAGATACACCGGGTTCAGGAGGAACAGGTTCTGTCCCATGGGACTGTAACGGTCGATGGTGTAAAAGATAGCGGACATGTACATTAGCAGCATGGTGAACACGTCGTAGAGATACTGGATATCCCGGAAGAAGACGAACAGCGCTGACAGGACCATGCCGATGCCGATATTGAACAGGATGAGACAGCCAATGGGATAGAGCAGGCAGAGGAACTTCCAGGTGAACGGAAGACTGTCAAAAGCCACAAAGATGAAAAAGACGATTAAGATGAGCCCGAAGTTGATGAGAGCCTGGACATTCCGGCTGAGCAGGAACAGATACTTGGGCACGTTGACCTTGGTGAAAATGCCCGCGTTGCCCATAATGGTGCTCATGCCTCCTTTGGTGGCGTCAGAGAAGAAAGTAAAAATGAGGTTGCCGCAGAAAATGTAGATCACATAATGGGGCGTGTTTTTCCCAAAAAATTTTGTAAACACCAGGGCCATGACCAAGAGCTGAAGCAAAGGCGCAAGAATGCTCCAGGCCATACCCAAAATAGTGCGTTTATATTTCTTTTTGAAATCCCGTTTTACCAGCTCTTCAAAGAGGAAGCGGTGCTGAATAAGTTTTTGTAACATCATAATTTTCCTACAGTCTATCGCAAATTTGCAAAGCTCTCTCCAGGGCCTGATCCATGTTATAATATTTAAAATCCGCCAAACGGCCGCAGGGGATCAGGTTCGGTATTTTATCCGCCAGGGTCTTGTATTGGGCGTACTGCTCCTGACTCTCCGCCGTCAGCACCGGATAATACGGCTCTGCCGCTTGGCCCTCCTCATAGGGCAGCGGATATTCCACGGCGTAGCTGGTACCCGGCCTGTTCTGTGCCGGGAGCTTTTTATATTCCGTGATGCGGGTATAGCCTGCCTCCTGGGGATAGGCTACCACCGCTGCCGGCTGGAGACAGTCCTTCTCCTGGTACTTCCACTCGAAACGCAGGCTCCGGTATGGCAACTGCCCGTAGACGCCGCCGAACAGCTCGTCCAGCGCCCCGGTGTACACCACCGGGATGCTTATGGCTGCGCCGTCCAGGTACAGCCTGTCCTCCCGCACGGTCAGCCGTTCCAGCGCCTCCACCCTTAGCTCCACCTTGATGTTGGGGTGCTCCAGCAGGTTCTCGAAGAAGCGCGTGAAGGAGTGCTCCGGCATGACCTCATAGGCATCGTCAAAATACCCCTCTTCGTATGAGAAGCGCAGGGGCACACGCTTCAGGACACTGGGGTCGATCTCCGCTGGGCTCACACCCCACTGCTTGGCCGTGTAGGGTGCGTAGTCGTTTTGAAACAGAAACGCTGCATAGCCCCGGATATCCGGGTCCGGATGCTCCAGCACCTCCACCACTGTGGCGCTGGGCCGCCCTGCAAAGGCGGTAGACAGCTTCTTTTTCAGTTTCTCCGCCTGCTCCGGGGGATAAAACGTGTCCACTGTGGTGAAGTTGAAGGGCGTGGGGGTGTACTTTCCGTCCCACACCGCGCCGCAGTTCAGTTTATAGAGCCGCCACTCCTCATAGCGGCACATATATTCATACAGCTCTTTCTTCTTCGTGTGAAAGGTGTGGGGGCCGTACTTTTGCACCAGAAAGCCGTGTTCATCCGTGTAATCGTACATGTTCCCGCCGATGTGGTCCCGGCGTTCCCAGATGACCACCTTTTTTCCCGGCTCCGCCATGTGCCGGGCAATCACCGCCCCGCACAGCCCGCAGCCTACTACTAAAACATCCATCTCAAAACCCGCCATAGGTGTCCATAAACTGCCGGAAACTCTGCAAATTCTTGTCCTTCTCCGCCAGGATCACCTGCTCCCGGCCGCCGACCAGCTCCAGGGGCCATGCCACGCTGATGTCCGGATCGTCCCATAAGATGCCGTCATCATATTCGCCGTAGAATTTCTCGCCGCACTTATAGCTGACGATGCTGGGCTCCAGCACCAGATAACCGTGAGCACAGCCTGCTGGCACCAGGATCTCGTTGTGCTTCTTGCCGATCAGGTCGAAGGCTAACCACCTTTTGAAGCTGGGACTGTCTTTCCGCAGGTCCACCACCACATCCCACACATGGCCCCAGATACAGCGCACTAATTTTGGCTGCTGCTTTACCCTCTGAAAATGCAGCGCCCGGATGACCCCCTTGTGGCTGGTGGTGTAAAATACCTCCGCCAGATCGTGGGTGATTCCGTTGGCCTCAAAGACTTCTTTGGAATAATCCTTGGTAAAGCAGCCACGCACGTCCTCCGCGTTGAAGGGGGTTATTTCATAAAGACCGGGAATCTCAGTCCCCTGAAAATTCCATTTTGTGTTCATTCCGCCAGCTCCTTCCACCAGTCGAAGGTTCGCCGGCAGCCCTCGGCAAAGCTGATTTCCGCCTTAAAGCCCGTGTCCGCCTCCGTCTGGGAGCAGTCGAACTTCGTAAGCGGCAGGTCTATGCCCGTAAAGGGAATGTCCCCGAACTGAAACGCCAGCTCTGGCGCGACAGCCGCCTGCATCTCCAGCAGGAACTCCTTCAGGGGCCGGGCAGTGGAACTGCCGATCAGGTACTCGTGGAAGGGCTTGCCCTTCTCCCCGATCAGCCGGAAGGCCCGGGCTACATCGTCTATGTACACAAAGTCGTAATTCTGCGTCCCCGCCGTAAACTGGGGTGCCTCGCCCCGGATGCACTTCTGTATTGTCGTGTTCACCAAACGGGGGCTTCGCTCTCCGGGGCCGTAGGCGTTGGTGATTTCCGGCCAGACCAAGTCTATCCCGATCTGCGCCGCCACAGACATGCACATCACATGGGCGATCAGCTTCCCGCCGCCGTAGATATAGCCCAGGCCCGGCCTGTTCCCCTGGGCATAGGCCGCCGCCGTGGTCTCGTGCTCCATGATGGTCCCGGCGCAGAGAAAGCGGGAACAGCCCAGCGCCTTGGCAGAGCGCAGAGCCTCCACCGTCCATTGGGCGTTATCCAGCTGCAACCGCGTGTCCGCCCGGGCCGGGCCCGCGGACCCTGCCCAGGCAAAATGATAAAACGTATCGTATGTATCTTTTTCGATCAGCTCCGGAAGACGGGGCATCTGCTCCAGGCCGCAGGAAACGACCGTCAGGCCCTCCCGCTCCGGCAGGTTATCCCGGTGATCCCGATGCACCACCGCGCAGACCCTGACGCCGTTATCCAGCAGCTCCCGCACTACCGCGCTGCCCACAAAGCCGTTGGCCCCGGTCACGATCGCACTTTTCATGCTTCTTCCTCCAAAAACACATTGATCTCCCGGTCCATCTCCGCCGGGACGTCCCCGCCATTGAGCCATACCCGGGTCCAAGCGCAGGTCTGCTCCACCGTCTCCTCCATGTGCCACCTGGGCCGCCAGCCGAACACGCTCTTGATCTTGGAGCAGTCCAGCTTCAGGAAATTGGCCTCATGGGGGGCGTTGGCCTCCGCCCGATTCTCCCAGGTTAGCCCCTGGCCCCATTTTTTACAGAACAGACTCACCATCTCCCCAGTGCTCACACAGTCGCAGTCGTCCGGGCCTACGTTGTACCAGCCCGCCAGAGCGTGATCCTCAGCCTGCCGGGCCGCGATCATCAGATAGGCCAGCACCGGCTCCAGCACATGCTGATAAGGCCGGGTAGAGTAGGGGTTTCGCACGCCGATGGTTGTCCCATTCTGCACCGCCCGGACGCAGTCCGGGATGATCCGGTCCTGGGCAAAGTCCCCGCCGCCAATCACGTTGCCCGCCCGGGCCGTGGATACGGCGATATCCCTGTCCCGGAAAAAGCTGCTGACATAGCTGTGGGTGACAAGCTCTGAGCAGCTCTTAGAATTGGAGTAAGGGTCGTAGCCGTCCAGGGGCTCGTTCTCCCGATAACCCCAGGCCCACTCGTTGTTTTGATAGACCTTGTCTGTAGTCACGTTGAGGACGCTCTTTACGCTGTCCGTCAGCCGGATACACTCCAGAACGTTCACCGTCCCTAAGACATTTGTCTCATAGGTGCAGACTGGGTTTACATAACTTTCTCGAACAATGGGCTGGGCCGCCATATGGAGCACCACTTCCGGCCTGTACTCGCTGAACACCTGTTTGAGATGCTCCAGGTCCCGCACATCCCCGGCGATGCTCACCATCTTGTCCAGCACGCCCGACAGTTTAAATAAACTGGGGTCTTTCTTCGTACAGCGGGAATAGCCCACCAGCTCCGCCCCGGCGTTCACCAGCACCCGGCTCATCCAGGCGCCCTTAAAGCCTGTGTGGCCGGTCAGCAGGACCCGTTTTCCCTTAAAAAAGTCCAGATCGCTCATCATTCCCACACCTTCCATGGAGCCTGTCCCGTGGCCCAGAGCTTTTCCAGCTGTTCCTTTTCCCGCACGGTGTCCATGCACTGCCAGAAGCCAGCGTGCTTATACGCCATTAGCTGGCCGTCCCGGGCGGCGTTTTCCAGCGGCTCTTTTTCCAGGGTGGTGTTGTCGCCCTCTATGTAGTCCAGAAACGCCGGCTGGCAGACCATGAAGCCGATGTTGATCTGATTGCCGTCCCCCTGGGTCTTCTCCCGGAAAGCCTCCACCTGCCCCTCCGGGCCGATGTCCAGCACGCCGAAGCGCTGCCCGGCGTTGTAGGCCGACATGGTGACGAGTTTGCCGTGTGATTGATGAAACTTCACCAACTCACCGATATTCACGTCGGAGACTCCGTCGCCATAAGTCAGCATAAAGGGTTTGTCCCCGATGTATTCCTTTACCCGCTTGACCCGGCCGCCGGTCATGGTATTCAGGCCCGTGTCCACCACCGTCACTTTCCAGGGCTCTGAGGCCGTTCGGTGGACGGTCATTTCACTTTTTCCGTGGGTAAAGTCATAGGTCACGTCCGAGGTGTGCAGGAAGTAATCCGCAAAATATTCTTTAATGACGTGTTGCTTGTAGCCCGCGCAGATGATGAACTCGTTGTAGCCGTAGTGGCTGTAGAGCTTCATAATGTGCCATAAAATGGGCATCCCGCCCAGCTCCACCATGGGCTTGGGCTTGAATTGGGATTCTTCGCTGATTCGGGTGCCGAAGCCTCCGGCTAAGATGACGACTTTCATAGCCATTCGCCCCGCCCCTTTTCATCCAAAATAAGCGCCTCAATAGCATCCAAATCTTTCTGCTTAGAAAAATAAATTGATAAATGCTTGCTAATGTTTATGTCATTTGGCATATCTAAATAGTCAATCCCATATTCAGTAAAAACATACTTTTTAAAGTTATTAGGAATATACATTGTTTCACCTTCAAAAGTACATTCCTGAAGGGGGAAAATATCTGATGCTTGAAAAATACGTCCAAGCCACCAGGCGGGTCTGGTCCGATTCTCAAAATTATTATCCAAGCCCCATGCAATCCAATCTGTAGGCTCCTTACTACTTATTCTCTTGCACCACATATCTATCAGTTTGTCCAAATGTAGCTTTATACTCGGCTTATCATCCAGCGTTTCATTTCGGGGCTGGATTCCATGGACTTTCATCATGGTGATATACTGACGTGCCAATCCCATTTTCAAATCAAGCAGTTTTCCCCAGTCATGTTGAATATCTTCTTCCGTTGGATTATAGTAATCATAAATAAATATATCCACGAAAGCATTAGTGACAATGTCACGCCTCATGAACCGATATGAACGGCAGGACGCAGATGTATAGTAGACCTCTTGAATTTTGTAAATTGCATTATCGTTTAGCAATTCCTTTAACTTGCTAAAGTCATTGCGCATCATGCCAACATCAATGTCATCATCCCACGGTATATAGCCGCTATGGCGTAGTCCTCCTACTAAAGAACCACCATGTAACCAAAAACGGATACCAACTGAATCACAGAGTTCCTTCATTCTGTGAAGCATCCACATATTTGCAATCTGAACAGTACGAAGTTTTCCATCTGCAGATGGATAACTGCGCCAAAAGGATTCTTTTACCTGTGGCATATTTTCTGGGAAAACCGGTTTTTCCAGCCAAATCATCAGTTCTAACCTGTTTAGGATTTGATTGAACTTTTCATTAACATTTTGCAATTCCTTGATTGTGGCAAATTCTTGTGTCTGACGATCCTCAACTCTACATAACACCCGGTATGTTGGGGAAACCTTGAGTAACACTTTTTTTAGAAAGTTTTTTACTTTTCTTTTTAATTCAGATTTATCTGCTATTCGATCTGTCTGTGGTGTCCAAAAAAGCACCATCTGCTTTTCAGCCATCTTATATTTTTGCTCATCACGCAGCCATTGGATGAAAGTGCCATATAATATTTCCCCGATATATGCAATAATTCTTCTA
Organism: uncultured Oscillospiraceae bacterium; assembly: GCA_947626315.1. Taxonomy (GTDB): domain Bacteria; phylum Bacillota; class Clostridia; order Oscillospirales; family Oscillospiraceae; genus Limivicinus. Next base: position 3,249 of record CANQRQ010000003.1, on the reverse strand, counting down.
TTATTCCCTTCAAATTGTGTCATATCAATGTGCGAGGCAACCTGTTCCATAATGTCGAATTGGAATTCGCACATTTTGAAAAAGAGTTCCTTTTTCATAACAAACAAGTTGAAACCTATTACTTCATCGGAGGCCATGCGCTTTATTATCGCGGGATAGTATTGAGGAAACCTCTCCTTTACGAGAGCAATGACTGTATCTAAAATCTCATCAGTAAAGCCAACGTTCAAATGCCAAATCAAAACTTTTCGCATAGTATCAAATACAGATCCGCGAGTAGGAGTTTTTGTTACACTATATGGCATGCCATAAATGACATCATATTTTTTGATTTCTTTTCTCATTTTTTTTGGAGAGCAAAGATTATACTTTCTTGCTGCCCAATGTGTAATCTTTTTCTCTTCAATAAAGCCTTGGAAAAACTTAATTGGGAACTCCTGATCGGCAAATGACAAATACCGTCTATAATGACACAGACCGTAATAATCCGCATCGTAGTTTTTCCAGGCCCAATACTGGACTGTAAATTCGCTTAAATAATCGTGTTTATCGGAGATGTTGTCCCCAGTGTCGTCGCCGGCAATTTTTATATTTTCTCTCCTGTCATCCACCGCCCCGCAGCGCATGTGGTGATACAGCGGGTTTCTGATGCATTTACTCTCCATATCAATGCGATGGGAAACGAAAATCGCTATTTTCATCATAATGCTTCCTTCTCTTATTTTATTTTCGCCGGTCCCCGGCGTTTGATCCCGGTTATGCCGTAAAACAAGTCCTTCAGCCGCTCCCGCCGCGCCGTCCCCTTGGGGAAGAAGGGGTCTACCACAGCCCGGAGGAGCCAGTCAGACCAATAGAAGAATCTTCGCTTCAACAGGTCAAGGGGGCCTTTCAGCCGCTCCGTGTTCTGGAAATAGACCAGCTGTAATTCCTTGATCCGCCAGCTCTCGTATGTGCTCACATGGTATATAAAAATGCCGTACAGGATCTCCCCCATAAAGGCCGGTGTCCGGAGCATGGTCTGGGTATAGCCGCTCGTGTCCAGCCGCCGCTCGATCTCAAACATAATGGGAAACTGGAGCTGGCACAGCCGCTCAAACAGCTCCCGCCGCAGCACATAGCAGTTGAAGCCCCGGTGCTTTGTCCCAGCCAGATACTCCCGCGCTGAGCGGCTGTACGCCGGGGCCGTCTCGTCGATCAGCTCCAGGAGCATCGGCAGGGCCAGCTTTTCAAAAAACAGGCCCTCATGGGCCTCCCACAGCTCCCATACCGTGCGGAAGGTCCCCTGCGGCAGGTGGATCTCCGAGACCTCCGCGCTTTCTGAGGTCACAATGTCATACCGGCTGATCAGCTTCTCCATATGCTCCCGATCCAGCAGGCCGTAACGGCGCTTTCCGGAGGGCAGCATCTCCGGCTCGTGGATCATGTTGTAGGCATAGGTCTTATATTGCTTTTCCACAAAGCTCAGATACCGCCGGTAATGGCACAGGCCAATATAATCCGCCTTAGCGTTCTTCCAGGCCCAATACTGCACCGTGAACTCGCAGAAGCTCATGCGGCGTTCAGAAATGTTGTCTCCCGTGTCGTCCCCCGCGATGCCCATGGGGTTTTCCCGGTCAAACACCGCCCCGCAGCGCATGGGGATATACAGCGGATTGCTGATCAGCTCGCTGTCTATATCGATCCTGTGCGAGACAAAGATCTTAATATCCGGCACGCTCCCACCGCTTTCTTTTCATTTTCTCCAAGGCGGGCCGGGGGACAAGTCCGGCAGCCACCGGCTTGACCGCGTAGAGCAGCTTTCCGGGCAGCAAGCCCAAGGCCTTGTACCGGACCAGCCGCGTCCGCACCTCGTTCACCCGCATTTTCATCGTGCGTGTGCTCTGTCCCTTCGGCGGAAGCGTGTACTGCAGCAGCGCTTCCGGCAGGTTTGCGCCCGTGAACCCGGCCTCATACAGCCGCAGCAGCAGGTCATAGTCCTCGCATCCAAAGCAGCGCTTTGCTTCGCAGTATCCGCCTACCGCCTCCAAAGCCTCGCGCCGAAAGAGCAACGTTGGGTGGATATAGGGCTGAACCAGCATAAAATCGCTGACCTGCGGCAGCGCCGGAAACTGCCTGCGGCCTGCCGTCCGCCCGTCCTGCTCAAGGAGCGCGGAGCTTCCGACGAAGGAAATCTCCGTGTGGCCGTTTAAATAAAGAACCTGCTTTTCAAAACGCTCCGGCAGGGAGCAGTCATCGTCATCCATCCGTGCGATGAAGCCCCCTTTGGCGGCCCCCAGGCAGAAGTTCAACTTGGCAGCTAATTCTGTCCTGGCACAGCCACGCAAAAGGCGGATGCGCCCGTCGTTCCGGGCCTGCTTCTCCAGATACCGCTGTGCCTCTGCCGTGGAGCCGTCATCACAGATCAATAGCTCGAAGTCGCCCAGGCTTTGACCCAAAATGGAGCTCACTGCTCTCGCCAGCAGAGATAGATCGCTCCGCCGGTACAACACGCCCATAATCACCGAGATCATCGGTGTTTTTCTACCTTCCATAGGCTTCACAGACCTTATCCGCGTTTTACAATTCTTGACTTTTCTTCCCCGTTCACTGAACCAAGCAGGGTATAAGAAAGCTCAGGCCGGCGATCAGGCCCCGGCAGGCAGCTTTTACGCTCACACCTTCCAGCCTGTGGTGAGCTGCTCCTGCTCCAGCTGCCGGTCCATGATCTGCTCCACCAGCAGAGAGACGTTGACCTCTGCCGCTGAAAGCGCGCTTCTGTAGAGCTTCTGCAGGCACCGGGGGTTGCCCTTTTCCTCCGGGATCCTCGCTTCGCTGCTCAGTTGAGTGATTAGCGTGGATACCCGACTCCGGTGCAGCGGCTTCCCTTCCCGGCTCACGAAGATAGGTCCGGTCGAGATTCCCTGACCATCGGCATAGTCCAGCAGTTCCTCCCGCAGGCAGCCCGGAACCCGGACCATCCGCCGCATCTCCTGCCGGACCACTGGGAAACGCTCTGCGCACACATTCTCCACCGTCAGCTCGGTCAGCTCCTGCACGAAGATCCCCATGGTGGCAAAGACCTTCACCAGAAGGTAGCTCCGCTGGTCGCCCAGGATTTTTGCCGTTTGGAGTAGCCGCAGGTATTCATTTCTTGTCAACTCCGGCTGAGGGTTGGTATCTGGGGAGAGTCGATTGCCCAGCTGGCACTCCCGGTGCCCTACGAAGTCCAGGAACCCGTCGCAGACGGCAAAGATCCCGTTCACGCCGGAC
>CANQRQ010000002.1 GCA_947626315.1 uncultured Oscillospiraceae bacterium | reverse complement strand
GGAAAACAGATAATTTTGCGGCATCTGTTTTCATCCCTATTTGTGCCGGTGCCGCTCCGGCATGGTAATTCCAATGAAAAAGGACTGGATGAAAGAGGGCCTTTTTCGGCTGAAATGCCTCCTCCCGCCGGCATACGGCAGGGAAGACCTGCCGCCGCTATCGCCAGACGCAAATAAGACGCGGAAAGCCGGGTCCGATGAGGACCCGGCTTTCCACGTCTTTTATCCGTTTGCCCGGAAGCTGTCCAGCAGCTCGTTCATCCGCGCCTTGGTGGCCTCCGTGCCCGCCGTCGCCCCGGCCAGCGCGGCCATGGTGCCGCCGTCAACGGCGTCCTGGGCGGCCTGCACGGCGGCCTCCTTCTCAGCGATCCAGGCGAGCTGCTCTTTGGTCAGCGCCTGCATCTCCTCCTCCGGCAGATGCTCCCGCAGGGTCTGCCAGAAGCGGTTCAGCGCCCCGTCCCAAACCTGGTAGAGCGCGGCCGCGGCCTCGTTCATGTCCGCCTGAGTCGCCGCCTGGGCGAGCTGCTCCTCCAGGGGCACGGCCTCCGTCTGGGCCTCGTCGATGGCCAGCTCCAGGGCCAGGGCCGGGTCAAAGGCCGCCGCCGTGGGCTCCGGCAGGGCGTCCGCCCGGTAGCTGGAAAAGCCGTTCTCCTCGGTCACGTTGTACAGCCCATAGCCGGGCAGCCCGGCCGCGCCCTCCTCGTACAGGTAGAACCCGCTGCGCACCCAGTTGAGATACATCTCCGGCAGCTCCGCTATCGGCGCGCCGGGGAGATAGAGCAGCAGCTCCTCCGCCCCGTCCAGCCCGTAGGCGGAGGAGGTATATTCATAGAGCGTGCCGTCGGCGATCTCCTGCCGGTCGCCCTGGGGGAACTGGATATCCGCGATTTGGAGGGAGAAGCTGTAGTCGTTGACCGGCTCCGGCTGGGTGAAATGCCCCGTAAACTCGCTGAGGATCAGCACGCCGCTGGGGTGCTCGTCGGTGATGTCCCCCATCTCGCTGTCATGAAAACGGCCGGTAAAGCTGCCGTCGGCGGCGACGGTCATCTCCGTCCCCCAGCCGCCGGCGCCGCTGGTGAACAGGAAGGTCCAGCCCTCCAGCTGGGCAAAGTCGAAGGCGGGCTCCGCCGCCGCATAGGGGTCCGAAGCAGGCGTCTCCGCTGCCGGAGAAGGGGCGGTCTGGGGCTCAGACGTGGACTGGATGGGAGCCTCCGTCCCGCCGCAGGCGGTCAGCAGCAGGGCACAGAGCAAAAGCAGGGAGAGCAGGCGTGCGTTTTTCATTTTTCGGTCCTCCGTTTCAAGAAAGTGCGGCAAAGTCGATCAGCTCCGCGAAAGCCTCCAGAGCCTTGCGTCCGACTCCGGAGAGAAGGTTGACGGTCACAAAGGATCCCTCCAGATCGGCCGCGAGCAGCGCCCGCTCCGGCGTCCGGGCCAGGAGCAGCTCCGTCCCGCCGGCAGTGGTATAGGTCCACTGCTCGTAGTCCGCCGCGCGGCCGATGTTGAGGACGGGCTCGGAGAAGCTGCCCTTCACGGCCCGAATCAGCTGAAAGTCCAGGACCTCCGCCTCCGGGCGGACGCTGCCCTCCGCGTGGAAGCTGCCGTCGTCATTAGTATAGTACCAGATCAGCTCCGCGTCCAGACCAGGCCGGAGAAAATCACTGACGCCTGCCGCCTCGGAGAGGCTCAGTCCGCTGGCAGAATCGGTGTATCCGGAGAGAAGGGAGAGGCCGTACTGCTCACACAGGGCGTCGATCTTCGCCTCCATCTCCGGCGTGTAGCACAGGTAGGCGTTGTAGACCCGGTTGAAGTACCCGCCGTTGGCCTGAAGCAGGGAGCCGTCCGGGTCGTAAGCGTCCAGGAAATCCTGCCAGGCCAGGGCGGCCTCGTACTCCGGGCTGCCCCGGACGCCCTGGAGGCTGATAAACTCCCCTTCAGCGGTCTTGTCGCCGGCGTCAAAGCGCCGGAGCCCCATGGACAGCGCCTCCAGAGACAGCGGCTCCCGGGCCGTCTGGGCCGGGGAGACAGACGAGACGGGAAAGGCCGGAGCCGGCCGCGCCGGAAGCGGCGTGTTTCCGGTAAGCCAGCCGGAACGGTAGGCGGTCCAGGCCAGACCGATGACCAGCACGTTCACCGCCGCGGCCAGCGCCAGGCGGCGCAGGTGGCCCCGGCTCCGCCGGGCGTCGGTCCGGGCCAGAAGAGCGTTCATCATCCGGACCTTGGCTGCCGGGCTGGGGGTCAGGCAGTCATAGGCCTTTTGAAGCTTCAAGCGGCTCATTTTCATCCTCCCCCAACACAGATTTCAGCAGCTTCCGGGCCCGGTGCAGCCTGCTGCGCACCGTGGCCTGGGGCGAACCGGTACAGGCGGCGATCTCAGCCGTGCTGTAGCCCTCATAGTAGTACAGATAGACGACGGTTTTATAGTCCTTCGGCAGGTCCAGCACGGCCCGCAGGGTCTCGCCGGTGTCAAGGTCATAGCTCTGGGCCACGTTTTGCAGGCTGTCTATGTCCTCATGCCGCCGCCACCAGTGCCGCAGGGCGTTCTTGCACAGGTTGGAGGCGGTGACCAGGAGCCAGGCCCGCTCCTGCTCCGGAGCGGCAAAGCGCAGCCGGCGGCTGATCAGCTTCAAAAAGGCCTCCTGGCTCATGTCCTCCGCGTCGGCCCGGTTCTTCATGAAGGAGAAGCATAGCCGGTATACGGAGTCGATGTTCCGGCAGTAGACCTCTTCTATTTCCCGGTCGCTCAAGGGCCGCGCGTTGATCCCGCTGTCCGTCTGTCCTCACCGTCCCCTCACTGTAAAGACAATCGGAGAGGGCAAAATGTTGCAGCCTTTTTGAAAAAATTTTCCCCCTCAAATTCGAGGGGGAAAATGCTGCCCGGCCTTGAGCGAAGTCCGGCTGACAGGAGATTCAGCGGTTCTTTCTCCTGCCCTCGCGCTCCAGCTGTCTTCGCCAGGTCTTGACCGTCTGCTCCCGGAGAAACAGGAGCAGCGGATCAAGCTCCTGCCGCTCGTCCCAGGCCTCCAGCGCGGCGTAGTAGCCCTTGCGGTCCTCCTCGTGGATGATGACGGGCGGGTGGTTGTGGCTGAGCAGAAGGTAATTCATCAGCAGCCGCCCGGCGCGTCCGTTGCCGTCGGCAAAGGGGTGAATGTTCTCAAACTTGGCGTGAAAGTATGCGGCGGCTGTCAGGGCCTTCTCGTCGGGGATGCCCGCAAGCTCGGCCAAAAGCTCCGCCATCTCCTCCGGCACATCCTCCGGCGCTGCTCCAATCTCGTTTTTGCCGGTCACATAGTCATGGCGCTTATACGCGCCGGGCCGCTCGCCCAGCTGCCAGCGGCGGGCGTCGTAGGTGTTCTGGGTGAGCACGCGCTGGAACTCCTGGACCAGCGCTTCGTCCACAGGCCGCTTTTCGGCAAAGGCCGTCAGAAGCAGCTCGTTTGCCTCCCGGGAATTGCGGATCTCGAAAAGCGTCCGCAGGTCCCCGGTGTAGCCGGTCACGCCGTCGTGCTCGAAAATCTCACGGGTGTCATGGTAGGTCACGTTTTCATTCTCAAGCTTGCCGGAGTGGTAGGCAAAGGCAATGCTGTGTCCGTTCAGCGCCTCGGCAAGCTCCGCGTCCGTGCTTATGTGCCGTTTCTGCCACAACGCGACGGCCTTCTCATAATCGGTCATAGGCGCACCTCCTATATAAGAATTATAACACAGTTTTCACGCCTGCGGAAAAGAAAATGCCCCGCGCCGGCTGAATCCACGAAAATTTCGCCCGGCAGAGCAGCCTTATAGATGGCAGACTGTAGACAAACAGAAGAACCCTGTATAAACATGCAGGGGGAGAGCGCAGAGAGGGGGCGGGAGCCCCCTTTCAGCGTTCAATCAAGCTTTCAAGTTGAAGACACTTTGTCTTCAACTTGATGGGTATATCCTCCCGGCAAAGAGGAAAACTGCTAATATGAAAATATTCATAGAAAGCAGGAGGAGAGATCCATGGAAAGCACAAGCGTGAGTAAGCAGCTGGAGCTTCTGGAAACAGCGCTGCGGGAGGATGAAAAGAGCGAGGCCACTCTGGAGAAGTACCGGCGGGATGTGCTGGCCTTTCTCCGATTCGCGGAGGACCGGCCGGAGATCACCAAGGAGCTGGTGATGGCCTATAAGCAGCGCCTGGCAGAAAGCTATGCCGTCGCCAGCGCCAACTCCATGCTGGCGGCGGTGAATTATTATCTGCGGATCAGCGGACGGGCGGACTGCGCGGTGAAAGCCTTTAAGCTCCAGCGGGAGGCGTTCCGAAGGGAGGAGCGGGAGCTGACGAAGGAGGAATACTTCCGCCTGCTGGAGGCGGCCAAGCAAAAGGGGGACCGGCGGCTGTACCTGCTGATGGAGACCATCTGCGCCACGGGCATCCGGGTCAGTGAGCTGCGGTTTATCACCGTGCAGGCCCTCCGCTGCCGCCAGGCTTCTGTCACCATGAAGGGCAAGACCAGGACTGTTATTTTGCCGGGGCCGCTCTGTAAGGAACTGCTGCAATACGTCCGGGACCGGGGCATCCGAAGCGGCAGCGTGTTTGTCACCCGTAGCGGGCGGCCCATGGACCGGACCAACATCCTCCACGCCATGAAAGCTCTGTGCCGCCTGGCGAAGGTGGCGGCCGGCAAGGTCTTCCCCCACAACCTGCGGCATCTCTTTGCCGTGACCTTCTACAAGGCGGAGCGGAACATCTGCCACCTGGCAGATCTGTTGGGCCACGCCAACATCAACACCACCCGGATCTACACCAGCGTCAGCCTGGCCGAGCAGCGGCACAGTATTGAACACCTGGGGCTATTAGGCATAAAATAATACCGCATAATGGGTGTTATGCGGTAAGCAAAATCCCCTGGCATCATGGCCAGGGGAGCAAAAAAATTGAAAATTACCTTTTTTTCTTTTGAGTTTAGACTGTTTTTTAGACTGTAGCTTTGCTATACTGTAATTGGTTCAATAGCAGGAGCAGCAGCAAAAGACTCCCACCCCCGGCAGGTCCTGCCAGGGATGCAAGCCTGTGAAACAACCGTTAAATTTGCAAAGGCTATTGAAGTTCAACAGGGTATGTAGTATAATACTCTAAACGTATTTTGAGAAATAATGCCGCTATTTACCGCATAACACCCATTATGCGGTTGAGAGAGTTGTAGAAGGAGGGCACTATGGAATCTTCTATTTTCAGACAAGTGGCTGAGCTTGTGCGGGAGCATAAGACGGCAGCGCGGGCAATGGCGGTCTTTCTCTGCCTGGCACTGGTGGTCACGGCGGCCACGGTGGGGATTCTCACCTTTACGGGCCATGCCATGACGCAGCAGGTCAAGGTGCTGACCTGCCCACTGGTGGTGCATGAGCATACGCCGTCTTGCAAAAATGCGGAAGGAGAACTCGTATGCGGCTATGCTGACTACGTAGTGCACGTCCATAATGACGATTGCCGCGACGAGAACGGCACCCTGGTATGCCCTCTGCCGGAGATCTGGCCCCACGTCCATGAGGACAGCTGCTACGAAGATGTCAAGACCCCCATATGCGGCCAGGAGGAGGCCAAGGGCCACGAGCATACGGAGGAATGCTTTGACCGGCAGCGCGGTGAGTTGACCTGCACCCAGGAGGAACACACCCACGGGGACGCTTGCTTTAACCGGGAAGAAGTGCTGACCTGCGACAAGACAGAACAGGCTCACACCCACAATGATTCCTGCTACACCGTGAACCGGGAACTCAGCTGCGGCGAAGAAGAAAGCGAGACCCATACCCATTCGGGCGCCTGCTACACCGAGGTCAGGACCCTGATCTGCGACAAGACTACGGAGCTCCACAACCACGGCCCCGAGTGCTACACAGTCAACGAGGCCCTGATCTGTGAGATCCCTGAGCACACCCACACCGACGACTGCTACGCCTGGACAGAGACCCTGACCTGCCAGATCCCCGAAGGAGAGATCCCCGAGGGCGGCCATGTCCATACAGACGAGTGCTTTGAGACAAGGCGGGAGCTGATCTGCGGCAAACTGGAAAATCATGAGCATACGGACGCTTGCTTTGTGCTGGACGGCGCCGGCAACCGGACCGGCAACCCGATCTGCGGAAAAATCGAACTGCTGGAGCACGTCCACGGGGAAGGCTGCTTCACCATGGAGGAGCGCCAGGTAGAGAACGACGGTGACGGCCTGTTCTTCTTTGAGACCACCGGGGACGACCCGGAGGTCCCCGCGCCTGAGTATATCTGCGGCAAGATTGAACACACCCACTCTGACGAGTGCCGGGACGAGAACGGCGAGATCATGTGCGGCCTGGAGGAGCACACTCACGATGAGAGCTGCCTGGCCGCTCCCGAGGAGAGCGCGGCCCCGGAGTACATCTGCGGCCTGACCGAACACACTCATGACGAGTCCTGCCGGGACGAGAGCGGCGAGATCGTGTGCGGCTTGGAGGAGCACATTCACACTGAGACCTGCCTTACTCCTGCTGAGACAGAGGAGGCTCTGACCAAGACCTGCCAGGACAGCGGCGTCCTCATCAACGTGACCTACACCGCCGAGGCCCAGATCCCCGAGGAGGCGGAGCTGCGGGCCGCGCAGATCACGGCCTCCGGCGATATCGCCGCCTATGAGCGGAACATGGAGGAAGCCATCGCCGCCGTGGAGGGGCAGATGGAAGTGAGCAAGGTGCTGCTGTATGACATCGGCTTCTACCTGCCCGACGAGACCAAGGTGGAGCCCGCCGCGCCGGTCACTGTCACGGTCCAGTTCCTGGATGAAAACGGCATCCCCACCGGGGTTCCTGTCACCGTGGTCCACTTTGCCGGCGGCGGCCCGGAGATCCTGGAATCTGTGTCCGATGAAAACGGCGTCAGCTTTAAGACCGGCAGTTTCTCCCCCTTCAGCTTCCTGGTGAATTTCCTGGACGGCATACCGGATCTTGCCATTATCTTCGGTGATGGCACGGAGAGCGCTCCTATCCCCCAGACAGGCGATATGACCGGTCTGCTTGACGGTGTGACAATCAAGGACAACAAGGGCGAGGAGGTCACGGACGGCAAGCTGTATGTGGGCGAGTCGTACTCGATCCACATGGAATTCCAAGAGGGCGGAATGGATGGAAACCAGTTTAAGTGGGACAAAAACGGGCAAATGACCTATCAAATTCCAAGCAACTTTCAGGTTACACCGCGCAGCGATGTGAGCTTGGAGATCGACGGCGTTTTGATCGGAAAATACTCGGTCGACGCGGATGGCCGGTTGACGATTGAGCTTACCGAGGAAGGAAAGCAGAAACTGGAGGGTTCAACCGGCTACACGCTGTTCTTCGACATGGATGCCACCGCACAGAAAACGGAGGGCGGAAGCGACGCGGACGTTCACTTCGGGGACACCGGCGAGGACTTTAAATTTGTGGTCACGGATCAGCCCCGGCTGGACGTGCAGAAAAGCGGCGGGCTCCAGGAGGACGCGGACGGAAAAGGCGGGACGCTGTCCTACACCGTGACGACCACGGTAGAGCACGGCACGGTGGAGAACGTGCAGGTTACCGACGTGCTCACCCCGCCCCAGACTGACGCGATTAAGGTGGGAGCCTATCAGAATATAAAGGTCACCCTCAAGCGGGCGACGGCTGACCCAAACAGCGAGCCCATCGAGCTCACGTCCGATCAATATGAGCTGATCCCCGGCGAGACCGACCCGGAGAACCCGGAGAAGCAGACGTTCATCGTCAAGCTCAAGGACCCCTACGCGACGCTGTACGAGGGCGACGTGCTGAACGTCTCCTATGAGTACGATGTGGACTACAATATGAAAGGCGTCGGCCTGCTCAGCGGCAGCGCGCTCAACGAGGTCACGGTCCACGGCTCCATGCCGCTGGAGGACCCCGACGACCCAGAAGGAAAGCCGCCCGTCGAAGTGGAGGAAAAGCAGAACAGCAACGTGTGGATTAACGTGACGACCACCGGCGACGGCTTGATCTTCAAGGACCAGCACTATGACGAAGCCACGCACAAGCTGCACTACACCCTCTACACGGTGATCCCGAAGGGGACGTGGGAGCCCCTCTTTATCCAGGACGATATGTACGTCAATTACGGCGGCGAGCGCTGGTACATCGAAGAGTTCAAAAAGGACGGCGGCCGGGTCGCCCTCAACAGCCTGACGGTCAGGGCCGTGGACTTGCCCGACGGCCAGTTCGGCTGGAAGGACAACGAGGACCCCGACAAACTCCAGGAGAACCTTCAGACTTGGGTGAATCAGGCCCAGCCGCTGACTGGCTTCGACTTCTATACCTTCGACGTCAACAGCAAGCCGGAGGGCTATGAAGCCACGAACGTGGACCAGTATGTCCACTACTTCGGTGACAGGACGCTGTACATCATCTTCGGCTTCGACCACATGCGGGACTATAACGAATACTGGGGGAATTGGGGCAGCTGGAATCATGATAAAGACCGGCTGGTCATCACGGAGTACGACCTGGATCTGTCCGGCGAGGCAGAGCTGACCGTCAAGAGTCTTGATACCAAAACCGAAAGGACCCTGACCCCGGAGCAGATACTGCACGCCGGCGTCACGAACAACGTCAACCTCCGCTTCAGCAAGTACAACCCTGGCTACTCGGTGTTCTTCAACAACATCGAGAAAATCAACAAGACCGGCGTTCCGGACAAGAACACCAACACCATCGACTACACCGTCACGGTGGGCTTGTCGGACGACACCGTCCGGGACTACTTCAAGAAGGTCGGGCAGGACGTTTACGACAGCTTCGATGAATACAATAGCTGGGATTACCAGTACACGATGCAGGCTGAGTTTTACGACGTGCTGCCCGAGGGCTGGGAGTATGTGCCGGGCAGCCTGTACGCGGTGACAACGGATCGGTACGGAAACACCCAAACCTTCGCGTATCTGACCAGCAGGGGGTCTGAATTGAGCGAGGACGGGAGATCGATCTCCGCACCGCTGATTAACTTCTTTGCGGGGAACTACGGGGCGCACGATGCGTGGAGTAATGACGATTTGACGGAGATCTCATTTCACTACAAGCTCAAGGCCACCCGTGACTGGCTGATGAAGCACGCCGATGACGAGAGCGCGGTTGATATTGATAACCACGCCGAGATCAAGGACAAAAATATGACCCATTGGGGCACCGACGAGACAGTTCCCTATCTGCCCAACCGGCTGACCAAGACCGCCGAGCAGGACGGAACCAGCAATCTGATCACCTTTACGCTGGACATCAATCCGGCCGGCGCCGATCTGGATAAGGATAAGGATTACCTGATCGTAACGGATGACAGCACCGGCATCCAGATCAATCCGGACAACATCAAAGTGACTGACAAGGGCGGAACGCTGCTGACTGGCATTGGGAATACCACCGTTGACGCGACCCTGGGATCCGGCCAGTGGGGCTTCCTGCCGACCGAGGATGAGCATCAGTTCAAGCTGAAAATTCCCGACAGCGTGGCCCTGCAGATCACCTACGATGCGCTGATCATCGAAGTGGGTGATGGCGTGGAAGTGACAAACAAAGCCAGCATCGATGGCGTGGCCCGCTCGGACAGCAGCTATGAAGGAGCGCTGAAGGTCGACGATATTAATGCCGGCGGCGGCGGCAAAGAGTATCATCTGACGATCGTGAAGGTCGACAGTGAGAATAACAGCAAAAAACTGCCCAACGCGAAATTTGAGTTGTACGCTGTTAAACCGGAGAGCGGTACGCAGAGCGCGGGACAGTACAAGGAATACAAGGAAGAAATAACCATAGGAGAAACAACCTATCAATGCCGTTTGGCGCAGGAACTAACGACTGACGCAGACGGGAGCGTTCCTGTGGAGAGCAAGAATCTTGAACCCGGACGTTACTACATTCTTAAGGAAATCACAGCCCCGGCAGGGTATGAGCTGTTAGAAGAGCCTGTCCTGTTCTACTTTGGACTCAAGAATGACGACATCGATCCTACGGTGGACATTGCTCCGCCGGATGGAATGCTGACGGTCGGCGATCCCCCTGTTGCCTACTCCCTGCCCGAATCTGGCGGCGAGGGCCTTGGACCCCTGTACGCAGTAGGACTGGGCATGATGGCCCTGTCGGCGATTCTGCTCCTGGAGACCTCCCAGCGCAAGCGGAAAGGGGGAGAAGCCTGATCCGTAGCTCTCAGTTTTCCCGTGGGTCTCCCGGTCCCCCCGGGACCGGGAAGCCCCGAGCACATACACCCCAGCGATCGTAACTCCTAACAGCAAGTTCCCATTTCGCGTATCCCGCTTTTAAAAAATCTTTTTAAAAGGAGAAAAGAACAAAATGAAAGCACTGAAAAAACTGAGCTGCCTGCTCCTGGCCGTCCTGCTCCTCATGAGCGTCTCGGTCACGGCGTTCGCGGCGGTTACCCCCGCCGATCCGGGCGAAGATGGAGGCTTTGTGCTCACCATCGAAAAGACCACTGGCACGCACGTCTATCAGGCTTACCAGATCTTTACTGGCGACCTGGCAACGAAAGACGGTAAAGATGTCCTGTCCAACGTCAAGTGGGGCAATGGCCTGACCGATGCTGGCAAGGCGGCTCTGGCAGATCTTGCCGATGTTACGGATGTGGAGGACGCCGCCAAGGTCGCGGAGGGGATCTCGTCCCTCGAGGCTCATGCGATCGCCGCCGCTATCGTCGGCAAGGTCCAAAATCCTGTTGCTATGGACGATAATGGTGACGGTAAATATGCAACTGCCCCTGTCGCTGCCGGTTATTACTTCGTCCTCGATACCCAGGATGACCCCGGTGCTGAGGATTTCGCAATTTCCGACTACATCGTTCAGGTCCTTGGCGACACCGATATGAAGCCCAAGGCCGATGTTCCTTCTGTTGAAAAGAAGGTTCAGGACAACGACGATGAAACCTGGCGCGACACCGCTGACTGGGATATCAACGACACCGTTCCCTTCCAGCTGACTGCCTCCCTGCCCAGCAACTATGCCGATTATGACAGCTACAAGCTGGTGTTCCACGATACCCAGAGCGCTGGCCTTACCTTCTCCGGCATCGTTTCTGTCACGGTTAACGGCGCTGCGCTCACTGACGGTCAGTATACTCTGACGACGGAGGGCCTGGAAGATGGCTGCACCTTTGAGGTCGCTATCGCAAATCTTAAGAGTGTTGCTCCCTCCGCGACCAAAGACAGCAAGGTTGTTGTTTCCTTCAACTCCACTCTGAACGAAAGCGCTGTGATCGGACCTGACGGCAACCCGAACACCGTGAAGCTGGAGTACTCCAACAATCCCAACCATGAGGGCACCGGCCACACCCCCGAGGATACGGTCACTGTTTTCACCTTCCAGCTCGAGATCAACAAGGTCCGCAAGGCTGCTGAAGGCGACGACGATGCGGATGGTGATGGTTTCGTCCCCCTGAAGGGCGCCGGCTTTACCCTGTACAAGTGGAACGGCTCTGAGTACGTGAAGGTCGGAGACGAGGTTACAGACGTGACCGTCTTCGATTTCAAGGGCCTGGACGATGGTCGTTACATGATCGAGGAGACCACCACGCCTCCGGGCTTCAACACCATCGATCCTATTTACTTCACTGTTGAAGCTGTCCATACTGACGGAACCGCCGCTGGACTTACCGATCTCAAGGTCACTCAGGTCGATAAGGACGGCGATGAGATCACGGATGTTACCGGTGAGAGCAAAATTACCTTCACCGTTACCCCGGCCACCGGCGTCGCTTCCACCGACATTGTCAACCAGTCCGGCCTAGAGCTGCCGGAGACCGGCGGCATCGGCACCACCATTTTCTACGCCGTGGGCGGCGTGCTGGTTGTCGCGGCCCTGGTGCTGCTGGTGACCAAGAAGCGCATGAGCAAAGAAAGCTGAGTTCTCTTAATTCCCTCTCTTCTCGCCCGCAAGGGCGAGAAGAGAGAAGGAAAAAGCTTTCCAATTAAGAATTAGGAATTAAGAATTAGGAATTAATGGTTTTAAATCTATTATTCCTTCATTCCTCATTCCTAATTCCTAATTAGTCCGAGGGACCTTCTATGTCACAGACACAAAAAGCAAAAAAACGGGGGAGCGGCAAGGTTTCCACCTTCATCCTCCTGCTGATCCTTCTGGCCGGGCTGGGGCTGCTGCTGTACCCCACGGTGGCCGACTGGTGGAACAGCTACCACCAGACCAGGGCCGTGGCCTCCTACATCGAGGCGGTGGAGAACATCGACAGCGGCGAGGCGGAGGCCATGCTGGCGGCAGCGGACGCCTTCAATGAGCGCCTGGCCCAGACCGGGGTCCACTTCCCTATGTCCGAGGATATGGCCGCCGAGTATGAGGCGCTGCTGGACGTAAACGGCGACGGGATCATGGGCTATGTGGAGATCCCGTCCATCAAGGTCTATCTGCCCATCTACCACGGCACCGGGGACGCCATTCTGCAGGTGGCCACGGGGCACCTGGAAGGGACCTCTCTCCCCGTGGGCGGTGAGAACACCCACTGCGCCATCTCCGGCCACCGGGGCCTGCCCTCCGCCCGGCTGTTCACCGACCTGGACCAGCTGAAGGAGGGGGACGTCTTCACCGTCACGGTGCTGACCCGGAAGATCACCTATGTGGTGGATCAGATCCGGATCGTGCTGCCGGAGGAGGTAGAGGACCTGGAGATCACCCCGGGGGAGGACTACTGTACCCTGGTCACCTGCACGCCCTACGGGGTAAACAGCCACCGGATGCTTGTGCGGGGGACCCGGATCGAAAACCTGCCGGACTCGGTGATCGTCATGCCGGACGCCAGCCGGATCTCCACCTATGTGGTGATCCCGGCGGTGGGCGTGCCGCTGCTGTTCCTGCTGCTGACGGGCATGCTGTTCTATTACAGCTTCCGCAAACCGAAAAAGAACAGCAAGCAGCTTTTAGAGGAATTCAGGAATAAGGGTGACAAAAAGCAAGAGTGAAAAGGAGGAGATCGCCTATGAAAAAGAGATCGCTGGCCCTGGCGCTGAGCCTGGCCCTGGCGCTGGGTTTCGCGGCAGCCGCGCCGTCCGCCAGTGCCGCCACCTGGGAGACCGGCAATACGCTGACCATGGAGCTGCCCAAAGACTATCAGGAGGATCTGTCCCCCGCCCCGGAGACCGGGAAGGACCCCGGCGCTGAGCCGGCGGAACCGGCGGACCCGGTGGGCGTGGTGGTGGACCTGTACCTGGTGGCCGCGGCGAAGCCCTGGGCCGGCTATGACGCCTATACCTATGAGGAGCTGGCGGAGGGATTTGAGAGCCTGACGATGCCGGACATGAACACCGTCACCGTGGCGGACTGGGATAAGCTGGCCTGGGAGGCCTCCGACCTGGTGCTCCAGGCGATCAAGGACGGGACGGCCATTGATCCCACCGTGCCCGGCGCGGAGCTGGATACAGCGGAGGACCTGAAGCCGGGCCTGTATCTGCTGATCCCCCACGGGAAGGACATGACGCCGGAGCAGTACATCACCAGCCTGGACGTGGACGGCACGGAGCATCCGGCCACCCTGGCCAACTCCGCGAACTATACCTACACCTTCCGGCCCCAGCTGGTCTCCCTGCCCGCCCAGGGCCTGGGTGAGGACAGCGTGGGTGAGGACGGGGAGACGGTCCCCGGCGTCTTCAACGGCAGCTGGGAGAACGAGGTCACCGTCACCCTGAAGCCGGAGCAGCAGACCCGCTTCGGCAAGGTGACCATCACCAAGGGGATCGACTACTATGAGGAGGACGAACCCGCCACCTTTGTGTTTGAGGTGACGGCCACCAAGGGCACCAACGAGGACGGGACGCCCAAGGAGGTCTACCGGAACACCGTGGCCCTGACCTTCAGCAAAGGCGTCACGCCTAAGCCGGTGACGCTGGACCAGGTGCCCGTGGGCTCTCATGTCACCGTCCGGGAGATCTACTCCGGCGCGTTCTACACCGCCGAGGTGACGGAGCAGAGCGGGGATCTGACGGTAGACCTGGTGGATGGCCTGAATCTGTCGTTTGAAAACCGGCACGGCCCGGATCAGAAGCGGGGCCACGGGATCGTCAACCAGTTTAGCTTTAACGGGGAGAGCTGGGATCTGAACAAGGTAGACCCCAACGCGGCAGAGCCGGCGCCGGCGCCGGAGGCGTAAGGAGGGCTGAGACTTGAAGAAGAAAAGACTTTTTCTGACAGCGCTGGCCCTGGTGCTGGTGCTCAGCGCCGGGATCGGCGGTGCGTATGCCTACTTCACCACCTATGCCCAGGCGGAGGGCGGCCTGCCCATCGCCCTGGGGAATCAGCGGGAGTTTACGGAGGACTTTTCCAACTGGACCAAGACCCTGGTCGTCAGCAACAAGACGGACAGCGTGGACGATATCTATGTGCGGGCCCGGGTGTTTTGGCCGGAGAAGCTGTACCTGGGGCCGGAGCGGACGCCGATCGAGCTGAAGTGCACGCCCACCGGCGACGGCTGGAGCGGCCCGATAGACAGTTATTACTACTACACGGCCTCCGTGAAGCCCGGCGAGAGCACCACGAAACTGACCGTGCAGATCGACGGCCTGCCGAAGGACGGCAGCGAAGATTTCAAGAAGCTGCAGGAGGGCGACGCGTTCAACGTGATCGTGGTGTATGAGAGCATCCCGGTGGTGTACAACGCGGACGGGACGCCTGTGGCGCCCACAGAGGCGGACTGGACCAGAGAGCTGGTCCAGGGCAGCACGGAAGGGGGTCTTTGAGCCGTGAAGAAGCTGCAGAAAATCCTGACCCCTCGGGTCACTACGATGCTGTTCGTGCTGGCGGCGCTGCTGCTGGGCACCAGCGCCATCGGCGGCACCCGCGCGGCGATGATCGACGAGTCGGACACCTACCGGGCCCGGATCGAGATGCACCAGATCGGCGTGAGCCTCCAGGAGAGCGGCGACGGGACCAACTGGACCACGGTGGGCCGGCGGGACTATGTGGCAAACAGCAAGGACGATTGGACCACCGAGAATGCACCCCTGCTGGGCGAGGAATGGCAGAAGCTCAACGGCATCACGGAGAAAGAGCCGGTGAAGCTGGGCCAGACCTATACCGAGGGCCTGCGGGTGGTCAACAGCGGCGACATCAATGAATACGTCCGGGTCAGCGTGTACAAATACTGGTACAAAATGGAAGGCGATCAAAAGGTCAAGCTGACCAACCTGGACCCGGATCTGATCAAGCTGAACTTCGTGACGGGGAACGGCTGGCGCATCTCCACCATCCCCGGGGACAACACCGCTGAGCGGACCGTGCTGTACTATGATCCGCTGCTGGCCGCCAACGGCGGCACCTCCGCCCCCTTTACGGACACCCTGACCATCAGCCCCGATGTGCAGCTGAAAATCAAGTCCTATGAGGTGACGGAGGGGAACGTGATCAAGACCGAATACGAGTATGACGGGATCTGCTTTGGCATCAAGGCCGTGGTGGACGCGGTGCAGGACCACAACGCCACGGACGCCAAGTTCAACTCCTGGGGCGTCGCCGGCTGAGAGGAGGAGTAAACGATGAAGAAGAAATTGTTTAGCCTGCTGCTCATGCTGGCCCTGGTGCTGAGCCTGAGCGCCGCGGCCTATGCCGAAAAGGTCACGATTCCCGGCGGCACCGTCACCTTTACCAGTTCCAAAGTCCTGACCAACACCTACGCAAATGAAGAGGTCCACAATGCCCTGGAGGACTTGCTGCCGGGGGACGCCGCCACGGCCACTGTTACGATCAAAAACGAAAACAGCGTCACCACGGACTGGTACTTCAAAAGCGACGTTTTTGAATCGCTGGAGGATAAAGCGGAAGCGGAAAACGAGGGCGCCAAGGCCGGCGGCTATACCTACCGGCTGACCTA
The DNA here is from genome assembly GCA_947626315.1 of uncultured Oscillospiraceae bacterium. GTDB lineage: Bacteria > Bacillota > Clostridia > Oscillospirales > Oscillospiraceae > Limivicinus. The sequence goes on along the minus strand of CANQRQ010000002.1, from coordinate 130,693 downwards.
CAGCGGGCCGGGAGGGACCTATACCCTCTTCAACAGCGAGAATCTGGGCGGCCAGGAAACCAGCGGCGGCGTGGGCCTGCACCAGGCGGCGAAAGCCCTGGAGGGCTACTCCTACCTGGACACCCTGGCCTACGGGCAGACCGGCTCAGTCACCCTGTATGTGGAAATAGACGGCGCTGCCCATCACGACGACTACCAGTCTACCGAAGGCCTGTTCGATATGCGCTTCGCCGTGGATCTGCGGGAGGACCTGCCGGAGGGCGAGACCCCAAACCCGCAGAAGATCATTAAGACCGGCGACGAGAACAACGTGAGCCTTTACGTGGGGCTGACGGCGGTCAGCGGACTGTTCGTGCTGCTGCTGGCCCTGTACGGCTGGAGCCTGAACCGAAAGAACCGGAAAGCGAAGAAAGAGGAGGGCCAGAAATGAGACGTTGGAAACTCCTTTTGTGCCTGGCCCTGGCCGTCTGCCTGCTGGGTTCGCTGAACCTGACCGCCTTCGCGGAGGCCGGCAGCGGCGAGACCGGGAAACCCTACAGTTATACCGTGCGGCTCTACCCAGGCTACTACGATGACGGTCCTCAGTCCTCTGAGCCGGTGAGGTCCTGGGAGGAGGTCCCCTTCGGAGCTTCCGTCAATGTGAGCGGCGCCGCCAATGTGGGCAGCAGCGTAAACGAAAAGTTTATGGTCGTGGGCGTCAAAGAGGCCGGCAAGGACAGCAGCGATATTTTCGTGAACTATACCTACAGCAATGTGTCTGAGGACAAGGATTTTGTGATCGCCTACGGCATTGCCGGCAGCGTGGTGAGCTACACCGTCACCTATTCCGACATAAACGGCAACCCGGTGACCCCGGAGGACGCGGACGGCAGCCCCCTGCCCTCCAGAGAGACCTTTTACGGCACGCCGGGGGACGCGGTGATCGTAGGCTGCCGGGATGTGCCCGGCTATCTGCCCCAGGCCTACAACCTGCGCAAGACCCTGAGCGTCAACGAGAATGAGAACGTCTTCCCCTTTGTGTATACGCCTATCCAGGAGGTGACGGAGCCGCCGGTAGACGAGGAAGGGAACATCGTGACGGACGAGACCGATGAGAACATTCCGGACAATGGCGTGCCCGGAGCCAACGGACCCCAGGATCTGATCGACCTGGACGAGGAGGATACGCCTCTGGGCCTGCTGGACCTGGGCAAAGACGCCCTTGAGAACGGGGCGGAGCTGTTCGGGGCCCTGCCCTTCGGCGCGCGGATGGGCCTGATCGGGATCGATGTGATCCTGATCGGACTGCTCATATGGTTTATCGTCCGCAGAAAGAACAAGAAGAAGGAACAGAGCACATGAGTGAACAGACCGGGCCTGAGGCAAGGCAGCGGTCCCCAAAAAAGGGCGGGGGCCTGATCCCCGCCCTTTGCTCTATCCTGGGGACGCTGATCCTGGTGGCCGCCATTCTGACCGTGCTGCCGGTGACGGTGCCGCGCCTTTTGGGCTATGAGATTTACAACGTGCTCAGCGGGAGCATGGAGCCGGAGATCCCCGTGGGGAGCGTAGTCTATGTGAAATCCGCGGACCCGGCAGAAATCCGGGAGGATGACATTATAGCCTTTAACGAGAGAGGCTCTGTAGTGACCCATCGGGTGAAGCAGAACCGGGTGGTAGAAGGGGAGTTTGTCACCAAGGGGGACGCCAACGAGGCGGAGGACCTCTGGACGGTGGACTATGACGATCTGATCGGCAAGGTGAGCTTCCACGCGCCGGTGCTGGGGAGCCTCATGGAGATGTACACCACCGGCATCGGCAAGATCTATCTGCTGCTGGTGGCCGGCTGCGGCGCCATGCTGAACCTCCTGGGCGGAAAGCTGAAAGAGGGAAACGAGGACGGGGACGAATAAAGAAAGGAGGCTGTGATGGGGCAGGCAAATGATCTGACCGGCAAACGCTTTGGCCTTCTCACGGCCATCGCCCCCACCGAGGAACGGAAGAATGGGTATACCGTCTGGCGCTGCCGCTGTGACTGCGGCGGGGAGGCCTTTGTCCCCTCCCGCTATCTGAAAAACGGCTGGACCCGGGACTGCGGCTGCGTCCCGAAGGAAAAGCGCCGCCAGGATCTGACCGGGCAGCGTTTCGGACGACTGACGGTGCTGGAGGATACGGGCCGCTACAACAAAGGAAGCCAGTGCATCTGGCGCTGCCGCTGCGACTGCGGCAATGAGGTGGAGACCACCTCCAGCCAGCTGCTGGCCGGGTATAAAAAGAGCTGCGGCTGCCTGGCCCGCTCACGCAGGCGGGCGCCTCTGGATGCGGAGCCCCGCGCCGGATCGCCCCGGCCGGAGCCGGAGGACTGGACCGGGAAACGCTTTGGGAATCTGACGGTCCTCTCTTACGCGGGAAAAAAGGGGAAACAGCCCTTTTGGCTCTGCCGCTGCGACTGCGGCAAGGAACTGGAGGTGCGCCAGAGCAATCTCCAGAGCGGGCACACCAGGAGCTGCGGCTGTCTGGTCCGGCAGCAGGTCAGCTTTCACTTTGTGGAGGGGACCCGCGTGGAGTCCATCCGCTCCCGGAATTTAGCCTCCAACAACACCAGCGGCTACCGGGGCGTCTACAAAGACAAAAAGCGGGACCTGTGGGCCTGCCAGATCACTTTTCAGGGAAAAACCAAGTATTTGGGCGGCTACCGGCGCAAATCCGACGCGGTGAAGGTGCGCCAGCAGGCGGAGAAAGTCTTTGACGAATTTCTGGAGCGCTACGACAGCGGATATTATGATTAAAGATGGAAGAAGAGGCACTGTATGTAAAGACCCTGGGCGGTTTTTCCCTCAGCTGGAACGGGAAGCTGCTGACCGGGAAAGGCCGGGCCGCTGAGTCCCAGTTCAACACCCTGATGCAGGTGCTGCTGCACAGCGGACCGAACGGGGTCAGCCGGGACCGGCTGGAGGAGCTCCTCTTTGCCGACCGGGAGATCAACGACCTGCACCACGCTGTCCAGAGCGTGGTGTATAACGCCAAGCGGCAGTTGAAAAAGGCAGGCCTGCCGGATGTCAATCTCATCGAGTTTCGGCAAAAGACCTTCTATTGGACGGACAAGGTCCCGGTCATAGAGGACGCCGTCCAGCTGGAACAGCTGGCAGCAAAGGCCGAGACGGAGAACGACCCGGAAGAACGGCTGGAGCTGCTGCTCCGGGCCTGCGCCCTGTACGAGGGGGAGTTCCTGCCCCAGCAGGCGGGCGCGCTCTGGGTGGCCGCCGAGGCCCGGCGGCTCCACGCCCTGTTCTGCCGCTGTGTGGAGAACGCGGTGCCTCTGCTGCGGAGCAACCGGGACTTTGCCCGGATGGAGCGGCTGGGCCGCCGCGCCGCCCAGGTGGACCCCCTGGCGGATTGGGAAGCGGTGACCATGGAGGCGCTGATCTCTGACGGCCGCAACGACGAGGCCCGGAAGTTCTATGACGACACGGTGGATTTCTACTTTCGGGAGCAGGGACTGCGCCCGTCCAACGAGCTCATGCAGCAGCTGGACCGCCTCTCGGCCCGGATGCAGCACCGCTACGAAATGCTGGACGAGATCCAGCAGCGGCTCTCCGGCGCGGGAGAACAGGGGGGATACCTCTGCTCCTACCCGGTGTTCCGGGGCATCTACCAGATGATGGAGCGGCTGATGGAGCGGGGCGGCCAGTCGGTGTTCCTGATGCTGTGCACGGTGGTGGACAGCAAGGGCAACCCCATGCGGGAGGGGGCCATCCTCAGTGATCTCTCTGTCCGCCTGGAAAAAGCGATCTGCTGCTCCGTGCGCCAGACGGACGTGGTGAACCGCTACGGGGAGGGGCAGTACCTGGTGCTGCTGGTGAACACCACCTGGGAGGACTGCCAGGTCGTCCAGCGGCGGATCAACCGGAACTTCCTGGTGGGACGGCAGCGGACGGGCGTTCAATACTATGTGAACAGCGTGCTTTGCCCACCCATGGTTTAAAAAGCGGGAAAAGAACATATGGAAGCAAGAAGCCAATGGTATATCGGGACGGTCAACGGCGCGGTACTGTGCGTGGATCGTCATGGCGGAGGAAGGTTTGAGGGCCGGCTGGTCCACGGGTACACGGGGGAAGAGATCCCCTTTTCCACGGCGGAGGAGGCAATCTTTACCCTGGAGCGGCTGTTTGACAGCCTGCGCTTTCCCTTCCCCACCACAAGGGAGCGCAGCTTCGCGGAAGAAAAACCGCAGGAAAAACAGGAAGGAAAGAGGGAACGACTGATGAAGGACGAGGCAATCCTGAACAGGCACGGAGATTTGGGGACCTTTATCGTGCGGGTGCAGCACCGGCAGAACAGCAGCTGGCAGGGGCGGCTGACCTGGATGGAGGAAAACAAAACGGTGTATTTCCGTTCTGTGTGGGAGATGGTGAAGCTCATGGAGAGCGCGCTGGACACGGTGAGCGCCGCCCCGGAGGAAGAACCCAGCTGGTTCGAAAAAGACGAAGCTGCCGCCTCTGGCGGGGGCACAGAGGGCGTGTAAGGCGTCAGCTGCCGCCTCTTTCCCCGTAGGTCCAAACCTGAATAAACAGTCAACAGCCTGTGACCGGTCATGGTCACAGGCTGTTGGCTGATATACGGTGAAATCGTGCCCTTGGCACGGTGAAATCAAGGGCTTTACGCCGGTGAAATGAAACCCGTCCTTTAGTCACCTGCATCCTGCGAAGCAGGATTTCACCGCGAAGCGATTTCATCCCGCGTCAGCGGGATTTCACCCGTCCGCAGGACGGATTTCACTGAAAAGCTCCCAAGGCATTTGCCTTGGGAGCTTTCAGACTGTAGACAAAGCCTCATTGCCTTCGCCGCAAAGCGGCGAAAAAGAATTTAAATCGTTTTTGAGGCAGCTTTGCCGCCTCAAAAACACTCTAAGGCGAACAAAGTGAGCCCTCGCGCCGACCAAACGGGGCGAAGCCCCTGCGATAAGCGCGAGTTCCTCAAATGCGAGCCCAACGTAGTGGGGCGCATTTGAAGCGTGTCGACTTTGTCGACACGCTCAAAGCTCCCAAGGCATTTGCCTTGGGAGCTTTTCATGGCAGCGGGAGAAGGATTCGACCTGCGCTGCGGCGCAGGCCGCCTCGGGTTACAAGGCGCCGCCGGCGCCTTGCCAAGCGCCCTCGGGTTCGAATCCTTTTATCCATGTAAAAGTACAGGCCCCCATCAAGATGGGAGCCTGTACTTTTGGCAGCGGGAGAAGGATTCGAACCCTCACATACGGAGTCAGAGTCCGCTGTGCTACCTTTACACAATCCCGCTAAACGCAACTGTTATTATACTTGGTTTTTCCTTTTTGTCAAGGATTTTTTTCTCGCCCGGACAAACCGGGCAGCGGAGGCGATTGACAGCCCGGCGGCAAAAATGCTAAGATAGGCCCGGACCACTGTCAGAGGAAAGGGGGCGCCGGTGTTGAGAGCGCTGATCGCTATGAGCGGAGGGGTGGATTCCAGCGTGGCCGCCAAGCTGATGCTGGACCGGGGCTATGACTGCGTGGGCTGCACCATGCGCCTGTACGAGGGGCCGGCGGACCAGGAGAATTTTCAGAGCTGCTGCTCCCTGGACGACGTGGAGGACGCCCGGGCGGTGGCCAGAAAGCTGGGGATCCCCTATTATGTGTTCAATTTCAAGGAGGAATTCACCGAGAAGGTGATATGGAAATTCGCCGACAGCTACCGGCAGGGCAGGACCCCCAATCCCTGCATCGACTGCAACCGGGCCCTGAAGTTTGACGCCCTGTACCGCCGGGCCCGGGCGCTGGACTGCCAGGCGATCGTCACGGGCCACTATGCCCGGGTGGAGCGGGCAGGGGACCGCTTCCGGCTGAAAAAAGCGGTATACGCGGAGAAGGACCAGAGCTATGTGCTCTGCACCCTGAGCCAGGAGGAGCTGAGCCGCAGTCTCTTCCCCCTGGGGGAGTTGAGCAAGGCCCAGGTGCGCCAGCTGGCCCGGGAGGGCGGCTTTGTCAACGCGGAGAAACCGGACAGCCAGGACATCTGCTTTGCCCCCGACGGGGACTACGCCAAGGTGGTCCGCCAATACGGCGGGGAACCGGGGGAGGGCCTTTTTGTGGACACGGCCGGGCGGGTGCTGGGGCGGCATCAGGGCATCATTCACTATACGGTGGGCCAGCACCGGGGACTGGGCCTGGGCTATCATGAAAAGCTCTATGTCTGCCGGATCGTGCCGGAGAGCAACACGGTGGTGCTGGGCCGGGCGGAGGAGCTGCTGCGCCGGGAGGTGCTGACGGAGGACTTCAATTGGATCTCCATCCCGCCCACGGCGGAGCCCTTCCGCTGCACGGCGAAGCTCCGCTACCGGGGCAGGGAGATCCCGGCCACGGCCTATCCGGAGGAGAACGGCCGGCTCCGCCTGCTGCTGGACGAGCCGCAGCGCGCCCCCGCGCCGGGGCAGGCGGCGGTCCTCTACGACGGGGATCTGGTCCTGGGCGGCGGAACGGTCTGCGGCTCGAAATAAAGAAAATCCCCCGCGGCCTTGGCCGCGGGGGGCGCATTTGAAGCATTTTCAGGCCCGGGCGATCAGCGCGCAGAGCTGGTCATAGCTGTACCGGCTGCCGCTGGCGGAGACGAGCTGCCCGTCCTCTGCGGGGGACATCACCGAGTACCGGCCGCAGGAGAGCAGGTAGGTCCCCTCCGGGAGAGAGGAACCCTCCGGCCGCTCGTTGAGGAAGAAGAGCCCTTCCTCCCCCTCCGTGGGCAGGGGTACCCCGTCGGAGACCACCCGGTAGAAACCCTCCTCCCGGCTGCCGCCGCTGAAGGCGGCAAAATCCTCGGCGGAGACATAGCCGCCCTGGAAATAGACGGACAGGGGCTCCTCCCCGGCCGGGCTGCCCTTCAGGCAGTCCAGCACCTGGACGCTGGCCTGGGTCCAGGCCTGGCCGTCAGCAAAGGTGTAGTACACCTCCAGGATCTTCCCCCGGACCACCAGCTGAGAGGACCGTGCCGCGCCGGCGGCGTCCTCCGGGAGGAGCCGGCCGGAGCTGAACTGCTTGGTGCCCAGCAGCGGGGAGCCGGAGATGCATTCCGGGTTATAGATAAAGTTCGGCAGAGCGGCGCCGCGTCCGGCCGCGTCCGGCCCGCCGTCGTAGGCCAGGGCCTCAACCCGGAAAAAGACCCAGGACCCCAGCAGGATCATCAGAAGAAAGACAATTCCCGTACATACAGCCGCTTTCACGCGCATCCGCTTCGCCTCCCATCATTGAAGTGTTGTCACCTATATAAACGCTTTTTAGGGGCAAAAAGTTTCACCGTTTCGAAAAATTTTTTGTTTTTGTGAGAATCGCACAAAGTTCACCCCCGCAGGCTGGGCAAATTGCCAAAAGCCGCCCCGTCGAAATCGCAGGCCCCTTGTACGCGGGGCCGGTTCGGGGTATAATATAGAATATCTGGGACGCATTCCCTTTTTCAGGAGGACAGCCATGGACAAGCTGAACGTCTGCCTTATGAACGACTCTTTTCCCCCGCTGATCGACGGCGTAGCCAACGCGGTGGTCAACTACGGGGAATTCATCACCAGGGAGCACGGCTCCGCCGCGGTAGTGACCCCCTATTACCCGGATGCGGACGATACCGCCTACCCCTTCCCGGTGGTCCGCTATCCCAGCCTGGACCTGACCAAGGCGGTGGGCTACCGGGCCGGCATGCCCCTCTCTCCGGAGCTGATGCGGCGCCTGGAGGGGATGCAGTTCAACATCATCCACAGCCACTGCCCCATCGTCTCCGCCCTGCTGGCCAGGGGCCTGCGGGAGCAGATCCGGGTCCCGGTCGTGCTGACCTATCATACGAAGTTTGACATTGACATTGCCAACGCCCTCCGCTCCGAGTTGCTGCGGGAAGAGGCCGCCCGCCTGCTGGTGCAGAACATCGCCGCCTGTGACGAGGTCTGGACCGTCAGTGCCGGCGCCGGGGAAAACCTGCGGAAGCTGGGCTATGAGGGGGACTATCTGGTGATGCCCAACGGGGTGGATTTCCCCCGGGGCCGGGTCTCCCAGGAGCTGATCGACCGGGTGGCGGAGGGCTTTGACCTGCCCGCCGGGGTACCGGTGTTCCTGTTCGTGGGCCGGATGATGTGGTACAAGGGTCTGCGGATCATTCTGGACGCCCTCAAGGCCCTCTGGGACGAAGGCAGGGACTTTCGCATGGTGTTCGTAGGCGGCGGCGTGGAGAAAGACGAGATCGTGGCCTACTGCCGGTCCCTGGGGCTGGAGGGGCCGGTGCAGTTTGCCGACGCGGTGCGGGACCGGGAACTGGTCCGGGCCTGGTACTGCCGGGCGGATCTGTTCCTCTTCCCCTCCACCTTTGACACAAACGGCCTGGTGGTCCGGGAGGCGGCAGCCTGCGCGCTGCCCAGCGTTCTGGTGGAGGGCAGCTGCGCCGCCGAGGGCGTGGAAGACGGGAACACCGGCTTTCTGATCCAGGAGAACGCGGAGAGTCTGGCCGCAAAGCTGCGCCAGCTGTGCCGGCGGCCGGAGGTGCTCAGGCAGGTAGGGGAGCGGGCCCAGAGGGAGCTCTACATCTCCTGGCAGGAGGCGGTCGGCCGGGCCTGTGACCGCTACGAGACGGTCATAGAGAATTTCCGCCTGGGCCTCTACCCGGAGCACGACAGGCCCACCGACAGCCTGGTGCGGAGCCTGGCCAGGACGGTGGACGTGCTGGGCCGGGGCCGGGAGCGGCGGCAGGAGGCGCTCCGGGAGATGGAGACCGGCTATCAGGAACTCCGGGCCGAGCTGGAGGAGGAGCGGCAGCGGGCGAAGGACCGGACCCGCCAGGTGCTCAATGAGTTGGAGACCGGCGCCGGAGAGCTGAAAGAGGAGCTGAAGGAAGAGCTGGACGAAGAGCGCCGCCGGCTGAAGGAGCGTCTGGAGGACGTGGCCCAGCGGGTAGACAAGTTTTTATAAGTGGAGAAGAAGCGCCGGACAGGTGGGCAGGAACTGCGGCAGTGCTGCGGCTCTTGCAATGCCCGGCGTTCTGCTATATAATTGATTGGAAAAAATCAGCTGCTCGCACGGATAAGGGGCGAAGCTATGAGCGGGAACCAGGAAAAATTCATCCGCATGACCACGGAGCCGGTGGACAGGCTGATTCTGCGCCTGGCCGTTCCCACGATCATCAGCATGCTGATCACCTCCTTTTACAACCTGGCGGACACCTTTTTCGTCCGTCAGCTGGAGAACGACAGTATGGTGGCCGCCGTAGGCGTCGCACTGCCGCTGATGACCCTGATCCAGGCCATCGGCTTTTACCACGGCCACGGCTCCGGCAACTATATCTCCCGGGCCTTCGGCCGCCAGGACTACCGGGATGCGGAGGTCATGGCCGCCACCGGCTTTTTCTACGCCTTCTTCATCGGCCTGCTGCTGACGGTGCTGGGCCTCAGCTTCCGCTTCCCCTTCGCCCGGCTGCTGGGGGCCAAGACGGAGGCCACGCTGGGCTACACCGTCCAGTACATGGACTACATCCTGCTGGCCGCCCCCTTCATGACCGGCGCTCTGGTGATGAACAACCAGCTGCGGCTCCAGGGCAACGCCTTCTTTGCCATGATCGGCCTGAGCTCCGGGGCGGTGCTGAACCTGATTTTGGACCCGCTGCTGATCTACGCACCCGGCGAGGCCATCTTTTACGGGCGGCTGACCGTGCCCTTTGGGGCGGGCCTGGGGGTGGCCGGGGCGGCGCTGGCCACCGGGATCAGCCAGATCGTGGGCTTTCTGCTGCTGCTGGCCGGGATCTACCGGAGCGACAATGTGAAGATCCGGCTGCGGAGCTTCTCTTTTAAGGGCTATTATATCCGAAATATTGTCCGGGGCGGCCTGCCCTCCCTGGCCCGCCAGGGGATGACCGGCCTGGCCACCGCCTGCCTGAACCACTCTATCGGCCTGTATATGGACAGCGAGCTGATGATTGATGCGGCCCAGGCGGCCATGACCGGCGTCAGCCGGCTGATGCAGTTCTTCTTCTCGGCGCTGCTGGGCTTCGGCCAGGGCTATCAGCCGGTCTGCGGCTTCAACTACGGGGCGCGGCGGTATGACCGGGTGCTGGAGGGCTTTCGCTTCTGCGTCAAGGGCTCCGCGCTGGGCCTGCTGCTGATCGCCGGGCTGGCTTTCCCCCTGGCCGGGCCTGTCACCGGCCTGGTGGCGGGCTCCAGCCCGGAGGCGGCGGAGATCGCCGCGTTCAGCTTCCGGGCGCAGCTGCTGACCCTGCCCCTGCTCTCCTGGATCACGATCACCAACATGGCCCTGCAGAACATCGGCTACACGGTCCGGGCCACCCTTGTGGCGCTGGCCCGCTCGGGGCTCTGTTTCATCCCCACGGTGCTGCTGCTGCCGCTGCTGACCTCCGCCCTGGGCGGGACGGCCCTGCTGGGCCTGGAGCTGGCCCAGCCCATGGCGGATCTGCTGTCCCTGCTGATCGCCCTGCCGATCGGCCTGGGGCTGGTCCGGGAGCTGCGCCAAAGCAGCGCCCAGGCCAATGAGCCGCAAAATTAAATAAACAGAAGTTTGCCCGGAGCGGAAAATTTCCGCTCCGGGAGTTTTTTCCTCTTGACAGCCTTACAATGTGGTGCTATTATGATAACACTACATTGTAAGGCGGTGATTGTATGTCCAAAACACGGCTGACCGGCGGCGAGTGGTCGGTCTATGAGTGCCTGTGGGAAGAGAGTCCTCTGACCCTGGCCCAGATCCGCAAGCGCTGCTCTGCCCGCACCGGGCAGGCGCTCTCCACGGTGGAGACGGTGGTCTCCCGGATGGAGAAGAAGGGCCTGTTCCGGGTGGAGCAGGGGCCCCGGGCCAAGCTCTTCTACCCGCTGATCGAGCGGAGCGAGGCGGTCCGGGAGGAGACCCGCTCTTTCATAGACCGGATTTTCGGGGGCAGCCCCCTGTCCCTGGTCAACTCCATGGTGGAGGGCCAGCTCAGCGACCAGGAGCTGGACGAGCTGTACGACCTGCTGAAGAGCGAGCGGGAGAAGCGCCATGGCTGAGTGGATCCTCTCCTCCAGCGTGCTGCTTCTGCTGATGCTCTTGCTGCGCCGCGTTCTGAAGGGCCGGATTGACCCCCGGCTCCGGTACGCCCTCTGGCTGCTGGTGCTGCTGCGGTTGCTGGCGCCCGTGTCCCCCTTTGAAAGCTCGTTGAACGTGGCCTCTCTGGTGGAGGAGGCGGCGGTCCGGAGCGCCGCTCCGGCAGCTCTGCCGGAGGCCGGGTCCGGTCTCCCTGCCGCTTCCCTGCGGCTGCCGGCAGGAGAGGCTCCCGCTGCTCCGGTCCAGGCGGCGGACCCCGAAACGCCGGTGAAGCGGGAGACGCCGACGGCCCCGGCGGCCCCGGCGGCGGAGCCTGTCCGGGCCCCGCAGCCATTCCCGGCCGCCGGGACGCTGAAGGCCCTGTGGCTCGCCGGAGCGGCCCTGCTGCTGCTCCTGGCGCTGCTTGCCAATCTGCGCTTCGCTCTCCGTCTGCGCCGGAACGCCCGCCCGCTGCCGACGGCGCAGACGCGCCCGCCCAGGCGGGTCCTGGTCAGCCCGGCCCCGGGGACGCCCTGCCTCTTCGGGCTCTTTGCGCCCGCGATCTATGTGCCGGAAGGGGTGGCCAAGGACAGCCGGGCGCTGGACCGGGTCCTGGCCCATGAGCGGGCCCACTACCGGCATGGAGACCAGGTCTGGGCCCTGCTCCGGCTGCTGGCCCTGGCCCTGCACTGGTACAACCCCCTGGTCTGGTGGGCCTGCGCCCTGTCCCGGCAGGACGCGGAGCTGGCGGCGGACGCCTCGGCCGTCGCGGCCCTGGGGGAGCAGGAGCGCCTGGACTATGGGGAGCTGCTCCTGTCGTTGGCGGACAGGCATCGCCGGGCCGGACTGCTGCTCTCCGGGACGGCCATTTCTTCCTCCGGCAGGGCTCTGCGGGAGCGGCTGAACTTCATCGTCCGGCGGCCCCGGCGGGCGCTTCTGCCGGTGCTGCTGGCGCTGGTCTGCGCCGCGGCGTGCTTCGCCGTGGCCTGCACCGGCCCGGTCCGGGAGTCCGCCCCGGCGGAACCGGAGGCTGCTTCCACCCCGGCGGACAGCGCCGGGAAGAGCCGGGACCGGGAGCCCGGCGCTCTGACGGACAACCCGGACAGCCTGGACCTGCGCGAGCTTGCCCGCGAGGACCTGGCCGAGACGGCGGAGAAGCTCTCCGCGCTGGCCGGGCCCTGCACGGTGGACCTGGGCTGGGAGGGGCAGGGGGAGCTCCTCTGGGAGGACGTCAAGACCCTGATGGACGCCGCGCCCCAGCTGGAGTTTGTCTATCACTTCGGCCTGTACGGGCAGGAGCGGAGCACCCAGGACGAGGCGCTGGACCTGCGGAAGACCGCCGTCCGGGACGGCGGCGCGGAGCTCCGGGAGCGGCTGCCCTATCTGCGGCGCTGCGCCCGGCTGGATCTGGACGGCTGCGGCCTCTCCGCTGAGGAAGCGGAGGCCATCCAGGAGGCCTTCCCGGCTGTCAAGGTGGTCTGGCAGATCAGCCTGGGGGACTACAGCGTGCGCACCGACACGGAACGGATCGCGGCCTCCGCGCCCCTCGGCAGCGCCGGGCTGGACGCCGAGCAGCTCCGGGCCCTGTCCTACTGCACGGAGCTGAAGGTCCTGGACCTGAGCCACAACGAGGGCGTCACCGATCTGTCCTTTGTCCGCTCCATGCCCCAGCTGGAGGTCCTGCTCCTGGGCCATGACCCGGTGGCCGACCTGAGCCCTCTGGCCGCCTGTGAAAAGCTGGAGTATCTGGAGCTGAACGATACGGAGATCTCCGATCTCAGCCCCCTGGCCGGGCTCGGCAGTCTGCGCCATCTGAACGTGGCCGGCTGCCCCCAGGTGGCGGATATCTCCCCGCTCTATGGGCTCAGCGGCCTGGAGCGGCTCTGGCTGGGCAGCCAGGACCCGGTTCCGGCGGAGCAGGTGGAGCGCTTCCAGGCCGCCGCGCCGGGCTGCCAGGTCAACACCCAGGCGGAGGAGCCCTTCGCCGGCGGCTGGCGCTACGTGAACGAGGAGGGGGACTTCGGCCCGGACGGCACGCTGACCCTGGAGCCGCATCCCCGCTACGCGCTGCTGCGGCAGCAGCTGGGCTATGATGAGCCGGCCTACTCCAGCGCCCAAACGGAGCCGGGGCCGGAGGACAACGATGTGGTCCTGGAGACGGTCAGCGGCGAAAATTATACCGGCTCCATGCTGATCGTGCCGGACCCCAGCCGGGTGGTGCTGGGCCTTGATACGGACAGTCTGGGTGTTCAGGGCCGCACACTCAAGGAGCTGGCGCAGCTTTGGGACGCTGTGGGCGGCATCAACGCCGGCGGCGCCGGCTCGGGAGACGGCAATCTTCCGGACAGCGCTGTGATCTGCGACAGCCAGGTTTACGCCGGGGAGGCCGGCAGCGGCAGCTGTTATGCAGGCCTGGACGGGCAAAACATCCTCCACGTGGGGCTGGACAGCCTGGAGGCCGCCCAGGAGGCCGGCCTTCGATACGCCTGCTCCTGTGGGCCAGTGCTGGTGGCCGATGGGCAGAGCGCGGACCCGGCGACCCTGCCGGGCGGCCTCAATCCCCGCGCAGCCATTGGTCAGCGCGCCGACGGGGCCGTTTTGCTGCTGACCGTCAACGGGCGGCAGGCCAGCAGCGTTGGGGCCAGTCTGGAGGAGCTGGCGGAACTCATGCTCCGCTACGGGGCAGTCAACGCCTGCAATATGGACGGCGGCTCCTCCGCCCAGATGGTTTTTGACGGCGCCTATATAAACGAGGAGACCCCGGAATCCATCGACCGGCAGATCCCCACGGCCTGGCTCATCCTGAAAGAGGGGACCTGATGTCTGGGTGGAAAAGCTCCATCTTCCTGTGCTGCTGCACTTTTATCGGACAGCTTATGAAAGCTGTCCGATTTTTTATATTGTCTTGGTATTTCATGTAGAATAATTCGGCTTTTCCAGGGCGAAATGCCATTGCCTTTCGGGGAAAAAGTTGATACAATAGGCAAAGCTTTGAAAAACAGAGTAAATCCTTCCCACGGCCGGGCTTATCCCTTGGCGCGGCCGCAGGGCAAGCGAGGCTTTTATGAAACTGATCCTTCACACTATGGGCCGGTACTGAAACAGCATCCTGCTGGTCATGGCGGTAAAGCTCCTGGGCACTCTGTCAGAGCTCATGCTGCCCTACATCCTGGAGCACCTGATCGACCATGTGGTGCCCCTGGGCCGCATGGACCGGGTGATCCTGTGGGGCTCCCTGATGATCCTGGCCGCGGTGGTGACCAGGCAGCTGAACGTGCTGGCCAACCGGCGGGCGGTGGAGAACGCCCACAACATCTCCTACGACGTGCGGCAGGCGCTGTTTCGCAAGACTGTGAACCTGTCCGGCGCCCGGTTTGACGCCTTCGGCCTGCCCAGCCTCATCAGCCGCATGACCAGCGACAGCTATAATGTCCAGTCCTGTGTCCAATCCATCCAGACCATGTGCATCCGGGCGCCGATCATGCTCTTTGGCGGCATCGCCGTGGCGCTGACCATGGACGCTCATATGGCCCTGGTGATGTGCGTGATGGCGCCGGTCCTCATCCTGGTCTGCGTCACCGTGTCCCGCAAGGGTATCCCGCTTTATAACCGGGTGCAGGAGAAGCTGGACCGGGTGGTCCTCATCATGCGGGAGGCCATCACGGGCATCCGGGTGGTCAAGGCCCTCTCCAAAGAGAAGTACGAGAAGGAGCGCTTTGCGGCGGCCAACAACGACATGGCCGCCAGCGATATCCGAGCCAGCACCATCATGGCCATCCCCGGCCCCGCCATGCAGATGTCCCTGAACATCGGGCTCACCGCGGTGGTGGTCCTGGGCGCTTACCGGGTGAACGCCGGGCTGATGCTGCCCGGCGTGATCCTGGCCTTTCTGACCTATTTCAACATGATCATGATGGGCGTCATGGGCCTGAACCGGGTGTTCATGATGCTTAGCAAGGCCTCCGCCTCCGCTAACCGTATCGCCTCGGTGCTGGAGGCGGAGGAGGGTCAGGCCGTTCTGCCTGCGGAGGCCTGCCCGGCCCCGGCGGGGGAGGGCTTCATCCGCTTTGAACACGTGAGCTTCAGCTACGGGGAGAGCACCGCCGTATCCCATGAGGCCTTCGCCGGCGGCTGGCGCTACCTCAACGAGGAGGGGGACTTCGGCCCGGACGGCACGCTGACCCTGGAAATGCATCCCCGTTACGCGCTGCTGCGGCAGCAGCTGGGCTACGACTAGCTCTACGCGAACAGAGCATACGGTAAAATTAATCTGCCAAAGGAAGGATGCTCTGGAGGATAAACCTTCGTTTAGTTATTCAGCACGTGTCTCCCTTCTTGACACGCCGCAGCCGCCCGGGATATCCGGGCGGCTGTTTTTTTGTTCGCTGTAAATTATTTAGGCAGCAGGAGCATCCCTGCCAGGATGGCCCCCAGGGCGCCCAGGCAGAAGAGCCAGTCGTACCAACGCACTTTGGGGCGGAGGTAGTAGCTTCGGGGCTGCTCGCCGCTGAAGCCCTTGGACTCCATGGCCATGGCCACGCTCTCGGACCAGCGGATGGAGTTGACCAGCATGGTGAACACCGGGCCCAGGGAGAAAGGCCCCGGCCGGAGGCCCCGGACCCGGAAAGCCAGCCGCACGGTCTTGAATTCCCGGACCATCTCCGGCATCAGGTTGACGGCGGCCAGAATGCCGTAGGCAAAGCCGGCGGGCAGCCGGCACTGGCGCATCAGGCTGTACAGGAAGAGCTCCCGGTCAGTGGTCAGGGCGAAGAGCACCCCCAGCCCGGCGAAGGCCAGCAGGCGGGTGGCCAGCTGCAGCGCGGCGCCGAAGTTGGTGGACAGGGCCGCCCGCACCGCGTAGGGCAGGGAGCTGAGGCCGGAGAGCTCCGCGTCCGTCAGGCTGTTGCCCCGGGCATAGTACAGGCCCATGAAGAAGAGCCCCAGAGCGGCGATGAAGGCGGGGATCAGGATCTGCAGGGCCGTCTTTAAAGAGGCGTCGGAGCAGAAGATCAGCAGCAGCAGGCAGACCAGAAACACCGCCGTGTTCAGGCCGGCCAGATATTGAAAGGACAGCTCGATGGCGCACAGCAGCACCGTCAGCGCCTTCAGACTGGGGTTGAGTTTTTCCAGCTTCACAGCGCCGCCTCCTCAAACAGGTCCTCCGGCCGGGTCTCCAGCAGCTTTTGCCCTTCCAGCCGGTAGAGCTTGTCCGCCCAGGCGGCGGCCAGCTCCCGGTCATGGGTGATAAAGACCACGGTGAGCCCCTCCGTCTCCACCTTCAGGCGCAGCCGCTCCATGATGGCGTCGGTGGAGCGCCGGTCCTGGCCGTAGGTGGGCTCGTCCAAAAACAGGATCTCCTGCCGTCCGGCCAGCACCGCCAGCACTGCCAGGCGCCGCTGCTGGCCCTGGCTGAGCATGTAGGGGGAAAAGCGGTGCCAGGGCCGCAGGCCGAAGCTGTCCAGCAGCGCCAGAGCTTTCTCCCGGGCCGCCTCCTCGCTGAGGTCCCTCTCCCAGAGGCGCAGGCTCCGCAGCAGCTCCTCCTCCGCCTTCTGGCTGACGAACTGGTTGCCCGGATTCTGGAACACCATGCCGATCTGCCCGAAGAGCTCCCGCTCCCGGATGCTCTTCAGGTCCCGGCCCCGGATGAAAATGCTCCCCTCATAGGGGTGCTGCTTCAAGACGGACAGAAAGGTGCTGGTCTTGCCGGAGCCGCTCTTCCCCAGCACGGCGGTCATGCGGCCCTGGGGGAAGGCGGCGCAGGCGTCCCGGAGCAGCCAGCCCCGGACCGTCTTCCGGCCCCAGCGGTCCTTCTCCACCGCCCGGGGGATGCTGACGCCCTTCAGCTCCACCGCCGGCGCCGGCTCGGGCAGGGCGGCGGCCTTCAGATGGGGCTTCTCCGGGTAGTACAGCCCCTCCTGCCGGAAGAGCTCCCGGTACTCGGCCAGGTTGTCCCGGTTGATGCCCCGGGCCAGCACCTGGGCCCCCTGGCCCAGGATAATGATCTCGTCGGCGGCCTCCAGCCAGGTCTCCAGCCGGTGGTCGATGGCAATGATAGTCTTTCCCTCCTGCCGCAGCCGGACCATCTGGGCCACCAGCTCTTTGGCCGCGCCGCTGTCGATATTGGCCAGGGTCTCGTCCAGAAGCAGGCAGCGGCTCTCCAGAACGGTCAGGCAGCAGAGCATGGCCCGCTGCTTCTCCCCGCCGGAGAGGCTGTGGAGCTTTTGGTCCAGCTGCTCCTCCAGGCCCAGGGCCCGGGCGGCGGCCAGGGCCCGGCCGTCCATCTCCTCCCGGGGGACGTTCAGGTTCTCCAGGCAGAAGCGCAGCTCCTTGCGGAGGGTGTCCATGCAAAACTGCAGCTCCGGGTTCTGGAACATCAGGCTCAGCAGCCGGGCTCGCTCCGGGATGCTCAGCTCCCCCACGCTCCGCCCGAAGAGCTCCACGGTGCCGGAGGCCAGAAAGCCCCCGTTTTCCGGGTACAGTCCGGCGGCCACGGCGGCCAGGGTGCTCTTTCCGCAGCCGCCGCTGCCCATGAGCACGGTGATCTTCCCGGCGGGAATCTCCAGGGACACGTGGTCGAGGATGTTCCGTTTGCCCTGTTCGCTGTAGCGAAAGCACAGGTCCTGCAGGCGCAGGGCAGGGGTCTCCACGGCCTCAGTCCTCCAGGTCCTGGGAGAGGCCCTCGCTGATGGCGTAGCCCTTCAGGACGCCCGCCCGGGCCAGACGGTCGGCCAGGAACTTGACCAGGCAGCCGTCAATGAGCATGGCGCTGACCAGACGCACCGCCAGCATCAGCGCCAGCACAGGCACGGCGATGCTGCTGTAGCCGCTGATGACCAGGTTGTAGCCCATGGTGACCACGGAGCAGATCACCGAGGCGATCAGCATGGTGGGCAGGTCGAAACGGCGGTACTTCCGCAGGGCGAAGAGCAGCTCAAAGCCCAGGCCCTGGACAAAGCCGGAGAGGATGATAATGGGCCCGAAGTAGTTGCCCAGCAGGCACTCGATAATGGCGGCCAGCATCTCGGCCACCAGGCCGGTGCCGGGCTTGCGCATCACGTAGATGCCGAAGGCCCCAGCCATGAAATAGATGCCGTAGAAGGGCTCATAGCCCAGGGAGGACAGGCCCAAGGGCGTCAGCACGCCGGAGAGAAGGCCCCCGGCGTAGGTCGCGCCCAGGAACACAAAGCCAAAGAGCACCGAGCAGACGGCGATCATCAGAATATCCTTCAGTTTCCAGTTGAGTTTCATCTTTTTTCTCCCATTCAATATTTATTCCGCGGTGGGGCTGTTGACGGACAGGGTCACCTCAAAAATATAGTGGCTCAGGGCCTGGCCGCAGGTGGTGTTGACCCAGTGGAAGTAGTCAAAGAGCTCCTGCACGTCGCCTCTGAGGACGGTGCAGTAATGGGTGGAGCGTTCATAGAGCCCCAGGTCGATGGCGTGGTTGACGATGTTGGCGATATACTCCATATAGTTGGGCACGCCCATGGGGTAGAGGGCGATCTTGCAGTCCACCGGGAAGTGGATGTCCTTGATCTTCTCCTCGTTGAGGGGGACGTCGTCCTCGCTCATGAAGCAGTCCGCGTCCGTGTCCCCGGGGCAGCCCTTGGAATAGGTGGCCTCCAGGGTCATGTGCACGTCCGGCTGCCAGGCGTAGATGAAGCAGGCCTTCACCGCGTCCTCCACGTGGATCTGCCGGCCCCGGTAGACGGTGGAGAGCCGGCCGGTGTTCTGCCAGATCTTGCCGGTGTCCACCTTGCCCACCGCTCCCAGAATCACGTCCACATAGCGGTCGGTCATGGCGGAGAGGCTGAAGCGGCAGCCGGTAATGGCCCTGGACGCGGCGGTGCTTCCGGTGCCGTAGCCCTCGCCGCAGCCGCAGGACTGGCCATAGGTCACATAGGGTTTTTCGGGCATAAAAAATTCCTCCTGGTCCAAAAATTTTGGTCCACGAGGTCTGAGCACAACGAAAAACGGCTTCGTCTGGCTAAAAGGGGATGGATTCCGGTATCAGTCACTTTCTGCGCTAACATTACTCAGTTCAGATACAACGGGTATGATCTCAGTCTTTCGACACCCCGGGACTTGCTCCTATGATAGCACATTTTTCCGCCCTGTCAAGAAGAATTGCCGCCCCGCGCAGAAAAAAGCGGGGCGGCAGCTCTTACTCTGTTCTTTTACTTCGTCAGCAGGG
Organism: uncultured Oscillospiraceae bacterium; assembly: GCA_947626315.1. GTDB lineage: Bacteria > Bacillota > Clostridia > Oscillospirales > Oscillospiraceae > Limivicinus. The sequence continues at coordinate 111,479 of CANQRQ010000002.1, read as the reverse complement.
CGGCGTCGCTGTCGATATTGGCGCCGGAGAGCTCGCTGAACTTCTCCAGCAGCTCCCGGCGGGTGGTGTTCTTCTTCTCCTCGCCCTGAATGTCCAGGATGATGCGGCCCTCGTTCATCATAATGAGCCGGTTGCCGTGGGTAATGGCGTCCTTCATGTTGTGGGTCACCATGAAGGCGGTGAGGTGGTTCTCCCGGATGATATCGTCGGTGATCTGGAGCACCTTCTCCGCCGTCTTGGGGTCCAGGGCCGCGGTGTGCTCGTCCAGCAGCAGGAGCTTCGGCTTTTTCAAGGAGGACATCAGCAGGGTCAGCGCCTGGCGCTGGCCGCCTGAGAGCAGGCCCACCTTGGCGGTCATCCGGTCCTCCAGGCCCAGGCCCAGCACCTTCAGCATCTCCCGAAACTCCTCCTGCTCCTTGCGGGTGATGCCCTTGCGCAGGGTCCGGTGCTGGCCCCGGCGCAGCGCCAAGGCCAGATTCTCCTGGATCTGCATGGTGGGGGCGGTGCCCAGCATGGGGTCCTGAAAGACCCGGCCCAGGAACTTGGCCCGCTTGTACTCCGGCAGGTTCGTCACGTCCGTCCCGTCAATGAGGATGGAGCCGGAGTCGATAGGCCAGACGCCGGCAATGGCGTTCAGGGCCGTGGATTTGCCCGCCCCGTTGGAGCCGATGACGGTGACAAAGTCCCCCTCGTTCAGCTTCAGATTCAGGCCGCAGAGGGCCTTCTTCTCGTTCACGGTGCCGGGGTTAAAGGTTTTGTAGACGTCTCTCAGCTCAAGCATCGGCCTTTACCCCCTTTTTTCCATGTTTGATGAAGTATTTTTCCTTCCAGTAGGGCACGGACAGGAAAATGGCCACGATCACGGCGGAGATCAGCTTCAGGTAGTTGCTGTTGATGTTGCTGAGGCTGATGACCGCCTGGATCACCACATAGTAGATCACCGCGCCCAGGGACACGGCCAGCAGGCTCAGCGCGAAGTTCCGGAAGATCTTGGAGAACAGGGCCTCGCCGATGATGACGGCCGCCAGGCCAATGACGATGGCGCCCTTGCCCATGCTGGAGTCGGCAAAGCTCTGATACTGGCTCAGCAGCGCCCCAGACAGGGCCACCAGGCCGTTGGAGAGCATCAGGCCCAGCACCTTGGTCACGTCGGTGTTGATGCCCTGGGCCCGGGCCATATGCTGGTTGGCGCCGGTGGCCCGGACGGAGCAGCCCAGCTCCGTGCCGAAGAACCAGTACAGCACGGCGATGATGCCCAGGGTGAAGAGGCCCACGATCAAAATGGGGTGCCGGGTGAAGGGACGGCGGCCGCTGGCCACGTCCTGCACAAAGCGCAGGGAGACCCAGAGCTTGTCCAGGTTGGCCGTGTCGATCACGTTGATGGCCACGTTGGCCTTCATGCCCATGATCGCCAGGTTCACCGACCAGAGGCCCAGCTGGGTCAGAATGCCGGAGAGGATGGCGGGGATGCCGCAGAAGGTGTGCAGCAAACCGGTCACCAGCCCGGCCAGCAGGCCCACGGCGAAGGCGGCGATCAGCGCCGTCCACACCGGGACGCCGGCGCTGAACAGCACCACGAAAGTGGCGCCGCCGGTGCAGAAGGATCCGTCCACCGTCAGGTCGGCGATATCCAGGATTTTAAAGGTGATATACACCCCGATGGCCATGATGCCCCAGATCAGGCCCTGGGAGACCGCGCCCGGAAGGGCGCTGACAAAACCGCTCACAAAAGTTCCTCCTTCTCTTGGCCGTGGAAAAGCCCGCAGAACGAAACTGCCCAAATACCGTATCAAAAAACAGCGGAAAAAGCAAGAACTTTTTCCGCTGTTTTGCGGTTTTTGCCTTTATTTGGCTTATGCGGCCGCGATGGCCTCGTAGCCCTCAGGCGGGGTGACGCCCAGATCGGCGCAGATGGCCTCGTTGTACTTGGGCGTAAAGGTGGCGGCATAGCCGATGGGGGTGGTGGTGATGTCGGCCTCGCCGGTCAGGATCTTGGCGGCCATCTCACCGGTGGCATAGCCCAGGTCGTAGTAGCTGATGGACAGGGTGGCCACGCCGCAGCCGGCGCAGATGCCTTCCTCGCCGCAGAACACGGGGGTGTTGCCGTGGCAGATGTTGTCAATGATGCCGGTGTTGGAGGCGCAGGTGTTGTCCGTGGGGACATAGAGGACGTCGCTCTCGTCCGCGGCGGTCTGGCACACGGCGGCGATATCGTTGGAGTCAGAGAAGGCGTACTGCTTGCAGGTGTAGCCCAGATCCTCCAGGAAGCCCTGGACGGTGTCTACCTGGTACTGGCTGTTGGGCTCGTTGGAGCAGTACAGCAAGCCCACGGTGGAGGCGTCGGGGTACCACTCTTTGATCATAGCGGCCTGCTGATCCAGCGGGGCCAGGTCGGAGGTGCCGGAGATGTTGTTGCCCACGGTGCCGGTGAAGTTGTCAATATCCAGGGCCACGCCGTACTCGGTGACGGAGGTGCCCAGAATGGGAATGTCGGCCGTGGCGGCAGCGGCGGCCTGGAGGGCGGGGGTGGCGTTGGCCATGATCAGGTCCACACCCTCGGACACGAAGGCGTTGGCGATGGTGGAGCAGGTGGCCGGGTCGTTGGCGGCGTTCTGATAGTCAAACTCCACCTGGCCGGGCAGCAGCTCGTTCAACGCGTCCTGGAAGCCCTGGGTGGCGGCGTCCAGCGCGTCATGAGTGACCAGCTGGGAGATGCCCACCTTGTAGGTGACGCCCTCGGCGGCGGGTTCCTCGGCAGCGGGTTCTTCGGCCGCGGGCTCTTCGGCGGCGGGTTCTTCAGCCGCCGGTTCCTCAGCGGCAGGGGCGGCGTTTCCGCCGCAGGCGGCCAGCGCAAACACCATGGCCAGCGCGCAGAGAAGTGCGATGAGTTTTTTCATTTTCTTCCTCCTATTTTTTCCAGCCGGAGCCTGCCGAACAAAAAGGGCCGCGCGGAGAAGTCCGTGCAGCCCTTACATGCTCAGCCTTTTATGGTCCCGTGCAGCACGAACTTCTAACCCCTCTTCTTAAAGTAAAAGAAAAAGGGGTAGCTTGCCAATATGCTGAAACGGGCAGCGGTCATAAAGCGCCTCCAGTGGATGATGAGAAGACTTTAGCACTTTTTAGTGATGAAGTCAAGGGGGAGATTGGGCTTTTTTCCGCTTTTTTTTCGCCTTTCCGGCCGTTTTTTGGAAAACGCGGGGAGACGGAGGAGGCTCCGGCGGAAAAAACGGGCCTTCCCGCGATAAAAAGTGCTAAAAATGGGTATATTCAAGTTGAAGACAAAGTGTCTTCAACTTGAAAGCTTATCCAGGAGCATTCAAAAATGCTCCCGGATAAGAGCAGATTGAACGCAGAAAGGGGGCTCCCGCCCCCTCTCTGCGCTCTCCCCCTGCATGTTTATACATGGTTCTTCTGTTTGTCTACAGTCTGGTATACTTCAGGGAACTGCCCGGAGCGAGCCGGGAACTTTTACAGCTAAGCCCAGCGGGCTGGAAAGAAAAGGCGGACATGGAAAACAAAAAACGGCGGATTTGGAAAATACTCGGCCTGGCGGTCCTGGTCCTGGCCGCGCTGCTGGTGACGGGCTTCAGCGCCTATATGATCTGGGAGCAGGCCCCGGCTCCCCCGGTCCTGGCGGCCAGTCCCGTCAAGGGCCGGGAGCAGAAGAACCCGGGGAAGGAGAGCAGCCCCGTCTGGCCCGAGGGGCGGCAGGCCGGGGTATACACCCTGCTCCTGGTGGGCAACGACGACGGCAACGGCAACACGGACACCCTCATCGTGGGCCGGGTGGACAGCTACAACCATAAAATGGACTTCGTGAGCATCCCCCGGGACACGCTGATCAACTGGGACTGGGACATCCGGAAGATCAACGCCGTCTACTGGAGCTACCGGCTCCAGGGGGAGACGGGGATCGACCAGTTGAAGGAGCACATCAAAAAGCTGACAGGCTTTGAGCCGGACTGCTACGCGGTGCTGGATATCGGGGTCTTTAAAGAGACGGTGGACGCCCTGGGCGGCGTGGAGTTCGACGTGCCGATGAACCTGAACTATGACGACAGCAGCCAGAACCTGCACATCCACATCGCATCCGGGCTCCAGCGGCTGAACGGAGAGCAGGCCATGGGGGTCTGCCGCTACCGCAGCGGCTACTTCAACGGCGACCTGGGCCGCATCGACATGCAGCAGCAGTTTCTCAAGGCCTGCGCGGACCAGTTCATCAGCCTGGGGAGCATCCCCAATCTCCCCAAGGTGATCGAGCTTCTCTCCCAGGGCCTGGACACGGACCTGACCGGGGCGAACATCGCCTTTTTTCTGCGGCAGGCCCTGCTCTGCCCCAGCGAAAACATCCGGTTTTACACGCTGCCGAACACGGACGACACAGTGCGCGGCCTGAGCTACACCGTGGTGGACCTGGAGCAGTGGATTCCCCTGCTCAACGAGGCCTTAAACCCCTTTGAAGAGCCCATCGAGGCAGAGGACCTGGACCTGGTCTACCTGGAGAACGGCCGCTACACCGGCACGGCGGAGCTGCTGGGCGCCTGGTACTTCGCCCGGCAGCCGGAGGCAGTCCCGTCCCGGCCCCAGACGGCGGAGCCGGAGCCGGAGGCGAGCCCCTCTCCCACGCCCTTCCAGCTGCCGGAGTTCAGCTTCCCGCCGCTGCCGGGGGAATCGGATTCCGCCCCGCCGGAGCCGGAGGAGCTGCTCCCGGTTGCAGGCGGAAAAAAGATCCTGGCCCCAAGCCGGCGTTAAAGATGCAGAAAGGTCCTGGCGCGAAATTTTGCGCCAGGACCTTTTTGCATCTATTTACAATTGTAGACCGGCCTCAGTTTTCATAACGCACGTCCCGCCCGGCGGGGAAGAAGAGCGCCAAGGCCCCGGGGCCCACGTGGGAGCCGGTGACCGGCTCATACTCCACCCGGAGGATCTCCTTGGGCGGCCGGTTTCTCTTCAGCAGGCTCTCCAGATAGTCGGCGTCCTGGCTGCATCCGGCCTGGGCGATGCCGATGATCTCCTTTTCCGGATCCACCGCCAGCCGGTCATAGCGCTCGGCCAGGGCCTCGATGGAGCGTTTCCGGCCCCGCAGCTTGGCAAAGGCCACGATCTGCCCGTTCTCGTTGCCCTTGAGCAGGGGCTTGATGTGCAGCACGGTACCCACCACGGCGGAGAGGTTGGACAGGCGGCCGCCCCGGCGCAGGTGCATCAAATCGTCCACCGTGAAGACGTTGAACATGCGCAGCACCAGATCCTCCAGCAGCGCCACGGCCTCGTCCGTCTCCAGCCCCTGGTCCCGCAGCTCCGCGGCCCGGAGGGCGATCAGGCCCTCCCCCAGGGAGGCGCCCTTGGTGTCCACCACCCGGACCTTGCGCTCCGGATAAGCCTCCATCAGCTGCTCCGCGGCAACCGTGGCCGAGTGGCAGGAGCCGCTGATGCCGGAGGACATGGAGACAAAGATCACGTCCTCCCCCGCCTGGACCATGGGCTCAAAGAAGTCCGCATAGCCCTGGGGCGGGATCTGGGAGGTGGTCACCACCACGCCGGTCTTGATCCGGGCGTAAAACGCGTCGCCGTCAAAGGCCTCGGTGTCGGTGCAGGTGTAGCCCGTGCCGTCGATAAAATAATGGAAGGGAATCGCTTTGATGTCCCGCTCCCGAATCAGCTTTGTAGGGAGGTTGGCAGAGGTATCCGTCACAACCGAAAAGCTCATATCGTCTCTCCATTCTGCCGCGCCCGGGGCGCGGCGCTTTTGCAGGCCCTCCCGTGACAGCCGGGGAGTCCGCTTGCTGTTATCGTAAGTATAATGATTATATGATGGCGAAACGCAACAAAGCGTTTCGCCGAGCAGCTTTGCTGCTCAGCAAAACAGCAGTGCTGTTTTGCCATATACTCATTGCAATGAGCATCGCGCCAATGATTCTTTGAATCATTGGCTGCCAAACTTGTCGTTTGGCAGCGAAAACAATCGAGAGTTCGATTGCTTTCGCTATGTGATAATCATTATAACGCGTCCGGCGAAAAAAACACAAGCTATTGTCCCCTTTGGGCGCTATACCCGTCCCCTCCGGCGGGTAGAACGCCGGAAAAAGCCGCTCTACTGAGAGTAGAGTGGCGGAAATTGGAAACTTTTTTTGCCGCTTTGCCCCGCTTTTCGGATTCTCCGCGGGCTTTTTCCCTTTCCACAAGGGCGAGAGCGGCAAAACCCGGATCGTGTCCTGCCCTCCCGCGTTTTTGTGCTATGCTGGAAGCGTCCCGGAGAGGAGCGGGCTGCGCGAACGCTCCGGAGCAAGCGGAAAGGGGATAACTATGAATCGCGTCAAACTGGCCGACCGGGCCCTGCCCGATTACACCAAAAACGAAGAGCTTATCAACATGAGCACCCACGCCGCCGGCGGGGTGCTGGGTCTGACCGCCCTTGTGCTGTGCGTGGTCAAGGCGGCGTCCGGCGGCTCCGCCTGGGACGTGCTGGGGGCCTCTATCTACGGCTCCTCCCTGGTCCTGCTCTACACGATCTCCAGCGTGTACCACGGCCTGCCGCCCTGCCTGGGCAAGAAGGTCATGCAGGTGCTGGACCACTGCACCATCTACTGCCTTATCGCCGGCAGCTATACCGCCGTGGCCCTCTCCGGCCTCCGACCGCTGTACCCGGCCCTGGGCTGGGGCCTGTTCGCAGCCCAGTGGCTGCTGGCCGCCCTGGCCGTCACCTTCACGGCCATCGACCTCCAGCGCTACCGGACCTTCTCCATGGTCTGCTATATCACGATGGGCTGGTCCATCATCCTCTTCCTGCCCCAGACGCTGCGGGCCCTGACGCCCCTGGGCTTCTGGCTGCTGTTTTTGGGCGGAGTGGCCTACACCATCGGCGCGGTGCTCTACGGCATCGGCGCGCGCAAACGCTGGATGCACTCGGTCTTCCACGTGTTCGTGGTGCTGGGCAGCCTCCTGCAGTTCCTGGCCATCTACCTGCGGGCACTATAATGATTATATGATGCTCAGCAAAACAGCAGTGCTGTTTTGCCATATGCTCATTATAGGCGGGAAAGAGACAGCACGTCTTCCTATTCATGGGGCTGCGGCATTAAGCTGCGGCCCCCTCTTTTTTCCCCTGCGAAAAAAACAAAAGAGGGGCTTGACGAACGGGCGGAAAAGCTTTATAATCTGCTATGATAATTCGGTAGTGTGCTAATGTGTTGAAGTGAGGTGCGGAATGAGCAACTGGTTCTCTGAGGATGTGCGGGAGCTGCTGGACACCATTCTGTCATTAAGGAATCAGGAGGAGTGCCGGCGCTTTTTTGAGGATTTGTGTACCGTCAAGGAGCTCATCGAGATGGCCCAGCGGCTCAAGGTGGCCAAGCTCCTGCGCGCCGGGGCCAGCTATGCTGAGATCAACCGGCAGACCGGCGTCAGCTCCGCCACCATCAGCCGGGTGAGCCGCTGCCTGGACTACGGCAGCGGGGGCTATGCCCTGGCGCTGGAGCGGAGCGAAAAGGAGGGGCGGCCGTGACGGACGAAGGGCTCCTGAAGAGCGAGGAGCGGGCGGTGTACGCCCTGCGCCGGCTGTACCGGCGCTACGGCTACCTGCCCTATCAGATGAGCAAATTTGAAGAGTATGAGCTGTACGTGCAGAACAAGGACTTTCTGATCAGCGACCGGGTCATCCCCTTTACGGATACCAACGGCCGCCTGATGGCCCTGAAGCCGGACGTGACCCTCTCTATTGTAAAGAACGGAGAGGACCGGCCCGGCTGCAAGCAGAAGCTGAGCTATAACGAGAACGTCTACCGGGTGGACCGGAAGAGCGGCCAGTACCGGGAGCTGATGCAGGCCGGGCTGGAGTGCATCGGCGATCTGGACGGCTACGACTTCTTTGAGGCGGTCTCCCTGGCCGCCAAAAGCCTGGCCCTGCTCTCGCCGGACTACGTGCTGGAGCTGTCCCACCTGGGGCTGCTGAACGCCTTTCTGGAGGAGGCGGCCGGGGACGAGACCCTGCGCAGGAGGCTGGCCGCGCTGGTGGCCGGGAAGAACCTCCACGACCTGCGGCGGCTCTGCCAGGCCTCCGGCGTGGGCGCCGACGCGGCGGAGCGGCTGTGCGCCCTGGCCGGGCTCAGCGGCAGCCCGGCGGAGGTGCTGCCCCGGCTCCGGGCTCTCTGCGACGGCGCCGGGGCGGAGGCCCTGGCGGAGCTGGAGGCGCTCTGGGCCCTGCTCTCCAAAGAGGAGGGTGCTGAGAAGATCCGTCTCGACCTGTCCCTGGTCAGCGATATGAATTACTACAACGGCCTGGTGTTCAAGGGCTTTCTCAAAGGCGTGTATGAGAGCGTCCTATCCGGCGGGCAGTATGACAAGCTGCTGCGGAAGCTGGGCCGGCGCTCCCGGGCCGTGGGCTTCGCCATCTACCTGAATCTGCTGGAGGGGCTGGAACGGCGGCCCCGGGCGCTGGACGCGGACGTGCTGCTCTTATACAGCCCCGGCGCGGACCCGGCGGCGGTGGCCGCCCAGGTGCGCCGGCTGACGGAGGCGGGAAAGAGCGTCAGCGCCCAGAAGGCGGTGCCGCCCCGGTTCCGTTACGGAGAGCTTGTCCGTCTGGAAGAGGAGGCGAGCCCATGCTGAACATTGCCCTGCCCAAGGGCCGCCTGGGAGAGCGGGTCTGCCGGATGTTTGAGGCGGCGGGCTACCCCTGCCCGGGGGTCCTGGAGGACCAGCGGCGCCTGGTTTTTGAAAATCCGGCCGCCGGCGTGCGCTATTTCTGGGTCAAGCCCTCGGATGTGCCCATCTACGTGGAGCGGGGCGCCGCCGACCTGGGCGTGGCGGGCAAAGACGTGCTGCTGGAGGCGGAGCCGGACCTGTACGAGCTGCTGGACCTGGAGCTGGGCCGCTGCCGCATGGCGGTGGCCGCGCCTCTGGACTTCCGGGACGACGGGGACCGGACCTTGCGGGTGGCCACCAAGTACCCCCGGATCGCCGGCCGCTACTACGCGGGCAAGGGCCGGGAGATCGACATCATCCGGCTCAACGGCTCCATCGAGCTGGCCCCCCTGCTGGGCCTGTCGGACGTGATCGTGGACATCGTGGAGACGGGGACCACCCTTCGGGAGAACGATTTGGCCGTGCTGGAGGAGGTTTTCCCCGTCAGCGCGCGGCTTGTGGCCAACAAGGCCAGTACAAAATTCAAAACCGCCGAGATCGGACAGGCGGTGGAACGGATGAAAGGACAGATCGGACGATGATCGGTATTTATGAGGCAGGCCGGCTTTCGGCCCGGGAGATTTTTCAGCGGAAGACCGGCGGGGCCGGCGTGGAGGCCACGGTGGCGGAAATCCTGGCCGCGGTAGAGGCCCAGGGGGACCGGGCCCTCCTGGACTACACCCGGCGCTTTGACCGGGCGGAGCTTACGAGCCTGGAGGTGAGCCGGGCGGAGTTTCAGGAGGCGCTGGAGCTGGTGGAGCCCGGCTTTCTGGACATTCTCCGCCAGGCGGCCGCCAACATCCGCGCCTATCACGAGAAGCAGCTGCGCAGCGGCTTTGTGTTCACCGGGCCGGACGGCGTGGTGCTGGGTCAGAAGCTGACGCCCATTGAAAAGGTGGGGCTCTATGTCCCCGGCGGCACGGCACCCTATCCCTCCACCGTCCTGATGGACAGCATCCCAGCCAAGATCGCCGGCTGCAAAGAGCTGGTGATGGTGACGCCGCCCACGGCGGAGGGGAAGGTCAACCCTGCCATTCTGGCCGCCGCCCAGGTGGCCGGGGTGGACCGGGTGTTCAAGGTGGGCGGGGCCCAGGCCATCGCCGCCCTGACCTTCGGGACGGAGAGCGTCCCCCGGGTGGACAAGATCGTAGGTCCCGGCAACGCCTATGTGGCCGAGGCGAAAAAGCAGGTCTTCGGCCGGGTGGCCATCGACGTGATCGCCGGACCCAGCGAGATCCTGGTGGTGGCCGACGGCAAGAGCAGCCCCCGCACGGTGGCGGCGGACCTGCTCTCCCAGGCCGAGCACGACCGGCTGTCCACCGCCGTGCTGGTGACTGACAGCCGGGCGCTGGCCCAGGCGGTGGCCGCGGAGCTGGAAAAGCAGCTGGCGGTCCTGCCCCGGCGGGAGATCGCCGCCGCGTCTCTCGAGAACAACGGCAAGATCATCGTGACGGAGGACCTGGGCCGGGCCCTGGACATCGCCAACGAGATCGCCCCGGAGCACCTGGAGCTCTGCGTGGACGAGCCCTTCGCCTGGCTGCCCCGGGTGAAAAACGCCGGCTCCGTCTTTCTGGGCCGCAGCTGCCCGGAGGCCCTGGGGGACTACTTTGCCGGGCCTAACCACACCCTCCCCACCGGGGGCACGGCCCGCTTTTCCTCCCCCCTGTCGGTGGACGATTTCATCAAGAAGACCCAATTTACCTATTACACCCCCCAGGCGCTGGAGCGGGCGGCGGACAAGGTGGCCGCCTTCGCGGAAAAGGAGGGCCTGGACGGCCACGCCCGGAGCATCCGCGCCCGGTTTGAAGACTAGCTCAAAAAAGGAGAAGCCATGAGCCGATTTTTCAGTTCCCGCTACAGCTCTCTGCAGCCCTATGTGCCCGGGGAGCAGCCAAGGGATCAGCGCTATATCAAGCTCAACACCAACGAATCCCCCTTTCCGCCCTCCCCCGGGGTGCAGGCCGCGGTCGCGGCGGAGAGCGGGCGGCTCCAGCTGTATTCGGACCCGGCCTGTACGGAGCTGACAAACAAGCTGGCCGGGCTCACCGGCCTGCGGCCGGGGCAGCTGCTGTGCACCAACGGCTCCGACGAGGCGCTGAACTTCGCCTTTATGGCCTTTGCCGATGAGGCGCGGCCCCTGGCCTTCCCGGACGTGACCTACGGCTTCTATCCGGTGATCGCCAGGCTCAACCGCATCCCCTATGAGGAGATCCCCGTCCGGGAGGACCTGCGGGTGGACCCGGCGGATTATATGGGCATCGGGAAGACCGTGGTGCTGGCCAACCCCAACGCCCCTACCGGCCTCTGCCTGTCTCTGGCAGAGATCGGGGCCATCGCCGCGTCCAACCCTAATAACGTAGTGATCGTGGACGAGGCCTATGTGGACTTCGGCGGGGAGAGCGCCCTGGGCCTGCTGGAGGCACATGAAAACCTGCTGGTGGTCCAGACCTTCTCCAAATCCCGCTCTATGGCAGGGGCCCGGCTGGGCTTTGCCGCCGGGAGCGAGGCGCTGATCGGAGATTTGACCGCCCTGAAGGACGCCTCCAACCCCTACAATGTGAACCGCATGACCGCCGCCGCCGGCTGCGCCGCCATCGACGACGACGCCTATTACCGCTCCAACTGCGCCCGCATCTGCGAAAACCGGGCCTGGACGGCGGCTGCCCTGGAGGCGCTGGGCTTTCAGGTGCTGCCCTCCCGGGCCAACTTCCTCTTTGCCCGCAGCCCCGCTCTGGGCGGGGAGGCGCTGTACCGGGCGCTGAAAGAGCGGGGCATTCTGGTGCGGCATTTCGCCAAGCCCCGGATCGGGGACTATATCCGCGTCACCGTGGGTGCCCGGGAACAGATGGAGATCTTTATCGAGACTGTAAAGGACCTGACAGGAGGCTGAGACAATGAGAGAAGCGGAGATCCGGCGCGTCACCGCCGAGACGGAGGTCGCGCTGCGCCTGCATCTGGAGGGGGGCCCGGTGCGCTGCGACAGCGGCTGCGGCTTTCTGGACCATATGCTGACCCTCTTTGCCGCCCACGCCGGCTTCGGCCTGGAGCTGACGTGCCGGGGGGACAGCCAGGTGGACTATCACCACAGCACCGAGGATATCGGCATCTGCCTGGGCCGGGCCTTTGCCCAGGCCCTGGGGGACAAGGCGGGCATCAGCCGCTACGGGGATATCCTCCTGCCCATGGACGAGGCGCTGATCCTCTGCGCCGTGGATATCTCCGGCCGGGGCGGCTGCTATTTCGAGCTGCCTGTCCCCGCTCAGAAGGTGGGGGATTTCGACACGGAGCTGGGCGAGGAGTTCTTCCGGGCCTTCGCCCGGGAGTCCGGCGTGACGCTCCATCTGCGAAAGCTGGCCGGAACCAACTCCCACCACATCCTGGAGGGGGCCTTCAAGGCCTTCGGCCGGAGCCTGGCCAAGGCCGCGGCCCCGGACGGAAAGAACGCCGGGAAGATCCCCTCCACTAAGGGAGTGTTGGCATGATCGCCATTATCGACTACGGTGTGGGCAATCTCTTTTCCCTCTGCTCCTCTCTCAGGAGTATCGGCGCCCAGGCGGAGGTCAGCGCCGACCCGGCGCGGATCGCCGCCGCCGGCAAGCTGATCCTCCCCGGCGTGGGGGCCTTTGGGGACGCGGCGGAGAAGCTGCGCCGGTCCGGGCTGGACCGGGTAGTGCTGGAGCAGGCGGAAAAGGGCAAGCCGCTGCTGGGCATCTGCCTGGGGATGCAGCTGCTGTTTGAAAAGAGCTATGAGTACGGCGAGCATCTGGGCCTAGGCCTGCTCAGGGGGCAGGTGGTCCCCATGGCCGGGCGGCTCCCGGAGGGGCTGAAGATCCCCCACATCGGCTGGAACGGCCTGCTGCTGAAAAAGCCCCACCGGCTGCTGCGGCATGTCCGGGAGGGGGACTGCGTCTATTTTGTCCACTCCTTCTACGCCGAGGGCTGTGAGGACAGCCTGATCGCCGCGGCGGAATACGGCATAGAGCTGACGGCGGCGGTGGCGAAGGACAATGTGATGGGCTGCCAGTTCCACCCGGAGAAGAGCGGCCGGGTGGGGCTGAACATTCTGAGAGCGTTTTGCGAGGATTGAATCATGGTACTGCTTCCGGCGATCGATCTGTACGAGGGGAAGGCCGTGCGCCTGGTCCGGGGGGACTACGCGGCCATGACCGTTTACAGCGGCGATCCGGTCTCCGTGGGGCTTCAGCTGAAGGCCCAGGGGGCGGAGATGCTCCACATGGTGGACCTGGAGGGGGCCAAGACCGGCGGCAGCCCCAATCTGCCCCTGGTCCGGGCCGTGGTGGAGGCCACGGGCCTGCCCATCGAGCTGGGCGGCGGCATCCGGGACATGGCGGCGGTGGACCGGGCCCTCTCCCAGGGGGCGGCCCGGGTGATCCTGGGCACCGCCGCCGTGACGGACGAGGCCTTTCTTTGCGCCGCCCTGGAGAAGTATGGCGGCCGCGTGGCCGTGGGGGCGGACATCCGGGACGGCTGGGTGGCCGTCCGGGGCTGGACGGAAAACTCCGCCCTCCGGGCCTGGGACTTCCTTGAGAAGCTGGAGCGCCTGGGGGTGGAGACCGTCATCTGCACGGATATCTCCCGGGACGGGGTGCTGCAAGGGACCAATCTGGATCTGTACGCAGAGCTGGTCAAGGCCTTCCGGGTGCGCCTGATCGCCTCCGGCGGCGTCTCCGGCCTGGAGGACCTGCTCCGGCTGAAGGAGCTGGGCCTCTGGGGCGCCATCGTGGGCAAGGCCTGGTACACGGGGGCGCTTGATCTGCCGGCGGCCATCAAGGCGGTGCGGTCATGATCGCCAAACGGATCATCCCCTGCCTGGACGTGAAGGACGGCCGGGTGGTCAAGGGCGTGAATTTCCAGGGTCTGGGGGACGTGTCCGACCCGGTAGAGCTGGCCTCCTTCTATTCCGACAGCGGCGCGGACGAGCTGGTGTTCTACGACATCACCGCCTCCTACGAGGGCAGGGCCCTGTTTACGGACATTCTCCGGGCCGTGGCGGAACGGGTGTTCATCCCCCTCACCGTGGGCGGCGGCATCCGGGAGATCGGGGACTTTGACCGGGTGCTCAAAAGCGGGGCGGACAAAGTCAGCGTCAACTCCGGGGCGCTGAAAAACCCCGGTCTGATCCGGGAGGCCGCCCGGAAATACGGGGACCAGTGCGTGGTCCTCTCCGCGGATATCAAGCGGGTGGACGGGCAGTTCCGGGTCTTTGCCCAGGGCGGCCGGGTGGACACCGGCCTGGAGGCCATCGCCTGGCTGAAACAGGGCGTAGCCCTGGGGGCCGGGGAGATCGTGGTCAACTCCATCGACACCGACGGGGTGAAGGGCGGCTTTGACCTGCCGCTGCTCCGGGCCGTCTGCGAGGCGGTGCAGGTGCCGGTGATCGCCTCCGGCGGCGCGGGCTGCCCGGAGGACTTTGTCCGGCTTTTCAAAAGCGTCCCCGGCGTGGACGCGGGGCTGGCCGCCTCGGTGTTCCATTTCGGGGAAATCAAGATCCCGGAGCTGAAAGCGCTGCTCCGGGAAGAGGAGATCCATGTGAGGCTGCGGTGAAATGATCAACATTGACGAACTGAAATTTGACGAAAAAGGGCTGATCCCCGCCATTGTGGTGGACGCAGAGAGCCAAAAGGTGCTGACCCTGGCCTATATGAACCGGGAGAGCCTGGCGATCTCCCTGGAAAAGGGGCTCTGCTGCTTTTACAGCCGCTCCCGGCAGCAGCTCTGGCTCAAGGGCGAGACCAGCGGCAACTACCAACACATTCTCTCCGTCACTGCCGACTGCGACCGGGACGCTCTGGTGGTCCGGGTCCGGAAGGACGGCCCCGCCTGCCACCTGGGGACCGACTCCTGCTTTTCCTACCCCCTCTGGCGGGGGGAGGAGCCGGAGCCCTTCAGCCTGGAGGGGCTGTACGCGCTGCTGCTGGACAGGAAGGAGCGCCGTCCCGAGGGCTCCTACACCAGCTATCTCTTTGAGAAGGGCCTGGACAAGATCCTCAAGAAGGTGGGCGAAGAGGCAACCGAGGTGATCATCGCCGGCAAGGCGGAGGACCGGCGGGAGACGGTCTACGAGCTGGCGGACCTGAGCTATCATCTGCTGGTGCTGATGGCCCAGCTGGGGATCGGGCCGGAGGAGGTCCGACAGGAGCTGGCCTCCCGGCACATCATCGACCACAAGGTAAAGCAGGAGAAAATGGCGTGACAGGCTTTTCCAACTACCATACCCACACTCGCTTCTGTGACGGGGCAGACAGCCCCGAAGAGCTGGTCCGGGAGGCGCTCCGCCTGGGCTGCCCGGAGCTGGGCTTCTCCGGCCACGGCTGGGCCCCCTACGACACGGACTGCTGCATGAGCCGGGAGGGCACCCGGCGCTACCGGGCGGAGATCCGGCGGCTGCAGGCGGTCTATGCCGGGCAGATCCGGATCCTGCTGGGGGTGGAGCGGGATATCTTTTCCGAGCCCCCGGAGGGAGACTGGGACTATGTGATCGGCTCGGTCCACTATGTTTTAAAGGACGGCGAATACCTCTGCCTGGACGACAGTCCCCATCGGCTTTTAAGGGCTGTGGAGGAGCATTTCGGCGGAGATTTTTACGCCCTGGCGGAGGCCTACTATGAGACGGCGGCCCAGGTGTACGACCGGACGGACTGCGAGATCATCGGCCACTTTGATCTGATCGCCAAGTTCAACAAGGGCGGCGCTCTCTTTGACGAGAACCACCCCCGCTACCGGCGGGCGGCCCTGGCCGCCCTGGACCGGCTGTGCGAAAGCCCTGCGGTCTTTGAGCTGAACACCGGGGCCATGGCCCGGGGCCTGCGCAGCGTTCCCTACCCCGCGCCCTTTCTGGTGGAGGCGCTGCAAAAGCGGGGCAAAAAGCTGCTCCTCTCCTCCGACTGTCATAGGAAGGAAGCGCTCCTGTTCGGCTTCGAGCAGGCAGCCGCCCGCTATGGGGAGGACGCCTTCCTCCGGACGCTGCCGAAGGGAGAGAAGTAGAAACCGGCAGGCCGGTTTTGGACAAAGTGAAATCATGCCCGTCTAAAAGTTCGCATGGGGAGAGCGCGAGAGGGGACGGGAATCCCCTTTCGCGGTTGAGCGCAGCGGATACTCGCGGCGCAAAGCGCCGCCTCTCCGCCATCAAAAAAGCAGCCGAACGGCTGCTTTTTTGATGGCGGAGAGAAAGGGATTCGCCCGCCTGCGGGCGGGCCTGGTCGCGGGGAAAACGTGCCCCCGGCACGTTTTCTAACACCGCTCCCTTCGAATCCCAACCACCATGCCAAAGATCAGAAGGGGCAGCAAAGCTGCCCCTTCTGATCTTTGGCGGAGAGAAAGGGATTCGAACCCTTGCCCGGGGAGTGCCCGGCTACCGCATTTCGAGTGCGGACCCTTCGACCACTTGGGTATCTCTCCGTATTTTTATATGATTATATACGAATTCCGTGGAAAAATCAAGGTATAGCTTACCTCTCCATATTTTATATAATTTGTTGTAAAATTTATATATAATTCTTGACAAAATTTGCGGGACGGCGTATGATAGAAACAAAGAGAAAAGGAGCTGACGCTATGAAAAAGACTTTATACAGCCTGATGCTCAGTGACGAGGTGGTTCGGGAGGTGGACGCCCTGGCCCACCGGATGGGCACCAACCGCTCCAATCTGATCAACCAGATCCTGGCCGAGTACGTGGACCTGGTGACCCCGGAGCGGCGGATTAACCAGGTGCTCTCCTCCATCGAGCAGCTGATGCGCCCCACGGGGGATCTGGTCCCCTTCTTCGCGCCCAACACCTTCAGCATGTCCCTGAAAAGCTCCCTGGAGTACAAATACCGGCCCACGGTGAAATACGAGGTGGAGCTCTACCGGGGCGGGGGAGACAGCATCGGGGAGCTGTCGGTGATGTTCCGGACCCAGTCCGCCGCTCTGATCGAGGCCATGACCGGCTTTTTCTCCCTCTGGAAGCGCATCGAGGACGCCCATCTGCGGCCAAACTACGGGCTGCGGCCGGAGTACGCCCTCTATGAGGGGCGCTTCACCCGCTCCATCTCTCCCCCGGACCGGGACTGCAGCGCCGAGGAGCTGGCGGGGGCTATCTCCGAATATATCAAGCTCTTTGACCGGCTGATGAAAAACACCGTCAGCGGGCGGCTGGACGCCCATGAGGTGGAGGCCGCCTACTATGCCTACATGATAAATGCCGCCATCCACATTTGACGGGGAAAGGAGACCGCTGTGAACGCGCAGAATTTTACACAAAAGAGCCTGGAGGCGGTGCAGACCGCCCAGGCCATGGCCCAGGAAAACCGCAACAACTATATCATGCCCGAGCATCTGCTCTATGCCCTGGTGGACCAGGACGGGGGGCTCATCCCCTCCCTGCTGGGCAAGCTGGGGGTGGACTGCAACGGGGTCCTCGCCGAGCTGGACAGCGCTATCTCCGCCCTGCCCAAGGTGGGCGGCCAGACGGAGGTGTACCTCTCTCAGGAGCTGAGCCGGGTCTTCACCGCGGCGGAGCGGGAGGCGAAAAAGGCCGGGGATGAGTACGTCTCCGTGGAGCACCTGATGCTGGGGCTCTTCGCCGCCGCCAGCCCTGCCGTGAAGCGGATCTTCTCCGACCACGGCATCACCCGCTCGGCCTTCCTCACGGAGCTGGGCAAGGTGAAGTCCGCCCCGGTCACCGGGGACAACCCGGAGAGCACCTACGACGCCCTGGCCAAATACGGGACGGACCTGGTGCAGCGGGCCCGGGACAACCAGCTGGACCCGGTGATCGGCCGGGACACGGAGATCCGCAACGTGATCCGCATCCTCTCCCGGAAGACCAAGAACAACCCTGTGCTGATCGGCGAGCCGGGCGTGGGCAAGACGGCCATCGCCGAGGGCCTGGCCCAGCGGATCGTCCGGGGGGACGTGCCCGAGGGGCTGAAGGACAAGACCATCTTCTCCCTGGACATGGGCGCGCTGATCGCCGGCGCCAAGTACCGGGGCGAGTTTGAGGAGCGGCTGAAGGCCGTGCTGGAGGAGATCCGCCGCTCCGAGGGGAGCATTATCCTCTTTATCGACGAGTTGCACACCATCGTGGGCGCGGGCAAGACCGAGGGCAGCATGGACGCCGGGAACCTGCTCAAGCCCATGCTGGCCCGGGGCGAGCTGCACTGCATCGGGGCCACCACCCTGGACGAGTACCGCAAATACATCGAGAAGGACGCGGCCCTGGAGCGGCGCTTCCAGCCGGTGCAGGTGGACGAGCCCTCTGTGGAGGACACAATTTCCATCCTCCGGGGCCTCAAGGAGCGCTATGAGGTATACCACGGGGTCCGCATCCACGACAACGCCCTGGTGGCCGCCGCCACCCTCTCCAAGCGCTATATCAGCGACCGCTTCCTGCCGGACAAGGCCATCGACCTGGTGGACGAGGCCTGCGCCCTGATCCGCACGGAGATCGACTCCATGCCCTCCGAGCTGGACGACATCCGCCGGAAGATCATGCAGCTGGAGATCGAGGAGATGGCCCTGAAGAAGGAGGACGACCGGCTCAGCCAGGAGCGGCTCACGAAGCTGCGGGAGGAGCTGTACAACCTCAAGGACAAATTCAACGCCAGGAAGGCCCGCTGGGAGGCGGAGAAGAACAGCGTGGACGAGGTCAAGCGGCTGAAATCCGAGATCGAACGAGTCCACGCCGAGATCGAGAACGCCCAGCTCCGCTATGAATACGAGACCGCCGCCCGCCTGAAATACTCTGACCTGCCCGAACTGGAGCGGAAGCTGCAGGAGGCGGAGGCTCTCTCGGAGAACCAGAAGGCGGACAGCCTGGTGCACGACACGGTCACGGAGGAGGAGATCTCCGGCATCGTGGCCAAATGGACGGGCATCCCCGTCTCCCGGCTGATGGAGGGGGAGCGGGAGAAGCTTCTCCACCTGGACGAGGTGCTCCACCGGCGGGTCGTGGGCCAGGACGAGGCCGTGCAGAAGGTGACGGAGGCCATCCTCCGCTCCCGGGCGGGCATCGCCGATCCTAACCGGCCCATTGGTTCCTTCCTGTTCCTGGGCCCCACCGGCGTGGGCAAGACGGAGCTGGCCAAGGCCCTGGCGGAGAGCCTTTTTGACGACGAGCACAACATCGTCCGCATCGACATGACCGAGTATATGGAGAAATTCTCCGTCTCCCGGCTGATCGGCGCCCCTCCGGGATACGTGGGCTACGACGAGGGCGGACAGCTCACCGAGGCGGTGCGCCGCAAGCCCTACAGCGTGGTGCTCTTCGACGAGATCGAGAAGGCCCACCCGGACGTGTTCAACATCCTGCTCCAGATCCTGGACGACGGCCGCATCACCGACTCCCAGGGCCGGACGGTGGATTTCAAGAACACCATCATCATCCTCACCTCCAACCTGGGCAGCCAGGCCCTTCTGGAGGGCATCGGCCCGGACGGCGGCATCAGCCCCCAGGCCCAGGCCGCCGTGATGGCGGAGCTGCGCCGGGCCTTCCGGCCGGAGTTTCTCAACCGCCTGGACGAGACGATCCTGTTCCGCCCCCTGACCCGGGAGGACCTGACGGCCATCATCGACCTGCTGACCGCCTCCCTGGCCCGCCGCCTGGCGGACCGCTCCCTGGGCCTGGAGATCACCGGCGCCGCCAAGCAGCTGATCATCGACCGGGGCTATGACCCGCTGTACGGCGCCCGCCCTCTGCGGCGCACCCTCCAGAGCGGCGTGGAGACCCTGCTGGCCCGCCGGATCCTGGGCGGGGACCTCTCTGCCGGAGACGTCCTCACCGTGGACGCAGAAAACGGCGAGCTCGTCTGCCGGTAAGATTGACAGTCAAGAGGGCTGCAGCAAAACGAAAAAGTCGAGCTGCAGTCCCTTTTCTGCCGATCCGCGAAGAAGACGTTCACGGAAAAAATTTGTCCCTTCCGGGGCGCGATGCTCATTGTAAGGATTCTATGATGGCAAAACAGCCATCATAGAATCCTTATTGCCTTTCGGGGAAAAAGTTGATACAATAGGCAAAGCTTTGAAAAACAGAGTAAATCTTCCCCGCGGCCGGGCTTATCCCTTGGCGCGGCCGCGGGTTACAAGAGGCTTTCCATGAAACTGATCCTTCACACTATGGGCCGGTACCGAAACAGCATCCTGCTGGTCATGGCGGTAAAGCTCCTGGGCACCCTGTCAGAGCTCATGCTGCCCTACATCCTGGAGCACCTGATCGACCATGTGGTGCCCCTGGGCCGCATGGACCGGGTGATCCTGTGGGGCTCCCTGATGATCCTGGCCGCGGTGGTGACCAGGCAGCTGAACGTGCTGGCCAACCGGCGGGCGGTGGAGAACGCCCACAACATCTCCTACGACGTGCGGCAGGCGCTGTTTCGCAAGACTGTGAACCTGTCCGGCGCCCGGTTTGACGCCTTCGGCCTGCCCAGCCTCATCAGCCGCATGACCAGCGACAGCTATAATGTCCAGTCCTGTGTCCAATCCATCCAGACCATGTGCATCCGGGCGCCGATCATGCTCTTTGGCGGCATCGCCGTGGCGCTGACCATGGACGCTCATATGGCCCTGGTGATGTGCGTGATGGCGCCGGTCCTCATCCTGGTCTGCGTCACCGTGTCCCGCAAGGGTATCCCGCTTTATAACCGGGTGCAGGAGAAGCTGGACCGGGTGGTCCTCATCATGCGGGAGGCCATCACGGGCATCCGGGTGGTCAAGGCCCTCTCCAAAGAGAAGTACGAGAAGGAGCGCTTTGCGGCGGCCAACAACGACATGGCCGCCAGCGATATCCGAGCCAGCACCATCATGGCCATCCCCGGCCCCGCCATGCAGATGTCCCTGAACATCGGGCTCACCGCGGTGGTGGTCCTGGGCGCTTACCGGGTGAACGCCGGGCTGATGCTGCCCGGCGTGATCCTGGCCTTTCTGACCTATTTCAACATGATCATGATGGGCGTCATGGGCCTGAACCGGGTGTTCATGATGCTTAGCAAGGCCTCCGCCTCCGCTAACCGTATCGCCTCGGTGCTGGAGGCGGAGGAGGGTCAGGCCGTTCTGCCTGCGGAGGCCTGCCCGGCCCCGGCGGGGGAGGGCTTCATCCGCTTTGAACACGTGAGCTTCAGCTACGGGGAGAGCACCGCCGTGTCCCATGAGGCCTTCGCCGGCAGCGGCCGGGAGAAGTGCCTGGACGATATCAGCTTCACCCTGAACAAGGGGGAGAGCCTGGGCATCATCGGCTCCACCGGGGCGGGCAAGACCACCATCGTCAACCTGCTCATGCGCTTTTACGATGCCGACCAGGGGGCCGTGTTCGTGGACGGGCGCGACGTGCGGAGCATGGACAAGGACGCGCTGCACCGGCGCTTCGGCGTGGTGTTCCAGAGCGACACGGTGTTCAACGACAGCCTCCGCCGGAACATCGACTTCGGCCGGGGCCTGGAGGAAGCGGACATACAAAACGCCGTGGCCGACTCCATGGCCGCCGAGTTCATCGGCGAGCTGGAGGAGGGGCTGGACTACACGGCGGATATCAAGGGCGCGAACCTGTCCGGCGGGCAGAAGCAGCGGCTCTTGATCGCCCGGGCCCTGGCGGGGGACCCGGAGATCCTGATCCTGGACGACTCGTCCTCCGCCCTGGACTATAAGACGGACGCCGCTCTCCGCCGCGCCATCTTTGCCCGGCACCGGGACGCAGCCATCCTCATGATCGCCCAGCGGGTCTCCTCCGTGCAGAGCATGACCAACATCCTGGTCCTGGAGGACGGGCGCTGCATCGGCTACGGCAGCCATGAGGCGCTTTTGCAGAGCTGCCCCACATACAGAGAGATCTACGAGACCCAGATGGGCTCGCTGAGCTGAGGGGAGGTGTCAGGATATGCCCGGAAGAGGAGACAGAGGCGGCCGGGGAAAGCCCAAGGACGCCAGGGGGACGCTGCGGCGCATCCTGCGCTATCTGGCCCAGTACCGGGGCGTGGTCTTCGCGCTGCTGCTCTGCGCCTTTGCCAGCAACATCGGCAGCCTGCTGGGCCCGTCCTTCGCGGGAAAGGCCATCGGCGAGGCGGAGGCCGGCCCCGGCAACGTGGATTTCCAGCGGGTGTTCTACTATGCCGGCTGGATGCTCTTTGCCTACCTGGGCAGCAACCTGCTGTCTTTCCTTGTGAACCAGGGGATGATGCGCGTCAGCCGCCATGTGGCCAGGAAGATGCGCAGCGACGTGTTTGACAAGCTCATGGCCCTGCCGGTGCAGTATTTCGACCGCAACCAGGCGGGCGATATCATCAGCCGCGTGTCCTATGACGTGGACGTGGTGAGCACCAGCCTCTCCACCGACGTGGTGCAGATCCTCACCAGCGTGGTCACCGTGGCGGGCTCCTTCGTCATGATGTGCGTGGTGTCGCCGCCGCTGGTCGTCTGCATGCTTGTAACAATACCCCTGTCGGTGCTGTACACCCGGACCATGGGCAAGCGGACCCGGCCCAAATACTCCCGGCGCAGCGCCGCCTACGGGCACATGAACGGCTTTGTGGAGGAGATGTTCTCCGGCCAGAAGACCATCCTGGCCTACGCCCACGAGGACGCGGTCTGCGACGAGTTCAGCGAGATAAACAGAGACGCTGCCCGGGCCTACCGGGACGCGGACTCCCTGGGCATGACCATGGGCCCCACCATCGGCATGATCAGCAACTTGGGCCTCTCCCTGATCGGCCTGCTGGGGGCGGTGTTCTATTTAAAGCGCATCGTGGACCTGAGCCAGATCTCCACCTTCGTGCTGTACTCCCGGAAGTTCTCCGGGCCCATCAACGAGATCGCCAACATCATCAACGAGATCTACTCCGCCCTGGCCGCGGCCGAGCGGGTGTTCCAGCTGCTGGACCATCCGGAGGAGGCCGCCGACCTGTACGGGGCGGAGGCCCTCACGGAGCCCGAGGGCCATGTGGAAGCGGAGCACGTATCCTTCGGCTACCTGCCGGGCAAGCCGGTGCTCCACGACCTGGACCTGGAGGCCAAGCCCGGGCAGACCGTGGCCATCGTGGGCCACACCGGGGCCGGCAAGACCACGGTGATCAATCTGCTCATGCGCTTTTACGATGTGGACGCGGGCCGCATCTGCACCGACGGGAAGGACATCCGCACCCTCCAGCGCCGGAGCCTGCGACGGGCCTACGCCATGGTTTTGCAGGACACCTGGCTCTTTAGGGGCACGGTGTTTGAAAACATCGCCTACGGCAAGGAAAACGCCACCATGGACGAAGTGGTGGCGGCGGCCAAGGCCGCCCGGATCCACAGCTACATCGTCCGTCTGCCCCAGGGCTACCAGACGGTCATCAGCGAGGATGGCGGGAACATCAGCAAGGGGCAGAAGCAGCTGCTCACCATCGCCCGGGCCATGCTGTACGACACGCGGATGCTCATCCTGGACGAGGCCACCAGCAATGTGGACACCCACACCGAGCAGCAGGTGCAGCGGGCCATGCGGGAGCTCATGCGGGGCAAGACCTGCTTTGTGATAGCCCACCGGCTCTCCACCATCCAGAACGCGGACCGGATCCTGGTCATGGACCACGGGGACGTGGTGGAGCAGGGCACCCATGAGGAGCTCATGGCCCGTCGCGGCGCGTATTATAAGCTCTACGCCTCCCAGTTTGAATAGATGGACCGTATACAAAAGAGAATACAGACAGCAGAAGAATATATCCCGGGTGTCCGGGATATGTTCTTCTGCTTGTCAAAAAAGGGCCAAGGCCCTTTTTTGACAGTCTCGAGAACATATCCAAGGGTTCGGGATATGTTCTCTTTTGTTTGAGATAATAAAAAAGGCCGGGCGGAGGATGGCGGGACGCAGACAGACAAAGAAGGAGGTTGATCTTATCGCGGTCTACGGATATGTGCGCGTGAGCAGTCGGGACCAGAACGAAGACCGGCAGCTCCTCGCGCTCCAGGAACTGAACATCCCGGAGCGGAACATTTTCCTCGACAAGCAGTCGGGCAAGGACTTTGAGCGGCCCCAGTATAAAAGGCTGGTGCGGCGCATGAAAAAAGACGATCTGCTCTACATCAAGAGCATCGACCGTCTGGGGCGAAACTACGGGGAGATCCTGGAGCAGTGGCGGGTTTTGACCAAGGAGAAGGGCATCGACATCGTGGTGCTGGATATGCCGCTGCTGGACACACGGCGGGGCAAGGACCTGATGGGGACCTTTCTCAGCGACATTGTGCTCCAGGTGCTGTCCTTTGTGGCGGAGAACGAGCGGACCAACATCCGCCAACGGCAGGCGGAGGGCATCGCGGCGGCCAAGGCCCGGGGCGTCCGCTTCGGCCGGCCGTCCATCCCCCTGCCGAAAAATTTCTACGCGGTCCACCAGCGCTGGCGGAGCAAAGAACTCACGCTCCAGCAGGCAGCGGACGCCTGCGGGCTGCCGAGAGGGACATTTTATTCGAAAGCGAGGAAGTTCGAAGAATGTGAATAATTTGAGCAAATAAAGGACCCTATAATCTGAATTGGTGTACTTTACCAAACTTTCCTGCGTGTTCTACATAGCCAACATTATACCATCTAAATTTGAAAACGTAAACCTTTTCAAATACAAAACAGTTTATTTGGCTATTTATCCTGCCCGGCGGAAAAAGTACACTCTTTCAGTTTGCATCGGGCTTTGCCGATCCTCCTGCGATCTCTCGGGATCAAAGGGGGATCTTTTTTTGGTCATCAGGATTCAGGACGAGCTCCGGCGGCTGAACGATCTCGGCCTGCTGGAAGGGCTGCTTGCCGATAAGACAACGGGCGGAAACATTCTCTGGGGCACAGACGCCTACAGCGAGCTGGGACCCGCCTACGGGCAGGAGCAGGAGATGAGGGCAGAGCTGATCACCGGGGAACGCGCCGGGCTTCTTAAAAACCGGGCGGCCAAGGCCCAGGAGCAGCAGTCCGAGCGCACCCGGCAGCTCGGCGAGGTGTTCACCCCCCGGTGGGTCTGCGCGAAAATGAACGACTACCTTGACGGGGAGTGGTCCGGCGGCGGGGAGAAGAGCTGGCAGCGGTATGTGGACTCCCGGCGGATGGAGCTCACCTGCGGCGAGGCGCCCTTCCTTGTGAGCCGCTACGACGTGACCAGCGGCGAGATCGTCCCCCTGGAGGAGCGGATCGGGGTCCTGGACCGGAAGCTGCGGGCGGTAGGCGAGAACACGGAGACGGAGGAGGCCTGGCTGAAATGGGCCCTGCGGGCGCTTCAGGCCTGCTTCGGCTATGAGTTTCAGGGGGACAGTCTGCTCCTTTCCCGCCTGAACCTGCTGGCCGCCTTTGAGGACTATCTGTCTGCCCGGTGGAACCGAAAGCCCACGGCGGCGGAATACGCGGCAGTCACGGACATCGTCACCTGGAACCTGTGGCAGATGGACGGACTGACCAAAGCCGTCCCCTTCTCTAAAACGGAAGAGAATACAGACCAACTTTCCCTGTTCGACTGGCCCGGCGGGAGCGACCCGCCGGAGCCAAAACTGCGGACACAGTGCGTGATCTACGACTGGCGAAACAAAAAAGAAGTTGTTTTTGCAGATCTGCCGGCAAGGGGGAGTCAAGGGATGAAGTTCGATTTTATTATTGGGAATCCGCCGTATCAGGATGAAACTTTAGGGGATAATAAAGGCTTTGCACCGCCGATTTATGACAAATATATCGACGAAGCATATAAAGTCTCTGACTGCGTGGAGCTGATCCATCCGGCGCGGTTTTTGTTCAATGCAGGAAGTACGCCCAAGGCATGGAACCAGAAAATGTTGGCCGACCCGCATCTGAAAATTCTTTTCCATGAGCAGAACAGTGCAAAAGTGTTCCCGAACACGGATATCAAAGGTGGCGTTGCAATTACATATCACGACGCAAAAAAGAACTATGGTGCTATTGAAACCTATACTTCGTTTGATGAATTAAATGAGATTCTGAAAAAAGTTTACCATAGGAAGAATTTCTCTAGCTTCAAAAAGATTGTTGTTTCAAGTTATTCATATCATTTTACACAAGCCTTACATAAAGATTTTCCTACAGCTGAGAAGCGCCTTAGCAAGGGACACGCTTTCGATTTGAAATCTAATGTTTTGGAAAAACTTCCGGATATATTTACCGTTGAAAAACCTGCAGATAACCATGACTATATTTTAATCTTCGGGAGAATTGAGAACGAACGGGCATATAGATATATTCGCGCAGAATATGTCAACAAAGTTTCTAACCTGTACAAGTGGAAAATTTTTGTTCCCAAGGCAAACGGATCAGGAGCATTAGGAGAAGTTCTTACTACGCCCGTGATCGGGCAGCCCGTGATCGGGCAGCCCGTGATCGGGCATACAGAATCATTTATTAGTATAGGCTGCTTTAATACAGAAAATGAAGCGCAAGCGTGTTATAAATATATTTGCACAAAATTTGCGCGTTGTATGCTTGGAATCCTAAAGGTAACACAGGACAATCCGCCTGAGAAATGGAAGTACGTCCCCCTCCAGGACTTCACTCCTTCCTCCGATATCGACTGGACGAAGTCCATCCCGGAGATCGACCGGCAGCTCTACGCCAAATATGGGCTGGATGAGGCCGAGATCGCGTTCATCGAATCCCATGTAAAGGAGATGAGCTGAGATGGCGGCGGTACAGATCAGGCCCTTTGTAAAGGTCCTGCCCATGGTCTACTGCTACAGCCAGCCCGGCGTCACCTACCGGGAGGGCTGGGTCAAGATCGGCTATACGGAAAAGCAGACGCCCCAGGAGCGCATCCGGCAGCAGACCCACACGCCGGGCATCCGCACCAAGCTGGAGTGGGCGGACTTCGCCATGTTCAAGGACGGCTCCGGGGATCCCTTCACCGACAAGGACTTCCATAAATTTCTGGAGGTGGAAAAACAGGTCCGCCGGGAGCGGGGGACCGAGCTGTTCCAAATCGACGGGGCCCGTTCCCAGCTCTATTTCAACGACTTTGCCAGCCGCCGGACCGTCTACGACGGGGCGGGCCGCTTCGACTATCAGCTCAGGCAGGAGCAGCGGGAAGCCGTGGAGATGACGAAGGCGTATTTTGAAAAGGGTGGCAAGGAATTTCTCTGGAATGCCAAGCCTCGCTTCGGCAAGACGTTGACCTCCTATGACCTGATCCGTCAGATGGGCTTTGACAAGGTCCTGATCGTGACGAACCGGCCCAGCATCGCCAATTCCTGGGCTGAGGACTTCAATAAGTTCATCGGCTGGCGGGGCAAGCTGGCCTTCGTCTCCGACACGGACGCGCTGAAGGGCAAAAAGGGCGTGATGTCCCGGGAGCAGTACGCAGGACATTTGCACCTGTGGGGCGACGAGGAGTACAAGGGGATGGTGGCCTTTGAGTCCCTCCAGGGGTTGAAGGGCTCCGTATACTTCGGCGGACAGTACGATAAGCTGAAGTGGATGAGTCAGCTGGACTTTGACCTGCTGATCGTGGACGAGGCCCAGGAGGGCGTGGACACCATGCGCACCGACCGGGCGTTTCAGAATATCAAGCGCCGGCACACCCTGTATCTGTCCGGGACGCCCTTCAAAGCCCTGGCGGACGGTCAGTTCAGCGCCGACCAGATTTTCAACTGGACCTATGCCGACGAACAGGATGCGAAAGAGCGTTGGACCGGGGAGGTGTACAACCCCTATGAGCCGCTCCCCCGCCTGGCTATGTTCACCTATCAGCTCTCCAACATGATCTATGACCAGATCCAGCGAGGTGCAGACCTGTCCGATGAGGGCACGGTGGACTATGCCTTTGACCTGAATGAGTTTTTCGCCACCAACGAGTCCGGCGCTTTTCTCCACGAGGCGGAGATCAAAAAATTTCTCCACGCCCTGGCGACTCAGGATAAATACCCTTTCTCCACGCCGGAGCTGCGTGGGGAACTGAGCCATACGCTGTGGCTTCTGAACCGGGTGGCCTCTGCCCGGGCGCTGGCGAAGCTGCTGCGGGCAGACCCGGTGTTCTCGGAGTATGAGATCGTCCTGGCCGCCGGGGATGGGCGACTGGAAGATGACGACGAAAATCTCAGAGCCTTTGACCGGGTGAAGCAGGCCATTGCTACAAACGAAAAGACCATCACTCTGAGTGTGGGGCAGCTCACTGTGGGCGTGACCATCCCGGAGTGGAGCGGCGTCCTGATGTTCTGCAATATGCAGAGCCCCTCTTCCTATATGCAGGCGGCTTTCCGGGCGCAGAATCCTTGTATGTTTACCAGAGACGGAAAACAGTACCGGAAAGAGACGGCCTATGTATTCGACTTTGACCCGG
Source organism: uncultured Oscillospiraceae bacterium (assembly GCA_947626315.1). GTDB lineage: Bacteria > Bacillota > Clostridia > Oscillospirales > Oscillospiraceae > Limivicinus. The sequence continues at coordinate 83,520 of CANQRQ010000002.1, read as the reverse complement.
CTCGGACGCTGATCGTCTTTGACGACTTCGCCAATAACTTAAGCCCCGACACCGCCGCCGGGCGAGGTACCAGCGAGGAACGGCGAGCCAAGATCAAGAGGCTTTTAAACTTCTTCCCCGTGCTGGGCGAGGACGACGAGGGCTGTATGGTGGAGCTGGACGCGGCGCAGGTGCTCTCTATCCCTCGGAGGCTCAAGAGCGCGGAGGTGGTCCGGCGGGGCTTTATGTCTAATTTCCTGTTCCAGAACATCAGCAACGTATTCGGCGCGCCTGCCGTGGTACAGGAGATCGTGGGCAAGCTGACCCCGGCCCATGAGGAGCCCAAGGCCAAGAAAAACGACAGCCTGTCCCAGATGGGGACTGTCCCGGTGGACAGCGAGGGCAACGTGGACATCCCGCGGGAGATCGTCATTGGCAAGACCCAGGAGCTGTTCGGGCCGAAGATATACGAAGACCTGACGGAGCAGTTCTCCGAGCTGCCAACGCTGCAAGACAGCGGCAAGCCCATCGAGGACAGCGTGAAGACCTTTGTGGATAAGATCAAGGAGTCCGTGAAAAAGTCCGTGGTGGAACCGGTCATGGACAGCTACGAGGTGAAGAAGTCCGCCCGGAACCGCATAGAGCGGCAGGTCAGCCAGGAGATCGAGCGGACCTTCGGGACCTTGCAGGATGATTTCCTCCAGCAGAAGAACATCGCTGCGGCGGAGCTGAACCGCCGCCAGCAGGAGGCAGAGACGCCGGAGGAGCTGGCCGCAGCGGACAGAGATTTCCGGTCCGCCATGCAGGAGGCCCAGGCCGCGTTCCAGAGCGCCATTCAGGAGGCGGTGCAGGACACCATCCAAAACAAGCCAGCGGCCGTTGTGGAGCAGATGGAGCGGCAGAAGGCGGAGGAGAAAAAGAAGACCGTGGAGGATTCTGTGCGGGACCACCTGCGGGGCTTCTCCCGGACGATCCCCAGCTTTATCATGGCATACGGCGACGAGGGGCTGACACTCTCAAACTTCGACGACTACACCGAGGACGATGTGTTTTTAGCTGTCACCGGCATCACCGAGGACGATTTCCGCTTTCTGCGGGACGGCGGCGATTACACGGACCCGCTCACCGGCGAGACGGCCCACTTCGCGGGACAGCTCTTTGACGAGACGGTGTTCAACGACTCCATCCGGGAATTCCTGCGCAAGAAGGAGGAGCTGGCCAACTACTTCGAGGAGGGGCACACCGAGGACATCTTCGACTACATCCCGCCCCAGAAGACAAACCAGATCTTCACGCCCCGCTGGGTGGTGAAAAAGATGGTGGACGCGCTGGAGGCGGAAAACCCCGGCTGCTTTGACGATCCAAAAAAGACCTTTGCGGACCTGTATATGAAGTCCGGGCTGTATATCACGGAGATCGTGAAGCGGCTGTTCCACAGCCCGGCGATCAAGGCCGCCTACCCGGACGACGGGGAGCGCATCCGTCATATCCTCCGTGAGCAGGTCTACGGGCTGGCCCCTACTAGGATCATCTATCTGATCGCCACAAATTACATCCTGGGCTTTGACGAGACACTGAAGACCGAGACGAAGAACTTTGCCCAGGGGGACGCCGCGGAAGCGGCAAAGAACGGCACACTGGAGGCCTTGGTGGACCGGTGCTTTCAGCAGCCTTAAAAATCCCTTTGGAACAAAGGACATTTGATAGCCCTGGATCGCGGAATTGAACCGCCCCGGCAATTGCCGGGGCGGTGAGCGTGTCGCCTCTTGCGACACGCTCAGAGGTTCGTATAAAAGATACCGGTCAACAGCTGCACGGCGATGGAGACGGCGGTGATGGCTGCCCAGCAGCAGGCCCCCAGCGCGATAGGCCGGCCGCCCTTTTTGACCAGATCCACCAGATTGGTGTTCAGGCCGATGGCGCACATGGCCATGGCGATGAAGAACTTGGCCAGCCACTTCATCCCGGGCACAAAGCGCCCGGCGTACAGCGACGTCAGGCCGCTCTCCGGCAGCAGGCCCATCAGCGTCGTAACCAGGGCGGCGGCGATGAAGAACAGAATAAAAAAGGGGAAGATCTGCCGCAGAGAGAAGCTCCCGGCTTCGCCGCCGGCCTTTTTCGCCCGGGCCGTCCGCCAGAGGGCCAGGACGAGGGTGATGGGGATGATGGCCAGCGTGCGGGTCAGCTTCACCGTGACCGCCGCGGAGAGAATGCCGTCCGCCCCGTAGATGCTCTCCGCCGTGGAGGCCGCTGCCGTCACGGAAGAGGTGTCGTTCACCGCGGTGCCGGCAAAGACCGCGAAGCCCTCGGAGCCCAGGCCGATGGCGTGGCCGAAGGCGGGGAAGATCAGGGCCGCCAGAACGTTGAACAGGAAGATGACCGAGATGGATTGGGCTACCTGGGTATCGTCCGCATCGATGACGGGGGCCGTGGCGGCGATGGCGGAGCCGCCGCAAATAGAGGAGCCCACGCCGATCAGAGTGGCCACTTTAGCGTCCATTTTCAGCGCCCGGTACAGCAGAAAAGCCGTCAACAGGGACGCGGAAATGGTGCATACGATGACGGGCAGGCTCTTGCTGCCCACGCTGGCGATCGTCCCCAGATCCAGAGAAAAGCCGAGAATGATGACGGCCCACTGGAGGATCTTCTTGGAGGTAAACTTGATGCCGTCCCGGAAGGTCTCGCTGGGGGCCAGGGACGGGCAGGCCAGCGTGAGGAGCATGCCGGCCAGGATGGCGAAGACAGGGGCGCCTATGACTTCCAGGGAGAAGCCGCCGAGACGGAGCCCGGCCAGCGCGGTGGCGGCCCCGGCGATCAGGGCGCAGGCCAGCAGCCCGGGGATCTTAGTTTTCAAGCTTTGCATGAGCGCTTTCCTCCTGTTGGATTGGTATTTCTATCATACAACTTTTTCCTGTTTCCGGCAAGCGCGGATGTCTTTGATCTGACGGGAATCTTCATAAATTTGTGATGTTCATGAGGGCCTTGGTATGATACAATAGCCGTGTCCTGTCAAGGCATTTGAGAAGAAAAACAGGAGTTAAACGGAGAACCAAGAAGATGACGAAGATCCTATTTGTGTGCCACGGGAATATCTGCCGCAGTCCGATGGCGGAGTACGCGCTGAAAGAGCTGCTGCGCCGGGAGGGGCTGGAGGGCGCGGCGCGGATCGCCTCGGCGGCCACCAGCAGCGAAGAGCTGGGAAACCCCGTCTATCCGCCGGTGCGCCGGCTGCTGGCCGCCCGAGGGATCGACTGCTCGGACAAGCGGGCCCGGCGGCTGCGCCGGGAGGACTACGAAAACTGGGACCTGATCATCGGCATGGACGAGGAGAACATGGTCAACATGCGCCGCCTTTTCGGTGGGGATCGGGAGGGGAAGCTGCACAACATGATGGAGTATGCCGGGCGGCCCCAGGCCCCGGTGGCGGACCCCTGGTACACCCGGGATTTTGAGCGCAGCTGGCAGGATATCAGCGTGGCCTGCGAGGGCCTGGTCAGGCTGCTGCGGGAAAAAAACAACTAAAAAGCAAAAATGGCCCCAGGAGACAGGGATGAACCCGTCTCCTGGGGCCTTTACACTTTATGGGATTGGGGCAGGGGAGGGCTCCTCATCCTCTTCGTCTTCGTCCTGACCGATGGCGAAGAGCTCCTGGGCGATGGCGCCCAGCTTTTCCTCCATGTCCGACGGGACGGCGGCGGCCGCCTCCTCCGGCAGAAGGCCGCAGAGAAAGTCCTGCCATTCGTCGTTGAGGGCCTCGATGCAGCTGAGGTGCTGCTGCTTCATGCGGGCATAGCAGGCCTCCACCCGCTGCACGGCGTACTCCTGCTGGCGCATGCTCTCCTCCACGATGGCCGCGCTGCGCCGCTCCGCCTCGGCGATGATCTGCGCCGCCCGCTCGTTGGCCTTGGCCACCACCTCCCGGTAGATGGTCTGGGCCGAGAGCACCGCGCCTCCGATCTCCGCCTTTTTATCGTTGAGGGAGTCCAGCTGCCGGCGCATGGCCTCGTTCTCGGCGTTGAGCGCCTCCGCCTGCTGCCGGATATCCTCAAAAACGGCGTTGACCTTGTTGGCGTTATAATATTTTTTCTTGACCACGTCGATATGGATCGCGTCAAAATATTCCTGATTGAGAGCCATAGCTGCCTCCTGTGATGAGACCCGGTATGCTTCCTGGCTCAATTATAGCAGAATCGGCGCTGTGAATCAAGGTCTTTGCCGAAAAGGGGCGCTTTCCAGTTTTTTACGGATAGGCGTTCCATCGGAGAACAGGAAGAGCCCTCCGCCGATTGGCGGAGGGCTTTTGGGTTTGCTTGGATTCTATCCGGGTCTGGATGTCACTGCTTAAAGGTGACCTTGACGGTGGCCTCGCTCTGGCCGGGAGCACCGCCGGGCATCACGAAGCTGCCGCTCGCGGCGTTGATCGTCTTCTTCAGGACTTCTTTCCCGCCGATGGTGACGGTGACGGTATCCAGCTTCCAGTTGGCTACTTCGCTCTTCAGGCTCACGGTGTCGCCGGTCTTGGCATCGAGGAGACCATTCTTGTGGGTATTATTAATCGTTTCCGACTTGGCCTTATCGCCGGTGCCTACGGTGACGGTGTAGGTATCGGTGGTGCTGGGCAGGTCGAAGCTCAGCTTATAGGTGTTGGGAGTAAAGCCGACCGTCAGCGTGACAGCCTCGGGGGGCATCGTGAAGCTCCAGCCGCTGCGGGCCACTTCGGAGCCGTCGCTGTCCTTGGTTATCCTGAGGACGTTGAGGCCGTAGCCGTCCTTCACGCCTACCTGGCTGACGGTGATCTTATCACCCACCTGGGCCTTGATGGTGCCGCCGTTGGTGGCGGTCACGGGATCGGCGTCGTTAACCTGGACCGTGTAGCCGCCGTAGCTGCCGCCCTCCAGCTTGGTAGTGATCGTCAGCTGGCTCTTGGTGAGCTTCAGGTCGACGGTGACGTTGTCTGCGGGCATCTGGAAGGTGGCGCTGCTGCCGTCAGCGGAGACAACAGCCGTGTTGGAGTAATTCCTGCCGCCTTCCCAGCTGAGGATGCTGACGCCGGAGATCTGGAAGCCGGCCTGCAGCGTACCGGGGATAGCAGCGAGGGTGACGGTGGAGCCCACATTGGCCTCTACTATTACGCCAGAGTCGCTGGAGGTCTGGGTCTGGCCGTTGGCGGTGATGGTAAAGGGATTGGTGGAATCCGCGTTCTTGGCGGTCACCTTGAAGGGCTTGGCCTTGAAGGTGACATTGACGGTCACATCGGTGGCGGGCATCTTGAAGGCCCGGTCGTTAAGCGTCTCGCCGGTCACCGTTACGCCGGTGCCGTCGGCCCGGGTGACGGTGATGGACTCCAGATCATAGCCGGTATCCGGCGTGATCACAAGCTTTATATTCTTGTCCGTACCGGCGGTGAGGGGAACCTGCCCGTTGACCGCTGCCACGGGGTTGCCGCCTCCAACAGTCACAGTGTAGCTACCGTGCTCGCCCACCAGGGTCTTGATGTCGTAACCCTTGGCCTCAAAGGTCACGTCCACAAACACGGCGTACCGGGGCATCACAAAGGTGTAATCGCTGTTGACGGGGACGATAGCGCCGTTGGTCTGGCCCTTGACGGTGACGCTGGCCACAGAGTAACCCGAGGCGGGGCTGGGCAGAAGCTTAATGGTATCGCCCGCCAGAGCGGTGGTGACGTCGGCATTGTTCCGGGTGATCCGGTAAGTGCCGTTCTCCGGCGATTTATTAACCGGCTCGATGGCGTACTGCTGCATGGGCTGGAACTTGACCGTCACCGTGACGTTGGCAGCGGGCATCTTGAAGCTGTCGTTTATATCGGCGGAGCCGGTGCCGTTCTTGCCGTAGGTGTAGGAGATCTGGCTGATCTCATAGCCCGCGGCAGGCGTGGCGACGATATGGACGGTCTGGCCCTCCAGAGCCTTGTCGCTCTTGACACCGTTGACCTGCACATCGAAGCTGCCGTGCTCAGCCGTGGCCTTGGTGATGGTGTACTGGGTGGAGGCGGTGAAGTTCACCGTGACCGTCACATTGGCCTCGGGCATCTTGAAGCTGGCATTGTTGCCGCTGTAGGTAACGCTCACGTTGCTCCGGTCGCTGTTGTTCTGGACCACGACGCTGCCCAGCGCGTAGTTGGCGGCGGGAGTGGTCTTCACGGTGATGGTGGTGCCGGCCGCAGCGGAGGAGGCGGACAGCGTGTAGCTGCCCATGTTCTTGTTGACGGTCTGGCCGGTGATGGTGTAGGTCGTGGCGGTGCTGCCGGTATTGCCGGTATTGCCGCCGGTGCTGCCGGTATTGCCGCCGGTGCTGGGCACATCAACGGAGCCGTTGACAATGGTGGCGGGCACGGGCACAAACAGGATCTGCCCCGCCTTGATGGAGGAGAGGTTGGTCTTGTTGTTCAGGGCCTGCATCAGAGCCGCGCTGCTGGCATAACTGATGCCGTAGCTGTTGCAGATGCCGATGGCCGTATCCCCGGAGACGACCCGGTGCGCGATCACGCGGATGCAGGTGCCGGAGTTGGGCAGGGAGGTGACCGGCAGAAGGATGGTCTTGCCAACAGCAATGCGGTTGTAGTTCTTGATGTTGTTGATCTTCATGATCCGGTCGGAGTTGCTGGCAAAGTCCACGCCGTAGCGGTTGCAGAGCGCGCCCACCGTATCACCGGATACCATGGTGTGGTAGAGCAGATACTCATACACATAGTCCCCGTTCAGCAGAGCGCCGTTGGCCACGCCGCCGGTGGAGGGCGCGGACGAGGCGGTGCCGCCCGTGGTGCCGGCCGTCCCGGTGCTGCCGGGCAGGTCGTTGATGCTGGGCGTGGTTCCCGGGGCGGGGAGAACCAGGGTCTTCCCCACGGGGAGCGTGTTGAAGTTGGAGATGTTGTTGGCCCGCATGATCCAGTTCATGTTCGCGTAGAAATTGATTCCCAGATTCTGGCAGACCTTGATCACCGTATCTCCCGCTTTCAGCGTGTAAGACACGGTGTCCGCCGCGAACGCGTTGACGGTCATGCACGGAATCATCGCCACGACCAGGCACAGCGTCAGCAGCATACTGAAGAGGCGCTTTTTCATAGTCAGGTTCCTCCTAACCGGCTCACGTGAGCCGAATACTTACAAGCTTGGGTGCCGACAGGGGCTTTCCGGCAGGCCGGGCTGCTGCTTTTATTATAGCTTCCCGGAAAAGTACTGTCCAGAAAATACTGTCGAGTTTAAGAATAATTAAGAATTTTCCGTCCACTGGCGCAGGCCTGAAGCCAGGGACCTAGAATTCGATTACAATATTACAACAACCGGAAACAAATTGCAAGCCCTATCTTGAAAAAATTTCACAAAAAATTACAAAAAAATTTCAACTTCCCTTCTGACTGGAAAAATTTAAGAGACAGAACCCGGAAAACCCCGCTTTTCCTCCGCCCGGAGAGGCTCCGGCGGCGCCGCGTTCCCCTCTTGACTTTTCCGGCAAATGACATAAAATAGAAAGACGCAAGGGAATAACTAATCAACTATATAATAAGTAGATTGGAGATCTGTATGAACAAATATCTGGACGTTTCCCCCGAGGTCCGCGCCGCACTGGAGGCGGGAAAGCCCGTGGTGGCCCTGGAGAGCACCATTATTTCCCACGGCATGCCCTATCCCAAGAATGTGGAGACGGCCCTGCTGGTGGAGGAGACCATCCGGCAAAACGGCGCCGTCCCCGCCACCATCGCCGTGCTGGGCGGCCGGCTGAAGGCGGGATTGAGCAAGGAGGAGATCGGGCACCTGGGGAAGGCCGGCCGGAAGGTCGCCAAGGCCAGCCGCCGGGATCTGCCCGCTCTGGTGGCCCGGGGGGCCGACGGGGCCACGACCGTCACCACCACCATGATCATTGCCCACATGGCCGGGATCAAAATCTTTGCCACCGGCGGCATCGGCGGCGTCCACCGGGGCGCGGAGACCACCATGGATATCTCCGCCGACCTGGAGGAGCTGGCCCAGACCCCGGTGATGGTGGTCTGCGCCGGGGCTAAGTCCATCCTGGACCTGGGGCTGACCCTGGAATATCTGGAGACCAAGGGCGTCCCCGTCATCGGCTACGGCACGGAGGAGCTGCCCGCCTTTTACACGCCCCACAGCGGCTTCGGCGTGGACTACCGGGTGGATAGCCCGGAGGAGCTGGCTGCCATGTTCCGGGCCCAGCGGGAGCTGGGGTACAAGGGCGGCATGCTGGTCACCAACCCCATCCCCGAGCAGTACGCCATGGACAAGGCCACGATCGACGCGGCCATCGAGCAGGCCCTGAAGGAGAGCGTGGAGCAGGGCGTCAAGGGCAAGGAGACCACGCCCTTCCTGCTGGCCCGGGTGGTGGAGCTCACCGGGGGCGACAGCCTGGAGAGCAACATCCAGCTGGTGCTGAACAACGCCCGCCTGGCCGCCCGGACCGCCGCCTGCCTGGGCTGAACCGGGGCGCATCCATTGACATCCGGGGGAATCTGTTGTATGATTCTTTCAGCGGATTTTCCTGAAAAAGTGCCTGTTTTCTAGCGTTTTGCCGGTGTTCCGGCCTGGAAACGGCCGGGATCTGTAAAACGCGCCGGGAGAGTTTTCCATGTCCATTGAACTGCAAAAATTCCTGTTTGACAGTCCGCCTTCCCGCGCGGCGCTGCTGCGCTATACGCCCCGGCAGCCCAAAAGCTACCGGGTGCAGGTGTACCGGAACCACTCCTTTGAGCTGGTGGAGCACACGCTGGGCGCGTATCTGGATTACGCGGGCCTGGGGGTCTCCTTCTCCTACAGCGGCTATGACGACAGCTTCTCGTTTCTGGAGCTGGAGCCGGACGCAGACCTGGTCCTGGTCTGGATCGACGCCGGGCGCTACGCCCCCGGCGCGGCGGCGGAGCTGATGAAGGAGCGGCTGGCCCAGCTGCGGCTGCGCTATGCCGGGCCGCTGCTGCTGATTCCCTTCGGCGCGGAGATGGACCCAGGCCTGTCCGGGGTGACGGTGTTCAGCCTGAAGCCCCTGGCGGAGGCGCTGGGCCCCCGCTTTACCGACGAGCGGGCCAAGGCCGTCACCGGCACCGCCCTCAGCGGCAAGGCCATGCTGGCCATCTCTAAGGAGCTGGGGCTGCGGTATCTGCCCGCGCTGCTGCGCCCGGCGCTGAAGGCCCTGGTGGTGGACCTGGACAACACCCTGTATCAGGGCGTCCTGGGGGAGGACGGGGCGGAGCGTCTGGTCCTCACGGAGGGGCACCGGCAGCTGCAGAGCCGCCTGAAGGAGCTCTCCCGGCAGGGCTTCTTCCTCTGCGCCGCCTCCAAGAACGACCAGCGGGACGTGGACGCGCTGTTTGACGCCCGGCCGGACTTTCCCCTCCGCCGGGAGGATTTCACCCTGCTGCTGGCCTCCTGGGCCCCCAAAGCGGAGGCCGTGGGGCAGATCGCCGCGTTTCTCAACATCCACCCGGACAGCATGCTCTTTATCGACGACAACATCGGGGAGCTGACGGCTATGGCCCTGGCCCAGCCGGACATGAAGCTGCTGCTGGCCTGGGAGGACGGGGGGCGGACCGCCCAGGCGCTGGACTGGTTCCCCGGGCTCTTCAAGCTGAACGCCACGGAGGACGACGCCAAGCGCAAGGCGGACGTGCAGGCCAACCGGCAGCGGCAGCAGCTGCAGGCCGCTCTGTCTCAGGAGGACTATATCCGCTCCCTGGGGCTGCGCCTGCGTTTTGCCTGCGATAAGCCCGCCCAGGCCCAGCGGGTGGCGGAGCTGGCCAACAAAACCAACCAGTTTATTTTCAACTACCGGCGCTACAGCCTGCCCCAGGTGGAGGACATGATGGCCTCTCCGGACTGGCGGGTGGTCACCGTCTCCCTGGCCGACCGGCTGTCCGACAGCGGGTTGATCGGGGTGGCCGTGGGCAGGGCGGAGGCGGACCATGTGCTGCTGGACGAGTGCTTTGTCAGCTGCCGGGCCCTGGGCCGGGGCATTGACGACGTGATCGTGTTGGGGGCCCTTCAGCTGATTGCGGACCGGCTGGGCCGGAGCCGGGTGCGGGTCCTGTTCCAGACCGGGCCCCGGAACGCCCCGGCGGAGGCCTTTGTCCAGAAGCATCTGGCCCCTTATCTGGCCGCCCCGGCGGATTTTCGCTATGAGCTGCCCCGGGACCTGCTGGACGTGGCGTTTGAATAAAGGCTTACTATTATTATAAAGAGGGAAATTCTGATGGAAGAACAAGTACTGGAGATCATGGCCGGCATTTTGAAGACGGACCGGGAGGCCCTTCAGGCCTCTCTCGACAGCCGGGATCTGTGGGACTCGATGCTCCGGATCGAGGTCGTGCTGGCAATGGAGGAGGAGTTTGACCTCCGCTTTGACGAGGACCAGCTGGCGGAGCTGGACACGCCCCGGAAGCTGCTCCAGGCCGTCCTGCAGGCGCAGGAATGAGCCGCTGTTCGTTGGAGGGCTGGGGCTGCCACCTCCGCTCTCCCCGGGCCGGGGAGGCGTTCCCGGCAGGGGAGGGGGAGCAGGCCCTGGTGCTGGAGGACCGGCTGAGCGGCCGCCCGGCGGGGAGCTTTCTCCTCCGTCCGGCGGCGGGAGAGGCCCTGGTCTGCCCCGATGGGGAGCGCTGCGGGGAGCCGGAGGCGCTCTGGCTGCTCTGCCGCCTGGCCTTTGAGCAGCTGGGCCTGGCCGCGCTCCGCTGGGAGCAGGCCGTGCCGCCCCTCCCGGAACGGCTGAGCCGGGAGGCCTTTTTTGCCGGGCCGGCGGGGGAGCTGTCCCGCCTGGCGGCGGAGCGGTTCCGGGCGGCGCTGGCGGAGGCGCTGGGCGGCCTGGAATTTCACCATATCGGCGTGGCCACCCGGAGCCTGGAGAAGGAGCTGCCCGTGTATACGCTTCTGGGCTACGCCCCGGAGAGCGCCGTCTTTGAGGACCCCGCCCAGGGCGTACGCGGGCTGTTTATCACGGCCCCCGGCCACCCCCGGCTGGAGCTGCTGGAGAATCTGCCGGGGAGCGCTACCCTGGATAAGCCCCTGGAGCTGCGGCAGAAGCTGTACCACACGGCCTACTATGTGCCGGATCTGGACCGGGCGCTGGCAATCTTCTCCGCCAACCGGGCCAAGCTGCTCTCCCCGCCTAAGCCCTCGGTGTATTTCGGCGGGCGCATCTGCTTTCTGACGCTGCCAAACCTGGGGATCATCGAGCTGATGGAGAAACGATAAAAAAGGACCTGCGGCTTTTCGCCGCAGGCCTTTTTATGAGAAGATAAGCGCTATCGCTGCCCCTTGTCGTAGGGGATACCCTCGGCCTTGGGGGCACGGGAGTTCTTGGAGGTCAGAGCCAGCACCAGCAGGGACACGATGTAGGGCATCATGTTGTACACGGTGCTGGGGATGTTCAGGGCAGCCAGGAAGCTGAAGCCGGAATAGACGTTGCTCAGGGCCCGGAACAGGCCGAAGAGCAGCGCCGCCAGGGCGATGCGGGTGGGCTTCCACTGGCCGAAGATCATCACCGCCAGCGCCAGGAAGCCGAAGCCGGCCACGCCGTTTTCAAACTTCCACTCGGAGACGCCGGCCAGAATGTAGCAGATGCCGCCCAGACCGCCGTAGATACCGGAGATCAGCACGCCGGCCCAGCGCATTTTGTACACGTTGATGCCCACGCTGTCCGCCGCCTGGGGATGCTCGCCGCAGGCCATGAGCCGCAGGCCGAACTTGGTCTTGTACAGCGTCACATAGGCCACCGCCAGGGCAATGACGGCGATCAGCATGAACCAGTTGAACTCAAAACCGCCGATGTTCACCAGAAAAGCTTTCTTGGGCTCAATGTACTGGATCACGGAGGACACGTCGTCCGGGTTGGAGGCGGTGTTGATCGCCTTTACGAACACGGTGGCGGCAGCGGTACCCAGCAGGTTCATGGCGGTGCCCACCAGGGTCTGATCCGCCTTGAAGTTGATGGAGGCCACGCCCAGCAGGCAGGAGTACAGCACGCCGAAAGCGATCGCGCCCAGCAGCACCGCCAGCACCATGACGATCCCGGGGACGGTCGCGGGAACATAGCGCATCATCAGCGCGCCGCCCAGAGCGCCCAGGACCATGATGCCCTCCAGGCCCAGGTTAATGACGCCGGAGTGCTCCGCAAAGCAGCCGCCCAGGGCCACCAGCAGCAGCACCGAGGCAAAAACCAGTGTGTATTGGATGAGCAGCAGCATTACGCCTCGCCTCCTTTCCCGGAGTCCGCCCCGTCTGAGGCGGGTTTCAGTTTCTGGGCCTGCTTCTCTTCCCGTTTGGCAATGCCGGAGTTGATGGCGTACTTAATGAAGAGCACGAAGGCGCACAGATAAATGATCAGGGAGGAGATCAGATCGGAGATCTGAGAGGAGTACTTGGTCAGGTCCACATAGCCGCCGCCGTTGGTGATGTGCTGGATAAAGTAGGAGGCGAAGATGGAACCGATGGGGTGCAGACCGCCCAGGAAGGCCGCGGCGATGCCGTTAAAGCCCATGCCGGGCACGCTGGACTGGGTCACGGACCACTGCTCATAGTCGGTCTGGTACAGGAACGCACCGCCGAGAGCCGCCAGGGCCCCGGCTATGGCCAGGGTCAGGATGATGTTGCGCTTTTCCGCCATGCCGGCATATTTGGCGGCGTTCTTGTTGTTGCCGGTGGCCTTCAGCTCGTAGCCCAGCTTCGTCTTGTCCAGCAGCACATAGATGATGATGGCAATGATGATGGCCAGGGGGATGGCGACGGTCACATACCGGTTGTTGCTGAACAGCTTGTCCAGGCCCAGGGAGGGCAGGATCGCCTGGGGGGCGTCCGAAGCCAGGTGCAGGGTGTAGGGGCTGGTGGGCTCCTTCACGGAGCTGAGGATCATGTTTGTCCCGTACAGGCCTATCCAGTTGAGCATGATGCCGGAGATGACCTCGTTGACGTTGCAGTAGGCCTTCAGCAGGCCCACGACAGCGCCGTAGACCGCGCCCACCACGAGGGTGAAGATCATGCAGGGCAGCCAGCCCCAGCCGAAGCCCAGGGCGGCGATCAGGCAGGCGCAGCTGCCTACCACGAACTGGCCGGCGGCGCCGATGTTGAACAGGCCCACCTTGTAGGCAAACAGCACGCTCAGGGAGCACATCAGCAGGGGCGCGGTCTTGACCAGGGTATTGCCCAGGTTCTTCAGCCGGAGGTTTGCCCGGGAGGAGTTCAGGAAGTTTTTGATGACCGCCAGGATAGCCTCGCTGGCCCCCTCGGGATTGATGAACAGAAGGACGACATAGCCGATCAGCAGGCCCAGAAGGATGCAGATCAGGGAGGAGATCAGGGTCTGGACGGCGGAATTTTTCAGAATGTTTTTCTTCATGCTTTCACCTCGTCCCTCTTGGCACCGGCCATGTACAGGCCCAGCTCTTCCTGGGTGGTCTTCTTCGGGTCAAGCTCGCCCACGATCTCGCCCTCATACATGACCAGGATCCGGTCGGGCACGTCCATGACCTCGTCCAGCTCCAGGCTCACCAGCAGCACCGCTTTGCCCGCGTCCCGCTGGGCCACCAGCTGCTTGTGGATGTACTCGATGGCGCCCACGTCCAGGCCGCGGGTGGGCTGCACCGCCACCAGCAGGTCCGGGTCCTTGTCGATCTCGCGGGCAATGATGGCCTTCTGCTGGTTGCCGCCGGACATGCTCCGGGCGGTGGTAATGGCGCCCTGGCCGGAGCGCACGTCGTACTGCTCGATGAGTTTGTTGGCGTAGTCCCGGATGGGGCCCCGCTTTAAAAAGCCGATGGAGCCGGTGAATTCCTTCTCAAAATAGCGCTGGAGGATCATGTTGTACTCCAGGGAGTAGTCCAGCACCAGGCCGTGCTTGTGCCGGTCCTCGGGGATGTGGCTCATGCCGGAGGTGGAGCGGTGCCGGATGCTGGCCTTGGTGATGTCCTTGCCGTTGAGCTTCAGCGTGCCGCCGCTGAGGGGCTCCAGGCCCGTCAGGCCGTAGACCAGCTCCGTCTGGCCGTTGCCGTCGATACCGGCGATGCAGACGATCTCGCCCTTGCGGACCTTGAAGCTCACGTTCTTCACCGCGTCGCCCTTGTGGGCCTTGGAGGCCACGCTCATGTTCTCCACGTCCAAAATCACGTCGCCGGGCACGGAGGGCTTCTTCTCCACGTGGAAGTTCACGTTCCGGCCCACCATCATGGCGGACAGGGCTTCGGGGGTGGTGTCCTTGGTCTCCACGGTGCCGATGTACTTGCCCTTGCGCAGGACCGTGCAGCGGTCGGCCACGGCCATGATCTCCGCCAGCTTGTGAGAGATGAAGAGGATGCTCTTGCCCTCGGCGGCCAGATTCTTCATGATCTGCATCAGCTCGTCGATCTCCTGGGGGGTCAGCACAGCGGTGGGCTCGTCAAAGATCAGGATCTCGTTGTCCCGGTAGAGCATCTTGAGGATCTCGGTGCGCTGCTGCATACCCACGGTGATGTCCTCGATCAGCGCGTCCGGGTCCACCTTCAGGCCGTATTTCTCGGACAGGGCCAGGACTTTCTCCCGGGCCTCCGCCTTCTGCAGAAAGCCGTTCTTGGTGGGCTCCACGCCCAGAATGATGTTGTCCAGCACGGTGAAGCACTCCACCAGCTTGAAGTGCTGGTGCACCATGCCGATGCCTAAGTCGTTGGCGTCATTGGGGTCGTTTATCTTGACCTCTTTGCCGTCCTTTTTGATGATGCCCTCCTCCGGCTGGTACAAGCCGAACAAGACGCTCATCAATGTGGATTTGCCTGCCCCGTTTTCTCCCAGCAGGGCGTGGATCTCACCCTTTTTCAGCTGCAGGGTGATGTTGTCGTTTGCGATGATGCCGGGAAACTTCTTGGTGATGTTCAGCATTTCGATCGCATACTGTTCTGCCAAATCCTCGTCCACCTCCTAAATGTTGTTCTCTTTTCCTGCTTTTTTATTAAATAAAGACGAGGCAAACGCCTCGTCTTTATTTAGATAATTGGTTTTGATCTTACTTAATGTTGCCCTGATAATCAACGGTGATGGCGGTGACTTCAGGCTCAGCCTCGGTGTTGTTGGAGACGGTGATGCTGCCGTCGAACATACCGGCGACAAGAGCCTCATAGTCGGCCTCGGTGAAAGCGCCGTCGGCAAACTGGGTGGTGCCCAGCTGGACGTAGTTCTCAGCGGGAGTGGCGGAGACCAGGCCCAGGGTGTCGATCTTGCCGCCCTCAAAGCTGCCGGCCTGCACGGAGGACAGCATGGTGTTGACGGTGGCAGCCAGGCCCTTCATGGCGGAGGTGACGGTCATGCCCTCGCCGTACTGACCGTCGATCAGAGCGGCCTGGTCGGTGTCGACGCCGATGACCTTGCCGCCGACCTTGGCAGCGGCCTCGGCAACGGAGGTGTACACGCCGCCGCCGCAGGCGAAGACGATCTCGGTGTCAGCGCCGTACCAGGTGTCCATCTTGGCGGTGATGTCAGCATCGCCATAGAACTGGTTGGCATAAGCATACTTGAGCTCAACGCCGGAAGCGCCGGTCTCGGCAGCGGCAGCGTCAGCGCCCTGGACGAAGCCGTAGCCATAGCGGATAACGGCGGGGACGGCCATGCCGCCGCAGAAGCCGATCTTGGTGTAGCCCAGCTTCACAGCCGCATAGCCGGCCATGTAGCCGCAGAGCTCTTCCTGATAGGTGGCGCAGTACAGGTTGGCGGGGACGACGTAGTCCTCACCCAGGTCGCCGGCGCCCACGTCCAGGGCGATGAAGGTCACGTCGGAGTAGATATCGGCGGTCTCCTTGACGGCGTTGGCGAAGGCGTAGCCGGGCATCACGATCACGTTGTAGCCGTCGTCGATGGCCAACTCGATGGAAGCGATACGGTCAGCGTCAGAGTCGGAGGTGGGCTTGTAGTACTTGAAGTCCACGCCGTTGGACTCGGACCAGGCTTTGCAGGCTTCATAGGTGGTCTGGTTGAAGGACTGGTCGGTGATGTCGCCATAGTCGGTGATCATGGCTACCATCATGTCAGCGGGAGCCTCGGCGGCGGGAGCGTCCGCGGCAGGGGCGTCAGCGGCGGGGGCATCGGCGGCAGGCTCTTCAGCGGCCGGGGCGGAGCTTCCGCCGCAGGCAGCCAGAGCGAAAACCATGCACAGCGCCAGAACGAGTGCGAGAATCTTTTTCATGTTTTTCCCTCCATTATTTTTTGGAAACAGCAATTCATGGCATGTCCTCACATACCGGAGCTCATTATACCATGAGGGTACAGGGCAAATCAAGCGAAATATTAAACAAAATATGGAATCGCTGTCGAAAAACTTTCCTACATGTTGGGGATACGGATTTCAGGTCACAGCTGGGCCATTTTCACCGCCGTATCCAGGGCGATCTCCATCATCTGGGTGAAGGAATTCTGCCGCTGCTCGGCGGAGAGCTCCTCGGGCCGGTAGATATGGTCGGAGATGGTGCAGATGCACAGGGCCCGCTTGTGGGCGTAGGCGGCGTTGGCGTAGAGGGAGGCGGCCTCCATCTCGGTGGCCAGCACGCCCATGCGCTTCCACATGTCGCTCTTGCTCTCGCCCTCGGCGGCATAGAAGGTGTCGGACGAGAGGATGTTGCCCACCTTCAGCTCCACGCCGTGCTCCCGGGCGGCCTCCACGGCCTTGGAGAGCAGCAGGAAATCCGCGATGGGGGCGAAGGTGCCCTCGCCCAGGCCGAACTGCTTGATGTAGCTGGAGTTGGTGCAGGCGCCCTGGCCGGCCACGATATCCATCAGCTGCAGCTCGTCCTGGAGGGCTCCGGCGGAGCCGATGCGGATGATGTTGTCCACATCGTAGAAGTTAAAAAGCTCCCAGCTGTAGATGCCGATGGCGGGCATGCCCATGCCGGAGGCCATCACGGTGACGGGGACGCCCTTCCAGGTGCCCGTGTGGCCCTGGACGCCCCGGACGTTGTTGACCAGCACCGCGTCCGTCAGAAAGGTGTCGGCAATGAACTTGGCCCGCAGGGGATCGCCGGGCATAAGGACGGTCTTGGCGATGTCTTCTTTCTTCGCGTTGATATGGGGGGTAGGAATCGGCATGAGAATCTCCTCCTGTTTTTCAATATATCTTCATTATATCATAGGCCGTTCGCTTTTTCCACCTCTTTCCACGGAAAAGCAGAAGTTGAAATGGCGAACATCCTGTGTTAAGATAGAAAAAAGAGAGAAAACGGAGGCGGGAGCATGGCGGACGTGATGGTGATCGGCATCGCCGGAGGCACCGGCAGCGGCAAGACCACGATAACCCGGCGGCTGGTGGAGCGCTTCGGGCAGGATGTGTCCGTGATCTACTACGACAACTACTATAAGGCCCACCATTCCATGAGCTACGAGGAGCGCACCCACCTGAACTATGACCACCCGGACGCCTTTGACACGGAGCTGCTGGTCAAGGCCCTGCGGGACCTGAAACGGGGCAGGACCGTCCAGTGCCCGGTGTATGACTACTCCATCCACGACCGGACGGAGCAGACCATCACCGTCCGCCCGGCCAAGGTGATCATCGTGGAGGGCATCCTGATCTTCCAGAGCCGGGAGCTCTGCCGCCAGATGGACATCAAGATCTATGTGGACACCGACGCGGACGTGCGTATCCTGCGGCGCATTGTGCGGGACGTGCGGGACCGGGGGCGGAGCCTGGAGAGCGTGGTGAACCAGTATCTGACCACGGTCAAGCCCATGCACGAGCAGTTTGTGGAGCCCAGCAAGCGCAACGCGGACATCATCATCCCCGAGGGCGGGCACAACCAGGTGGCCCTGGAGATGGTGATGGAGCGGGTGCGGGCCCATATCGAGAGAAACTGAGAGGGGACAGACGAATGGCCAAACTGTATTTCAAATATGGCGTGATGGGCTCCTCCAAGACGGCCCAGGCGCTGATCACCAAATTCAACTATGAGGAGCTGGGCATGTCCGTCTGGCTCATCAAGCCCAGCACCGACACCCGGGACGGGGCGGACATCGTCCGCAGCCGCATCGGCCTGGAGAGCCGGGCCCAGGTGATCACGCCGGAGCAGGACATCCGGGAGGAGTACGCCAGGGCCGGGCAGCGGGACGTGATCATCGCCGACGAGGCCCAGTTTTTCACCCCGGAGCAGATCGACCAGCTGCGCGCCCTGGTGGACGAGGAGGACCTGCCGGTGCTCTGTTTTGGGCTGCGGACGGATTTCCTCACCCACTTCTTCCCCGGCGCCCAGCGGCTCATGGAGCTGGCGGACTCGCTGACGGAGATCAAGACCGTCTGCGCCTGCGGCCGGAAAGCCACGGTGAACGCCCGGATCGACGGCAGCGGCCGGATCGTCACCCAGGGCGGGCAGATCCTCCTGGGCGGCAACGACAGCTATGTGGCCATGTGCCACAAGTGCTGGAAACGGAAGATCCGGGAGCAGGAGGAAACCGTCCAAAAAGGGTAACAGCCTTTTTTGGACAAGAGAACTCGAAAAAGTGCCCGAGCCCCGTCAAAGACGAAGCTCGGGCACTTTTTGCGGCTTGTCTGGCTGATTCATCGGCTGCTCAGCAGGAAGTCCAGAATATTCCAGCCGTCGCTGGTCTGGGCGCGGTATAGCTCCGTAAACCCGCACTCGGCGCAGCTGACGGTGATAAAGCGCTTGTTCTGCACGTCGAAAATCTTGGAGAAATTCCCGCCGGTGGCCTGAAACTGGTCGGTCTCGTAGCGGCGGCAGCCGCATTTGGGGCAGACATACTGCATCTTTTCCATCGCTTTTTCCTCCTGTAATCAGTCCAAAATAAGATCGCAGATCCGGTCCACCTCCGCCTGGGGCAGATCCGCGTACATGGGCAGGGTCAGCACCCGCCCGGCGATGTGCCTGGCCACCGGGGTCTGCGCCGGGTCGAAGCCCGGGCGGCCGGCGTAGCAGGCGAAGGAATTGGTGAGCGGATAGAAATACTTCCGGGCCACGATGCCGTTTTGGGCCAGACGGTCAAAGATCTGGTCCCGGCTGTCCTTATACCCGTCGAACACCACGGGGAAGTAGGCGTAGTTGGGCGTGACCCCCGCCTGGGGCTGGGCCAGCCGGATCCCCGGCACGCCGGAGAGCCGCTCCCAGTACCGCTCGTGGACCAGGCGGCGCTTTTCCAGCTCCCCGTCCAGATGGCGCAGGTTGCACAGGCCCATGGCGGCGCAGAACTCGTTGAGCTTGGCGTTGCCGCCCACGAAGGGCACGTCCTCCGGCCCGGCGATGCCGAAATTCTTCAGCATGTACATCTTGTCGTACAGCCCCTTGTCCGGGCAGCAGACCGCCCCGCCCTCGATGGTGTTGAACACCTTGGTGGCGTGGAAGGAGAACATGGCAGCGTCCCCGAAGCAGGCGGAGCTGACGCCGTTTTTAAAGACGCCGAAGGCGTGGGCCGCGTCGTAGATCACCTTCAGGCCGTGCTTTTTGGCGATGGCCTGGATCTTCTCCGTGTCGCAGAGCCGGCCGTACACATGCACGGGCAGGATGGCGCTGGTCCTCTCCGTGATCAGGTCCTCGATCCGGTCCGCGTCAATGGTGTAGGATTCCGGGTCGATATCGCAGAAAACGGGGGTGCAGCCCCGGCGGACGATGGCGTGGGTGGTGGAGGCGAAGGTGAAGGGGGTCGTGATCACCTCGCCCTGGAGCGAGAAAGCGTCGATCAGGGCCTCCAGGGCCAGGTGCCCGTTGGTGAACAGGGCCACATAGGGCACGCCCAGGTATTTTTCCAGCTCCGCCTCCAGGCGGCGGTGCTTCTCCCCCATGTTGGTCAGCCAGTGGCTGTCCCAGATATCCCGGATCTCTCCGCAGAATTCCTCAAAATCCGGCAGAGAGGAGCGGGTGACGTTAATAGTATTGGACATGACAGCTCAGCCTCCGTTTCCGTTTCGCTGTTCCTCGGCCTCCAGCTGCCGGGCCAGCTCCAGGCGCTTTTTGCTCCGTTCCCCCATGCAGCGGGCCGGGCTGCCGAAATAGGTCCCCCAGGGCTTGGTGTCCCGGCTCAGGAGGGACATGGCCCCCAGGGTGCAGCCCTCCGCCACCTCCGCGCCGGGCAGCAGGGTGCAGCCGGCGCCGATCTGGGCGTGGGGCCCGATGCGGACCTCCTGCCCGGTGATGGCGGTGTATTTCTCCGGAACGGTGGGGTTGCTGAGGGCCTCCCCGCTGTAATCGTCGGATTCGGCGTAAATGCAGCAGCGGGAGGAGATGCCGCTGTAGTCCCCGATGCGGATGCCATGGGACCCGGCAAAGAGCAGGGAGGCGGCGGCGATATGCACGTGATTGCCGATGCTGATCTCCCCGCTGAGGACGCAGAAATCGTCAATGCGCACGTGATTGCCGAGGCTGATACGGCCGGCGCCGTACAGGCTGGCCTTGCGGCTGATCAGCACGTCGCTGCCATAGGCCTTCAGGCCTAGGCCGGCCAGTTCCTCCGGCGAATAGAAGCTGCTCATGAGTCGGCCTCCTTCTTCCTTGAGAGAATTCTTTTCACAATGCCCAGCACGTAGTCAAAGCTGTCGATATGGGCGAGCCGGGAGCCCAGGATATAGAGGGCCGCGCCGGTGAGGACCTGCAGCGGCAGCGTCAGCCAGTCCCGCAGGCCCAGCCGGCCCAGAAGGTACACGGCCAGGCCCATCAGCCCGGTGAGCAGCATGGCGGGCGTCATATCCGCCAGCTGGTTGATAAACGAGTAGGACAGGAGCTTCCGGTTGGGCCAGGAGTTGATGAACAGGGCGGCCACCGTGGTGAACAGCAGGCTCAGGGCGATGGCGTAGACCCCGTAATTCATGGCCAGCAGCAGCGCGGCCACGCCCAGGCCCTTTTTCAGGATCTCCAGCAGCAAAAACAGGTCGCTCCGGCCCATGGCCTTGATGGCGTTCAGGTTGGCGGTGTGGATGGGGTAAAAGGCGTAGGAAAAGCAGAAGATCCGCAGATACGGCACGCAGGGCAGCCATTTCTCCGTCAGCAGCAGGCGGATCAGCGGCTCGGCGCAGACGGCCAGGCCCATCATCATGGGCATCATGATGTAGGTGCTGATCTTGATGGCCCGGCGGGTCATGCGGCGCACCTGATCCCGGTGGTCCTGCTCCGTGGAGAGCACCGGCAGCAGCACGCTGTCGATGGAGGAGTTCACGTTCTCCACGATCAGGTTGGGCAGGGAGTTGCCCCGGTCGTAGAAAGCCAGGTCGGACTGAGAATATTTCAGGCCAATGATGATCTGCTGGAGCTTGTTGTAGGTAGTGTCCAGCAGGCTGGATACCAGCAGCTTCCAGCCGTAGGACAGCAGGCCCTTCAGCCGGGAAAAGGAGAACATCCGCTTGGGCCGCCAGCCCACGGTCAGCCACAAAATGGCGGTGTTCACCGTGACGTTCACCAGCTCCTTGGCCACCAGCGCCCAGACCCCGAAGCCCCGCAGGGCCAGGACAATGCCCACCAGCCCCGCCAGCAGGGTCCCGCCCAAAGTGGCGAAGAAGAAGCGCTTGAACTGCAGGGTTTTGGACACATAGGCCTGCTGCACGTTCTTGACCCCGGAGACCAGCACCGTCAGCCCCAGGACCCGGATCACCGGCGTCAGGGCCGGCTGCTGGTAGAGGGAGGCCAGCAGCGGGGCGGCGAAAAACAGGCCCGTATACAGCAGGGCGCAGAAAACCAGGTTGAAATAGAAGACGGAGGAGAAGTCCAGATCGTCCGGGTCCTTCTTTTGGATCAGGGAGTTGGCCATGCCGCTGTCCGCGAAGACCAGGAGAATGGAGGTGATGACCGTCACAATGGAGACCAGGCCGTAGACCTCCGGCGCGATCAGCCGGGCCAGCACCACCGATACAACGAAGGACACCAGCTGGGCGCCGCAGCGCTCAAAAAAGCGCCACATCAGGTTGGATACAACGGTGAGTTTCTTTTCCATAGGCCTCACCAGTCGCCGTAGCCCATTTTCTGCCGGTACAGGCTGTGCAGCCCGGGAAAATGCCGCTTCAGGAAGTGCTTGCACTTATAGGAGGCGGGCATGGAGCGGTAGATCTGATCATAGGGGGGCTGCAGCTGCTCTTCACAGCGGCCCTCCAGGTCCAGCAGCTCATACTGCCGCTTCAGCAGTTCCCGGTCCACCAAGGCCAGATCCTCCCCGGACACATGGGCCCGGAGGGCGGTGAACATCTCGATCTCCCCCTGGACAAAGGCCTTGAACTTGTTGTATTGGGCGTCCAGATTGGCGCTCCAGGAGCCGGGGTTGCTGCAGACTCGGTAGACGGACATGCTCCGCTCCAGAAAGCGGATGGGCCCGTTCAGGGACAGCCACAGGGCGTCCGGATAGTCGCCTACCCCGTAGCGGAAGGAGATATGGTAAAAATCCGGATGGCGGGCGAGAATGTCCCGCCGGGCCAGCAGAGAACTGGTGTGAAAGGCGCGGCCCATGCCCGGCACCACGTCGGCAAAGGACAGGTCCCGGTCCCCGGCGGGGGGGACGAAGGGCTCGTCCGGCCGGGAGGACTGGCAGAAGTGCCTCACCGTGTTGTGGACGCAGGCGGCATAGTCCGGGTGGCTGTCCAGAAAGTCCGCCTGGAGCTGAAGCTTGTCCGGGTCCGTCCAGTAGTCGTCCCCCTCGCAGAAGGCCAGGTATTTGCCCCGGGCGTTGGGGATGAAGAACTCCTCGTACACGTTTCTGTGCAGGGAGTAGAGATTGACCGGCTGGTAAAAGGGACGGATGATCTCCGGGTAACGCTCTGCGTAGGAGCGGATCACCGCCGCCGTGCCGTCGGCAGAGGCGTCGTCGTTGACCAGCACCTCAAAGGCAAAGTCCGTCTTCTGGCGGACAAAGCTCTCCAGCGCGTCGGCAACGGTGTCCTCGTGGTTATAGGCCGCGCAGAGGACGGATATTTTGCAGCTGTCGTTGTCCATGGAAGCCTCCCCGCGTCCAAAGAATTCAAAAGGGTTATTCCAAAACATTATACCGCGCTTCCCCGGCCTTTTCAATAAAAACTTGAAAGCCTGCGGCTGCTGCAGAGAGACAGGACCGCTGCCGGATGATCGGCGGCGTCCTGTCGCTCAGATTAGGTTAGCGGCGGCCAGCCAAGGAGCTGCGGCAAGGCAAAGAAAGCGAACAAAGTCACCAAGAGACCAAACTCAGTTCCCGTTGGTGACCGAAGGAGAAGAGATGAGAAAGGTGTCTTTTCTGCGATAAACTTTCGTTTATCTTCGGAAAAGATCTTGCCTTTCTTCAACGCGCAAAGGGGCTGCAGCAAGCCGAAATGACAAGCTGCAGCCCTTTTTGCCTGCTCTTATTTTCCCTGAAGAAAGCTGCTGAGTTCGCCCCAGAGCTCCACGATTTTGAAGCGCAGCTCGTAGCCCTCGCTCTCGGTGATCAGCTTCAGGTCCTCCTGGTTCATCACCTCCTGGAGTCCGTCCGCCTCCGCGGCGGAGACGCAGAGCGGCGGGAACACGATGCACCACCAATTATGGCCCCGGCCCTCTCCCAGAACCACCCGCAGGGATTTGTACGCCCCGGCGGGCAGGACAAAGCCCTCGTACTGCCGGGTGGGGAAGCGCTCTTCCTCCAGGCTGACCCGGACCGCCCGCCCCTCCGCCGCGGCCTCCGCCGCCTGGGAGACCTGGGCCAGGTTCTCCCGGAGGATGGCCTCCGCCTCTCCCACGTCCGCCGCCCCCTCCAGCAGGGGGGAGAGCCGCGCCAGCACCGCGTCCCGGACCCGGAGTTTTAAGGCCTGCTCCGCCTCGTCGTCGGACACGGCCACCACATGCAGCCGGATAAGCCCGGCGCTGATGGCGCTCTGCCGGGCCTGGGCCCAGACCCCGCAGCAGAGGACCAGGCAGAGGGCGAGCAGGGCCGCCGTCTCCCAGGGGTGAAAACGCTTGTCAAAGCCTTGTGTACGCATAGAAAAAACCGCCTGTACAATGAATTTCTATCCATAGTATAGACGGTTTTTGCTTTTCCTAAACTTTAAGCCTTTGCGGCCTTCTTGGCGCCGAAATACTGCCAGGCCAGGAGCACCAGCAGCAGGGCAATGCCCGCGAAGTCCGTAATGTTGCCGGGATACAGCATCATCAGACCGCCCACGCACATCAGGGCGCGGACCAGCCAGTTGGCCTTCCGGAAGATGAAGCCGTTCATGGCCGCGGCCACGCCGAAGATGCCGAAGATGGAGGTGACGATGATCTGGACGATCTCCAGCACATTGGTGTCGATCAGCAGCATGGCCGGGTTCATCGCGAAGATATAGGGGACCACAAAGGCGGCAATGGCCAGCTTGGTGGCGTTGAAGGCCGTCTTCATAGGCTTGGATCTGGCGATGGCGGAGCCGGCATAGGCGGCCAGGGCCACGGGGGGTGTGATGTCCGCCACGATGCCGAAGTAGAACACGAAGAAATGGGCGGCCATCTGGGGGATGCCCATCTGGATCAGAATGGGGGCGCAGGTGGAGGCCATGATGCAGTAGTTGGCGGTAGTGGGCACGCCCATGCCCAGCACGATGCAGCAGAGCATGGTGAGGAACAGGGCGATGAAGAGATGCCCGCCGGAGAAGGAGACAATGGCGGTGATGAGCTTGGAGGCCAGGCCCGTCATATTGATGCAGCCGGCGATCACGCCCGCCATGCCGCAGGCGGCAGCCACGGTGATGCAGCTCTTGGCGCCGCTGGCCAGCGCGTCAAAGAAGGTGGCGGGGGTCATGCGGCAGTCCTTGTTGAACAGGCTCACCACGACAGCGATCACAATGGAGACCGCCGCGGCGTAGGCCATGGTCCGGGTGCCGCTGGACACCAGATACACCAGTACGATCAGGGGCAGCAGCAGGTAGATTTTTTTGATCAGGTGGCTGAACTTGGGCAGCTCGCTGCGGGGAATGCCCTTAAGCCCCAGCTTCCGGGCCTCCAGATGGACGCAGATAAAGATGCCCAGAAAATACAGCACGGCGGGCAGGATCGCCCGGACGATAATATCCGAATAGGGGACGCCCACATATTCCGCCATCAGAAAAGCGGCGGCGCCCATAATAGGGGGCATGATCTGCCCGCCGGTGGAGGCGGCCGCCTCTACCGCACCGGCAAATTCCCCTTTGTAGCCGGTTTTCTTCATCATGGGAATGGTGACGGAGCCGGTGGTGACGGTGTTGCCCACCGAGGAGCCGGAGACCATGCCGCACAGGGCAGAGGAGATGACGGCCACCTTGGCGGGACCGCCGGAAGAGGAGCCGGCCACGCAGTTGGCCAGGTTGATAAAGAAGTCAGAAATGCCGGTCCGCTCCAGGAAGGCGCCGAAAATGATGAACACCACAATGAACTTGGCGCAGACCTGCACAGGCGTGGTGAGCACGCCTGTGGTCTGATAAAACAGACCGATGGTCACCTGCCGGATCGCCCGGACCGGGCCGAAGCCCCGGCCGAACCAATAGTAGTACATCGTATAGATCAGGAAGACGCCCGCCACGCAGAGGATGGGCAGACCCACGCTCCGCCGGCAGAGCTCCACCACCGACAGGACGCCGATGACGCCGATGACGATCTCATAGGACTTGATGTTCATAGTGCCCAGACGGACCGTCAGGCTCTGGGCGTTGACGACAACATAGAAGAAAGCGGCGGCGCCCAGGATCATGATCACCCAGTCATACCAGGGCATGTGGTTGGGCTTGTGATCCCCCTTCTTCGCCGGGAAGCACAGGTAGCCGATAATGATAATGCAGCCCATAAAAGAGGGGTAGCGGATCAGATCCAGCCAGGTTGCGAACAGGGTCACATAGATGGAGAAGCAGGAAAACGCGGCCAGAACGATGTTCACGGCCCATTTCTGCCAGCCCTCCCAGACGCGGGTGTTGGACTCCCGGTCGTATTTTTTCATCACCTCGTCCACCGCGGCTTGGTCGAAGTAATGCTCTTCGGCCCGGTGGGCGGCAATCTCTTGCTGGATGTTCTTGTCTTTAGCCATGGGCAAACCCTCCGTGGTGAAATTCGGAAGGGAACAAAGGCGGGGGCGGCGGTAAACCGACAGCCGTCCCCACCCAGCGGCTCCCTCCGGCCAGGGGTGGAAAAATACGCAGGGAGTGCCGCGTCAAAGGCGCGGCACTCCGTTGTGCCTGTTTGGCCTGATCAGGCCGGTTCGTGATTACGCGGCGGTGTCGACCGTAATGCCCTTTTCGGCGAAGTACTTGGCGGCGCCGGGGGAGAAGGGAGCGGCGATGCCTTCGGTGGCAAAGGTCAGATCCAGCTCAGCGCCCTTGGCGTGCAGCGCGGTGATGGCGTCCTTGCCTTCAAAGATGGTGGAGACAATGGCGTAGGCCACATCGTCGTCAATGTCGGACCGGGCGATCAGGGTCGCCTTGGTGGTGATGGTGGTGCAGTCCTCGTCGCAGCCGCTGTAGGTGCCGGCGGGGATGGTGTAAGCGGCATAGTAGGGAGCATCGGCCAGCAGCTTATCCATGTGCTCCTGGTCGATGGAGATCAGATACACGTCCTTGGAGGCGGCCAGGTCGGAGATGGCAGGAGTGGGCGCGCCGGCGGTCTGCACGGCCACGTCGATCTTGCCGTCCTTCAGGCTCTCGGCGGAGTCGCCGAAGGACTGGTACACGGGATTGATGTCGTCCAGGGTCATGTCATAGGCGGCCAGGATATCCACGGTGTTGTAGTAGGTACCGGAGCCCACATCGCCCACGCAGACGTTCTTGCCCTTCATGTCGGCAACGGACTTGATGTCGGGGTTGCAGGTGACCAACTGCACGGTCTCGGCGTACAGAGCGCCCAGAGCCACAAAGCTCTGCACCGCGCCGGTCTCGGCAAAGGTGTTGGTGCCGCCGTAGGCGTAACCCAGAACGTCGGACTGGACGGTGGCCAGATCGTAGGTCTGGTCATTGATGCCGGTGATGTTGGCAGCGGAGCCGCCGGTCTCGTTCACGGTGATATCCATGCCGGTCTCCTGCTTCAGGTACGTGGCCAGCACGCCGCCGTAGGCGTAATAGGTGCCGGCGGAACCGCCGGTGCCCATGACCAGCTTGACACTGGAGAGGTCGGCAGGCTGTTCAGCCTCAGCGGGAGCTTCTGCGGCGGGAGCGTCAGCGGCAGGGGCTTCCGTGGCAGGAGCTTCGGTAGCGGGGGCGGAACTTCCGCCGCAGGCGGCCAGAGCGAAGACCATGCACAGGGCTAACAGCAAAGCAATCAGTTTTTTCATTTTTTTCTCCTCCTTGCAGAGATTTTGCAATTCGCTATTTACTTTGCGTTTCTATCATACCGCCATTCCGCGGACTTTGCAAGAGTAAATTACTAAATTGCGAGTTTCGCACAAAAGAGAGAGACTATAGAAGCGAGACTTTGTATAAAAAAACATTAAAATGGCCGTCAAACTTCAATAAAATCCAAAAATCAAGGGGGCCGAGAAGAAGAATATACAGAATTATGCCGAAAAGACGCATAAAAATTCAAGCCGGCGAAAGCGCGGAAAACCCTTGTCAAAACCGCCGCGCCGGCGCATAATGGAAGGCGACGGGAGTCGGACCCGGGTTCGACTCCCGTCGCCTAAAAGAGGGGGGAGCGCTGTGAGCTGCAAACTGATCGCCTTTGACCTGGACGGGACCCTGCTGCGGGACGACAAGAGCATCCCGCCGGAGAACCTGCGGGCGCTGGAGGCCGCGGCGGAGCGGGGGATCCACCTGGTACCCGCCACGGGGCGCATCGTGCAGGCGGTGCCGGAAGCGGTCCGGAAGCTGCCTTTTATCCGCTATTATATCGCCGTCAACGGGGCCTATGTGTATGACGCCGGGGAGGAAAAGACCCTCTACCGGGGAGAGATCCCGGTGGAGACGGCGCTGCGCTTCTGCGCCTACGCGGACACGCTGCCGGTGCTGTACGACTGCTATCAGGAAAACCACGGCTGGATCAGCCGAGCCATGTTTGACCGGCTGGAGGCGTATTTCCAGACAGAGCCGGGCATTCTGGCCCTGGTCTACCAAACCCGCACGCCGGTGGAGGAGCTGAAGGAGACTCTCCGGCAGCGGGGAAGGCCGGTGCAGAAGCTCCAGATGTATTTCCGGCCGGAGCAGATGGAGCTGCGGCGGGAGCAGATCCAAAAACTCCCGGAGCTGTTCCCGGACCTGATGGCCTCCAGTTCCCTGAAAAACAACATCGAGATCAACAGCGTGACCGCCGGCAAGGGGCCCGCCCTGCTGGCCCTGGCGGAGCGCCTGGGCCTGACGCGGGAGGAGACGGCGGCCTTTGGGGACGGCAGCAACGACCTGAGCATGGTCCGCGCCGCCGGGCTGGGGGTGGCTATGGCCAACGGGGACGAAGAGGTGAAGGCCGCGGCGGACCTGATCACCGGCAGCAACGAGGAGGCCGGGGTCGCCCAGGTGATCTGGCGCCTGCTTGCCGGCGAGGAACTTGTATAAAAGGACCTTATAAATATGTAACGCCCCGTCAGGCATTCGTCTGACGGGGCGGGTCGCATTTGAATCTAGCAGAGCCCCAGGGATTTCCAAAGGGGGATGCTGAGCATCATGGAGACAACGGTCAACGCCAGGTAGAGCCAGGAGCTTTTGCAGAAGGCCTTTTCCTCCACGCAGCCGCCGTTCATGGAGAAGGCGGCCATGGCCAGGGCGTTGGAGGCCGGAAGATACCAGGTGTTGCCGGTCATGTAGGCCGCCCAGACCACCACCGCCAGGCTGATCCCCGCCTGGGGCAGGAAGGAGGAGAAGACGGACAAGACGATGGTCAGCGTGGTCAGCTGGGAGGGGATGAAAAAGCGCAGAACAAAGGTCAGGCCCATGACCAGCGGCAGCAGCAGCCACACATTGGTCACCAGCGGGCCCAGCACCGGCGTGAGCAGCCGGGCGATCAGATCCGCCCAGCCCAGCCGGGAGATATTGGCCGGAATGGCCAGCAGCATGGAGATAAAGACGATCAGATGCCAGGGCACGGCCTTTTTCAGATCTGAAAAGCGGATCAGCCCGCCCAGGGCCAGCACCAGATCCGCCCCGTAAAACAGCAGGGGGATCGACAGGCCCAGCCGGGAGGCGGCCAGCAGGGACGGCACGAAGACGGCCACCGTGAGCAGCGTCAGTGCCTCCCGGCCCCGGACCTTCCCCAGGGCGGCGTATTTTTCCCTGAACAGGGCCTTGGGAAAGGGGGCCGTTTCCCCCTTGGGCCGGCACAGCACGGCGGCGTAGAAGAAGCTCCCCGCCAGCAGGACCAGGACCCAGGGCCAGGTCATGCTCAGCCAGCCGCCCCAGCTCTTCACCGGAGCGGACAGAGGGTCGGTCATGTAGCCCATCAGCATCAGGGCGTTGGTGTGCCCGCTCAGGAAGGCGTTGCTCAGAATATAGCAGGGGATGTAGGCCGCGAAAAACAGGCCCAGCGCCGGCCGGCTGTTTTTCTCGTCCCCCACCACCTGGTCGATCATGGCGGTGATAGGCCCCATGATGCCGATCTTGCTCATAAGATCCGGGTACAGGGGGCAGAGGATCAGGCTGGTGCACATCACGGCCAGCACCCGGCCGCCGTAGCGCTCCGTCCCCGGGAAGACGCTGACGAGCTTCAGCCCCACCCGTTTCATGGCGGTGGTCTTGCTCAGGGCGACGGCGAACAGATAGCCGGCCAGGATCAGCAGAATGGTGTCCGTGGTAAAGCCGCTGAGGGCCTGGGGCAGGGTGCAGACCCCGGTCAGGGGACAGGCGGCCATGGCGAAGACGGCGGCGGCCCAGTCCGGCACTGTGTCCAGAATGATCAGCGCCAGCGTGGCGAGAAAGATCCCAGCAAAGACCATGCCCCGGCGGTCGATCCCCTGGGGAGGCGGCAGCAGGGCCACCAGCAGCGCGCCGGCTGTGATCAGAAACAGCTGGATCCATTTTTTCCGGGTCATTTGCACGGCTTTGCCTCTTTTCACAGCAGATTCAGGCGGCCTAAGGGCGGGAACAGTATAAGTCCGCCCCGGCCGCCTGTCAAGGTCCGGAGGAGAAAATCCGCGGCGGCAGGGCGCTCAATCAACAAAGACCAGACAGAAAGGATGCCCCGCCGGGTCCAGCAGGGTGATCCACTCGTCCCCGCCGTACTGGACCGGCGCCCGCCGAGCGCCCAGGGCCAGGGCTTTTTCCAGCAGAGCCGGCGCCTCCGCCCGGCTCAGGGCAAAGTCCAGATGGGCCATCATCTGCTGCTTTCCGGCCTCGGACGGCCAGACAGGGGGGAGATAGTCCTCCGCGGCCTGGGCCGCGATCCCCGCGCGGCCGTCCGGGGACTGGATGCGGACAAATTCTTCGTCCCGGTACACCACCGGCCAGTCCAGAAGTCCGGCGTAGAAGCAAATCAGCTCTTCCGCGTCCCGGCACTCCAATACCACGGATTCCAGAGAGATCATAGTTCTTCTCCTTTCCTAAAGACATTGTTTCGCAGTCAGGCCTGGACTGTTTTTTGACAGTCCAGGCCTGGGAGTTCTATTAATTCCGCTCCAGTGGGAGGAAATTTTCCGAGCGGGTGACGGTGGCGGGGGGCGCCGGGTCCAGCGCCCGGTCCGCGATGCCCAGGGCGTCCTCCGGGCGCATCCAGGGCAAGCCCTGCAGGGCGCTGGTCTCCTCGTGGGTGAGGCGGCCCCGGTAGACCGTGAGGGAGCGGCGGAGATAGCCGTCCCGGACGCAGGCCTCCCGGACCCCCAGCTTTAAAAGCGCCCGGAAATGGGGCAGCACGGAGGCGGCAAAGGCCACGGAGGCGGAGTTGGCAATAGCCCCGGCGATGTTGGGCACGCAGTAGTGCACCACGCCCTCCTCAATGAAGCGGGGCTGCTCATGGCTGGTCTCCCGGAAGCTCTCCACCGCCCCGTTCTCGTCGCAGCTGATATCCACCAGCACGGAGCCCTTCTCCATCAGCCGGAGCATGGACCGGTCGATCAGATGGTCCGTCCGCTCCTTGGGCCAGCGGACGCAGTTGAGCACCATATCCGTCCGGGGCAGCAGGGCGGCGATGTTCTCCTTGGTGCAGATCATGGTGTCGATCCGGCCGGGGTACTGAAATTCCAGCTCCCGCAGGGGTCCCAGCCGCTGGCCCATGACGGTCACCCGGGCCCCCAGGGCCACCAGCACGGACAGGGCCGCCCGGCCCACGTTGCCGCAGCCCAGGACCAGCACGTTCATGGCCGGGGCTCCGGCCAGGCCGCCCACATACTTGCCCTTGCCCCCGTTGATGGTGAGCATGGATTCCAGCCCGAAGAGGACCCCCTGCTTGCCGGCGGCCTCACAGTTGGGGGAGCCGTAGCGGTGGCTGTCCTCGGCGGCGAAGGCGATGCAGCCGCTGTCCAGCAGGGCCCGGACCTCCGCCGGATGGGCGGCGGGGTGCAGGCAGCAGAAGAGCATCTGCCCCTCCCGGAGCAGCGGCAGCTCCCAGGGCTCCAGCTCCTTGACCTTGGCGATCAGATCGGCCCCGGCGAAGAGCTCCTCCGCCCGGTCCTTCAGCAGGGCCCCGGCGGCGGCGTAGGCCTCATCGGGGAAACCGGCCATCTCGCCGGCCCCTCTCTGGACCAGGACGGTGTTCCCGTCGGAGACCAGGGAGGCAATCTCCCCGGGGGTAGCAATGGTGCGGTATTCGCCGTTTTTGCTGTCTTTCAAAAGTCCGAAAACCATACAGCGTTCCTCCCGTATGGACTTATTTCTTTCTATCTGACCCGGAGCTGCCAGAAGGCCAGGGCTCCGGCGGCGGCCACGTTCAGGGAATCCACCCCCCGGGCCATGGGGATGCGCACGGTATAGCCGCAGGCGGCCACGGTGCTGTCCGCCAGGCCGTCCCCCTCTGTGCCCAGCACCAGCGCCAGGCGATCCACGGCCATCAGCCGTGGATCGTCGATCAAGACGGCGTCGCTGCGCAGGGCCAGGGCGGCGGTCTGAAAGCCCTGCTCCCGGAGCAGGGCCAGACCCTCGCCGGGCCAGCCGGGCAGAAAGGCCCAGGGGATTTTGAACACGGTCCCCATGCTCACCCGCACCGCCCGGCGGTTCAGCGGATCGCAGCAGCTGGGGCTGAGGAGCACCCCGTCCATGCCCAGCGCGGCGGCGGAGCGGAAGATTGCCCCGATGTTGGTGGCGTCCACCACCCCCTCCAGCACCGCCAGCCGCCGGGCGCCGGCGCAAACGGCTTCCGGGGCCGGAAGCCGGGGGCGGCGCATGGCGCAGAGGATGCCCCGACTGAGGGTGTAGCCCGTGAGGGAGGCCAGCAACTCCCGGTCCCCGGTATAGACGGGGACCGGACAGCGGGCGAGAAGCGCCGCCCCCTGGCCGGACAGCTGCCGCCGCTCCATCAGCAGGGAGAGGGGCTCGCAGCCGGCGTCCAGCGCGGCGTCGATGACCTTGGGGCTCTCCGCAATGAAGATCCCCTTCTCCGGCTCCAGGCGGTTTCGCAGCTGGGCCTCTGTCAGCCTGCGGTAGACGTCCAGCTCCGGGGCGGACAGGTCCCGCAGTTCAATGGGAGCGGCCATAGGGGCGCCTCACTTCTCATGCCGGCCGTGATAGCCCATTTTCCGAAGGCTGCCCGGCCTGGGCAGGCGCAGGTCCTCGTCCAGGATCATCGCCGCCAGGGGATGCTCCTCCCAGGCCTCCAGGACCCGGTAGATCAGGCAGGTGACCGCGTAGGCGGCCAGGGCGGAGATCATGCCCACCACGGCGGCAAAGAGCACGTCCGAAGGGAAGTGGGCCATGAGATAGTTCCGGGAGATACACATCAGCAGCACGGAAACAGCCGCGGGCAGAACATAGCGCCTGCCCCGGGTCAGCCACAGGGCCGTCATGCCGGCGGTCAGGGCCGTCACGTGGCCGGAGGGGAAGGAGAAGCCGTCCTCCGCCGGAGAGCCCACGGCCGCCCACCAGGAGCGGTATAGATCCAGGGTCTCAAAGGGCCGGGGCCGGGCAATGGCGTCCTTCAAAATGATGCTGGTGATCAGCGCGCCGCAGCACACGGCGCCGAAAATGCACACGCCGCTGCGGCGGGTGCGGGCAAAGCACAGCAGCACAAAAGCCAGCAGAAACATCAGCAGGCCCTTCTCCCCCAGCAGGGTGATCAGCTTCATCAGCGGGGTCAGAACGACGCCGGCGCCCTCGGCGAGGCTGTGATACAGGCGCAGGAAAAAGCCGTCAAAGCCGGCGAAGGCCGTGTTCAGCCACTGGGCGGCCGCGGTAAGCTCCATAGAACATTCCTCTTTCCTTTTATTTTTTCTTACATTATTATACATGCCGGTTCTGAGGCAGGCAAGGAAAACTTTAGCGTGTCACTCCTCCGGGAAATAGACCGCCATCTCCGCGTCGGAGAGGCCGGTCAGCCGTTTGAGTTCCTGGATGTTGTGCCGGGCCCAGTCGTTCCCCTCGATGAAGCGGCGAAGCACGTCCACCTCCTGGTTCCACTTGTCCACGCTCAGGCCCCAATAGGCCCGGTCCCGGGCGATCTCCGGCTCCAGCAGCGCCTGAAACCGGTCGATCAGGTCCAACACATGCTCGTTGGAGAAGGTGCTTTGGCTCAGCTCCGCGTAACGGCGCAGCACCCGGTCCCGAAAGTCCGGCCGGTTCAGCAGCTTGCGCAGCAGGATGGAAAACTGGGTGCCGGTGCGGTTCGTGTTTTCAAACAGGGAGTTGAAATTCCCCATGGTGGCGGTGAGGGACCAGTCAAAATCATAGGCGGCAAACTGCCATTTTCCGTCTGTCTCCGTGGAGCGAAAGACGCGGGCGTTGCCCTCCACGTCGGTGTTGGCGGAATAGCCCTCCAGGAGGAACCAGTCGATCAGACTGTCCAGGTCCACCAGACTGTCGATATAGCGGTAGTTTTCCTCCTGGTTCAGATTCTCCGACCAGGAAAAGTCCAGAATTTCCTTCCAAAAGTCTGACCCCGGTCCTACGGGCGTGCGGAGCATGGTGACGCTGTCCTTGTCCACGCCCCGGCGGGAGGCGTAATACTGGCGGGAATAGTCCTCCTTGAGGCAGTAGATCCCCCGGTACTCCCCGTTGACGTACAGCACGCAGTACTTGCTCTCCTGGCAGAGCAGCCCGTCGGACAGCTCCAGCCCCAGGGTCTGGAGCAGCTCGTTGCGGAAGATGGTGGAATAGAAATCCTGCCCGCCCCGGACGGAGAGCGAGCCGTAGCGGGTGATGCCGTTTCCGAACACGTCGCAGTCCAGATCCCCGCCGTACATCCCGCTAAAGGAGAGGCCCATGCTCTTCCGGGGCAGGCCGAGGCTGGTCCAGCCCTTCATGCTCACGCCGCAGCGCCGGTTGAAGCTGTGTTCTCCGTCGTAAAGGGCGGCGTTGGCGGGGAGATCCAGGTACTTCTGCCCGCTGCCGTACATCTGAGTGAAGGCCACCGGGCTGTCCACCGCCAGGCTCAGCACCGGCAGGCTGTGCCCCTCGTTGAGAAAATAGCTGTAGGT
Source organism: uncultured Oscillospiraceae bacterium (assembly GCA_947626315.1). Lineage (GTDB taxonomy): Bacteria > Bacillota > Clostridia > Oscillospirales > Oscillospiraceae > Limivicinus. The sequence continues at coordinate 49,180 of CANQRQ010000002.1, read as the reverse complement.
CACCGGCGGGCTGGGCAGCGCCCCCTCTTCCACGGCCACGGCCCGGACGACGGCGGTGCCGTCCAGGACCAGAGGCTCCTGGTAGACGCCGGATCCCGCCGTGGGGAGGGAGCCGTCCAGGCTGTAGTAGATGCGGCCCTTGGCCTCCAGCTCCACGGTCACGGAGGAGCGCCCTTCAAAGATCCCGTCCGGCTCCAGGGCCCGGGGACAGTCGGAGATCCGGCGCTCGCCGTTTTCATTGGAACGGCGGGGGCTGGGCTCCGCGAAATAGAAAAAGCCGTTTTCCCCGTCCATCCGGCCCATGCTGCCGTTGACGGGGATATCGTGCAGGGCGGCATAGTCCGCCAGCTTCCCCTGGGGGTCAGTGAGGTACAGCTCCTCCGAGACGGCGTTCAGGGCAAAATTCGCCCGGCAGGATCCGGGGAGAGAGGGGCCGGTATCCTCCGCGCAGAAGATCAGAAGACTCTCCCCGGGCTTGAGCTTTCTGTCCGGGAGCGGGAAAAGGGCATAGTCATTCCGATCGTCGGACAGGTGCCAGCCCTTGAGGGACACCGGCTCGTCGGAGATGTTTTTCAGCTCGACCCAGTCCTCCGGATCCTGGTCCGCCTGGAGGACCAGGCGCTTATTGGCCACCATCACCTCGTTGAGCACCAGAGGCCCGGCGGCGGGGGAGGCGGCGCAGAAGGCGTCATAGCCCTGGGGCGTGTTGGGGTAGCCCGGGCTGGGCCAACGGCACTCGGCGTATTCCCCGTCCTCCCCCAGCGCAAGGGATCGGTCCGCCTCCACGGCGGTGCAGAGGACCTGGCTGGCCAGAGCGCCGGAGGGGGCCCGGAGGCAGACCGTCTCCCCCTCCGAGAGCGAAAAGGGCGCCCGGAGCTCCCCCTCCCCGTCTCCGCAGAAAATCAGCAGAAAGTCCCCGGGACCCAGCTGCCCCTGGGGCAGCGTATACTTGGGGCTGTCCTCCCGGTCGGAGAGGGTCCAGCCGCTCAGCTCCACCGGCTCCGTGCCCAGGTTCTCCAGCTCGATCCAGTCGGAAAAAAGACCCTCGCCGTCCAGCAGGGTGGCCCGGTTTTTGCTCATCAGCTCGGAGATGCGCAGCGGGGGGAGCTCCGCAGCGGGCGAGGGCTCCGCCGCCGGGGACGGGGGAGCTGTCTCCGCCGCCGAAGGGCGCAGAAGGAGCGCCGCGGCCAACAGCAGGATGGCCGCGGCCGCGCAGGCCGTAAGGAGGGTGCTCTTCTTTACCATGGTTCTCTCCGGAAAGACCCCGGCAAGGGGTTTATGTCATGTACCGTATTCTAACAGAATTTCCCGGCAAACACAACAGGATTTGACAGGATGAAGCACATGCTTTATAATCAAAAAAGATTTTGCCCCGCGCACAGGCCTAAACAGGGCTCTTCTGCCTGTCCGCGGGCGGGATCACGCTGCCGCTGCGCGTGCAGAGGCAGGAGGGAGGCGCCGGTAAATGAAAAAAACAGGCGATGGAAACGGCTTCCGGCCGCACCCGGCGCTGTTGGCGCTGCTGGATCTGCTGCTGGCACTGCTGATCCTGCTGGTCTATGCTTTCTTCCAGTACGGGCTTCCGGCTCTGCGCCCCGCGCCCCCGGTTCAGCCAAGCCCCACGGTTTCGGCCCCCACCCAGGCCCCCGTCTCTCAGGAGACGCCGCCCCCGGAGGAGGACAACAGGAACCCCTGGCAGATCCGCTTTGCGGAGCATTTCACGGAGGAGACGGTCCGCACGGACCACAGCTACACCAGCCCCAACGTCTCCGTCACCCTGGAGACAGTGACGGTGGGCGAGGGGCGGAATCAGATCGTCTACCATGTGGCGGATATCTATGTGGCCTCTCCGGAGAATTTCTGCACCTACACCGCCAACAACGAGCTCCGCTACTACTCTGTCCAGGACGCCATGGAGATGGACCGGGACTCCGGCGCCATCGTGTCCATCAGCGGGGACCAGTATTCCTATCAGGGCAACGGCTTTCTGGTGCGAAACGGCCAGGTCTATAAAAAGGGCTACGCCTACTGCGATATCTGCGTGCTGTTTGACGACGGCCGGATCGAGATGTACCGCCCGGACAGCTACAACGTGGACGAGCTGCTGGAGCAGGGGGCTGTGCAGGTCTGGAATTTCGGCCCCTCCCTGCTGGACGAAAACGGCCAGCCTTACGAGAGTTACAGCGTCAGCACCGCGGTGAGCTTTCCCAACCCCCGCAGCGCGCTGGGCTACTATGAGCCGGGGCACTATTGCTTCGTGGTGGTGGACGGCCGGCAGGAGGAGTACTCCAAGGGCATGACCATCCCGGAGCTGGCGCAGGTCTTTCAGGATCTGGGCTGCGTCAGCGCCTACAATCTGGACGGGGGCGGCTCGGCCCTGATGCTCTTTAACCATGAGCGCTACAGCCGGCAGAGCAACGGCGCGGACCGTGAGCTGGGCGACATTCTGCTGATAAAGGAGATCGAGGAATGAGGCATTTCAAGGCGCTGCTGCCCCACCTGAGCATCGCGCTGTCTCTGGCGCTGCTGGTGCTGGGCATCCTCAACGAGTTTAACCCCCGGGCAGGCTTCCTCCAGGGGAAACCCGCCCTGGTGCTGATCTGCCTGTGCTGCCTCTGCTCCGTCGCCGCGGGGGCGGCCCTGGCCGCGGCCAACCGGCGGGGGAAATAAAACGGGAATTTTTGTTGACTAGTCCGGCCTAAAATTGTAAAATATAAAGTTAGGTAGTTATAATAAGTATAAGAACCTTTGATCCGGAGGCCCCTATGGATGAACCGCTGACAATGAACGCCCGGCCGGCGGCCCACGCCGTCATCCTCTCCTCCCCCGACCGGGAAGAGAGCCTGCGCCAGGCCCGGCTGATGGCGGCCGCCGCCTTGTGCGAGCAGGGCGGGGCCTCGCCCTGCGGCCGCTGCCGGCACTGCCGGAAAATCGCCGCGGGCATCCACCCGGATGTGATCAGCGTCCGCCGCCTGACGGACGATAAGGGGCGGCAGAAACGGGAGATCGGCGTGGACCAGATCCGCAGGATCGCGGCGGACGCGGTGATCCTGCCTAACGAGGCGGCCCGGAAGGTCTATATCATCGAAGAGGCGGACACCATGAATGCCCAGGCCCAGAACGCGGCGCTGAAGCTCCTGGAGGAGCCCCCCGCCGGGGCCCTGTTTTTCCTGACGGCCTCCAACGTGGAGCTGCTTCTGCCCACGGTGCGCTCCCGCTGCGCCGAGCGCACGCTCAGCGGGGGGCGGAGCGAGGCGGACGAGCGCAGCCTTCAGTTGGCGGAGGCCTATCTCCGCGCCGCCGCCGCGGGGGACCCGGCGCGGCTCTTCGCCTGGTGCGCCGCCAACGAGGGGATGGACAGCGCCGGCGCCGCCGCCTTCACCGGCTGTGTGGAGCAGCTGCTGGGGGACATGCTGTGCGCCCGGCGGGACAGCCTGGGGTTCAGCCGGGCCCGGCTGGCGGACCTGGCGGAACTCAACAGCCGCTGCGAGGCCTATCTCCGGGCAAACGTAGGCGTAAAACATATATTTGGCCTGATGGCGGTACACGCTCCCGCCCGGGCCGGAAACAGAGGACGAGAGCATTGACAGACATAGTAAGCGTAAAATTTAAAAACCGGGGCAAGTGCTATTCCTTCGCCCCGAATGGGTTTGACGTCAAGACCGGGGACAAGGTGATCGTGGAGACGGCCAAGGGCCTGGAGATTGCCGACTGTGTCCGGGGCTGTCACCCGGTGGAGGACAGCGCCGTGGTCCAGCCCCTGCGGCCGGTGGCCCGGATCGCCACCTCCGAGGATCTGCGGGTGGCCCAGATCAACAAGCGCCGGGAAAAGGACGCCTTTGAGGTCTGCCAGAAAAAAATTGCCCAGCACGGGCTGGACATGAAGCTGGTAGATGTGGAGTGCAATTTTGAGGGCAGTAAGATCACCTTCTTTTTCACCTCCGACGGCCGGGTGGATTTCCGGGAGTTGGTAAAGGATCTGGCCGGGGTCTTCCGCAGCCGGATCGAGCTGCGGCAGATCGGCGTGCGGGACGAGGCCAAGATGATCGGCGGCATCGGCATATGCGGCCGCCCCTACTGCTGCAGCCAGTTTCTGGACGATTTTCAGCCCGTGTCCACCAAGATGGCCAAGGTGCAGTCCCTGTCTCTGAACCCGGCCAAAATCTCCGGCAGCTGCGGCCGGCTGATGTGCTGCCTGCGCTATGAGCAGGCGGCCTATGAGGACCTGGTGAAAAAGGTGCCCAAGCAGGGGGCCTTTGTGGAGACCAAGGACGGCTACGGCACCGCCATGCAGGTGAACCTGCTGCGCCAGACCGTCAAGGTCAAGCTGGACGGTGACAGCGACGACACGCTGAAGACCTTCAAGGCCAACGAGCTGGCCGCTGTCCCCGGCGGACGTCCCAAGGACGGGGAGACGCCGCCCTCTGTGCTCCACTATGTCCCCCCCGAGCCGGAGGAGGAAGAGGAAAAGGAGGACGAGTGGGCCATCCCCATGATGCTGGTTTCCGACGCGGTGCCCGAGACGCCCAAGGAGACCACGGCGGAGGCGGTGGTCCGCAAGCGGCGGAACAACCGCCGGGGCGGCCAGAAGGGCAAGGGCAAGGCGGAGAGCGCCGCCGTGCCCGTCCAGCCCAAGGAGCGCAAGGCCCAGCCCCAGGCCCAGGAGAAGAGCGGCCGCGGGCAGAAGGGCAAAGGCGCCCAGAAGGCCAAGGGGGAGAACAAGCCCCGCGGCGAGGCCCGGCCCCGGCAGGAGGCAAAGCCCCCCAAATCCCCCTCGCCCGCGCACCGGGAGAACACCAGCCCCAAGGCGGACAACGCGGGCCAGAAGAGCCGGCGCCGCAGCTATTACCGGGGGCGGCCCCGGTCCCGCTCCGGCGGAGAAAACAAACAGGCATAAAAACAGAAGATCCGTCCCTCTGCCAACCAGCAGAGGGACGGACTTTTTATGGCGCTAGGCCGTGATGTTTTTCTTGATCTGCCGGATGGCATTTTTCTCCAGGCGGGAGACCTGCGCCTGGGAGATGCCCACCTCTTTGGCCACCTCCATCTGGGTCCGGCCGTCGTAAAAGCGCAGAGCCAGGATCCGCTTCTCCCGGGCGTTCAGGCGGCGCATGGCCTCCTCCAGGGCGATCTGCTCCAGCCAGTGCTCGTCGGTGTTCCGGGGGTCCCCGATCTGGTCCATCACGCAGGCGCTTTCTCCGCCGTCGCTGTACACCGGGTCGTAGAGGGACACCGGGTCGCAGATGGCCTCCAGAGCGAACACCACCTCCTGGCGGGGGATATCCAGCGCCTTGGAGATCGTCTCGATGTCCGGCTCCCGGCCGGTCTCGGCGGTGAGCTTTTCCTTGACCTGGAGCACCCGGTAGGCGGTATCCCGCATGGAGCGGGACACCCGCACGGCGCTGTGGTCCCGCAAAAAGCGCCGCAGCTCACCGGCGATCATGGGGACCCCGTAGGTGGAAAACTGCACGTTCTGGCTCAGGTCAAAGCAGTCCACCGCCTTGATCAGGCCGATGACGCCCACCTGGAACAGGTCGTCCATGCTCTCGCCCCGGCCGGCAAATTTCTGCACCACCGAGAGCACCAGCCGCAGATTCCCGGAGATCAGCTCCTCCCGGGCGGCGGCGCTGCCCGCATGGGCCTGCTCCAGCAGGCGGCGGGTCTCGCCGCTCTTCAGCACCGGCAGGTTGGCCGTGTTCACCCCGCAGATCTCTACCTTTCCCTGCATCCAACCACACTCCTTTTGCTTCGCTCCGAAAGCGTGTGGTTATTATTTCCCGGCCCGGGAAATTTGATACGGGACGGCAGGACGGTCCGTATCGGCGGTGGGGCAGGAAAGCGCGCGGTTTCCGGGAAAAAGGGCTTGACAAAAGGCCATTCCGGGAGTATATTAATTGAGCGCTCCGAAGACAGCAGGTGGCTCAGGCCGTAAATCCTGCCGAGGACATCAACATGATTTTTTGATTGTTTTTGTGCCTCCGCGTCTTTATGCGCGGAGCTTTCTTTTTGGGCGCAGATTACATCTCACGGAGGTGAAACACGCATATGCCAAACGCAAAGGTTCTCAGCGAGAAACAGGCGATCGTTGACGCTCTGGCCGAGCGCATCAAGAGCGCTGACGCCGGCATCCTCATCGACTACAAGGGGATCACCGTGGCGGAGGACACCGCTCTGCGCACCGAGCTGCGCAAGGAGGAGGTCAACTACACCGTCGTCAAGAACACCCTGACCCGCAAGGCCCTGGACAAGCTGGGCATGAACGAGTTGGACCATGTTCTCAACGGCACCACCTCTCTGGCTACCTCGGTCAAGGACCCCATCGCGCCTTTCCGGATCGTCAGCGACTACAGCAAGAAGCTGGGTGACCGCTTCAACATCAAGGCCGCCTTCATGGAGGGCAAGGTCCTGAACGAGGCGGAGATCGCGGAGATGGCGGCGCTGCCTTCCAAGGACGCGCTGTACGCCAAGGTCCTGGGCACCATGATCGCTCCCATCACCAGCCTGGCCGTCTGCCTGGGCCAGATTCTCGAGCAGAAGGGCGGCTCTGTCGAGCCCGCCGAAGCCGCTGAATAAGCGGAAAACAAAGAAAGATTATTAATGGAGGAAATTTACGATGAGTGAAAAAATCACCGCTCTGATCGAAGAGATCAAGGGCCTTTCCGTTCTGGAGCTCTCTGAGCTGGTCCATGCCCTGGAGGACACCTTCGGTGTCTCCGCTGCCGCTGTCGCCGCTCCCGCTGCCGGCGGCGCCGCCGCCCCTGTCGAGGAAGAGAAGACCGAGTTTGATGTGGTCATGACCTCCTTCGGCGATCAGAAGATCAAGGTCATCAAGGAAGTCCGCGGGATCACCGGTCTGGGCCTGGCCGAGGCCAAGGGCCTGGTCGAGGGCGTCCCCGCCAAGATCAAGGAAGGCGTTTCCAAGGAAGATGCCGAGGCCCTCAAGGCCCAGCTGGAAGCCGTCGGCGCCACCGTCGAGATCAAGTAAGCTTCTCTCTGAATTGTATAAGGCCAAGCTCCGCGCCCGGCGAGACCGCCGGGCGCGGAAGAGACTGTCAAAAAAGGGCTGTAGCCCTTTTTTGACAAGAGAGCTGCAGCCCGCTGCAGCGCACGACGAACCCCATTAAAGACGGGGTTCGCGCACGTTTGCGGGCTGAGAAGAGTTTTTTCCGACGTACATGCCGCCGGAAAAAACGATCAAACTGCTTTCGCGCCTGCGGGCGCGAAACTCTGCGAGGCTTTTTTGGCAAGCTGTTCCGCGCCCGGCGAGACCGCCGGGCGCGGAATGGATACGGGCTTGTTTTGCGCGCCGGGCTTTCCGTCCGGCGTGATTTCTTAAAGGAACGGAAGTGAAGGCGGGATGAAAAAAGCGAAAAGGTCTATTGCCGGCCGGCTGCTGGGCAGCGTCCTTCTGGCCGGGGAACTCTGCGTCCTGGCGGATATCGCCTTCACATTGGCGGACTGGCTCAACTCCGGGTTCCGGCTGGCGGCCCTGTTCACGGCGCTGTTCACGCTCCTCTTCCTTTTGCGGCTGCCGGACCGCCTCCGCTGGTTCTGCGCGGCGGCCCTCCCCGCCGTCTGCGCGCTGCTGATTGCGGCAGGGGTGCTGCTGTGGCGGGCCTTTCTGCCCGGGGCCGTCTACCGCCAGGTGGACCAGGGAAAAGCCGCCCTCTACGCCGGAAAAAAGGTGATGCTGCTGGTCCCTCATGAGGACGACGATCAGAACCTGATGGCCGGGGTGCTGGAGGAATATGTCCGTTATGGCAGCCAGGTGTACGCGGTCTTCCTCACCAACGGGGATAAGGGCCTTGCGGGGCCCGGCCGGATGCAGGAGTCCGTGCACGTGATGGAGTCTCTGGGCGTGCCGGAGGAGCATGTGATCTTCCTGGGCTACGGGGACCAGTGGGCCCAGGGCTCCCCTCATATCTACAACGCCGGGCCGGACGAGCCCATGACCTCCGCCGCCGGCTATACCGAGACCTACGGCATTGAGGGGCACCCCGCCTATCACGACGGCAATCCGTACACCCGCCGCCATCTGCTGGAGGACCTGGAAAGCGTTCTTCAGGAGCTGCGGCCGGAGGTCATTTTCGCCTGCGATCTGGACGACCACCTGGACCACAAGGCCTGCTCTCTGTTTTTTGAGGAGGCTTTGGGCCAGGTCCTGGCCCAAAGCCCCGATTACCGGCCTCTGGTGCTCAAGGGCTTTGCCTACAGCACCTCATACTATAACCCCAACGATTTCTACCGGCTGAACATGGCCTCCACCCTGAACCCGTACGGCACGGAGCATATGAAAGAGAACAACTTCTACCGCTGGTCGGACCGCATCCGCCTGCCGGTGGCCGCCTCCACCCTGTCCCGCTCCATGGAAAATGCCGGGACCTATCTGACCTTGAAGCTGTATCCCCTCCAATACGGCGTTCTGGACCAGGCCTTCGGCATCATCAACGCCGACAAGGTCTACTGGTTCCGGCCTACCGGCTCTCTGAGCTATACCGCCCAGGTCAGCGCCAGCTCCGGGCAGGCGGAGCGGCTCAAGGACTTCAAGCTGGCTGATTCAGAAGATCTGCTGAGCTGGGGGCCGCCTTATGACGGGGCCTGGGTGCCGGAGCCGGGGGATACGGAGCGGAGCGCCGTCCTGACCTTGGACAGGGAGGCAGATCTGGTCTGCCTGCGCCTGTACGACAATCCCTCTGAGGAGGACAATGTGCTGGACGCGCTGATCCGCTTTGACGATGGGACCGAGCTCCATACCGGGCCGCTGGACCCTATGGGGACGGCCACGGAGATCTCCATGGCCAAGAAGTCTGTCCATAGCCTGACGGTCCGCCTGCTGGAGACGGAGGGCGAGCGGGCCGGGCTGACGGAGCTGGAGGTCTACGACCGGCAGCCGGACCCGGACCTGCGTTTCATCAAGCTCCAGGACGCGGAGGGCAGCTTTGCCTATGACTACTATACGCCCCTGAACGGCCGGGCCTCCTTCCGCCTGTACGCGATGGGCGCTCCGGCGGAGCTGACGGAGGAGAATTACCGGGTCAGCGTCCAGGGGGAGGGCTGCACCGCCCGGATAGAGGACGGGACGCTGCAGGTGTCCTGCCCCTTCCTGCGCAGCTGTGTGGTGACGGTGGAGAGCGCGGACGGCAGCTTGTCCGACAGTGTGCTGATCTCAAACCCCGGATTTATCCGCCGGCTGGGCCAGCCTATGGAAGTCTTCTGGCGCTACGAACTGCCAAAGCTCTGCCATACCACCTTGCGCATCAAGCTTCAGATGCTGATAGAAAAAACAGGGCTGTTTTGACACGCAGCCCTGTTTTTTCGCGGGGTAAGCCGGCGGGGAGAATCAGGCGTTCAGAATGGCCATGAACTCTTCGCCGGTGATGGTCTCCTTCTCGTAGAGGGCCTTGGCCAGCTTGTCCAGCATGGCCCGGTCGTTTTCCAGAATGTCCAGCGCCTTGGCGTGCTGCTTCTTCACCAGCTCCACCACCTGCCGGTCCACCTCCGCCTGGGTCTCCGGGGAGCAGGCCAGGGAAGTGTCCCCGCCCAGATAGGGGTCGGTCACCGTCTCCAGGGCCACCATGTCAAAATCGCTGCTCATGCCGTAGCGGGTGACCATGGCCCGGGCCAGCTTGGTGGCCTGCTCGATGTCGTTGGCCGCCCCGGTGGACACGGCGCCAAACTGGATCTCCTCCGCCGCCCGGCCGCCGGTCAGGGTGGCGATCTTGTTCTCCAGCTCCTCCTTGGTCATGAGATAGTGGTTGCCCTCCTCCACCTGCATGGTGTAGCCCAGGGCACCGGAGGTGCGGGGGATGATGGTGATTTTCTGCACCGGAGCGGAATGGGTCTGCCGGGCCGCCACCAGAGCGTGGCCGATCTCGTGGTAGGCCACGGCCCACTTCTCCTGGTCGGTGAGGATGGCGTTTTTCTTCTGGTAGCCGGCAATGACCACCTCGATGCTCTCCTCAAAGTCCGCCTGAGCGGCGAAGCGCCGCCCGTCCCGGACGGCCCGCAGGGCCGCCTCGTTGACAATGTTGGCCAGCTCCGCCCCGGAGGCGCCGGAGGCCATGCGGGCGATCTTCTCGAAATCCACATCCTCGGCGGCCTTGATCTTCTTGGCGTGGACCTTCAGGATGTCCTCCCGGCCCTTCAGATCCGGCAGTTCCACGGGCACCCGCCGGTCAAAGCGGCCGGGGCGGGTGAGGGCCGGGTCCAGGGACTCGGGCCGGTTGGTGGCGGCCAGAATGACCACGCCGTTGTTGCCCTCAAAGCCGTCCATCTCGGTGAGCAGCTGGTTCAGGGTCTGCTCCCGCTCGTCATTGCCGCCCATGCGGCTGTCCCGCTTCTTGCCGATGGCGTCGATCTCGTCGATGAACACGATGCAGGGAGCCTTCTCCTTGGCCTGCTTAAACAGGTCCCGGACCTTGGAGGCACCCATGCCTACGAACATCTCCACAAACTCTGAGCCGGACATGGAGAAGAAGGGCACGTTGCTCTCGCCGGCCACCGCCTTGGCCAGCATGGTCTTGCCGGTGCCCGGAGGGCCCACCAGCAAAATGCCCTTGGGCATGGAGGCGCCGATCTCCTGGTACTTGCCCGGGTCGTGGAGGTAGTCCACGATCTCGCTGAGATTCTCCTTGGCCTCGTCCTCCCCGGCCACGTCGGAGAAATGGATGCCCTCGGAGGACTTCACGTAGATCTTGGCGCTGCTCTTGCCCATGCCGAACATCATGGAGTTGGGTCCGCCCATGCTCTTCATCATCTGCCGGTTCAGCAGCTGGCCCAGGCCGATGAACAGGGCGATCGGCAGCACCCAGCTCAAGAGGGCGCTCAGGAGCGGGCTGGCCTGCTCCATGATCTCCCCGGAGAACTCCGCCCCGGCGGCGTACAGCCGCTCCGTCAGGCCCTGATCGGGCATCATGCCGGTCTTGTAGACGGCGGTTTTGTCCTTATCGGTGAAGATGATCTGGTTTTCCTGCTCCTGCACCTCCACCAGGCCGATCTCCTTGTTCTCGGTCATGCTCATGAAGGTGCCGTAATCCACCTCCTGCACCTGCCGCCTGGTCAGCCAGGGGGTGACCAGGGCATTGAACAGCACCACCAGCAGCAGCGCGATACAGTAATAGAAAATCAGGGGTTTCTTAGGTGTTTTGACCTCTTGCATTTGTGTTCCCTCCCGTCTTTATATCTGATATTTTACACTCCTCCGAGGAAAAAGCATGAACAGGGCGTGAATTTAGCACTCTTGCAGGAAGAGTGCTAAATTTTTCCCCGGGACGCCTGTGAAAAAACGGTTGCCCGGTCCGCGGTTTTGTGATATGCTGAGTGACCGGCTGGGAACAGATTGCATTTGCGCAGGAGGCGGCAGGATGAAAGCGCTCTATGAGAAATATAAGGATCTTATTCCCTACGGGATTTTCGGGGTCCTGACCACGGTGATCAACTGGGTCGTGTACAAGGTCTGCTACAGCAGCCTGGAGATCCCCAATGTCCCGTCCACCTGCATCGCGTGGCTGCTGGCGGTGCTCTTCGCCTTTATCACAAACAAGCTGTGGGTATTTCACAGCAAGTCCTTTCAAAGGGACGTGCTCACCAGGGAGGCCGTCTCCTTCTTCACCGCGCGGATCCTGACCGGGGTCCTTGACGTGGTCATCATGTGGATCGCGGTGGACAAGCTGGGCTATAACGCCGATCTGTGGAAGCTGCTCTCCAATGTGCTTGTCATCATCCTCAACTACATTGCCAGTAAATTCGTGATTTTCAAGTGAGAGAAAAGCTTCAAATGCGACCCACTTCGTTGGGCTCGCATTTGAGGCACTCGCGCTGATCGCAGGGGCTTCGCCCCGTTTGGTCGGCGCGAGGGCTCGCTTTGCTCGCCTTAGGGAGTTTTTGAGGCGGCAAAGCTGCCTCAAAAACGATTTTAATTCTTTCTTCGTCGCTCTGCGGCGAAGGCAATGAAGATTTGTCTACAGTCTGCCGGGGCAGGCCTGAAGGTCTGCCCCGTTTTCTTATTTCGCTGCCCGGATGCTCACCTCTCCGGCGTTGACCCGGCGGAGACTGCCGTCCTCCAGCTCTGCCAGCAGGGCGAAATCCCGGTCAATGTCCAGGGCCTTTGCCGGAACCGGGTCCCGGCCCGGGGAAAGGAGCAGGATCTCCCGGCCCAGGACCAGGGACCGCCGCCGGTAGTCCTCATAAAAGGGCTTCTCTCCCAGCTGCCGGTAATCGTCCAGAAACCGGTCCAGAACCGCCGCCGCCAGCCGGCAGCGCAGCTCCGGGAGATCTTTCCCCTCAAAAACGGCGCCGGCAATGTCCCGCAGCGGCTCCGGGAAGTCCGCCGCGGGGAGCCGGGTGTTGATCCCGATTCCCACCACCGCGTAGTTTACCAGGCCGTTCTCGCAGTCGAGGGAGGCCTCCGTGAGGATCCCGCAGACCTTTTTCCCCGCCACCAGCACGTCGTTGACCCATTTGATCCCGGCGGGGACCCCGGCCAGCTCCTCGATCGCCCCGGCCACCGCCACGGCGGCGCAGGCGGTCATACCGGCCGCCTCCGGGGCGCTCAGCGCCGGGCGCAGCAGAAGGCTCATGTACAGGCCCGTGCCCGCCGGGGAGTAAAAGCTCCGGCCCAGCCGGCCCCGGCCCGCGGTCTGTTCCCCGGCCACCAGGACCGTCCCCTCCGGGGCGCCCTGGGCAGCCAGGTCCTTCAAAACGGTGTTGGTGGAGCTGAGCACGGGAAAGATCCGGACCGCCAGCTCCTGATGGCGGAGATAGCGCCGGATGCCCGCCTCGCTGAGCACGTCGCTGTCCGGGGAGAGGCGGTAGCCCCGACGGGGGGCGGATTGGATAGGGTAGCCCTCTCCCCGCAGCTGCTCCACCGCCTTCCAGACGGCGGTCCGGCTCACGGAGAGCTGCCGGGCCAGCTCCGCGCCGGAGAGGGCCCGGTCCGTGTTCTCCCATAAAAGCGCCAAAACCCTGTCCTTGATCATCCGGCGTATCCTTCCTTCCGCTTTCTTGCCCCTATTCTACCCGGCACGGGAAAGATTGTCAACCGAAACAGAAAACACAGATTGACAATGAGCGGCGGGAACCGGTATAAATTGACAGACAGGCTTATTTTTGCTATACTGGCAGCACACCCGGTTTCGGGTGAATTCTCCGGGAAAACAGAATACGCTCCGACCAAGGGGCAGGCAATTATTCAGGAAAGCCGGGTGCAAATCCCGCACGGTCCCGCCACTGTGATACGCCTTTGGGTGTTCAGCCAGAATGCTGAGTCTGTCCTGCACACGCTCACGATGAATGGGCATGTGCCTGTTTTTGTGCCCGCCGCAGAAGGCTTTTCTGCGGCCGGTTTCTGACGGCAAAAACACCCCTTTGTGTGTGGAGGGGTGTTCTTTTTTGCCGGGCAGAAAGGAAGAAAGACTATGAACAAGAGAACAAGAAGCCTCTCCCTGCTTCTGGCCCTGGTACTGCTCCTGGGCCTCGCCGGCTGCGGGGGCGCCGGACCGTCAGACGCCGCGCCCCGCACCCTCACTGACCCCAGCGGCGCGGAGATCGCCGTCCCGGCGGAGATCAAAACCGTGGCCGTCCTGGCCCCGTCCCTGGCGGAGATGGTGACCGCGCTGGGGCACGGAGAGGAAATCGTGGCCTATGACAGCTCCAGCCTGGGGCTGGAGGGCCTGCCCACGGACGTGCCGGTGCTGGACCTGTCGAACCCGGACATGGAGCAGCTGACGGCCCTCCGGCCGGACCTGCTTCTGGTAACGAACATGTCCCTCTATGACCAGGAGGACCCCTACCGGGGGCTCGTTGACCTGGGCGTGTGCGTGGCCTGCGTGCCCACCAGCGACAGCCTCGCGGACATCGAGAGCGACATCGCCTTTGTGGCCTCCCTCTTCGGAGAGGAGGAGAAGGGGCAGGAGATCGTGGACGCCATGCAGGCGGAGGTGGACCGGATCGCCGCCATCGGCGCGGGCATCACGGAGAAGAAATCCGTGTACTTTGAGATTTCCGCCGCTCCCTATCTGTACAGCTTCGGCTCCGGCGTGTTTCTGGACGAGATGCTCAGGCTGATCGGCGCGGAGAACATCCTGGGCGCGGAAGAGGGCTGGCTAAGCGTCACGGAGGAGAGCGTGGTGGCCGCCGATCCGGACGTGATCCTCACCAACGTCAATTATATCGACGACCCCGTTGGCGAGATCATGGCCCGGCCCGGCTGGGAGGCCGTGACGGCCGTGAAGGAGGGCGCGGTCTATTCCATTGACAACATGACCTCCTCCGTGCCGGACCAGAACGTGGTCAAGGCCATGCTGGAGATGGCCCGGGCCGTCTACCCGGAGGCCTACGGTGCGTAAGGCCGGGGGGAGCTTCCTGGCGCTGGGGCTTTTCACCCTGGCCGCGCTCCTGCTGAGCGTGGGCCTGGGGAGCGTCTCCCTCTCGCCGGGCAGCATCCTGACCGCCCTGCTGGGCGGCGGGGACGAGGGCACCCGTGCCCTCGTCCTGGGGCTCCGGCTGCCCCGGGTGACGCTGGCCTTTCTCACCGGCGCGGCCCTCTCCGCCGGCGGGACGGTGATGCAGTCGGCCCTGGAGAATCCGCTGGCTTCCCCCTTCGGCCTGGGCGTCTCCGCCGGGGCGGGGCTGGGGGCCAGCGCGGTCATGGTGCTGGGCGTCAGCGGCGCCCTGGGGGCCGTGGCCCTGCCGGCGGCGGGCTTCGCGGGCGGCCTGGGGACGGTGCTGCTGGCCCTGGCCCTGGCCCGGGCCTTTGACGCCCGGCTCTCCGGGGTCACGGTGGTGTTGACGGGGATGGTGCTCTCCCTCTTCTTCTCCGCCATCCTGGATCTGATGGCCGCCATGAACCCGGACTACGCCCAGCGGATCGGCCTGTGGCAGATGGGGAGCTTTGCGGCCAAGGGCTGGCAGGGCGTATGGGTGCTCCTGCCGGTGCTGCTGCTGTGCCTGGGCGTCTTTCTCAGCCGGGCCAGAGAGCTGGACCTCCTCAGCTTCGGGGACGAGCAGGCCCAGACCATGGGGCTGGACCCCCGGCGCGCCCGCCGCTTTTTCATCGCCCTGGTGGCGGTGCTCACCGGCGCGGCGGTGGCCTTCTCCGGCATCATCGGCTTTGTGGACCTGGTGGCGCCCCACGTGGCGCGGCGCCTGTTCGGCGCCTCCCACCGGCGGACGCTGCCCGCCGCGGCGCTGCTGGGCGGGAGCTTCATGGTACTGTGCGACCTGGCCTCCCGAACCCTGGCCGCCCCCCGGGAAATCCCGGTGGGCGCCGTCACGGCGCTGCTGGGCGCGCCCTTCTTCATGCTGATTTTCTTTAAAAGAAAGGGGGCGGCGGGATGCTGAAGGCAGAAAAGCTCTCCTGCGGCTACGGCGGCGAGCCGGTGGTCCGGGAGATCAGCCTGACCCTCTCTCCGGGGGAGCGCCTGGTGATCCTGGGCCCCAACGGCAGCGGAAAGACGACCCTCCTCCGGGCCCTCACCGGCGTGCTGCCCTCCTCCGGCCTGCTGGAGCTGGAGGGGCGGGACCTGCGCTCCCTGTCCCCCCGGGAGCGGGGCCGGAAGCTGGCCATGCTCAGCCAGATGAACACGGCCGGCTTTGCCTTCACCGTTTGGGAGACGGTGCTCATGGGCCGCTATCCCCACATGGGCCGGGGCGTGTTTTCCACCCCCTCCCCGGAGGACCGGCGCATCGCGGAGGACTGCCTGAAGGGGCTGAACCTGTGGCCGGAGCGGAACCGGCCCATTACGGAGCTCTCCGGCGGCCAGCTCCAGCGGGTGCTGCTGGCCCGGACCTTTGCCCAGACGCCGGGCATTATCTTTCTGGACGAGCCCACGAACCACCTGGACCTCAAGTATCAGATCGAGCTGGTGGAGCAGCTGAAAAGCTGGACCGCCGGGCCCGGCCGGGCCGCCGTGGGCGTCTTTCACGACCTGGACCTGGCGCTGTCCTTCGCGGACACGGTGCTGCTGCTGGACCGGGGCAGGGCGGTGTATCAGGGGAGCGCGGCCGGACTGGACAGCGCCCTGCTGAGCCGGGTGTTTGAGGTGGACGTGCCGGCCTATATGCGTGCCTCCCGGGAGAGATGGGAGAGAACAGGAGGATGACCGTGGAGCTGTACAGAAGCCCTTACGAGGCCTACCCCTTTTTGAGCGACGCGGCGGAGGATCTGCGCTGCGATTTTGAGCTGATGACCGACGGCCTGGCCAGCCTTACGGGCCTGCTGCGCGCCAAGGTGGAGGACCCGGCGCTGAGGGCGGAGCTTTTGTGGGTCTGCGAACTGATTTACCACATGAACCCGGCCTTGCGGACGCCGCTGAAGGTGACGGAGGAGGAGACCGCCCGGCTGCTGGAGGCGGTGGAGCGCCTGCGGCAGCGCTGCGGCGGCCGGTGCGGCCGCTTTGTCCTCACCCAGGGCTGTGAGAGCGCCTGCCTGGCCCATGTGCTGCGGGTGCGCGCCAAGGAACTGGTCCGGCTGCTGTACCGCCATGCCCGCCAGGGGCATCCGGCGGAGCCCAGACTGCTGGACCTGGCCAATCTGCTCTCCGGGTACTTCTTCTATCTGGCTTTGGCCCTTAATGAGAACGCGGGAGTGGAGGAGATCGAGTTCATCAGCCGGAATTACTAAGCGTATCGGCTTTATCGACACGCGCGAAAACGGACGAAAAGCGTTTGCCTTTCGTCCGTTTTTGATATGCGGTTATATTTACTTTTTCCGGAAGCGGTCTAGGAAGCTCTTCAGCTGCTCGGACAGGCCGTCCATCCCGCCCCGGTTCATGATGAACACATAGGCACCGATGCTGCCCAGGCCCAGCAGGGCCGCCACCATGATCACCACCAGCAGGGCGCTGCTGGCCCCGGTGCTGTGGGACTGGTGCTCGATCACGTGGGAGGTGGGGGCCGGGCTCACCGGGGCGCTGGGCGCGGCGGAGACGCTGGGCGAGACCGGGACCGGCGTAAAGGGCTGGGTGGTGCTGGTGGGCGGCGGGCTGGTCTGGAGAGGCTGCTTCACCGTGACGCTGAAGCTGGTGCTCAGGTTCTTGTAGAACACGCTGATCTCCTGGCGGCCGGCGGTCTCCAGCACGGTAGGCGTGCAGATATAGTCGGCGGTGAGCGTCTGGCTGTTGTTCCGGTTGGTGATCAGCTGGAGGACCATGCCGCTGGTGTCCAGCGTGTCCCCCACCTGGTACTCCCGCTTGGTGGGCAGGGTGGCAACCACCAGGCTCACCGGCTTCTCCTCCTCCTGGATCTCCAGGGTAAAGGTGCAGGTCAGGCCCTCGTAGCTCACGGTGACGGTCTGGGTGCCCGCCCGGTCAAAGGCCATGGGGGAGCAGATAAAGCCCTCCGTCACGTCCCGCTGGCCGTTGTTGGTGTAGACCCGGATGGAGAGCCCGGCAGGGTCCAGCGTGTCCCCCACCTGGTAGTCCCGCTTGGTGGGCAGGGTGAGGACGCCGATCCCCTGGATCTGCTCCGCCCCCGGCTGCACAGTCACCTGGAAGGTGCAGCTGAGGCCCTGATAGCCGACCTCGATGTTCTGGGTGCCGGCCGTCTCCAGACGGGTGGGGTAGAAGCTGAAGGCGCCGGTGTCCGACAGGACCCGGCTGCCGCCGTTGGCGTCCCCTACCCGGAGGGAGAGCCCGGCAGGGTCCAGCACATCGCCCACGGTATAGACGGTTTTGGCCGGAAAGGTCTCCACCGCCAGGGAGGTGACGGCCAGCTCCTCCACCGTCACCGGAATGATGCCGGAGGTGACCGCCCGGGTTTGACTGCCGGAGGTGTTGGTGACAATACAGTAGTAATAGCTGGTGCCCAGGGCAGAGGTGTTCACCCGGTACTCAGGCTGGTTTGCCCCCTGAATGGCGGAGCCGGTGTAGCTGTTGGCCGTGCTGAGATACCACTGGTAGCTCAGGCTGCCGCTGCTCACCGTGGCCGTGACGCTGACCCGGGCGCTGTCGTTCAGATAGCAGCGCACCGGCGCCCCCGCCGTGACGGCCGGAGCCTCCGGGGCCACCGAGATGGGGCAGATAATAAAGCTGGAGCCGTCCTCATCGGCCAGATTGATGACGCAGCGGTAATCCCCTACCTGCTGGGGCACACCCCGCAGGTACAGGTTCTCCAGGTGCCGGCTCAGGTCGGCCTCCTCCACCTCCAGCTGCACGCCCTCGGGGAAGGTGCCGTCGGAGGCGGTGGCGCTGTAATCGTCAGACACGGTGGCCACCAGATGGTCCAGCTCGCTGCCCACCTCCACGCCCTGGGGGGAGGGATAGGTCATCTCCGCCCGGGCGGCGGGCTGAAGCGCCAGCAGCAGGAGCAGCGCTGCCGCCGCGGAAAAAAAGCTCTTTTTCATAAGCCATGGTCCTTTCCAGGACGTTTCCGGGAAACGTCCGCTTTATGTATACCATATTTTCATCAAAATGTCAATCTTTTGAAACTTTTCCCGGGAGGCGGCAGACGGCGCGCCCCTTTCCGGGGGAGCCCGATATGTGCGGAAGAAAGGAAAAAGAAACCGCAAAATATAGTGTTTTGGCTGTTGAGATCGGCGAAACTCTGTGTTACAATACAGCAAAGAGAAAATTTTTTCGGGAAAATTTAAGAATTTTTCCGGAAAAGGGGGAGGAAAAATGGCGGACAAACAGTGGTACAAGGAGATGGCCGTCTATCAGATCTGGCCCCGCAGCTTTTGCGACGGCAACGGAGACGGCATAGGGGATCTGTGGGGCGTGCTCAGCAAGCTGGACTACATCAAGAGCCTGAACGTGGACGCCATCTGGTTTTCGCCGCTCTACCCCTCGCCAAACGCCGACTACGGCTATGACATCTCCGACTACATGGACATCCACCCGGACTACGGCAATCTGGAGGTGTTCAAGCAGCTGCTCTACGAGGCGCACCGCCGGGGGCTGCGGGTCTTTATGGACCTGGTGATCAACCACACCTCGGACGAGCACCGCTGGTTCAAGGAGAGTAAGAAGAGCCGGAACAGCCCCTACCACGACTACTATTATTGGCGGCGGGGCCGGATGACCGGCGGGCGGCAGATGCCGCCCAACAACTGGACCAGCCTCTTCGAGGGCGGGGCTTGGGAGTACTGCGAGGATTTAGACGAATATTATCTCCATTTGTTCGCGAAAAAACAGCCGGACCTGAACATGGACAATCCCCGGGTGCGGCAGGAGATCAAGGAGATCATGCGCTTTTGGCTGGACCTGGGGGTGGACGGCTTCCGGGAGGATGTGATCACCTTCATCTCCAAGGCCCCCGGCCTGCCCAACAGCTACCCCCGGCTGCCCATCGCCAACGGGATCCAGCACTATTCCAACCAGCCCAAGGTCCACGACTACCTGATGGAGTTCAGGCGGGAGGTGCTGGACCACTACGACTGCTTCACCGTGGGCGAGAGCCCGATGACCACCCCGGAGGTGGCCCTGCGCTATATCTCCGAGGGGCCGGACAAGGTGCTGGACGAAATGATCGCCTTTTCCCACATGGAGGCGGACTGCTTCATGCAGGAGCTGATCCAGCGGCCCTTCAGCCTGGTGAAGATGAAGAAGGCCTTCTCCCAGTGGCAGACGGCCCTGGAGGGCAAGGCTTGGAACGCCCTGTACATAGAAAACCACGATCATCCCCGGATCATCAGCCGCTACGGCAGCGAGTTTTACCACAAGGAGAGCGGCAAGATGCTGGCCGCCATGTACATCCTCCAGAAGGGCACCCCCTTTATCTACCAGGGGCAGGAGATCGGCATGCTGAACATCCACTTGCCCAGCCTGGACATGTACCGGGACGTGGCCACCTTCAACAACGCCGCGGTGGCCTCCCGGATCCTGCCCAAGCGCCAGGTGCTCAAGCTGATCCAGAAGTCCACCCGGGAGAACGCCCGTACCCCCATGCAGTGGTCGGCGGAGAAGAACGCCGGCTTCAGCGAGGCGGAGCCCTGGTTCTTCGTCAACGAAAACTACCGGACCATCAACGTGCAGGCCCAGGAGGAGGACGAGGACTCCATCCTGCAGTTCTACCGGAAGCTGCTGGCCTTCCGGAAAAAGCAGCCGGTGGTGCTCTACGGCAGCTACCGGGAGTTCATGCCCGAGGACAAGAACCTCTATGTGTACGAGCGGCGCTACGGCGGCGTGCGGCTGCTGGTGATCTGCTCCTTTACCCGGGAGCAGCTGCGCTTTGAGGCTCCCGAGGGCTACGATCTGTCCGCCGGGACCAACGTCCTGTCCAACTACGATTTCAACTTCGTCATTGCCAACGGCTTTACCACCCGCCCCTACGAGCTGCGGGTCTATCTGTTTGAGTGAAGGAGCGTCTGAGCCCATGAAGCAGGTGCTGGAACGCGCTTACGCGAAACTGAATCTCTCCCTGGATGTGACCGGCCGCCGGAGCGACGGGTATCACGAGATGGTCATGATCATGCAGACGGTCTCCCTCTTCGACGAGCTGCGCTTCACCCTCCGGGACAGCGGCCCGGTCCGCGCCAGCTCCAATCTGCGCTTTGTCCCCAACGACCAGCGGAACCTGGCCGTCCGGGCGGTCCAGCGCTATCTGGAGGCCGTGGGGGAGCCGGAGCGGGGCGTGTTTATCGAGATCAAAAAAACCATCCCCGTGGGCGCGGGCATGGCGGGGGGCTCCGCCGACGCGGCGGCGGCCCTGCGGGGGATGAACGCCCTCTTCGGCGGCCGCCTCTCCCGGGAGGAGCTGCTGGACCTGGCCGCCGGGGTGGGCTCCGACGTGGCCTTCTGCATGGCGGGGGGCACGGCGCTGGCCAAGGGCCGGGGGGAGCTGCTCACGCCCCTGCCGCCCCTGCCGGACTGCCTCTTTGCGATCTGCAAGCCGGCGTTCTCCATCTCCACGCCGGAGCTCTTCAAAAAGCTGGACAGCGCGCCTGTCCGCCGCCACCCGGACACCGCCGGGATGCTCCGGGCGCTGGAGGAGGGGCAGCTGCGGGAGCTGTGCCACCGGCTGTACAACGTCTTTGAGGACGTGGACGACCGGCGGATGCGGACGGTGGCCCGGATCAAAAGCCGCCTGTTGGACTTCGGGGCGCTGGGCACACTGATGACCGGCACCGGCTCCGCCGTCTTCGGCGTGTTCACCCGGGAGGACGCTGCCCGGGAGGCCTGCCGGGTCCTGGAGAAGGAGGTCGGCTTCTGCCGGATGGCCCGCCCCGTCCCGGCGATAGAGCTATAGACAGAATATTAGATTCTATTCCTCGGGCCTGCCGCAGCGCGGCAGGCCCGAGAAACCATTTTATGGGGTTTGCCCGGAGAAGGAGCTCAAAAGGCTCAGACAAAAGTCCTCCTCCATGGGATTGGCGGCGTAGAGGGTGAAGGTGACCGTCCCCTCCGCCCCCTCCGGGCAGTAATAGGCCTGGAAATATGCCCAGGGGTGCGTCCCTCCTGTGCTCCCGGACTTGGCTTAAGCTTTTCCATGACAACCTCCCGCGGCATGCAAACAGCCCCACAATGTAAGGCTATTATAGCACTACATTGTGGGGCTGTCAATCGCTTTTCTCTCAGCCGCGGAGCTTGCGGCAGTACTGGGTGCAGAGCTTGTCGGTGCAGGAGGAGCACTTGAGGGCCTCGTTGGACTGCTCCCAGAAGCGCTCGGGGTACATCATCACGCACAGCTCCCACACCAGCCACACCACAATGGCCATCAGCAGCAGGGAACGGGCAAAGAAGCTGTCAATAAACATCATGGGGGTGAACATCATCAGATGGTCCCAGTTGAAGATGCGGCAGGTGGTGCAGCAGCGGTTTTTCAGGATCAGCCGGAAGGGGCACCAGATCAGCACGCAGATCAGGTCGCAGACGTAGAACAGGGCGCTGATCATGAAGAGGGCCCGCTCGTCGAGAATCTGCCGGTTATACAGCAGGCCGAGCACCGCCAGCAGCGCCGCCCAGAGCAGCAGGACCTTGTAGGCCGCCTTGGTGGTGCTGATCACATAGTCCCGCAGGGCCTGGGTGTTGATCTTCTCCCGGATGGGCCGGAAGCGGTGCAGCAGGTGCTTCTGGGAGCCCAGGGGGATGTGCTCCTTTGCCGGGATCAGCTGAAACAGCATGTCGATCATCCAGACCAGCCACAGCAGATGCAGCGGGGAGAAGCCCCGGAAGAAGGCGCCGGGATAGATCAGGTCCAGCTCCTCCGGCCGGAGGAGCCATACCAGCGTCAGCAGCGCCAGAATCAGGCAGCGCCCCACCAGGCGGGCGATATAGGCCCGCCGCAGCCGGGAGACAGGCTGCTTTTCCGGCTGGCACCGGTTTTCAGCGCTTTCAGGGCTTTTTGTCATGTCACAGCTCCTCTGTTTTTGGGCAAAACGGTTTCTTCAGACAACGGCATACACTATTATGTATTATAAAAGCTTTTTTCTCTTTCGTCAACCGGATGCTTTTTGCCTCCGGGTCTGCGGACCCGGAGGCAAAAGATACAAACGGTTCAGCGTTTAGTTCCCGAAGAACCAGGGGAAGATACCGGAGGGCAGCTGCTGTTGGTCGCCCCGCTGGGAGCTGGTCTCCTGCTCTTCCGGCAGGGCGGACTGGGTCTGCTCACCCACCTGGATGCTCAGCTCCAGCTTCTCTCCCTGGCGGTACACGGAGAGAGTCAGTGTATCTCCCGGGGCGGCTTTGCCCACGATATCCACCAGATCGGAGCTGCTGGAGATCTCCTGCCCGTCCACGGCGTAGATAATGTCGTTGACCTGCAGGCCGGCCTTCTCGGCGGGCGCGTCCTCGGTCACGCTCTGGACAGAGGCCCCGGCGGGCAGACCGTAGCTGATGGCCTCGGTGCTGACGGTCATCACGCTGACGCCGATATAGGGCTTGGTGATGTAGCCTTTTTCAATGATGCTCTGGACGATGTTCATCACCTGATTGACCGGGATGGCAAAGCCGATATTGTCAATGGAGGTCTCGCCGGTGGAGCCGCTGCTGGAGTATTTGGCGTTGGTGATGCCCACCACCTCGCCGTAGAGGTTGAAGAGGGCGCCGCCGGAGTTGCCGGCGTTGATGGCGCAGTCGGTCTGCAGCAGGTTCATGGTGGCGCCGCCGGACATGGTGATCTCCCGGTCCAGGGCGCTGATGCGGCCGCCGGTGAGGGAGAAGGTCAGCTCACCCAGGGGGTTGCCGATGGCCACCACCGGGTCGCCCACGTTCAGGTTCTCCGAATCCCCGATGATTACAGGGCTCAGGCCCTGGGCGTCCACCTTCAAAACGGCGATGTCGTTGCTCTCGTCGTAGCCGATCACCGTGCCGTCGTAGGTGCTGCCGTCATAGAGGGTGACGGTGATGCTGTCCGAGTCCTCGATCACATGGTAGTTGGTGAGGATGTAGCCGTCCTCGGTGAGGATAAAGCCGGAGCCGGAGGCGGGGGACTGGGTCTGATAGCCCCAGAAATTGGTGGTGACCAGGGTGGTGATGCCCACGGTGGAGTTGACGTTGGTGGCGTAGACCTCCGCCTCGGTCATCAGCCTGCCGGTATCCACGCTCTTCACGTCGATCACGGTTTTCTCCCGCTGGCCCATCTGGACGGTGCTGCTGCCCTCCGGGTCCTTCCCCGCAGCGCTGCCCAAGGCGTAGCCGCCGGCGCCGATGGCCCCGCCCAGCAGCAGGCAGACCAGCACCAGGGCGATGATCCGCCCGCTGATGCCCCGCTTTTTCGGCGGCTCAGGGTTCACGGTCCGGGGAGGGATCTCCCCGTCTTCCGCTTTAAAATGATATTCATAGCTCTCGCTCATTTTTCTCGCGCTCCTTTTATTGACCGGGCCCGTCAGAGGACCTTTTTTCTCTTACGGCCATAGTATAAGCCGTTTTGCTGAATAGAAACTGAAAATTTGCTGAACAAATTATGAATATAGGCAAGAAGGAGCTGTAGCATTTTGCTGCAGCCCCTTCTTGTGTGAAAGGAAGGCAAAATTTTTTCTGAGGTAAACGAAAGTTTATATAAGGAAACAAGTGCCCGGCGAGCCTTGTAGGTATGTGCGTGCAACCGCAGGAGCGACTTCTGCCAGTGTCTGCACCGGGGTAAACCTGCAAGAAAGACTAAGGGCGACCTGAGAACGGGTCTGCTGTACCCTGCTCCCAGAGGGGCCCCGGGGAAACTTCCCCGGGTGCCTTTTCTTTCGGTTCGCTTTCTTTGCGGCAAGGCAAAGAAAGCGAACAAAGCCACCAAGAGACCAAACTCTGTTCCCGCTGGTGACCGAAGGAGAAGAGCCGAGAAGGTAATCTTTTCTCCTATAAACTTTCGTTTATCTTCAATAGCATCTCTTTTCGCAGATTAAGGGCTGCAGCAAAAAGTGTTTTGCTGCAGCCTCTTTGACTTATCTTCTGCCGTTTTTCAGGCGCAGCGCCCGGGAGCCGGCTGTTATCTGAGCGCCTGGACCGCCCAGTCCGGTGTCTTCAGCATCGCGCGCCCTACGCCGATCAGGTCGGCCGCCCTGCTTTGCAGCAGCGCTTCCGCCTCCTCCGCCGTTGTGACGCCGCCGGTGAGCAGGACCGGGATATCCACGCTGGCCCGGGCCAGGGAGCTCAGCCCGGCAAACCAGCCCGGCGCGGTGAAGCCTGCCACCGTATAGCCGTTGAGGCCGCCGGAGATATCCAGCAGATCGGCGCCCGCGGCCTGAAAGGCCCGGCAGGCCGCCGGGATCTCCTCCACACGGCTGCCGCCGCTCCTGTAGTCATACGCCCCAAAGCGGATGGCCAGGGGGTATTCCCCGCCGACCGCCGCCCGGACCGCCTGCAGGATCTCTGCCTGCAGCCTCGTCCGGCCCTCCAGAGTGGAGCCGCTGTACGCGTCCGCGCGGTGATTGGTGAGGGGCGAGTAGAACTGATTGAGCAGATAGCCGTGGGCGCAGTGGATCTCCACGCCGTCAAACCCGGCCTCCTTCGCACGCAGGGCGGCGGACACAAAACGGTCCTTCAAAACGCCGATCTCCTCCGCCGTCATGCTCCCGGACACGGGGCTTTGCTCCCAGACCGAAATCCCGCTGGGGCTGAGCGCCGGAAGGCCGGAGCCCTGAGCCCGGGCTCCCGCGTGGTTGAGCTGGGCAAAAACTTCGGCGCCCCGGGCGTGGACCGCGCCGGTCAGCTCCCGGTAGGCGGGAACAAGGGAATCGTCGGCCATGGACAGCTGCGTGTCATGGGCCATGCCCTCGGGAGAGACATAGGCATGCTCCACGATGATCAGGGCCGTTCCTCCGGCCCGGGCGGCGTAGTGGGCGATCTGCTCCTCACTGGGCCGGCCCTGCTCCGCCTTCCCGGTGGCCATAGGCGGCATAACGATCCGGTTTCTCAGCGTCAGACGGTTGACGGTGATCGGCTTCCTCAGCAACAGTTGGTCTTTCATTCTCTCTGCCCCATTTCTTTTTTCTTTAGGTCAGTCCGGCTGCTGGCCGTCGTGCGCCTTCCAGGCGCAGTCGGTGATCTCCAGGTTCGTGAACACCGCCCGGAAGCTGGAGTCCTCCGGACTGCAGGCGTAGATACCGAAGCGGATCTTCCCTTTGCCCTCCCACAGGTGGCAGACCCGGATCTGCGTAAAAGCCTTCCCGTCCGGAGAGGCCTCCAGGCAGTAGTCATCCTCCCGCCGGCTGAGACGGTACCACATGGTCTTCACGTCGGCCGGAATGGCCGTGGTGGCCCAGTCGGAATACCCGTGGTTTGTCACAACGGAGCCCAGATGCTGGAAGCGCTCGTTCTCGTACTCCACTGAGGCCTTCAGCCAGTTTTCCGCGTCCAGATACAGCACCACGCCGCACTGGTCAAAGCGATGGCAGCTCTCCGTGAAATCCGTTTTCACCAGGAAAGAGAAATACGGCTCCTCCGTCTCCATCTGCAGCAGCGGCGCGTTGTCGTTGCGGAAATGGTAATAGGTCCTCTGCCACAGGTCGGTGTGGGGCGCGGTGGTGATCTCGATCCGGTCCGGCCGGATCTGATAACTTGTGGGCTCTCGGGTCCATTTCAGGCTTTTTATCTCCATGGAGCGGCCTCCTGTACAGCGCGCGGGGATTCCGGCCGGCCGGTTTTATCCCCTCCGGCTCAATTGTCCACCAGTATACCATACAATTGTCCACAATGCTATCCATTTGTAAAAAAATTTTTCAGCGTAAAACAGACAGAGAGAACCGCCGCAGGCGAGAAGCCCGCGGCGGGAGAAGTTGATCATACAATAGCGCTGGGGCCGCAGAGAACGCTCTCCATGGAGCTGACCGCCATGGCGGCGGCAGCCTCCCAGTCCCGCCTGACCAAGGCCTCGTACAGCCCGGCGGTGGAGCTTTTCAGCAGATCCAGGCCGTTTTTCTCAAAGTACAGGGCGTACATCCCCTTCTGGACCTCCGCCGTGGTCTTGTAGATCAGAGAGAACACGGAATTGTCCGTGAGCTGGTAGAGCTTCCGGTAAAACTCCGTCACCAGCTGGCAGGCCTCCGGGATCTCCGCGCAGGCCTTGATCTTCTCCACATCCTCCGCCAGGGCCTGGATCGCTTCGTCCGGCGCCCGCTGGGATACCAGCTTCACCACATAGGGGTCCATGGCGATCCGGGTCTCGGTAAAGGAGCGGATCTCGTGGGGGTTCAGGTGCCCGCCGTTGTAGCGGAAGATGGCGAACAGCGTCTCCGGCGTGCCGTTTTGGATATAGTCCGCCACATAGACCCCGCCCCGGGGCTTTACGTCCAGAAAGCCCTTGCTGGCCAGCTCCGCGATGCCGGTGCTCACCGTGGTCAGGCTGACCCCCATCAGCTCGCAGAGATCCCGGGCCGAGGGCAGGCGCTGGCCGATCTGCAGCTCCCCGGAGAGGATCTTGTTTTCAATGTCCCGCACGAACTGTTCCCGCACCGAGGGAACGGAGATTTTTTCAAAGCTCATAAAACACCGCCGCTTTCGTAGTGCCTGTATCATACACCAAAGCGGCGATTTTTGCAAATGTTCTTCGGGCTTCTTCCGCCGCCGTCAGAGCGCGGCCGGCGTTTTTGTGAAATTTACCCTGAGAGAGGAAAAACCGTTCGGCATTTTGAATCAAAACGCATAAAAAAGATTGACAAGAATATAAATTATGCCATATAATTAACGCTAATAAATAATCCTGATATATTACAGGATCCCGGCGGCGGAGAGCGGAGGAGAGACGCCTATGAAAATCGGCTTTATGGAGCTGGTGGTGATATTTATCGTGGCCCTGCTGGCCATCGGGCCGGATAAGCTGCCCGCCTACGCCCAGAAGCTGGGCCAGGCGCTGCGGGAATTCCGCAAGGTGTCCCAGGACGTGACCCAGGACGTGCGGGAGAGCGTCATCGAGCCCCTGGAGGAGGCCCAGAAGCCTCTGCGGGAGGCGCTGGAACCCCTGGAAGAGCTGGACAAGCAGGTGCGGGGGGACATGAAGGACCTGGAAAAGGAATTTAAGAGCATCGGCAAAGCAAAGCCCCCGGAAAAAGCGCCGGCGGAAGAGCCTCCGGCCCCTGCCGGGGCGGCAGAGCCGGAAGCGGAAGAGGAGCTGCCCGCGGGGCCCGAAGCTCCGGCGGCTGAAAATACGGAACAGACAGAAGGAGAAAATGTATGAAACTGGGACCCACTGAACTGATCGTCATTCTGATCATTGTCATTCTGCTTTTCGGACCTACCCAGATCCCCAAGCTGACCAAGATGTTCGGCAAGAGCGTCAAGAGCTTCAAGGACGGGATGGCCGAGGAGGAAGAGAGCAAAGACAAGGACGCCAAGAGCGAGGATGGCAAGGAGTAAAAAGCGCCGGACCAAGGCCGGCTCCGAAGGGAGCATGAGCCTGTCGGGCCACCTGAAGGAGCTGCGGGACAGGAGCCTGATCTGCCTGCTGGTTCTGGCGGCGGGCTTTGCCCTGTGCCTGAGCTATGCCCCCGCGCTGGTCACTCTGCTGACGGACATGGGCCTGCGCTACGGCTACGTCTATGTGTACATCGCCCCCCAGGAGCTGCTGATGGTTTATCTGTCCATCGCCCTGACCGGAGGGCTGGTCCTGGCGTTCCCCCTGATCGCCTACCATATCTACGCCTTTTGCAGCCCCGGCCTGACCCGCCGGGAAAAGAGCTTCATGCTGGGGACGCTGTTTTTCGGCACGCTCTGCTTCTGCGGCGGCGTGCTCTTCGCCTACGGCCTCATGCTGCCCTTCATGCTCCGCTTCCTGATCCAGTTTAGCGCCCAGGTGAGCGTGTCCGCCTCCATCAGCATCCAGCAGTATGTGAGCTTCCTGCTGACGGTGTTCGTGGTGTTCGGGGCGGTGTTCGAGCTGCCGGTGATCTCTGTGCTGCTGACGGTGCTGGGCGTCCTGAAGGCGGCGTGGATGGTGAAGGGCCGCCGGGTTATGATCGTGGTCATCTTCCTGCTGGCCGCGGTGATCACGCCGCCGGACGTGGTGTCTCAGGTGATGGTGGCGGTGCCCATGATCGGCCTGTATGAATTGAGCATCCTGCTCAGCCGCTTGTTCGGGCGGAAAAAGCGCCCGTGAGCTGCCGGGGAATCCCCGGCGCTCCGGGCTTTCATGTAAACCCTGTTGTTAATTTAATAAATTAAACAAATTTAAAGGAGAAAAGGAGAAAGAACTATGGCAAAACCGGAAATCACCCGCAGAGAGTTTATCAAGGGGATCGCCGCCGGCGCCGTCAGTGTGGCGACCCTGGGCGTGCTGCAGGGCTGTGAGTATTCCCTGCAGGACAGCAAGGCCAAGCCCGCCCTGGGCGGCGGCGCTGCCAGCGCCATCGTCCCCCCGGAGGCCGTCTCCGGCCTGACCTTCACCCCCGGCACCTATGAGGCCAGTGCCAAGGGCATCGGCGGCGATGTGAAGGTCACCATGACCTTTGACGAGAAGAGCATCACCGACGTGCAGATCGACGTCTCCAGTGAGACCCCAGACGTGGGCGGCAAGATCGGCGACCAGATGGCCAGCGCCATTCTCCAGGCCCAGTCCGCGGATGTGGACGGGGTCACCGGCGCCACTGTCACCAGCGACGCCATCAAGACCGCCGCAGCGGACTGCATCTCCCAGGCCTCCGGCACCACGGTGCAGCTGACGGAGAAGGAGCCCGAGGTCAGCGACTGGCTGGGCACCGCCCCGGAGATTGCCGAGAGCGACATTACCGAGACCCTGGACACCGAGGTCCTGGTGGTGGGCTGCGGCACCGGCGGCTGGATTGCCACCATGACCGCCGCCGAGGAGGGCGCCAAGGTCATCGTAGTGGAGAAGAACGAGGGCCCCACCGCCGTCCGTGAGGACATCGGCGCTATCAACTCCCGGCTCCAGCTGGAGGAGTATCAGACGAACCCGGATCTGGCCATCGACAAGATGGAGGCGCTGCAGGAGCTGGTCCGCTACGGCAGCGGCTATGTGGACTCCGACCTGATCAAGGTCTGGATCGATAACTCCGGCGAGCTGGTGGACTGGCTCACCGATCTGATGGAAGGCACCGGCAAGTGGAAGATGTTCCTGGAGAACAGCACCGGCGCCGGCCACGGGCGGGACAAAGCCTATGCCACCGGTCACAGCCCCCATCTGTTCCCCGAGGTAGAGCCGGAAAGCGACCGGGCTGCCGCCACCGGCGCCGCGCTGAACGAAACCTTCACCCAGTTCTGCGAAGAGGCCCCCGGCGACGTGAGCTTCCGCTTCTCCACCGCTATGGTCAAGCTGGAGCAGGACGCCAACGGAAAGGTCACCGGCATTATCGCCCAGGACCGCAACGACGAGCACTATATCCGCATCAACGCCTCCAAGGGCGTCATCATGTCCTCCGGCGGCTATTCCACCAACACCCAGATGATGCTGGCCCTCCAGCCCATGACCATGGACATGAAGGTGACCTACAGCAAGCGCGGCTCCTTCGGCGACGGCTCCGGCATCAAGGCCATGCTCTGGGCGGGCGCGGCTATGGACCCCACCCACGCCGGTATGATGTTCAACCGCTGCTGCTGCCTGCCCACCGAGACCGCAGGCTACAAGACCCAGGGCGAGTATTTCTGGTTCGGCGAGCAGCCCTTCCTGAAGGTCAATCTCAACGGCAAGCGCTTCTGCAACGAGTCCGGCCCCTACGAGTTCATGCTCCACAGCATGGTCATGCAGCCGAACCATACATACTGCACGATTTTCGACGCCAACAACCGGAAATATGCCGAACAGTTCGAGGAAGTGGGCTGCTGCCGTCTGTTCCCGTTCCCCAACGGCGCGCTCAGCAACCGCTCCTACGATGCGGTCTGGGCCAATAATGAGGACCGGATCAAGGAGGGCTACATCATCAAGGCCGACACCCTGGAGGAGCTGGCCGAGGGCCTGAACATCCCTGTGGACAACTTCGTGGCCGCGGTGAACCGGTACAACGAGCTGTGCTACAAGGGCGTGGACGAGGACTACGGCAAGGAGCCCCACCGCATGACCCCGGTGGACACGGCCCCCTTCTACGGCGTGCGGACTGCCGCCTGGCAGCTCACCACTCTGGACGGTTGCCGCATCAACACCGACATGCAGGTGATCCGGGAGGACGGCACACCTATCGAGGGCCTCTGGGCCACCGGCGACTGCTCCGGCGGCTTCTTCGCCAACAATTATCCCAACTTGTTCACAGGCCTTGCCTGCGGCCGCACCATGACCTTTGGCCGCCGTGCCGCCAAGATCGTGGCGCATCTTTAAGCTGCACCGCCCCAGCGATAGAAAGGAGAGACTATGGCACTGAAATCCTTTCGGGGAGGCGTGCGTCCCGCGGGCGGGAAGGAACTGACCAGAGGCAAGCCCATTCAGTTCTACCTGCCCAAGGGGGACCTGGTCTTCCCCCTGAGCCAGCACACCGGGAAACCCGCGGTCCCGGTGGTGAAGAAGGGCGACCCTGTCCTGGCGGGGCAGGTGATTGCCAAAGCGGACGGCTACGACTCCGCCAACATCATCAGCTCCGGCTCCGGCAGGGTGAAAGCCATCGAGGCCCGCATGACCACCGCCGGCGTGGTGGACAGGTGCATCGTCATTGAAAACGACGGGCAGTTCACCCTGGCCGAGGGCATCGGGACCCCCTGCAATTACCAGGACCTGACCGACAAGCAGATCATCCAAAAGATCATGGATGCCGGCGTTATCGGCCTGGGCCAGGGCATCACCGGCGTTCCCACCCACGTGAAGCTGACCCCGGAGCACCCGGAGGACATCGACTCCTTCATTGCCAACGGCTCCGAGTGCGAGCCCTATATCACCTGTGACGAGCAGCTCATGGCCGAGCGGCCGGAATGGGTGGTGGGCGGATTGAAGATCGCCCTGCGCCTGTTCCCGGAGGCCAGGGCGTCATCGCCATCGAGGCGGATAAAAAAGACGCCATCGAGGCCATCAGCAGCGAGATCAAGGGCAACGGCCGGATCCAGGTCATGCCTCTGAAGACAAAGTATCCCCAGGGCAGCGAGCGGAATCTGGTCCACGCGGTGACGGGGCGGAAAATGGCTTCCGACGACCGGCCGGAGGACCTGGGCTGCGTCATCAACAACGTCACCACCCTGGCGGCGGTGTACCACGCGGTGTGCATGAACGAGCCCCTGATGGAGAAGGGCTTCACCGTCACCGGCGACGCGGTGGCCAACCCCGGCAACTTCATGGTCAAGCTGGGCACCAATCTCAGCGAGCTGCTGGAGGCCGCCGGCGGCCTGAAGGCCGAGCCGAAAAAGGTCATTATCGGCGGGCCCATGATGGGCATGGCCATCACCAACCTGGACCGGCCCGTGGCCAAGCCCTACAACGCCCTCATCTGCCTGACGGAGGACCCGGTGGAGAAGGCGGACGGGCAGATGACCCACTGCATCCGCTGCGGCCGCTGCGCCCGGGCCTGCCCGGTGGGCCTGGTGCCCCAGATGCTGGCCTTCTACGCCGAGCGGAAGGACTATGACCGCTATATCAAGCTCCACGGGCTGGACTGCCTGGGCTGCGGCGCCTGCACCTATATCTGCCCGGCCAAGCGGCCGCTGATGCAGCTGTTCAAGCTCACCAAGGGCACCATCGCCCACAATGAGGCGGTCCAGGCCGCCAAGAACGCGGAAAAGGAGGCGGCAACTGTATGAACGGACTGCTGAACGTCTCCTCCGCGCCCCATATCCGCAGCCGGCTCACCACCGGCAAGGTGATGTATGACGTGATCCTGGCCCTGCTGCCGGCCGCCGTCTTCGGCGTATACCTGTACGGGCTCCACGCCTTTCTGATCCTGGCCGCCAGCGTTGTAACGGCCGTGCTCACGGAGTTCGTCTTTGACTTCCTCTGCCACAAGCCCAACACCCTCAGCGACGGCTCCGCCGTGGTCACGGGCCTGCTGCTGGGCCTGAGCCTGCCCCCCACCGTGCCCCTGTACGTGCCCTATCTGGGCGCCCTGTTCGCCATCCTCTTCGTCAAGTGCCTGTTCGGCGGCCTGGGGCAGAACGTGGTGAACCCGGCCCTGGCCGGCCGCTGCTTCCTGATGATCTCCTTTGGCACCGCTATGAGCAACTTCGCCGTGGACGGGGTCTCCTCTGCCACGCCTCTGGCCGTCCTCAACGGCGGCGGGACCGTGGACGTGCTGGAGATGTTCCTGGGCTACGGCGGCGGCGTCATCGGCGTCAGCGGGGCGGCCCTGCTCATCGGCGGCGTCTACCTGCTGCTCTGCGGCACCATCACCTGGCACATCCCCGTAAGCGTCCTTGTCAGCTTTGCCTTGGCCATGGGCCTGGGCGGGGAGGGCGGCTTCCACCCCCTGTTCCTGCTGGCGGAGCTCTGCGGCGGCGGCATCCTGATGGCGGCCTTCTTCATGGCCAACGACCCGGTCACCAGCCCGGTGACGGTGCGGGGCCAGGTGGCCTACGGCATCATCGTGGGCCTGCTGGCGGCGGTGCTGCGCATCTACGGCAGCACGGCCGACAACGTGAGCTATTCCATCCTCCTGTGCAACCTGGCCGTGCCCCTGATCG
This sequence comes from uncultured Oscillospiraceae bacterium, assembly GCA_947626315.1. GTDB lineage: Bacteria > Bacillota > Clostridia > Oscillospirales > Oscillospiraceae > Limivicinus. The sequence continues at coordinate 16,274 of CANQRQ010000002.1, read as the reverse complement.
ACCGGGTGGCTATCCCCAAGCCCTTCGGCCTGGGGGACAACAAGCGCAAGCCCAAGCCCAAGATCCCCAAGGCCGCTCTGGCTCTGATGGTCATCGCCCTGATTTCCGGCGTGGCCCTGGGCGCGGTGAACATGGTCACGGCCCCGGCCATCGAGGCCCAGGCCCTGGCCGCCAACGCCGCCTCCTATCTGGCGGTGCTGCCGGGGGCTGAGGAAGTGGGCTATGAGGACCAGGTCACCGCGGCTCTGGAGAGCCTGGACGGCACGGAGTTCGGCCGCAACACCGTCAATGAGGCCGTGGTCGGCACCGACGCCGCCGGGAACCGGGTGGGCTGCGCCATCAACGTGACCAACTCCCAGGCCTTTGACGGGACCCTCAGCGTCTCCGTAGGCATCGCGCCGGACGGGACGCTCCTGGGCATCGCCTTCACCGAGCTCAACGAGACCCCGGGCAAGGGCATGCTCTGCGACGAGCCCGCCTTCAAGGACCAGTTCGCCGGCATCAACTCCAGCGCTCTCGTGCTGGGGACGGATATCGACGGCGTCTCCGGCGCGACAGTCAGCTCCAGCTCTGTGGTGAGCGCGGTGAACGCGGCGCTGGCCTTCTACAACGAATTTTTGAAGTAAGGGAGGGGCAGAGACATGAACGGAAATATGGAACGGCTGTATAACGGCATTGTAAAAGAAAACCCCACCTTTATCATGATGCTGGGCATGTGCCCCACCCTGGCCGTCACCACCTCGGCCATGAACGGCTTCGGCATGGGCGTTTCCACCATGGCGGTGCTGATCCTCTCGAACCTGATGATCTCCCTGCTGCGCAAGGTCATTCCCGATCAAGTGCATCTGCCGGCCTACATCGTGGTGGTGGCCTCCCTGGTGACGGTGGTGCAGCTGCTCATCAAGGCCTACATCCCGTTTCTGGACGCGGCCCTGGGCATCTACATCCCCCTGATCGTGGTCAACTGCATCATTCTGGGCCGGGCGGAGGCCTACGCCTGCAAGAACCCGCCGGTGCTGAGCATCTTTGACGGCCTGGGCATGGGCCTGGGCTTCACCCTGGGCCTGACGGTCATCGGCATCCTCCGTGAGCTCTTCGGCGCGGGCACCGTGTTCGGCTTCCAGGTCATGCCCGCCTTCTATCAGCCGGTGGGCATCTTCACCAGCGCCCCCGGCGCCTTCCTGGTGCTGACGCTGATCGTGGCTTTCCTGAACGGGGCCCACATCAGCAACAAGGCCAACGAGAAGGTGGAGGGCTGCGACGGCTGCTGCGCCACCTGCGCCCAAAAGTGCGAAAACCCCAAGGAAGAGCTTGAGAGAGAGGAGGCCACGGTATGACGTCCTTAGCGCTTGTCATCGTCACCACCGCCCTGGTCAACAACGTGGTGCTGAGCCAGTTCCTCGGCCTGTGTTCGTTCCTGGGGGTGAGCAAGCAGATCAAGACCGCCGCCAGCCTGGGCGGAGCCGTGATCTTCGTCATCACCATCGCCTCGGGCGTGGCCAACCTGATCTACACCTACGTGCTGGACCGGCTGGGCCTGGATTACCTGCAGACCATCGTGTTCATCCTGGTGATCGCAGGGCTGGTGCAGGTGGTGGAGATGTTCCTGAAAAAGCAGGTGCCCGCCATCCACAAGGCCCTGGGCATCTACCTGCCCCTGATCACCACCAACTGCGCGGTGCTGGGCGTGGCCCTGAACAACGTGACCGACGGCTTCGGCTTCTTTGAGAGCGTGTTCGCCGGCTTCGGCACCGCCGTGGGCTATACCCTGGCCATCGTCCTGCTGGCCGGGATTCGGGAGCGCATCGAGGGCAACGACATCCCCAAGCCCTTCCGGGGCGCGCCCATCGTTCTGCTGTCCGCCTGCCTGATGGCTATCGCCTTCTACGGTTTCGGCGGATTGAGCCTGGGTTAAGGAGGTGCGCCGGAAATGGTAATGTTTCTTTCAACGGTGATCGTGCTGGCCGTGGTGGGCCTGCTGATGGGCCTGCTGCTGGTGTTCGCCAGCGAGACCTTCAAGGTGGAGGTGGACCCCCGGGAGACGGCGGTGCGGGAGTGCCTGCCCGGGAACAACTGCGGAGCCTGCGGCTTTGCCGGCTGTGACGCCATGGCGGCGGCCATCGTCAAGGGCGAGGCCCCGGTGAACGGCTGCCCCGTGGGCGGCGCGCCGGTGGGCGATAAGATCGCCGTGGTCATGGGCGTGGTGGCCGCTCCCGAGCGGGAGAAGAAGGTGGCCTTCGTCAAATGCGCCGGCACCTGCGACGTGCAGAAGCCCAAGTGCAGCTATGTAGGCATCGAGAGCTGCGAGGCGGCCATGACCATCCCCGGCAAGGGCATCAAGGCCTGCACCCACGGCTGCCTGGGCTACGGCAGCTGCGTGGCCGCCTGCCAGTTTGACGCCATCCACGTGGTGGACGGCGTGGCCAAGGTGGATAGGTCCAAGTGCGTGGCCTGCGGCAAGTGCGTGGCCACCTGCCCTCAGCACCTGATCGAGATCGTGCCCGACAAGGCCCCCTACGCCGTCCAGTGCAGCAACAAGGACAAGGGCCCCATCGTGCGGCAGGTCTGCGGCGCGGGCTGCATCGGCTGCGGCCTGTGTGCCCGCCTCTGTGAGCAGGGCGCCATCACCCTCACCGACGACGTGGCCCACATCGACTATTCCAAGTGCATTGGCTGCGGCAAGTGCGCCGAGAAGTGCCCCTCCAAGATCATCCGCATGCGGTGACCGCGCGGCGGGAGCGAAAAGTTTATTCCGAAACCAGCGCCGGGAGGCTGCGTTCCGCAGCTCCCGGCGCATTTTTTAAGGCGCTCTCAGCTTGAAGCGGCGGAAAAACTGTGCTATACTGTGCTGTAAGAAAGCAAAAGGAGGGGAGAGCGGATGTTCCGGGAGATGGAGTACGTATACGCGGTGTACCAGGAGCGCAGCTTCACCAAGGCGGCGCAGAAGATGTTCCTGTCCCAGCCCGCCCTCAGCTCCATGGTGAAAAAGGCGGAGCGCAAGATCGGCATGCCCCTTTTCGACCGGTCCACCTATCCGCTGACCCTGACGGAGGCCGGGGAATACTACATCGAGCAGGCCGAAAAGATCATGCGGATCCAGCGGGAGACCAAGGAGCACTTTGCCCGTGTGTCCCACAGCCGGGAGCTGAGCATCCGCCTGTGCGGCGCCGCCATTTACCAGGCCTATATCTTTCCCCCGATCATCGCCGCGTTCCACAGCCAGTACCCGGATATTGACATCTCCTGGGTGGAGGAGCGCACCGGCCTGGTGCAGAAACTCCTGACGGACGAGGCCGACATGTTCCCGGAGGTGAACAACTTCATCTCCCAGGAGGTGGACGGCGTCGCCTGGAAGGACGAAGAGCTGCTGCTGGTGGTCCCTGCCGGGCTGCCGGTCAACGAGCGGATGAAAGACTGCCGCTTCACGCCCGGGGAGATCCGGGAGGGCCGGCACAAAGCGGCGGACGCGAAGGCGGTGGACATGGCGGCCTTTCAGGATCTGGAGTTCATCCTGATGGACGAGGAGAACGACACCTGCCAGCGCGCCGTGGCGATCTGCCACAACGCCGGCTTCGTGCCCCGCATCTTCGCCATGAAACCGGCGCAGATGCTGACCGCCTACCAGCTGGCCGAGCAGGTCAACCGGGCCACCTTTGTCAGCGACACGCTGGTGGAGCACGTGGACAAGAACTACAAGTTCTACCTGTACAAGCTGAGCGACCCTCTGGCCGCCCGGCAGCAGGTGCTCTTCTTCCGCCGGGGGGCGAACCAGCCGGTGGCGTCCCGGCTCTTCCGGGAATTTGTGGTGAAATATCAGATGGAGCGGGACGCAAATAAAACATAAAGAATAATGTCATTTATAAACAGCAATGTCATAACTTAATTGTTATGGCATTGTTTTTTATTTATATTTCCCAAACAGGCAGCTTTCTTCTATAATAATTTAAAAAATAACAACCGGATTCCATACAGCACCCAGAGCGCCCCGAAAATAACATGAGAAAGGAAGATTCGGTATGAAGATCACCCCGGAAAAAATCTTTTTCTCCCCTGAGCTGCAGGCCGAAATCAAGGACAAATTCTACTATGTGAATGAGGATTACCTGGGCCGCCCCCGGCAGTTTTTTGAAAATTCCGGCGGCTCCCTGCGTCTGAAAGCCGCGGTGGAGGAGAAGGCCCGCCTGGAGCGCATTCCCGACTGTCCCGAGCGCGTACACGACACGTCCATGATGCTCAAGCAGGTGAAGGCCGACGGCATCCGGGACATTATGGAGGTCATTTTCGGCGCAAAACCCGGCTCCGGCGCGCTGGTCACGGAGCTGACCTCCTCCCAGGTCATGTTCCAGATCGTCCGCACCATCATGGAGAACGCCCCCGGCACCAACGCCGTCACCACCTCCGTGGAGCACCCCTCCGCCCATGACAGCGTGGAGCTGTACTGCAAGCGCACCGGCAAGGAGTTCCGGGTGGCCCAGGCCAACCCCGCCACCGGCGGCGTGGACCTGGAGGAGATCCTCCGCCTGGTGGACAAGGACACCGCGCTCCTGTCCGTCATGAGCGCCTCCAACATCTCCGGCTACATCTTCGACATGGAGGAGATCGTGCGGGAGGTCCGGAAGATCAACCCGGATATCTACATCGTCTCCGACGCGGTGCAGCACATGCCCCACGGCGTCCTGGACGTGGAGAAGCTGAAGCTGGACGGCTGCAACTTCGCCCCCTATAAGGCCTTCGGCATCCGGGGCTGCGGCTACGGCTACGTCTCCGACCGGGTGGCCAGGATGGAGCACCACAAGCTGCTGGCAAAGCCCGAGAAGGAGTGGGAGCTGGGCACCTTCCCGCACCCCAACTTCGCGGCCATGACCGCCGTGGTGGACTACGTCTGCTGGCTGGGCAGCCACTTTACCGAGGCCACTGACCGCCGCGCCCTCTTCGTGGAGGGCATGGACCGGATCCACCTGCAGGAGCACTCCCTGCTGCTGCACATGATGGAGGGCACCGAGGCCGTCCCCGGCCTGCGGCACATCCCCGGCGTGAAGGTCTGCCTGGACAGCGCCGATGATCTGGACCGGGATCTGATCTCCGCCATCGACTTCCCCAACGCGGACCTGACCCAGGTGGTGGCCGACTACTATAAGCGGGGGATCACGGTCTTTGAGCGGATTCCCTCCAGCCTGTATTCCAAGCGCATTGTGGAGTCCCTGGGCCTCTATCACGGGGTGATCCGGGTCTCCCCGCTGCACTGCCACGACACCGGGGACATCGACCAGTTCCTGAAGGTGACGGCGGAAATCGCGAAGAAGTACGCCTGAGAGCGCTTCTATAGTATCAAAAAGAAAGAGAGGAAAACACCATGAGTACTTGGAAAAAGATCCCCCTGTGGGCGAAGATCCTGGCGGGTGTTGTTCTGGGCGCGATTATCGGCTTTGCCTCCCCGGCGGCCGCGAAAGCCCTGACCCCCCTGGGCTCCGTCTTCCTCAACATGCTGAAAATGCTGATCGTCCCCCTGGTCTTCTTCAGCATCACCAGCGGCATCTGCAAGATGGGCAACGTCAAGCAGCTGCGCCAGGTAGGCGTGCGCTACGTGCTTTGGATCGCCGCCTCCGCCGTTGTGGCCGCCATCATCGGCATCATCGCCGCCCTGATCGTGCAGCCCGGCCGGGGCACCACGGAGTTCCTGGCCAACGCGGAGGCCACGGAGGCCTCGGCCTACAGCTTCATTGACAACGTGGTGAGCTGGTTCCCCACCAACATCGTGGAGTCCATGGTCAACGCGAACCTGCTGCAGATCATCGTCTTTACCCTGTTCCTGGGCGTGGCCCTGCTGGCGCTGGGTGAGCGGGTGTCCGGTCTGGTGAAGCTGATCGACCAGGCCAACGAGACGATGCTGAAAATCACCGAATTCGTCATTGGCTTCTCTCCCTTCGGCATTCTGTCCCTGGTCGCCACCATGGTCTCCACCATGAGCGCCGCCATGATGCGGGAGGTCCTCGTGTTCATCCTGCTGGACAATGTCTGCGCCATCATCATCCTGCTGGTCCTGCTTCCGCTGGCCACTCAGCTGCTGGGCAAGGTCAGCGCCCTGAAGTTTATGAAGAAGGTGGCCCCGGCGCTGCTGGTCGCCATCTCCACCTCCTCCTCCGCGGCGACCCTGCCGGTGTCCATCAAGATCTCTGACGAGGAGCTGGGCATCCCCGAGAACATCTACGGCTTTACCCTGCCCCTGGGCAACACCTGCGGCATGATCGGCTTCGCTCTGTTCATCGGCATGTGCTGCATCTTCGCCTCCAACCTGTACGGCTTTGCCATCACCCCGGCCCGGATCCTCCAGTTCGTGTTCCTGGGCCTGATCCTCTCCATCGGCGCCGCCGGCGTCAAGGGTGCGGGCGTGGTGATGTCCGGCGTCCTGCTGGAGACCCTGGGCATGCCCCTGACCCTGATCCCCATCCTGGCCGCCATCTGGCCCGCCATCGACCCGGCCCACACCGTGCTGAACAACGCCGGCGACCTGGCCGGCACGGTCATCGTCTCCCGCCGTCTGGACAAGATGGACATGGACGTCTTCAACAAATAACGCTATTATAATAAGGTACACAGAAGCCTCTTCACTCCTTTGCGGCCCGGGAGCGGTATCCGCGCTCCCGGGCCCTTTTGTGCTTTCCACCCTGAAAGCAGCTTACCTGAAAGTATGTACTTGACCTGGCGCGCGTTTTCGCTACAATAGGGGGCGGTCCGGCTCCCGGAGGAGCCCGCGCGCTGATGGAGGTGCGTTTTCTTGAACGCTGGATTGAGCCAATATCTGATCATCTGCCCCCTGGTTTTCCTGGCGGGCTTTGTGGACGCCGTGGCGGGGGGCGGCGGCCTGATCTCCCTGCCTGCCTATATGATCGCCGGCCTGCCGGTGCATTACGCCATCGGCACCAACAAGCTGAGCTCCGGCATGGGCACCGCCATCGCCACCGGCCAGTTTGCCCGAAAGGGCTATATCCCTTGGAAGCAGGCGGCCTTCTGCGTGGTCTGCGCCCTGGCCGGCTCCGGGCTGGGCGCCAAGCTGGCGCTGCTGCTGGAGGACGGGATCTTCCGCCTGCTGATGCTGGTGATCCTCCCGCTGACGGCGGTCTACGTCACCCGGAGCAAGGCCTTGGCCGCGGAGAAGGAGCCCTTCTCCCAGGGGAAGACCCTGGCGCTCAGCATGCTCATCGCCTTCGGCATCGGCGTCTATGACGGCTTTTACGGCCCCGGCACCGGGACCTTTCTCATTCTGCTGCTGACGGCTGTGGCCCACATGGGCCTGCGGCCCGCCAACGGCGTGGCCAAGGCCATCAACCTGACCACCAATATCACCGCCCTGGCGGTCTACTGGAGCAGCGGCAAGGTGCTGTTTCTGCTGGGGCTGACGGCGGGGCTGTTCAGCATCACCGGCAACTGGCTGGGCGCCCGCTTCTTCGAGGACCGGGGCGCGCGGGCCGTGAAGCCCATCATGCTGACGGTGCTGGCGGTCTTCTTTATCCGGGTCCTGCTGGAGCAGTTCGGCCTGCTGTCGTAAGAGTACGCGCGCCGGGGACTGTGGTCCCCGGCGCGCATATAATAGATCGCGAAGGCCCCGCGGGGACGCCCGGGATTGGAAAAAATCCCCTGGCCTGTCCGCCGGGAGATCAAAAAAATAAAAAATTACCCTTTTTTTATTTGATTTTAGACTGTTTTTTAGATTGTAACTTTGCTATACTGTAAGTGGTTCAGTGGTGACGTGGCAAAACGGCTCTCCGCCCGGCCCTTCGCCGGGGGAGAGCGGGAGAGAAAATCTTCTTTTCATTGCGCACAAACTATTGAAATCCGGCAGACCTTTGGTGTATAATACGAGCTTAGAGAATAATGTGTATGACTACCGCATAAAGGACCTTATGCGGCTTAGAGAGTTTTAGAAGGAGGAGGGCACAATGGAATCTTCTATTTTCAGGCAGATCGCCGAGCTGGCCCGGGAGCATAAGACCGCGGCCAGGGCCACGGCTGTCTTTCTGTGCCTTGCGCTGGTTGTCTCGGCGGCTACCGTGGGCATCCTGACCTACACGGGCCACGCCATGACCCAGAAGGTCAAGGTGCTGACCTGCCCGCTGGTGGTGCATGAGCACACGCCCGCGTGCAGAGACGCGGAAGGGAACCTGATCTGCGGCTATGCCGACTATGTGGTGCACATCCATAACGATGACTGTTTAGACGAGAACGGCGCTCTGGTCTGCTCTCTGCCGGAGGTCTATCCCCATACCCATGATGAAAGCTGCTACGGCGAGGTCAAGACCCTGATCTGCGGCCAGGAGGAAGCCAAAGGCCACGAGCACACGGACGAGTGCTACCTGCGGGAGCGGGGCGAACTGACCTGCACCCAGGCCGAGCACACCCACGGGGACGCCTGTTTCCTCCGGGAAGAGGTACTGACCTGCAACAAGACCGAGCAGGAGCATATCCATACCGACGCCTGCTACACCGTGAGCCGGGACCTGACCTGCGGCCAGGAGGAGGGAGAGGCGCACACCCATTCTGATGCCTGCTACACCGAGACCCGGACCCTGACCTGCGACAAGACCACCGAGCCCCACAACCACGGCCCGGAGTGCTACACCGTCAACGAGACTCTGATCTGTGAGATCCCGGAGCACACCCATACGGACGACTGCTACGCCTGGACCGAGACCCTGATCTGCGAGATCCCCGAGGGCCAGATCCCGGAGGGCGGCCATGTCCACACGGACGAGTGCTACGAGATCACCGAGGATCTGATCTGCGGCAAGCTGGAGAAGCATGAGCACACCGACGCCTGCTTTGTCCTGGACGGCGCCGGCAACCGGACCGGCAACCCTATCTGCGGGCAGATCGAGCTGCTGGAGCACGTCCACGGCGAGGACTGCTTCACCATAGAGGAGCGGACGGAGGGCCAGGGCCTCTTCTTCGTGGAGCTCTTTGAGACGGACAGCCTGGAGCTGACCTGCGGCAAGACGGCCCACACCCATGACGACAGCTGCCTGGACGAAAACGGCCAGCTCGTCTGCGGCCTGGAAGAACACACCCATGACGACAGCTGCTACTCCGCCTCCCTGACGGCGGAGACCCCGGAGAACGCCGAAGCGGCGGAGACCGCGGAAGGCGCCCCCGCGGAAGAGGCGGCCCCCGTCTACCTCTGCGGCAAGGAAGAGCATACCCATGACGACAGCTGCCTGGACGAAAACGGCGAAGTCGTCTGCGGTCTGGAGGAGCACACCCACAGCGACACCTGCCTGCCCCTCACTGAAGAGACCTATGAGACCCTCTGCGGCAAGGCGGAGCATCAGCACAGTGACGCCTGCCTGGACGAAAACGGCCAGATCGCCTGCGGCCTGGAGGAGCACGTGCATGACGCCTCCTGCCTGGCCGTGCCCGACGGCGTCTTTGTCAAGACCTGGAAGGACGCCAGCACCCTGATCACCGCCCGGTATACCGCCGAGGCCCAGCTGCCGGAGGACGCGGTCCTGCAGGCCTACCGGGTGACCCCGGAACAGTACCCCGACCGGTATGAGGACCGGGTGGAGAGCGCCCTGGACGCCTTGGGCGAGGGCTCCGGCGCCGGCGCCACCATGCTGGTGTACAACATCGGCTTCTTCACCGTGGACGGCGAAGAGGTGGAGCCTCTGGCCCCCGTGACCATCACCATCCAGTTCCTGGACGCCAACGGCCTGCCCACCGGCAGCCCGGTGAAGGTGGTCCACTTTGGCAAGGACGGGGTCACGACCATGGACGGCTCCACGGTGGACGGCAGCAACTCCACCAGCTTCGTGACCGACAGCTTTTCGGATTTCAGCTTTTTTCTCCCCTCGTTCCTGACGGACATTGCCCTCATTGGCGAGAACGATCCGGCGCTCACTGCCGAGGTCCCGGCCGGCGGGACGGACCTGAAGCCCTTTCTGACGAATGCCGAGCTCTGGGACGGTGACCAACAGATCCCCGAGAGCGGCGAAGTCCAGCTTGGCCACAAGTACACCTATAAGGTCCACTTTGACGAGAGCGCCGTTTCGGGCGGGGATTTTAAAAACCCCATGTACTTTCAGATGCCTGAAAATATCAAGTGCGATCCTCAGTCAAATGTTTCTCTGACGGACCCGGACAGAAACAGAATAGGGCACTTTGATATAGATGAAAACGGCCTTGTGACCGTCTATGTCGATGAGGACTATTTACAGGAGCACAATGACGTAGGGATCGACCTCAGCTTCGGCATCCTGGCTACGGAAAACTCCTCCCAGGGAGGCCTGGACCTCCCCTGGGCGGGCGGCACCAGCAAGCATTTCACGACGGATACCGGCTCTAACGCCGGCGTCACCAAGACCGCCGGCGACTATGACCCGGCCACCCACACGGTGGGCTACACGGTGGAAGTGAACGTCACACAGGGCGTCCTGAATAACCCCAAGCTCAAGGACACAATGGAGCAGGGCGTCTCCGTCCTGAGTGAGGACGGCAAGCCCACTGATTATGAGATCAAGGTCTACGATGAGGACGGACGGGACATTACGCCCAACCCTCCCCCTACGCTTGTGAAAACGAAAGACGGCTGGGAAACCCAGGGCCTGCCCGAAACCTTGGTCAAGGGGCAGAAGGTAGTGATCACCTATAAGGCCCAGGTGGACCTGGACACGCTGGCAGAAGAAGGCGGCTTTGAATTCGCTGAAGAGGACGGAAAGGCCGTTGAAAACCGCTTCGACTTCACGGTGGACAACAAGGTCGTGCTGACGGCCGATGTTCCCGGAAAAGGAGACCCGGCAGAATGGCCGGCTGATGAGCAGGTCCATGTGGTCGACGAGCAGCTCAAAAAGAACGGCTCCCACGTGAACGACAAGATCGACTGGGAGATCGAGATCGGCTCCGGTTCCACAGATGTGACCGATTGGAATCTCACGGATACCCTTAGCGACGGCCAGAAATATGACCAGTCGCAGGAGCTGGAGGTCAAGTGGAAGGATTCCACCGATGACACGATTAAGACATATAAGGTCCCCTGGAGCGAGGCCGGCAGCACGGGTTTGAAGGTCTCTGAGGACGGAACTTCCTATGATCTGGACCTGGCAAAAGCCGCCGAGTATGCCAAAAATCATGGCGGGGAGACCTGGTGGTCCGGCTCGGACGATGACGCGGACAGAACATGGGAGCCGGGCGACTGGATCAAGGTCGAGTATTATACCACCTATGACCCGATCCCCGAGGGCCAGCAGAAGACCTACACCAACAGCGTCGACAGCTTCTATAACGACATCCCTCTGGGCGTTGACGGAAAGATCGTCGTAGGCAACGGCAGCATCACAAAGTACCTGGTCAGCGACGAGAAAGGGCAGAACGGCAAGCCTGGCTATCTGACCTATAGCACACAGCTTGTTGTCCCCTCCTATCTGGAGATGCAGGGGGAGATGCAGGACAAGGGCCATACCGATCCGAGCCAATATCAGGACGGAGGCACAGAATACTGCTACTTCTACGTCGAAGACGAGCTGCGCTTCAGCGAAGCCAGCAGTGGAGACGCCATGGTGGATGATCCCCGCCGCTTCTTCGTGGATAACTACCCGGAGATCCTCAGCATCGTGGCTAAGTTTGAGGATGGCTCGGAAATTAAATTCCATGATCTTTCTGAAGGACACAGCGGCTACACCTACGAGGTGGTCCACACCTCTGGCAGCGAGGACGGCCGCGTCGCCCGGGAGTTCCAGATTTTCTTCAATTCCTATCTGGCAACAAAGGAAACGGGAGACTACCACCGCTCCCTCTGGACCTTTGACAAACCCTGTACTCTGACCATCACCTACCGCATCCGGGACGATGCCCGCCTGGTGATCGACGCCGGTGAGGTTGGCGGTGTCGACACCTATGAGCAGACGGACCTGACCCTGCGGGAGCTTCTGGACCAGGGCCGGAAGCTGACAAACCTGGCGAAGGGCAAGTATAGGGACAGGGATACCTGGCAAAGCGAGGCTTCCTATTCCTATCCCACCAATGAGCCGGGGCTCAGCAAGACCGCCAAGCTCCTGGACGACGGCCGGACCATTGAGTACCGGGTCCTCTTCCGCAACGCTGTGAACGAACAAAGAGATGGTAAGTGGAACGATTACCCGATCCACGTGTTCACAGAACAGGAGGTCAAAGACTTCACCTTCTTTGATGAGTTTGACAGCCGGCTGGAGTACGTGCCCGGCAGCCTCCGCGTAGATGTCTATAAAGGCTCTCTCAAAGCAGACGAACAGCGCGGCACCTATACGGTTAGAGATGAGGCTAATAATATCACGGTGCACGAAGGAGTGGACGGAGAAAAATCCTCTATTACGGCTAAAGCAAGCGCATTTAATGTCAAAGCTCACGAATATGGGAGCAGTGGAGACAGACTTGGCCATCGAGAGAACTTGGAAGCCTTTATGTTGAGGCGCATGCGGGATAGGAGCGAGTCCAATCATGGGCTTTCCCCCTCCAACTTCGTCTTCGTCTACCAGCTGCGCGTCAAGGGAAGCGCGTTCACGCCGGAGGAGATGGAGCTTCTGAACCAAGCCCATGTGAAGTACGGGGAGGAAGACTATACCGACGATGCGGTGGTCCCCCTGCTGCCCAGTGTTCTGGAGAAAAATGGTGAGCGTGTCGATCCGAAGGGAGATACCATGCTCTACACGCTGAAGATCAACCCCGGCGGCGCAAACCTGGCCTACAGCGATGTAAACGGCGAACGGGTTGAAATGGAACGCTATGTGGTAGAGGACCTGATGAGCAAGGAGCAGAACCTGGATTGGAACAGCGTGGAGGTGTACGCCCTCAATGAGGACGGCACCCGTGGTGTGCAGCTCAAACGGGTGAACGACGAAGCAGAGGTTACTCTCGGCAGCATGAACTACACGTTGAAGCCTTCGCCGGACGGCACCAACAAATTCAACCTCTGTGTTCCCGACGAGCTGGGCTTGGAGGTCACGTATAGGGTCAAGGTCAACGGCACACTGAATCAGGTGTATGACCTTTGGAATGAAGTGACGCTCTACGGCAAGAAAACGCTGTCCGACAAGGAGGAGACCAACTTCAAGATTCAGGAAGCCTCCGGCGGTGTAACCGGCAACACCTCCTTCCGGCTCTACAAGATGGAGGCCGGCAGCGCGGATAAATTCCTGGACGGCGCGGAATTCGACCTGTACAAGGCCGGAGCCGGCGGCGACGCCACTGTAACGCCGGAAGGCGGGTCCGCGGTTTCTCTCGAAAGACAGAGAGGCAAGATCATCCCCCGAGCCACTCCGGATGATAATGGCCAGCTTGGCGTTACGTTCTACCAGGTGACGGACAGCGAGCGGGACAGCTACTTTATGCTGGTGGAGACCCAGGCTCCCGACGGGCACCAGCTGGATCCCACGCCCATCGTTTTCCGGGCCGGTGAGGAACCCGAGGGCGGCCCCGAGACGGTGACTGTGGCCATCGGAGAGAATACCTGGACCGTGGAGGTGGTCTACCTGAACGCCGAGCGCAACTCCTACACGGTTTATAACACCCCTGACGCCTTCCAGCTTCCCGAGTCCGGCGGACCCGGCAGCGGCGAGCTGTACATCCTGGGCGGCGCGCTGATCCTGGCCAGCCTGACCCTGTACTACACCCGGCCCAGAAAGAAGGAGAGCGAGGGCTGAAAAGCCCTCCAGGTTGAAGACAAAATGTCTTCAACCTGGAGGCTCACCCAAGAGCATGCAAAAATGCTCTTGGATGAGAGCGGATTGAGCGCCGAAAGGGGGCTCCCGCCCCCTCTCCGCCCTCTCCCCCTGCAGTTCTATACCCTGCCGGCAGCTTTGTCTGCAGCCCTTCTCTCCGGCCGGACCCAGCAAAACCCCTGTAAAAACCCTTGTTGGAAAAAACCGAGGAAGGTTTTCCAAATAGATTGTCCCCGAAATCCCCTAAAAAAATTTTTTAAAGGAGAAAAGACAACATGAAAGCACTGAAAAAACTGAGCTGCTTGCTCCTGGCCGTCCTGCTCCTCATGAGCGTCTCGGTCACGGCGTTTGCGGCGGAAGGCGCTCCGACGGTAAAAGGCCCGGATGCCTCGTTCGCCCTCACGATCAACGAATCCGACCCAAACCACAGCTATACCGCGTATCAGATCTTTAAGGGCTCCCTGACCCAGCAAGACGGAAATGAGATCCTCACCGACATTCAGTGGGGCGACGGCGTCTCTGAGGCCGGCAAGATTGCGCTCGTTGATGCATTCAAGGCAGTTAGCACTTCCGCTGCCGACGTTGCCAAGGCGATTGGAAGCACGGCTGCTGACGCGCAGAAAGTTGCGGAAATCATGGCCGTGGCAGATAACCAGGAAGGAGCCGGTATAACCATCCCTCGTAATGGTGAAGGCAACAACTACTCTACTACGGTTACCACCGGCTACTATGTGGTCTACGATTCTGTCACCGATGGCGACGCGTATACCGCGGCTTCTGAGTACATCGTGCAGGTTGTCGGCGCAACGGACGTTACGCCCAAAGCCGATAAACCCTCGGTGGAGAAAGAGGTCCAGGAAGAGAGCCGCCTCGCTGACGGCAAAGAAGGCTGGGGTGACGATGCCGACTACGATATCGGCGACGATGTTCCGTTCCGCCTGACGGCCACCCTGGGCACCCACTATGGGGACTATACCACCTATAAGCTGGTCTTCCACGACACGCCGTCTAAGGGCCTGACGGTCAACGAGGACTCTTTCACCGTTACCGTTGACGGTACTACTACTCTTGGGGCGGATCAGTTCAAGGTCGTCGTTGCGACCGATGGCAGCTTTACCGTCACCATCGAAGACCTGAAAGAGGTAGCGCCAGATGCCCATGACAACAGCGTGATCGTTGTTCAGTATACGGCTGAGCTGAATAACAATGCGGAGATTCTCACAGCCAACCCCAACGAGGTCTACCTGGAGTACTCCAACGAGCCCCACAGCGATGGCACCGGCAGGACCCCCAAGGATGAGGTCAATGTCTTTACTTACAAAATCGACGTGT
Organism: uncultured Oscillospiraceae bacterium; assembly: GCA_947626315.1. GTDB lineage: Bacteria > Bacillota > Clostridia > Oscillospirales > Oscillospiraceae > Limivicinus. The sequence goes on along the minus strand of CANQRQ010000002.1, from coordinate 1,260 downwards.
TCAAGTATGATGGCAAGGACAAGGTCGGGGAAGAGCTTCCTGAAAAGGGCCTGGAAGGCGTGGAGTTTGTCCTCTCCCGCGGCGTAGGCGAGAATGTTGAGTATGTTTCCGGCGTCGATGACAACGACAAGATCACCGGCTGGACCAAGAGCCTGGATGACGCAATGAAGTTCCTCACGGACGAACAGGGCAAGATCAGCGTAAAGGGTCTGGACGATGGGACCTACACCCTGACCGAGACCAAGCCTCTGCCCGGCTACAACACCGCGGAGCCCATTGAGATAACGGTCGAGGGCACGAACGTCACTACCACTGGCGACCTTTCTGACGCGGCTGGCGTCGTGAATGTTGAGAACAACGAAGGTCTTGAGCTGCCTGAGACCGGCGGCATCGGCACCACCATCTTCTACGCCGTGGGCGGCGTGCTGGTGGTCGCGGCCCTGGTGCTGCTGGTGACCAAGAAGCGCATGAGCAAAGAAAGCTGATTTTTCCTTCTCTCTCTTCTCGCCCGCAAGGGCGAGAAGAGAGAAGAAAAAAACTTTCCAATTAAGAATTAGGAATTAAGAATTAGGAATTAATGGTCTTAAATCTATTATTCCTTCATTCCTAATTCCTCATTCCTAATTCCTAATTAAATTGAGGATTTCCTATGGCAAAGACAGAAAAAGTGAAAAAGGGAGCGAAAAAGAAGGGGAGCGGCAAGGTTTCCACCTTCATCCTCCTGCTGATCCTTCTGGCCGGGCTGGGGCTGCTGCTGTACCCCACGGTGGCGGACTGGTGGAACAGCTTCCACCAGACCCGGGCCGTGGCCTCTTATATCGAGGCCGTGGAGAACATCGACAGCGGCGAGGCAGAGGCCATGCTGGCCCAGGCGGACGCCTTCAACAGCCTCCTGGCCCGGACCGGGGTCCACTTCCCCCTGAGCCAGGAAGAGGGGGCCATGTACCAGCAGCTGCTGGACGTGAACGGCGACGGGATCATGGGCTATGTGGAGATCCCGTCCATTAAGGTCTATCTGCCTATCTATCACGGCACCGGGGACGCCATTCTCCAGGTGGCCACCGGGCACCTGGAGGGGACCTCCCTCCCCGTGGGCGGGGCGAGCACCCACTGTGCCATCTCCGGCCACCGGGGCCTGCCCTCCGCCCGGCTGTTTACGGACCTGGACCAGCTGGAGGAGGGGGACATCTTCATGGTCACGGTGCTGACCCGGAAGATCACCTATGTGGTGGATCAGATCCGGATCGTGCTGCCGGAGGA
>CANQRQ010000001.1 GCA_947626315.1 uncultured Oscillospiraceae bacterium | reverse complement strand
AATTGTTATCAAAAGACCTCTCGAAAGTCTGCAAACCCGCATAAATACTGGGTTTTTACGACTTCTCAACTTATTCGTACTCGATGGTTGCGCTGGGCTTGGGCGTAAAGTCATAGAGCACCCGGTTCACGCCGGGCACCTCCCGGGTGATGCGCTCCACCAGCCGGTGCATGAGGGGGAAGGGGATCTCCTCCACGGTCGCGCTCATGGCGTCGGTGGTGTTGACGGCCCGGATGATGACCGGCCAGTCAAAGCTCCGCTGTCCGTCCCGGATGCCGGTGGACTTGAAATCCGGTACCACGGTGAAATACTGCCAGACCTTGCCCTCCAGGCCGGCCCTGGCAAACTCCTCCCGGAGAATGGCGTCGGACTCCCGGACGGCCTCCAGCCGGTCCCGGGTGATGGCGCCGGGGCAGCGGACTCCCAGGCCGGGGCCGGGGAAGGGCTGGCGGTCGACCATGCTGTCCGGCAGGCCCAGCTGTCTGCCCACTGCCCGGACTTCATCCTTAAAGAGGATTTTCACCGGCTCTACCAGCTTGAACTGCAGATCGTCCGGCAGGCCGCCGGCGTTGTGATGGGCCTTGATCCCCTTCTCGCTCTCCAGAATGTCCGGCCAGATGGTGCCCTGGGCCAGAAATTCAATGCCTTCCAGCTTCCTTGCCTCTTCGGCAAAGACCTGGATGAATTCGCCGCCGATGATCTTCCGCTTCCGCTCCGGGTCCGTAACTCCGGCCAGCTTGTCCAGGAAGCGGTCCGTGGCGTCCACATAGATCAGATCCGCGTTCATCTGATCCCGGAAAACACGGATCACCTGTTCCGGCTCGCCCTTGCGCAGCAGGCCGTGGTTGACGTGCACGCAGACGAGCTGCCTGCCCACCGCCCGGATCAGCAGCGCCGCCACTACGGAGGAATCCACTCCGCCGGAGAGCGCCAGCAGGACCTTCCTGTCCCCTATCTGGGCGCGAAGCGCCGCCACCTGTTCGTCGATAAATGCCTGAGCCTGCTCCGGCGCGGCGATACGCGCCATGTTTTCCGGCCGTCTGTCGTAGATCATAGAAACCCTCCGTTTTTTGCCGCTTTCGCGAATGTGGCCCCATGGTATCATAAAAAGAAGGGAGAGGCAAGAACATTTTAAACGTCCCGCCTCTCTCCGTTTACAGCAGAAAATCCAGTACCGCCCTGTTGAAGGCCGCCGGGTTTTTCCCCGCGATAAAATGATCCCCCTCGATAAAAACCAGCCGCGCGCCGGGAATGTGGGCGGCGATGCACTCGGTATGCTCCCGTTTGATCAGGTCCTTCGTACCAGCCATGACCAAAGTCTCGCTCCGAATGGCCGTCAGCTCTTCCGGAGAGAGGGCCGGGTCGTTGACCATGAGGCCCAGCATCTCCGCCCTGGCCCTGGCCCGGGGGCTCCTGCCCCGGGCGCAGAGCCGGTAGGCCAGCTCGATGGGGCGCTGAACGCTCTGCTTGACGCCGGAGGGGTCCAGATTGCCGCCGTCCAGGATCAGCTTGCCCAGCCGCTCCGGGTGCCGCAGGGCAAAGATCATGGCGATATTGGCCCCGTCAGAGAAGCCCAGCAGATGGATCTTTTCCAGGCCGTGGGCGTCCAGAAAGGCCAGCAGATCCTCCGCGAACTGGCGGATCGTAAAAGGCGCGGAGCCCCGCGGCGTCCGCCCGTGGCCCCGGGTATCCGGGGCGTAGACGTGGAAGTGTTCGGCAAAAGCCGGGATATTCCGGGAGAAGGTCCCGCTGTCCTCCCCGTTGCCGTGGAGCAGCACCAGCGGCTCCCCGCTGCCCTGTTCCAAATAAAAATGCGTGATATCCATATCTATCATTCTGTTTTCTCCTGATTATTGAGCGAAGGATACTAAGTCAGCCGTATAACCCATTTCCTTCAACAGCGTGATCACTCCGTCTTCTCCAACAATGTGCGCCACACCCAACACCGCAAAGGTCGTTTCATCCTTTTCCAATTGCTGGATCACTTTCTCCGCCATATGTTTATTCCTGATGAGATAATTAACATACTGTATGTGCTGCCATGAATCTTCGTTCGCTTGCTTCAAAGGGGATACTTCCATTTGTTCAATCCCGGCAGCGTCTCCTTTGCACCACATATCAAACGCATCATTTAATCTTTTTGCCATCTCTTCAACAGCAATATACGCATTTAGTGTTGCCTTATACGCCTCTGGCGGCAAGTTGGATGTCAGGGCATACTGCTCTTCCCAGCTCTCAGCGCCAATGATGTTTTTCTTGTCTCCAAGGGCATAGCTTATAAACATCTGATCTATGCCGCATTCTGCCATTAGTTGGGATTTTGTACACGCTGCGAGAGAAAGCAGCCCTTGCAGGGTTTGATAGCCAGCTTGCGCTATATTCTCCATGTTAATAGCCGGATATAGTTTTTGAGCGCGGCGCCTCATATTCGGGTATTCCTCTTTTATTGCCGTAACCGCTCGTTCAACCGTCTCCACCCCTGCGAGAGCTGCGGTCTCTTCTATGGAGAAGTCATCGTTTTGATCCGGTAAGGTACTCAAATCAACCTCAAACATCGCGGTGTCGCATTTTTCATAAACGCTCATAATATCCGGCGGTAATGGATATATGCTCGTTCTCCCCACATGAACCGATCCAAAAACATAGACAGATGAATTGTCATCAGACACCTTGTATAAGAGCGGATTTACGGAAATCTTTGCTTCCATCTGACAGGAAGGCAATAAAAGCAGCCAGGGCAGAAGCAGGACTGTGCAGAGGAAAATAACACATCTTTTATAGTTGTGGACCAATTTAAACCACCCCACAATCGGATCAAACTGCCGCCGCTATGTCGCCCGACATCTCAAAAAGCCCGGAGGTCCGGGCTTTTTGACGTGCTGGCAGGTCACTCAAATTCCACCGTGGCGGGGGGTTTGGAGGTGATGTCGTACAGCACCCGGTTGATGCCCCGGACCTCGTTGACGATGCGGTTGGAGACCCGGTCCAGCAGCTCGTAGGGGATGCGGGCCCAGTCGGCGGTCATGAAATCGCTGGTGAGGACGCCCCGGAGGGCCACCGCGTAGTCATAGCTGCGGCCGTCCCCCATGACGCCCACGGAGCGCATGTTGGTCAGAGCGGCAAAATACTGGTCCATGGGGAAGCCGGCCTTGGCCACCTCCTCCCGGAAGATCGCGTCCGCCTCCCGCAGCAGCGCCAGCTTTTCCTCCGTCACCTCGCCGATGATGCGGATGCCCAGGCCCGGCCCGGGGAAGGGCTGACGGGACACCAGATACTCCGGCAGGCCCAGCTCCCGGCCCAGGGCCCGGACCTCGTCCTTAAAGAGCATCCGCAGAGGCTCGATGATCTCCTTGAAGTCCACATGCTCCGGCAGGCCGCCAACATTGTGGTGGCTCTTGATCACCGCGGCGTCCCCCTTGCCGGACTCGATCACGTCCGGATAGATGGTGCCCTGGACCAGGAAATCCACCTGGCCGATCTTTTTGGCCTCCGCCTCAAAGACCCGGATGAACTCCTCCCCGATGATATGCCGCTTCCGCTCCGGGTCGGTGACGCCGGCCAGGCGGCTGAGGAAGCGGTCCTGGGCGTTGACCCGGACAAAATGGATATCCCAGGGGGCGAAGGCGGCCTCCACCTCGTCCCCCTCGTTTTTGCGCATCAGGCCGTGGTCCACAAAGACGCAGGTCAGCTGATTGCCCACGGCCTCGGCCAGCAGCGCCGCGGCCACGGAGGAGTCCACCCCGCCGGAGAGGGCCAGCAGCACCTTGCCGCCGCCCACTTTGGCCCGGACGTTCTCGATGGCCTCCTGCTTGTAGTCGGCCATGGTCCAGCCGCCGGCGGCGCCGCAGACCTCATAGAGGAAGTTGCGCAGCATCTGGCTGCCGTACTGGGTGTGGTTCACCTCTGGGTGGAACTGCACCCCGTAAAAGCCCCGGCTCTCGTCGCAGATGCCCACGGTGGGGCAGGCCTCCGAGCGGGCGCAGAGAGAAAAGCCCTCCGGCACCTTGGCCATGTAGTCCCCGTGGCTCATCCAGGTGACGCTCTCCTCCGGCAGGCCTTGGAAAAGCTTGCAGCCGCTGTCAAAAAAGGTGAGGGTCTTGCCGTACTCCCGGGCGGAGTCCGCCTGGGCGGCGGTGACCAGGCCCCCCAGCTCCTGGGCCAGGAGCTGGCAGCCGTAGCAGATGCCCAGAATAGGCAGGCCCAGGGAGAACACCCCCGGGTCCGGGTGGGGAGAGCCGGCGGCGTACACGCTGTTGGGGCCGCCGGTGAAGATGATGCCGATGGGGTCAAAGCGGCGGATCTCCTCCAGGGGCAGGTCATAGGGCTTGACCTCGCAGTAGACCTGCTGCTCCCGTACCCGGCGGGCGATCAGCTGGTTATACTGGCCGCCGAAATCCAGAATCAGAATTTTTTCTCTCTTCATAAAGCCTGCAGCCTCATTAAAACAGGGTGATATAGGCGTCCCGCTCGGCGCCCACGGAGACGTATTTGATGGGGCAGCCCACGGCCTTCTCAATGTAGCGGATGTAATCCATGGCGGCGGGGGGCAGGTCCTCCGGCTTCCGGCAGGCGCTGATGTCGCAACAGAAGCCTGGCCGCATCTCGTACACGGGCCTGGCGGCGTTCAGCTCGTCGATGTCCGAGGGGAAGGTGTCGATCCGCTTCCCGTCCAGCTCGTAGGCCACACAGACGGGGATCTCCTTCAGATAGGACAGCACGTCCAGCTTGGTCAGGGCGATATAGTCGCAGCCCTGCATTTTGGCCCCGTAACGGGAGGCCACCACGTCAAAGCCGCCCACCCGCCGGGGCCGGCCCGTGGCCGCGCCGTATTCGCCGCCGGCCTGGCGCAGCTTCTCGGCCTGGGGGCCGAACATCTCGCAGGTGAAGGGGCCCTCCCCTACGCAGCTGGAGTAGGCCTTCATGATGCCGATGCTCTCGTCCAGCCTGGCGAAGGGCACGCCTGCGCCGATGGGGGCATAGGCGGCCAGGGTGGTGGAGGCGGAGGTGTAGGGATAGATGCCGAAGTCCACATCCCGCAGCGCCCCCAGCTGGGCCTCAAAGAGCACGGACTTGCCCGCCTCGATGGCGGCGCTCAGGTACTCGGTGGTGTTGCAGACGTAGGGGGCGAAGGGCCTGCCGAACTTCTCCAGCCAGGCCATGATCTCCTCCAGCAGCACGGGGGCGTGGCCGTAGCCCTTTTCCACCGTCAGGTTCTTCCACTCGATGATCCCGGCCAAGCGCTCGGGCAGCGTGTCCCAGTGGAGCAGGTCGCCCATGCGGATGGTCTTTTTCATGTACTTGTCCGCGTACACGGGGGAGATGCCCCGGCGGGTGGAGCCGAACTTCTTGTCCCCCAGCCGGTCCTCCTCCAGGCCGTCCAGCAGCTTGTGGTAGGGCAGGCAGATGGTGGCCCGGTCGCTGATCTTCAGATGGGCGGGGCTGATCGTGATCCCGCCGTCCCGGAGGGCCTGGGCCTCGCCGGAGAGGTGCTCCAGATCAATGACAATGCCGGGACCCAGGACGTTGACGGTCTCATCCCGCAGGATGCCGGAGGGCATCAGGTTCATGACGAACTTGCCCTTCTCGTTGATGACCGTATGCCCGGCGTTGTTGCCGCCCTGATAGCGGACCACCACGTCGTAGTTCTCGCTGAGCAGGTCCACCATGCGGCCCTTACCCTCGTCGCCCCAGTTTGTGCCAACGATGGATGTTAACATGCTTTCGTCTCCGTTTCTGTGTCTGTTATGGTTGGTGATACGCCGCGATGGGGCGGCGCTTATGCTCGCTGCGGGCGTGGTAGCGCTCGATGATGGCCTTGTCGGCGGGGCTGGCCCGGCCGGTGAGCAGGTACTCGTCGATCGCCCGGTAGCTGACGCCCATCTCCTGCTCGTCCGTCTGCCCGTCAAACAGGCCGGCGGAGGGGGCCTTCTCTATGATCGACCGGGGCGCGCCCAGAAATTCCAGGAATTCGTAGATCTCCGTCACCGTCAGGTCCCCGATGGGGTTAAAGTCGTGGGCGCCGTCGCCCCACTTGGTAAAGTAGCCCATATAGGCCTCGCTCCGGTTGCCGGTGCCCGCCACCAGGCGGTTTTCCGCGGCGGCCACCGCGTAGAGGGTGGTCATGCGCAGGCGGGGGGCGATGTTGGCCAGGGCCAGGTCCGTCAGCTCCGTGACCCCTTCCAGGGCCTGGAGCTCCGCCTGCCGCACCGGGGTCAGGTCCACCAGCCGGGTCTCGATGCCAAATTTTTCCGCCAGCTCCCGGCCGTCGTCCGCGTCCAGACCGTAGTTGCGTTTGGAGGCGCAGGGCATGATCAGCCCTACGGTGTTTTCACAGGCGGCCTTGCACAGGATGCCCACCAGGGCGCTGTCCTTGCCGCCGGAGTTGCCGAAGACGATGCCGGCCGCGCCGCTGGCGGCCAGCAGGTCCCGGATAAAGGCGGTCCTGCCCTCAAATTCAGCCTGATAGTCTCTCATGCCTTCTCCTCTCCCTTCAGCGCCGCGGACACCAGCCCCAGAAACAGGGGGTGGGGCTTGTTGGGGCGGCTCTTGAACTCCGGATGGAACTGCACGCCCACAAAGAAGCGCTTTTCGCTCAGCTCCACCGCCTCGATGATGTGCCCGTCCGGGGAGCGGCCGCAGAGGCAGAGCCCCTTTTCGCTCAGAGCCTCCCGGTAGGCGTTGTTGAATTCGTACCGGTGCCGGTGCCGCTCGTAGATCAGCTCCTGGCCGTAGCACCGGGCCATGACGCTGCCCTCCTGGATCCGGCAGGGATAGGCCCCCAGGCGGAGGCTGCCGCCCTTGTCCGTCTCGTCGCTCTGGTCGGGCAGAAAGTCGATGATCTTGTGGGGGGACTTGGGGTCAAACTCCCCGGAGCTGGCCCCGGCCAGGCCGCAGACATGCCGGGCAAACTCGATGGCGGCCACCTGCATGCCCAGGCAGATGCCCAGGTAGGGGATGTCCCGTTCCCGGGCGTAGCGGGCTGTGGCGATCATGCCCTCGGTGCCCCGGTCCCCGAAGCCGCCGGGGACGATCAGCCCGTCGCAGCCGGCCAGACGCTCCGCCGCGTTTTCGTCGGTGATAGGCTCGCTGTCGATCCACCGGATCTCCACCGCCGCGTCCAGGGCGTAGCCCGCGTGGCGCAGGGCCTCCGCCACAGAGAGGTAGGCGTCGTGCAGCTGCACGTATTTGCCCACCAGGCCGATGGTGACCCGCTTTTCCAGGTTCTTGATCCGCTGCACCAGCGCCCGCCACTCGGCCAGGTCCGGGGCCTTGGTCCAGAGCCCCAGCCCCCGGCAGACGATGAGGGAGAAGTCGTGCTCCTCCAGCATGAGGGGGGCCTCATACAGGGTGGGCAGGGTGATATTTTCAATGACGCAGTCCGGCTTCACGTTGCAGAACATGGCCACCTTCCGGAAGATCTCCGGCTCCAGGGGCTCGTCGCAGCGCAGGACGATGATATCCGGAGAGATGCCCATGCCCTGCAGCTCCTTGACGGAGTGCTGAGTGGGCTTGGTCTTGTGCTCGTCGCTGCCCCGGAGGAAGGGCACCAGGGTCACGTGGATGAACAGGGCGTTCTCCCGCCCCTGCTCCAGGCTCACCTGCCGGGCCGCCTCCAGGAAGGGCTGGCTCTCAATGTCGCCGGTGGTGCCGCCGATCTCGGTGATCACCACGTCCGCCCCTGTCTTGCGGCCCACAGAGTAGATAAAATCCTTGATCTCCTGGGTGATGTGGGGGATGATCTGCACCGTCTGGCCCAGGTATTCCCCCCGCCGCTCCTTGTTGAGCACGTTCCAGTACACCTTGCCGGTGGTCAGGTTGGAATACTTGTTCAGGTCCTCGTCGATGAAGCGCTCATAGTGCCCCAGGTCCAGGTCCGCCTCCGCCCCGTCCTCGGTGACGTAGACCTCCCCATGCTGATAGGGGCTCATGGTGCCCGGGTCCACATTGATATAGGGGTCCAGCTTCTGGGCGGCCACCTTCAGCCCCCGACATTTTAAAAGCCTGCCCAGGGAGGCGGCGGTGATCCCCTTGCCCAGGCCGGACACCACGCCGCCGGTCACAAAAATGTACTTTGTCATAAGCATTTGTCCTTTCACTGTCCAAAAAAAGAACGTTCTCCGATGCCTTAAGGGGGCACTCGGCCCCTTACACCAGCGAACGCTTGAAAAAACAAATGTTCATTTATTTTACTGGAAAAGTATAACCTACAGCCGCGGATTTGTCAAGAGAGCGGCGGCGATTTTTTTCAGAAGGACGTGCCCTTCTGAAAAAAGCAGCAGCTAAAGCGTGTCAAGTTGAAGACAAAGCGCCTTCAGCTTGACACGCTCTTTTTTCGGAGGTTTTTTTCCTTACTTTTTCAGCTTGTCCAGCTGCTCGCTGTCCACATAGAGAGAAATCTCCCCGCAGGCAGGGCACACCGCGGCCTGGGGCACGACGGCTTTCGCGCTGAGCCCTTTCCGGCGGAGCACATTCCCGTAGCCCCCGGTATAGGCAAAGCCCTCCTCCATCTCCGCGCCGCAGCGAAGGCATCTTCTCATTTCAGACGCTCCTTTCAAAGATTCGTTTTCCTCTCATGCCATCCCTTATTTTTTATGAAACAGCTTCTTGGCCTGATACCGGGGCTCAAAGGAGATGTTGACCCCCAGCTTTTTGAACAGCTCCTCGTCCACATGGGAGAGGATCACCGAGGAGTGGGCCTCGCAGCCCCGGAGCTTGTCCAGCTGGTCGATGGCGTAGCCCGCCATGGGGTTGGTCACCGCGCAGATGGACAGGGCGATCAGCAGCTCGTCCGTGTGCAGCCGGGGGTTCCGGTTGCCCAGATGCTCCACTTTCAGATGCTGGATGGGCTGGATGATGTTGGGGGTGATCAGCAAAAGCTTCTTGTCGATCCCGGCCAGGGCCTTCAGGGCGTTCATCAGGCAGGCGGAGGAGGCCCCCAGCAGGGAGCTGGTCTTGCCGGTGATGATGCGCCCGTCGTGCAGCTGGATGGCCACGGCGGGAGCCCCCGTCTCCTCCGCCCGCTGGAGGGCGGCGGCCACCACAGGCCGGTCCTTGGGGCCGATGTCCATGGAGTTCATCAGCAGCTCGATGCGCCGCAGCTCCTCCGGGTCGGACAGGCCCTGGCGGCAGCGGCAGGCCGCCGCGTAATAGCGGCGGAGGATCTCCTGCCGGGAGGCGTCCCGGCAGGCCTCGTCGTCGGTAATGCAGAAGCCCGCCATGTTGACGCCCATATCCGTGGGGCTCTTGTAGGGGCTCTCCCCGTAGATGCGCTTGAACATAGCCTCCAGCACGGGGAAAATCTCCACGTCCCGGTTGTAGTTGACGGTGGTCTGCCCGTAGGCCTCCAGATGAAAGGGGTCGATCATATTCACGTCGTCCAGGTCCGCCGTGGCGGCCTCATAGGCCAGGTTCACCGGGTGCTTTAAGGGCAGGTTCCAGATGGGGAAGGTCTCAAACTTGGCGTAGCCGGCGTTGACGCCCCGCTTGTGCTCGTGGTAGAGCTGGCTGAGGCAGGTGGCCATTTTGCCGCTGCCCGGGCCGGGGGCGGTGACCACCACAAGGCTCCGCTGGGTCTCGATATAGTCGTTCCGGCCGAAGCCCTCCTCCGAGACGATCAGAGGCACGTTGGAGGGGTAGTCAGGGATGATATAGTGCCTGTAGACCCGGACCCCCAGGTTCTCCAGCCGTTTCTGGAACTGCTCAGCCACGGCCTGGCCCCGGTAGTGGGTGATCACCACGCTGCCGATAAACAGACCGATGCCCTGAAAGGCGTCGATCAGCCGCAGGCAGTCCTCGTCATAGGTGATGCCCAGATCCCCCCGGAGCTTGCTGCGCTCGATATCGTCCGCCGAGACGGCGATGACGATCTCCGCGTCCTCCTTCATCTCCATCAGCATTTTTACCTTGCTGTCCGGCGCGAAGCCGGGGAGCACCCGGGAGGCGTGATAGTCGTCAAAGAGCTTGCCGCCAAACTCCAGATACAGCTTGCCGCCAAAGGCGGAGATCCTGTCCCGGATCCTCTGAGACTGGAGCTTTACGTATTGTTCGTTGTCAAAGCCGAGCCGGTTCATGCGCCGTACCCCCCGCGTTTCCTTTTTTTCCCGGCTATTGTACCATAAAGCCTCCCTCTTGTCCACCGGGAAGAAGAAAAAGCGGAATTTACTCTGTATCTACTTTTTTTCTTCATAATTTTGTGGTACACTACACACTGTATGATTATCTCCAACAAAGGAAAGGCAAAGAGAATGGGATTCTTTGAGAAACTTTTCGGCAGCTATTCAGACCGGGAGCTGAAGAGGATCACGCCGATCGCGGACAAAATCGAGAAGCTGGAGCCCGGCTTCGCCGCCCTGAGCGACGGGGAGCTCCGGGCCAAGACCGACGAGTTTAAGGAGCGGCTCAGCCAGGGGGAGGATCTGGACGATCTGCTGCCCGAGGCCTTTGCCGCCGTCCGGGAGGCGGCCTGGCGGGTGCTGGGCATGAAGCCCTTCCGGGTGCAGCTGATCGGCGGCATCGTGCTGCATCAGGGGCGCATCGCCGAGATGAAGACCGGCGAAGGCAAGACCCTGGTGGCCGTGCTGCCCGCCTACCTGAACGCCCTCACCGGCGAGGGCGTGCACATCGTCACGGTGAACGACTATCTGGCCCGGCGTGACAGCGAGTGGATGGGCAAGGTCTACCGCTTCATGGGCCTGAGCGTGGGCCTGATCGTCCACGGGCTCAGCTCCGCCGAGCGGCAGGCCGCCTACGCCTGCGACATTACATACGGCACCAACAACGAGATGGGCTTTGACTACCTGCGGGACAATATGGCCCTCTACCGGGAGCAGATGGTCCAGCGGGGGCACGTCTTCGCCATCGTGGACGAGGTGGACTCCATCCTCATCGACGAGGCCCGGACGCCTCTGATCATCTCCGGCCAGGGGGACGAGAGCACGGACCTGTACCGCCAGGCGGACGATTTTGTGGTGCGGCTGAAAAAGCAGGTCTACGCCTCCATCGACGAGAAGGAGGAGGAGAGCGAGGACCTGGATGCGGACTACGTAGTGGACGAGAAGGCCCGGACCGCCACCCTCACCGCCCGGGGCATCGCCAAGGCCGAGCGGGCCTTCGGCCTGGAGAACCTGGCCGACATTGAAAACGCCACCCTGAGCCACCACATCAACCAGGCCCTGAAGGCCCACGGCATCATGAAGCGGGATATCGACTACATCGTGAAGGACGGGGAGATCATCATCGTGGATGAATTCACCGGCCGTCTGATGCTGGGCCGCCGCTATTCCGAGGGCCTGCACCAGGCCATCGAGGCCAAGGAGCATGTGGACGTTCAGAAGGAGAACAAGACCCTGGCCACCATCACCTTCCAGAACTATTTCCGGCTGTATAATAAGCTCTCCGGCATGACCGGCACCGCCGTCACCGAGGCGGAGGAGTTCGGCACCATTTACAAGCTGGACATCATCGAGATCCCCACCAACAAGCCGGTGATCCGCCAGGACCACCCGGACGTGGTCTACAAGACGGAAAACGGCAAGAACCGGGCCATTATCGAGCAGATCATCGCCTGCCACGAGAAGGGGCAGCCGGTGCTGGTGGGCACGGTGTCCATCGAGAAGAGCGAATATCTCTCCGGCCTGCTGCGGAAGCGGGGCGTGCCCCATACGGTGCTCAACGCCAAGTACCACGAGCAGGAGGCGGAGATCGTGGCCCAGGCGGGCAAGCTGGGCTCCGTGACCATCGCCACCAACATGGCCGGCCGCGGCACGGATATCATGCTGGGCGGCAACCCGGAGTATCTGGCCCGGCAGGACCTGCGCAAGGCGGGTTTTGAGGAGCCGGCCATCGTGGAGGCCACCGGCTACGCAGACACGGAGGACGAGACCATTCTGGCCGCCCGGAAGCTCTACGCGGAGAAGCTGGAGCAGCACCGGGCGCAGACCTCCGCCGAGGCGGAGCAGGTCCGGGAGGCGGGAGGCCTCTTCATCCTGGGCACGGAACGGCACGAATCCCGCCGGATCGACAACCAGCTCCGCGGCCGCGCCGGCCGCCAGGGGGACCCGGGGGAGAGCCGCTTCTACCTGGCTTTGACGGACGACATTATGCGCCTGTTCGGCTCCGAGCGGGTGATGGGCATGATGGAGGCCCTGAAGCTGGAGGAGGACATGCCCCTGGACCACAAGATGCTATCCAACGCGGTGGAGCAGGCCCAGAAGACCGTGGAGAGCCGGAATTTCCAGACCCGAAAGAGCGTGCTGGAATACGACGACGTGATGAACAAGCAGCGGGAGATCATCTACGGCGAGCGCCGCAAGGTGCTGGACGGGGAGGATCTCCACGAGCAGGTGCTGGGCATGGTGCACCAGTTTGTGACCAGCACCGTGATCGACGGGCTGGGCGGCGTCCCGGCGGAGAGCCAGGCCCAGATCGACGCGGCCCTCCAGCCCTTTGAAAAGCTCTTCATGCCCCGGGGCGCTATCCAGCTGGAGCGCTTCGGCAGCACGGCCAGCGCGGAGAAGCTGGGCAAGGCCGCGGAGGAGCTGGCGCTCCAGGTCTATGAAGCCCGGGAGAAGGCCTTCGGCAGCGCCCCCAACGGCACGCCTCTGATGCGGGAGCTGGAGCGGGTGGTGATGCTCCGGGTGGTGGACGAATACTGGATGGACCATATCGACGCCATGGACGAACTCAAGCGGGGCATCGGCCTGCGGGGCTACGGCTCCGTCAAGCCTATCGACGCCTACAAGCAGGAGGGCTTCGACATGTTCGAGGCCATGGTCAACGGCATCCGGGAGGAGACGGTCCGCCGACTCTACACGGTGGTGATCCGCCGGGAGCAGCCGGTGGAGCGAAAGGCCGTGGCCAAAAACGCCGCCGCCAACGTGGGCGGCGAGCCGGTGAAGAAAAAGCCGGTGAAAAAGGTCCCCAAGCCTAAGCCCAACGACCCCTGCCCCTGCGGCCGGATGAAGGCCGACGGCAGCCGGCGTCTGAAATACAAGGAATGCTGCGGCCGGAATCAGTGAGGAACAGAGCATGGCCTTTGCGGAGAAGAAAAAAGACGGCCTGATCTACATGTGTTCGGACCGGATCGGAACGCCCCACGCTTTTACCACCCGCTATGGCGGCGTGAGCAAGGGGGATTTTGCCACGCTGAATCTGGGCTCCAACCGGGGGGACGACCCGGCGGCGGTGCGGGAGAATTACCGCCGGGTCTGCGCCCTGATGGGCGCGGGGATCGACGGCTGCGCCGTCACCCGGCAGGTCCACGGGAACCGGGTCCGGATCGTGACGGAGGCGGACCGGCATATCTGCCAGGCTCCGGTTCCCTACGAGGCGGACGGAATCGTCACCGGGGTCAGGGATCTGCCCCTGCTGTGCTTTACGGCGGACTGCGTGCCCGTGCTCCTCTGGGACGGGGAGAACCGGGCCGCCGCCGCGGTCCACTGCGGCTGGCGCAGCTCGGTGGGGGACATTCTGGGCCAGGCCGTGGAGGCCATGGCCTCTCTGGGCGCGAAGCCGGAGCAGCTCCGGGCCGCCCTGGGCCCCGCCATCGGCCGCTGCTGCTTTGAGACGGACGGGGACGTGCCCCAGGCCGTTGAGGCCTGGCTGGGCGGGGACACGGAGGGGCTTTTTGCCCCCCTGCCCGGCGGGAAATTCCTGGTGGATCTCCGGGGCGCCAACGCCAGACGGCTCCGGCAGCTGGGGCTCCGGGAGGAGAACCTGGATATTTCCGAAGAATGCACCGTGTGCCTGCACGACAAATACTGGTCCCACCGCTATACCAAGGGCCGCCGCGGCAGCCAGGCCGCGGCCATTGTTCTGAGGTGAAGAGATGAAGAGAAAGAGATTTTTGTCCCTGTTTCTGGCTTTGGCCATGCTGCTGTTCTGCGCCGCCTGCGGCCGGGAAGAGGAGGACCCCTATTCCATGATCCCCGAATCCACCGGCGGCCGGGACGTGGTCCGCTCCGTGGCGGCGGACAATGTGTTCTCCCTCAACAGCAACAGCAAATACAGCTTTGACCCCTTTGTGGCCACCAACCACTCCAACCAGCTGATCTGCAGCCTGGTCTATGAGAACATGCTGGAGCTGGATGACAACTTCGAGGTGATCGAGGATATCGGCAGCCTGATCTATGACTGGGAGCATTCGGACGACGGCACCTTCTGGACCTTCAAGGTGGCGGAGGGGCACACCTTCCACGACGGGACGGAGGTCACCGCCAAGGACCTGAGCTATTCCCTGGGCCGGGCCATCTATTCCGACCGGTACAAGGGCCGCTTTTCCAGCTTTAAGGGCGCGTCCTACGCGGAGGGGGAGCTGCAGGTCACCCTGGGCATCGGGGACACCCAGTTTTATAAGCTCTTGAACATCCCCGTGGTCAAAGCGGGCACCGCCGGGCAGACGGATATGCGGCCCATCGGCAGCGGCCCCTACACCTATAACGAGGATTACACGGAGCTGGTGGCCTATGAGGGCTACCCGGAGTATGAGACGCTGCCGGTGGACAAGGTCTATATCAAGGAGTACTCCACCGCTGAGAGCATCATCAGCGCCTTCGAGGACGCCAACATCGACGTGGTGCTGAACGACCCCTCCAGCTACACCAACCTGGGCTACGCCAGCACCAACGAGACCCATACCTTTGCCACCACCAACATGCACTATGTGGCCTTCAATGAGCAGAGCCCCCTGTGCCGCTTCTCCTATTTCCGCCTGGCCATGCAGTTCGCCTTCGACCGGGAGTATATGGTGGAGCTCCTGCAGGGGAACGCCGTGGCCTCCCCTATTCCCATGCTGCCCACGGTGAAGGAGTATCCCAAGTCCCTGGCCGACAATCTGCGCTACGATCTGGACAACTGCCGGACAGTGCTGGAGAACGCCGGCATCCGGGACTATGACGGGGACGGGCAGCTGGAGTACATGTCCGGCGCGCCCCAGGACATCAACCTGAAATTCATCGTCACCAGCGACAGCGCCGCCAAGTCCGGCGTCGTCCACCGCTTCGCCCAGGACATGGAGGAGATGGGCATCCCCATCCGGGTGGAGGAACTGACCTGGGACGACTATATGAAGGCGCTGGAGGACGGCGACTTTGACATGTACTACGGCGAGGTGAAGCTGCGCAACAACTTTGACCTGACCGAGCTGCTCCAGGTGCATGACAGCAGCAACGAGGACGAGGAGGGCTACATCCGGCCGGATATGAACTACACCGGCTCCACCGACCCCATGCTGGAGCAGTACACAAAGGCCTATCTCTCCGCCAACGACATGAACCGGGCCAACAGTTACCGGCAGCTGTGCGAATACCTGACCAGCACCACCGGCTCGCTGATCACCATCGGCTTTGAGCGGCAGCAGATCATCACCCACCGGGGCGTGGTCCGGGGCATCGACCCCAACGCTGGCAACCCCCTGTACGATTTCCAGCACTGGACCGTTATCATGGACGAGGCGGACGAGGCAAAGGCTGCCCAGCAGCAGGAGACTGAAAACGAAGAGGAGCCCAGCCCCGCGCCGGAGACGGAAGAACCGGAAGAGGGCAGCGAGGAACCCACGGGAGAGCAGGCTTAGCGCTTTCCCGGCAAAACAAAGCTGTCCGGCAGGCCGGACAGAGGAGAGGAGAACGAGAAGATGACGGACAGAGAACTGATGTCTATGGCCAAGCAGGCCTCCTTTAACGCCTATGTCCCCTATTCCCGCTTTGCCGTGGGCGCGGCGCTGGAGTGCGCGGACGGGACGGTTTACACCGGCTGCAACATCGAAAACGCGGCGCTGGGCAGCACCATCTGCGCCGAGCGCACCGCCTGCTGCAAGGCGGTCAGCGAGGGGAAGCGGAGCTTCCGGCGGATCGCCGTCTACGCCGACAGTGAGAACTGGTGCACCCCCTGCGGGGCCTGCCGGCAGTTTCTGGCGGAGTTTTCCCCGGAGATGGAGGTGCTCTGCGCCAAGGCGGGGGGCCGCTATGTGAGCTATAAGCTCTCGGAGCTGCTGCCCCACACCTTCAACTATTGATGGAACTGGAGCAGCTTTGGATTTTCCTGGCCGTGGCCGAGAGCGGCAGCTTCAGCCGGGGGGCGAAAAAGCTGTATATCAGCCACTCCACCACCTCCCGGGCCGTGTCTGCGCTGGAGGAGGAGCTGGGGGTGCGCCTGCTGGAGCGGGGCAACCGGGTCCTGGGCCTGACGCCGGCGGGGCAGGTCCTGCTGGAGGAGGCCCGCAGTCTCCGGGAGGCCGTCCAAAAGGCGGAGGCCCGGGTGCGCGCCGCGGGAAAATCGGAGAACAAAGGAAACGCTGATGAAAAATGACTTTCATCAGCGTTTCCTTTATTTTGGTTATTCAGAAGCTTCGTACCCGGTAACGGCGTCCAGCCCGTAGTACAGGGCCAGGCTGTCGTTCGGCCATTGGTCCGGGTCGGGGTTCAGATCCTGCAGCCCATAGGGCGCCGCATACTTGGTGGCGGGGACATAGATTTCCAGCGCCGCCGTTTTCTCCCCCGTGGCCAGGGCCTCCCGGATGGCCCGCTCCCGCTCCAGGGACTTGCCGAAAATCACGGTGATGTCCAAGGCTCCCAGGAAAAACTGGAAGAGGAAGGAGACCGTTAAAAGCCCGGTCAGCAGGGCGGGGAAGGTCCGCCTGCCCCGGTCCAGCAGGGCGGACAGGAGCAGCAGGCAGGCCAGCACCGTGAACAGCACCGTAAAGCAGAAGTGCCGGTCGGAAAAAGCCACCGCGAAGACAAAGCAGGCCAGGGAGACCAGGCCGCTGAGCGCCAGCACCCCGGACAGAAGCAGCTTCCGCCGGTCCGCCCCGGCCAGCAGGCAGAGAACCAGCTCCACGGCGTAGATCGCGTACAGGCCGCCCAGCAGCTCCTGGGTTTTAAGGCAGACGGTTCGGAAATTGGCCGCCAGCACGGAGAGGGACAGGACGGCTCCGCGGCCGCT
This sequence comes from uncultured Oscillospiraceae bacterium, assembly GCA_947626315.1. Lineage (GTDB taxonomy): Bacteria > Bacillota > Clostridia > Oscillospirales > Oscillospiraceae > Limivicinus. Next base: position 146,725 of record CANQRQ010000001.1, on the reverse strand, counting down.
CATGGCGGGGGCGGTGGCCAGGAAGAGCAGGCCCAGGCAGCCAACGGCAAGCCCCGCCAGAGGCAGGAGCCGCAGCCTTTTCTCCCGCAGGGCGGTCAGCCCGGTGAGGCAGAGGGCGGCAAAAAGCGCCGAGGGGGAGCCGTTTTCCGAGAGAGCGCCTGCGGCGAAGGCCAGCAGCAGGAAGCCCGCGGCCTTCAGGGGCGTGAAGCGGAAGCCCCGGCCCAGCCAGATTGCGGCGTAGGGCCAGAGGAAGAGCAAAAAGACGGTGATTCCCCAGGAATAGTTCACCGAGCCGTCCAGCCACAGGAACACCTGCCCAAAGGCGGGGGTGACGATCCAGATCAGGAAGGCGCCGCAGACCGCGGGCAGCAGCGCCCGGCGGGAGCGGAGGTCCTCCCCGCAGTAGTTCAGCATCAGCAGGCCCAGCAGCACGCCGTTGAGGGCGTTGAGGACGTTGAACACCGCCTTGGGGGGGATCAGCAGCAGCTGGACCAGCCCGTGGACCAGGACCCGGCCGTTGGTGATCTGCCGGTGGACGGCCATGGAGGGGATGATCTGCCCCAGGCCGCGGATGCGGCTCACGTCCGCCCAGCTGAATTTATAGGAGAAGTCATCCGCCACCAGAGGGGTCATGAAATTAAAGACCAGCAGCACCAGAAACACCGCGGCAAAGAAGAGCAGCGGCAGACGGGAGCCGCCCGGGTTCAGCTTTTTACGCATATCCATCCCTCCCGGGCTTTATCTTAGCATAATGCCCGGCGGATTGCAAGACGGCGGAATCTCCGCAAAAAACGTCCTTCCCGGTCCCGCCGCCTGCCGGGGAGGGAAAAACCCTTTGCGCTTCCCGACGGCTTATGCTACAATAATAATTAAGAAGAAAAGGAAAAAAGGAGGGGAAGGCATGAGCGGGGACCAGAGCGCCGCGGCTTCCGTTCGGGAGCAGTTTGTGCAGACGGTGGAGAACAAAATCCTCTCGGGAGAATGGCCGGTGGGGAAAAAGCTGCCCCCCACCCGGGAGCTCCACGCCCTGATGGGCGTGAGCCTGACCACCGTGACCGCGGGAATCACGGAGCTGTGCAGCAAGGGCTTTCTGGAGGTCAAGCCCCGGCACGGGACCTATGTGGCGGACTATATCCGCAACGGTACGCCGGAGACGCTGTTCGCGCTCTTTCGCTATAACGGAGGGAACCTGAACCCCCGGGAGATCCGCTCCTTTACGGAGTGCCGCCTGGCGCTGGACCTTTTTGTGCTGAAGCTGGCCGCCCAGCGGGCCAGCGACGAGCAGCTGCGGGCCCTGGCGGAGGACGTGGGGCGGATCCGCGCCTGCGAGGACATGGCGGAAGCCTGTGAACTGGTGACGCTGTTCTACGGAAAGATCTACCAGATGAGCGGAAACACGGTGTTCACCCTGATGTACCGGACCACGGTGGAGGTCCAGAAGGGGATCTACTTTATGTATTTCCAGAAAAACGGGATGGACTCGGTCAAGGCCTCTGCGTCGGAGCTCTACGAGGCCCTTTTAAGACGGGATCATGAGACGGCCTGCGCCGTGGCCATCATATCCACAAAAAGCGTCCTCAGCGGTCCGCGCGCCATCGTGCAGGGCTAGGCTCGAAGAATATCCCGGTGAAGCGATCACAGAAGCCGGACAAACGCCGGCATCGTCCCATCGAGCCGCTTTTTCGATGAAATCGCAGCATTACAAAACGGCATGATTGGTTAGAAAGAAAAACTAAATAGGATTGACAGAACCGGGACTTGGTTATATACTGTATTTGTGAACATATCACAAAAACAGCAGATGGAATAAACCGAAGCGGGAAGACGGAGAGAGAAAAAAGTCTTGTTGCGGAGGTTCCTGTTTTAAGCTGATCATTCATAAGGAGGTAAAATTCATATGGCAAAGACGCTGTCCCGAGACGAGAAAATCATCAAGCTCGCCCGGGAGATCACTGACCGGGTAAAGGCCCTGGTTGGTCTGGAGACCCTGGACATCAACTCCCCCGAGTATTGGGGCATCAACTCCGCGCTGAAGTTCACCGAGGCCAAGTATGACCCCAAAATGGCGGACGACATCCTGGATATCGCCCTGACCCTGAAAAAGCGCGTCCCCGAGACCTTTGAGCAGATCGCCGCCAAGAACCCCCAGTTTGACGCGGCCTATCTGGAGAAGGCCCTGCAGGCCCTCAGCGAGAGCGGCCTGGTGGAGTTCCACTGGGAGAACCTGGACGGCAAGAACCCGGAGCACAAAAAGCGCTGGGTGTTGGATATGTTCGTGCCCGGCAGCGCCGAGATCATGATGATCCACCCGGAGCACGCGGACATGTTCCCCGAGACGGCGGATTTCTTTGAGCGCATGGCCTACATGCCTCTGGCCGGCATCACTGAGCTGGTGCCTCCCGGCGGTGCGGGCATCGGCATGCACGTGATCCCCGTGGAAAAGGCCATCCCCGCCGACAGCAAGTCCATCCCCATCGAGCATCTGTCCCACTGGCTGAAGAAGTACGAGGGCCAGATCGGCGTGTCCGTCTGCTCCTGCCGCAAGCAGCAGCGCATCCGCGGCGAGGGCGACGGCGAGATTGAGGCCGACTGGTGCATCGGCGTGGGCGACTTTGCCGACTACTGCCGGGAGACCGGCCACGGCCGCGACATCACCTACGAAGAGGCCATGGAGATCCTCCAGAAGGCCGAGGACCGGGGCTACGTCCACGAGATCACCAACATTGACGGCGAGAACAAGATCTTCGGCATTTGCAACTGCGCCGTAGGCGTCTGCAACGCCCTGCGCACCTCCCAGCTGTTCAACACCCCCAACCTCTCCGCCTCCGCCTACACCGCCGAGAGCGACCCGGAGAAGTGCGTGGCCTGCGGCAAATGCGTGGAGACCTGCCCTGCCGGCGCTGTGCGCCTGGGCCAGAAGCTCTGCACCAAGGAGGGCCCCATCGAGTATCCCAAGCACGAGCTGCCCGACGACACCGCCTGGGGCGAGAGCCATTGGAACAAGAACTACCGCAACGACAACGGCTCCATCCAGACCTGGCCCACCGGCACCGCCCCCTGCAAGGTGGCATGTCCTGCCCACATCGCCATCCAGGGCTACATAAAGATGGCCGGCGACGGCCGCTATCAGGACGCCCTGAAGCTCATCAAGAAGGATAACCCGTTCCCGGCGGTCTGCGGCTCCATCTGCCGCAAATACTGCGAGGACGCCTGCACCCGCGCCACCGTGGACGAGGCGCTGAGCATCGATGAGATCAAGAAGTTCATCGCCGAGCAGGACATGAAGGCCGAGCACCGCTATGTCCCGCCCATGAACTCCTGCACCCGGGCCAAGTTTGACCAGAAGGTGGCTATCATCGGCGGCGGCCCCGCGGGCATGAGCTGCGCCTACTTCCTGGCCATCGAGGGCTACAGCCCCGTGGTCTTTGAGAAGGAGCCGGTCCCCGGCGGCATGCTGATCAACGGCATCCCCAGCTTCCGGGTGGACAAGAAGGTCGTCAACTCCGAGATCGACGTCCTGAAGGAGATGGGCGTGGAGTTCCGCTGCGGCGTAGAGGTGGGTAAAGACGTCACCATCCAGCAGCTGCGGGACGAGGGCTTCAAGGCCTTCTATGTGGCCGTTGGTCTCCAGAAGGCCGCCAAGCTGAACATCGAGGGCGAGGACCTGGCCGGCGTTGTGGGCGGTCTGGACTTCCTGCGGGAGGTCAACAAGGGCAGCCTCACCGCCCTGGAGGGCGATACCGTGGTCATCGGCGGCGGCAACGCGGCCATCGACGTGGCCCGCGCCGCCCGGCGTCTGGGCCCCGGCTCCGTGAACATCTACTGCCTGGAAAAGGACGAGGAGATGCCCACCGTGCCCGATGAGAAGAACAGCGGTCTGGCCGACGGCGTTGTGATCAACAACAGCTGGGCCCCCAAGCGCATCCTGGGCGAGGACGGCAAGGTCACCGGCATCGAGCTGATGCGCTGCGTCTCCGTCCGCGACGCCAGAGGCCGCTTCGCCCCCAAGTACGATGAGAGCGAGACCATCACCGTCCCCTGCTCCAACGTCCTGGTGGCCATCGGCCAGCGCTCTGACTACGGCGCGGTCCTGGCCGGCACCAAGGCCGAGACCCCGGACGGCCAGCTGGTCAAGTGCGACAAGGTCACCTTCCAGACCGAAGAGCCCGACATCTTTGTGGGCGGTGACATTGCCACCGGCCCCATGTACACCATCGACGCCATCGCCACCGGCCGGGAGGGCGCTGTGTCCATCCACCGCTATGTGAACGTGGGCCAGTCCCTGACCATCCACCGGAATCTGCGCCAGTTCAAGGAGCTGGACAAGACCAACCTGGTGATCGAGCCGGAGAAGCTCCGCAAGCCTGCCCGTACCCCTGTGGCCATCGACCCGAACAAGGTCCTGACCATGGAGGACGACCGGGTGACCTTCACCGAGGAGCAGATCAAGTCCGAGGCTTCCCGCTGCCTGAGCTGCGGCCGGAGCGTGGTGGACCCGAACAAGTGCATCGGCTGCGGCATCTGCACCACCCGCTGCGAGTTTGACGCCATCCACCTGACGCGCAACCGTCCCCAGAACAGCAAGATGGTCCCGGCCGAGGATAAGTTCAAGTGCATCATCCCCTACGCCGCCAAGCGCGAGGTCAAGATTATCAAGAAGAATCTCTCTGCGAAGAAATAAACCGTCGTATGGAGCGGGGCGAACACCCCGCTCCATACTGAAAGGAACAGTATGCACGAATTGGGCATCGTCAATTACGTGGTAAAGCAGGTAGAGGAAGTAGCCAAGGAGAACGACCTGACCAGGATCGAGTCGGTGACGCTGGAGTTTGGCGAGGTGTCCGGAATCATCCCGGAGTACCTGCTGGACTACTGGGATTGGTACACCAAGAAGTTCCCGCTGTTTGAAGGGGCCAAGCTTTTGTACGAGACCATCCCTGCCGTCACCTGGTGCAACGCCTGCAAGAAGACCTACCCCACCATCCAATACGGCAAAACCTGTCCCTACTGCGGCAGCGGGGAGACCTGGCTGCAGCAGGGCCGGGAAATGAATATTAAGCAGATCGAGGCGTGCTGACGTCCGTCTGCGGAAGAGGAGAAGCATGAAAGACCTGAAGCATCTCAAGTATTTTGAAGACCTTTTGCAGGAGGCCAACAACGAGCTTGTGACCCAGGCCAAGGCGGAGGGCAAAAAGTGCGTGGCCTACGTGTGCGAAAACACGCCGGAGCCGCTGCTGAACCTGGACGGCATCTTTTCCGCCCGTCTGCGGGCGCCCCGCACCAGCTCCATGGAGATGGCCACCTATTACCTGACCAGCTTTCTGTGCGAGTACAGCCGGGCGCTGCTGGAGCGGGCCATTGAGGGCGGCTACAACTTTGCCGACTGTCTCATCGCCCCCGACGGCTGCACCATGATCAACCGGGCCGCGGAGAACATGGAGCTGCTGCACACCATGGACGCGGGCAAGCCCCACTTCTTCTATGAGCACATGGAGATCCCCATGAAGGCGGATGACAACGGCCTGAACCTGTACGTGCTCCAGTGCCAGAACCACATCCTCAAGCCCCTGCACGAGAAGTTCGGCATCGACGTCTCCGACGCCGCCATCCGCAAGGCGGTGGAGGAGCACAACAAGGTCTGCCGCCTGATCCGGGCGATGGGGGAATACCGCAAGCTGGACAATCCCACCATCAGCGGCTATGAGTTCGCCGTGTTCACCCTGGCCAGCTACGCCGCCCCCAAGTACCTGATCATGGACAAGCTGGAGGAGACGGTGGAGGAGCTGAAGACCAGAGAGCCTGACGAGAAGAACCCCTACCGGGTCCGGGTGGTGTTCGCCGGCTCCGAGCTGGACGATCCGGACTTTGTCAAGCTGGTGGAGACCACCGGCGCCTATGTCTGCGCGGACCGGTACTGCTACGGCTCCTTCCCCGGCCGGGACCCCATCGAGCTGACGGACGACGAGGACGCCCTCCCCCAGATCTGCCGGCAGTATATGTACCGGGGCCAGTGCCCCCGGTATATGGACCCGCCCAAGATGCTGGGCCGCCGGGACTATCTGGACAAGCTGGCCAAGGAGTACAAGGCCGACGGCATCATCTACGAGCAGGTCAAGTTCTGCGACCCCTGGGCCTATGAGCGGATGATCGGCTCCCACGTGCTCCATGACGACTACGGCTACCAGGTGCTCTCCATCGACCGGCCCTACAACGCCTCCGGCGTGGGGCAGCTGCGCACCCGGGTCCAGGCCTTTGTAGAGAGCCTGGAGATCAAGAAAATTCAGGGAGGTGCCAAGTAATGGCAAAGGCGAAAAGGATCGGAACCGAGAATCTGGGCCGCTTTTATACCGAGGGCAAGGTGAGGAACCGCCGGGAGTGGCGCGGCCTGGCCGACACGGCCTATGACTACTCCCGCTGGCTGTACAACTGGTTCAACATGGCCAGGATCGTCCTGGTCAAGCCCCGGAACATCAAGGCCATGTTCCGCTACCGCTGGATGGGGAACTATCTGGCCGTGCCCATGATGGTGGACCGGCACACCCAGGGCCTGCGGGGCGAGCATCTGCGCATCTGCCACGCGGAGCAGGACATCATCATCGAGGACGTGGCCAAGCTGCTGGACAAGCTCTTCCGGGCGGACCGGCGCATCGGCAACGACACGGAGTTCAACAAGAAGGTGGTCCTGATCGACGAGAACGCCATGCAGTCGGTCATGATGGGCTTCCCCGGCATCGTCCCCCTCAGCCGGGAGATCGCCTCCACCTATATCCCGGTGCTGCTGAACCAGCGCGCCGCCCTGCATTATATCGACATCGCCCAGGAGTACGGCCTGGCGGGGGACGTGTGCCCCATGCCCGAGGCTGAGGCCGGCCTGGTCATTGACGACGACGCGCCTATTGTAGGCTGCTGCGCCATCCAATGCAACACCACCTGCGACGGCTCCCTGATGGGCAACGGCGTGGTCTACAAGCGGCTGACCGAGGAGGGCATCCCCACCCACCAGCTGGCGGTGCCTCTGCGCCACCGGGAGGACGACGTGCAGGAGTACGCCGCCCAGGAGATCCGCAACGCCATCGCCTTTATCGAGGAGCACACCGGCGAGAAATGGGACTGGGCCCATTACTTTGAGTGCGCCAAGCGGGTCAACTTTGCCACCCGCAGCCGCCTGGAGTGGATGGAGATGAGCAAGACCCCCTATCCCCAGGTCTTCGGCTCCAACCTGGCCCTGTACACCGAGACCAACTACATGGTGGTCAACGGCCGGATCCCCCTGTTCAACGAGGCGGACAAAAAGATCTCCGCCCTGGCCCAGAAGGCCTACGAGAAAAAGAAGCTGGTGGCCAACGAGTACCGGCACCGGGCCATCATCTGGGGCGTCCAGTCCCACTATTACATGGACTTCCTGGTGTGGCTGCTCAACTGCTGGGGCATCATCCCGCTGACGGACATGCTCTCCATGGTTTCCACCAAGATCATCGCCGAGGAGGACACGCCGGAGAACCGGGAGCAGGCCATCTACGACATCGCCTGGCTCACCGAGAACATGCTCATGCGCAACCGGACCCACGGCGGCTACAAGGTCCTGCTGGACGAGCTGTGGGAGTTTGTGGAGGAGTTCAACGCCGACATGGTCATCCTCTGGGAGCATATGAGCTGCAAGGCGCTGGACGGCATGCACGGCCAGTTTGAAGAAAAGGCCCGGGAGAAGGGCATCCACCTGGTCTGGGTCTCCCACGACCTGTTCGATCCCCGGGTGATCTCCCGTCAGGGCGTCCGGGACCAGATCAACAGCTACATGCGCACGGTCATGCGGGAGGAGCCGGTGGACCCGAGCCTGGAGGTCCTCACCGACGAGGAGTCCTGGTAACATAAGGAGGAACTGAAAATGGCGAAGAAAATGAAAACGAAGCTGCTCAAGCTTCTGCTGAAGCTGGTGCTGATCGTGGTGGGCTTTATTGCCGTGACCTTCGTGGTGTATTTCTACAACCTGGATATGAAGCTGACCGCGGCCATGGAACCCATCCTCACCCATTTCTACGACAAGGTCAAGCGGGACCAGCATCTGTAAAAGGACGGATTCTAAAGGACCATCAAAAAGGCCTGGTGCGAAAATGCACCAGGCCTTTTTCTTATTTCATGATTAGACCGGTTCCTTTGACAGTCTCAGGGTTCCTTTTTCCCCTGGCCGCCGCGCTTTTTACGGAAGAAGACCACGCCGGCGATCACGAGGATCAGGGCGGACCCGCCCAGGAGAGCGGCCCAGAGCAGGGGATTGTTGACGTCCCCGGTGACGGGGGTGTTGGACCAGTGGGCATAGACGGTGGCGTTGGAGTTGAACACCGTGGTGGAGCTCACCTTGGTGCCGCCCTCCTTCTGGGTGTACCAGCCGGCAAAGTAGACCCCCGTCTTGGTGGCCGTGGGCAGATTGCTCAGAGTGCCGTCCGGGTTGGTGATCCCGGTCTTGGTGCTGCAGCTGCCGCCGTTGGGGTCAAAGGTGATGGTGTACAGGTTCCGGACGGTCACAGAGGCGGTGCCGGAAACCTCCTTGTCCGCCGTGTATTTGGCGGTGACGGTGATGGTGCCGGTGCCCTGCCGGTCAGAGATGCTCAGCAGGCCGGTGCCGGAGATCTCCGTGCCGGCGCTGACAGTGCCGCCGAGGGTCCAGCTAAGGCCGCTGGGCAGCTCCAACGCATAGCTCTTGCCGGAGGCGCTCACGTTCAGCTTGGCGGCAAACTGGATGCTCCGGCCGCTCTTTCCGTCGTTCATGACCACGATGCTGGACTGGGGGGCGACGGAGAGGGAATTGACCGTCATGGGCGCGATCTGCACCCAGGGATACGCGGCCCAGCCGTCCAGGGGATTGCCGGTCCACTCCACCGGCGTGTCCGCGGCGGTGTTGGAGACTGTGTTGCCCAGGCTGAGGTGGGTAAATTCGGTAAAGTCCGGCGCGGCGCTCAGAGCCGGCTGGTCCTTTGTCCCGGCCGCGGCGGTGACCGTGCCGCCGCTGAGGCTGAGGCTGGCCGTGCCGATCCCGGCTTTGTCGCCGCTGCCGCTGGCGGTCAGAGACGCCACGGAGCTGACGAGGGCATCGCCGCTGATCCCCGGCGCGTCGCTGCCGCCGACGGCGGTGACGGAGCCTTCACCGTCCAGAGTCAGGGTCCCGCTTGTAGGTCCGGCAATGGCGGCGTTGTCGGTCCCGCCGGTCAGGCTGTTGCTGCCCTCCACGTGGACGGTGGCCGTTGTAGCGCCGCGGGCGTCAATGGCGGGGGTGCCGGTGGCTTTGATGTTCAGGTCACGGATGGTGACCTCCGCGCCGTCCTCTATCAGGATCGTATGGTCCACAGTCTCATACCCCGGCGCCAGGGAGACCGTCACCTTGCGGCCGGTAAGGACGGTCAGTATAGAGCCTTCAAAGTTATAGTCTGTGCCCTCCATTCCTTCTACGGTAAAATGCATGTCCGAACCGGCCAGAGGCAGTATATCGCCGTCACGCTCTTCCGGCTCGTCCGCCGGCAGACTGGACAGAACGGTGTCGCCGCCTTCTTCATCCCCTTCACCCGCCGGAGCCGGATCCGGCTCTGCGGCGCAGAGTTCGCACACGTAGGTGCAGGGGCTGCCCGCCTGGGCGGGCGTATAGGCGCAGTCCTCCGCATGGTCGATCACACCGTCCCCGTTCGTGTCCGTGCAGCCCTTGTCGCAGGGGATCTCCTCCGTGGGGGCGCGATAGCCGCAGGCCTCGTTATGCTCCGTATGGTGCTCGCACAGGCCGGTCTCATCCGGGCCGGCCGCCAGCGCCTGCGCCGGAAGGGCGCAGAGCAGCGCCAGGCAGAGAAAAACAGAGAGAAACTTTTTCATCCTGTGTACCTCCTGTTTGTCATTTTTCATGCTGTGATGATGGAATACTCCATCCGGTCAGGCTCATTATAGCGCCGCGCCGGACGGAAATCAATCGGATCGGGGCAGATTTAAGAATGATTAAGAAACCGGCCGCAAAAAACAAGCCGCCCCTTGAAGGAGGCTTCAGCTTGACAAAAAGCCTCGCAGAGTTTCGCGTCCACAGGCGCGAAAGCAATTTGATCGTTTTTTCCGGGGACATGTGCCTCGGAAAAAACTCTTCTCAGCCCGCAAACGTGCGCGAACCCCGTCAAAGACGGGGTTCGTCGTGCGCTGCAGCGGGCTGCAGCCCCTTTGTCAAAAAAGGGCTTTGGCCCTTTTTTGACAGTTTCAGTTCAGAAAATCCCGGAGCTTCTTGGAGCGGCTGGGGTGGCGGAGCTTCCGCAGGGCCTTGGCCTCGATCTGGCGGATACGCTCACGGGTGACGTTGAACTCCTTGCCCACTTCTTCCAGCGTGCGGGTGCGGCCGTCCACGATGCCGAAGCGCAGCTCCAGCACCTTCTTCTCCCGGGGAGCCAGCGTATCCAGCACCTCCTCCAGCTGCTCCCGCAGCAGGGAGAAGCTGGCCGCCTCCGAGGGCTCGGAGACGTCCTCGTCGGGGATGAAGTCCCCCAGGTGGGAATCCTCCTCCTCGCCGATGGGGGTCTCCAGAGACACAGGCTCCTGAGCGATCTTCAGGATGTCCCGCACCTTCTCCACCGGCATGTCCATCTCCGCGGCGATCTCCTCGGCGGAGGGGTCGTGACCCAGCTCCTGAAGCAGCTGGCGGGAGACCCGGATGGTCTTGTTGATGGTCTCCACCATGTGCACCGGGATGCGGATGGTACGGGCCTGGTCGGCAATGGCCCGGGTGATGGCCTGGCGGATCCACCAGGTGGCATAGGTGGAGAATTTATAGCCCTTGGTGTAGTCAAACTTTTCCACGGCCTTGATCAGCCCCAGGTTGCCCTCCTGGATCAGGTCCAGAAACAGCATGCCCCGGCCCACATAGCGCTTGGCGATGGAGACCACCAGCCGCAGATTGGCCTCGGTCATTCGGTGCTTGGCCTCCTCGTCCCCCTCGGCCATCCGCATAGCCAGGGCGATCTCCTCGTCCGGGTTCAGCAGGGGCACCTTGCCGATCTCCTTGAGATACATGCGGACCGGATCATCGGTGGAAAAGGAGTCCATCAGGGAATCCGTGTCGTTGATCTCCTCCTCGGGGATCTCCTCGATCCCCTCCAGGTCCTCGCCCTCCGGGAGCAGATCGTCGATGGGCGGCAGCACATCCTCGGCGCCCACGTCCAGCTCCACGCCGTTGATCTCCAGCGTGTCATAGAACTTGGCGACGGCGTCCGGGTCCAGGTTCATCTCTTCCAGGCACTCCAGCTCCTTGGCGGACAGGCGGCCGTTCTTCTTGCCCTTTTCCAGCAGCTCGTTGAGCCGCTCCTCCGGGGACTTGGCCGCGGCCTCCGGCTGGTCCTTCTTTTTGGCGCTGCGCTTTTTCGGTTTGGGAAGCTCTGTCTCCGCCTGGGAACTGATGTCCGGCGTGGAGGCCTCCTCCAGCAGCTTGTCGGCCATGCTCTCCAGTTCTTCCTCGGTGAAGCTCATTTCGTCCCTCATCTTATCCCTTATATCCCTTTCTTTCTCTGAGCCTGCTGGCCAGCTCCCGCAGGTCCAGCTCCCGGCCGGCCAGCTCTCTTTGGTCCCGTATTCTGCCTATGTAGTCCCTGAGCGTCTGCTCCCCCTTTGAGAGAAGCTCCGGCTTCTGCAAAATGCTCACCAGCAGCGACATCTCGCTCAGGGTCAGCGCCTCCCCCAGGGAGGCGGTGTTCACCGCATCTCCACGGTTTATTTTGTCGCGGATGGCCGCGTATATGCGGCCCAGCGCCGGGGAGGAGAATTCCTCCGCCTCCGGCAGTCCCTCTGTCTTTCCCAGGGCCGGCTCCAGATACAGCAGCCGGATCAGCCCCTCCTCCGCGGCGGCGGAGCCAGGGTCCGTATAGCGCAACTCCCGGTCCGCCGGCTGCAGCTGCCGCTCCGGCCGGCTCTGCTCCTGCTGGTCCGTCCGGCGGGCGCCGCTTAAAAGCCGCTTCCGGCGCCGCTCCACCTCCCCGGTGACCGCCTCCGATGAAATGCCCGCCATGGAGGCCACCCGCATGGCGTACACCTGCCGCTCCACCGCCCCGGGCAGCTTTGCCACCAGCTCCGTGGCCTCCTTGAGGAAGTCCACCTTCTGTTCGTCGGAGGAGAGGTCGTATTTGTCCGTCACGGAGCGGAGACGGTAGTCGATCTGGTTTTCCGAGCCCTCCAGCAGGGCGCGAAAGGCCTCCGCCCCTTTGGTTTTAATGAATTCGTCCGGGTCCTTGGCCCCGCTCATCCGCAGGACCTTGACCTTCAGATCCAGCTTTTCCAGAATGCCGATGGCCCGCTGGGAGGCCTTGAGGCCGGCGTTGTCGTTGTCGTAGGCGATGATGATCTGGTCCGTGTAGCGGGAGAGAAGCCGGGCCTGCTCCGCCGTCAGGGAGGTGCCCAGGGAGGCCACCGCCGAGTCGAAGCCTGCCTGATGCAGCGAAACAACGTCTATATTGCCTTCTGAGAGAATTATATACCCGCTTTTTGATTTTTTAGCCAGATTGAGGGCGAAAAGGTTGCGGCTTTTGTTGAACACAAGGGTTTCCGGACTGTTCATGTACTTTGGCTCGCCGTCCCCCAGGATCCGGCCCGAAAAGCCTATGACGTTCCCGCGCACATCTATGACCGGGAACATCAGCCGGTTGCGGAAGGTGTCGTAAAAGCCGCCGCTCTTGCCCCGGCGGACCAGCCCTGCGTCCAGCAGCTCATAGTCCGTATAGTCCAGGGCGCGCATGGCCTTCTCCAGGCTGTCCCAGCTGTCCGGAGCGAAGCCCAGGCCGAAATCGGTGGCCGCCTTGGAGCGGATCTGCCGCCGGGCCAGATAGGCCCGGGCCGGTTCCCCCTCCGGGTCCAGCAGCCGCTGGCGGAAGAAGCGGGCCGCGTCCCGGTTCAGCCTGAGCATCCGGTCCCGCCGGCGGCTCTCCGCGTCGCCGCTCTGCTCGGGCATGGACAGCCCCGCCCGCTTGGCCAGGTGCTCCACCGCCTCCGGGAAGCTCAGGTTCTCGATCTCCATGATGAAGTTGATCACCCCGCCGCCCTTGCCGCAGCCGAAGCAGTGGTAGATCTGCCGGTCCGGGGAGACGGAGAAGGAGGGCGTTTTCTCGCTGTGGAAGGGGCAGAGGCCGAAGAGATTGGCGCCGCTGCGCTTGCTCAGCCGCACATACTGGGACACCACGTCCACAATGTCGCTGCGCTCCACCAGCTCCGTTATGAAGGTTTCCGGAATGGGCAAACCCGTCCCCCCCTTCCTTATCAGCTCACTGACGAGTCCCTCAGATGCAAAAATTGCTACGCCCTTTTTGTCAGGTTTATTTGACTGTCCAGGCAAAGGGGATGAAGAGCTCCCCATATTTTTCCATGGCGTAGCTGTCGGTCATGCCGGAGATATAGTCGCAGGCGGCGCGCCTTACGCCCTCCCGCTCCGCCACGGCCTGGAGCTCCTCCGGCAGCATGTCCGGGTGGGCAGAATAGTAGTCGTAGAGGCTGCGGAGGATGCCCTCCACCTTGCCCTCCTCCCGCTTGGCGCGGGGGTTGGTATACACGTCAGAATACATAAAGGCGTGGAAAAAGTCGAAGGTCTCCTGCATTTTTTCGGACATCCTCAGCTCCCCGTCCACGCTGTTTTCGATCAGGTCCGTGAGGATGGAGTTGATCCGCTCGCTGTTGCGCTCCCCGCAGTTGGTCCGGATCAGGGCGGGGACCTCCTCCTCTGTCAGGATGCCGGCGCGAATAGAGTCGTCCAGATCGTGGTTTATGTAGGCGATCCGGTCGCAGAGGCGGACGGTCACGGCCTCCCGGGTGTCGTCCGGGGCGCCGTGGGTGTGGTGCAGGATCCCCATGCGGGTCTCATAGCAGAGGTTGAGCCCCCGGCCGTCCCGCTCCAGCACATCCACCACCCGCAGGCTCTGCTCATAGTGCTTAAAGCCGCCGGGATAGATCCGGTTCAGAGCCCGCTCCCCCGCGTGGCCGAAGGGGGTGTGCCCCAGGTCGTGCCCCAGGGCGATGGCCTCCGCCAGATCCTCGTTGAGCCGCAGGGCCCGGGCCACGGTCCGGGACAGGCGGCTGACCTCCAGCGTGTGGGTCAGCCGGGTGCGGTAATGGTCCCCCTCCGGCTGCAGGAAAACCTGGGTCTTGTGCTTGAGCCGGCGGAAGGACTTGGAGTGGGTGATCCGGTCGATATCCCGCTGAAAGCAGGTGCGGATCCGGCATTCCTCCTCCGGCTCCGCCCGGCCCGCGGACGACGCCGCCAGGACGCCGTATGGCCCGATCAGAAGGCGCTCCAGCGCCTCCCGCTCAGTTCTGGGGCAATCCATTTCCTCCACCGCCTTTCCTGCAAGCTGCTTCATATATTCTTATACGACGCGAAGTTTTATTTCCCTCTGTTTTTTATGAAAAATTTTTTGATTTTTTTAGCCGCCCGGCCTCTCCGGCGCCGCCGCGCGGAACACGGTGCCCGCCGTCTGCACGGACACCCGGCCGCCGGTCAGCTCCGTGACCCGGCGGGAGAAGGCCTCCAGGCTCCCGGCGGGGACCAGGGCCCGGATCAGCACCTCCGCGCCGTAGTCCATGGCCTCCACCGCGCCCCCGGCGGCCAGGAGCTCCTGCCGGAGCCGCTCCGCAGCGGAATAGGGGCAGCGCAGCTCCGTTTGGGCCCAGGACCCGACCGTGGCCAGCCCCGCCGCGGCCAGGGCGTCCCCGGCGCTTTTGGTGTAGGCCCGGAGAAGCCCCCCGGTCCCCAGCAGGACGCCGCCGAAATACCGGGTCACCACGCAGACCGCGTTGGTCACCCCGGCCTTGCGGAAGACCTCCAGCATGGGCAGGCCCGCGGAGCCCTGGGGCTCCCCGTCGTCGGAATAGCGCTCGGGCCCGTCCCGCAGCAGATAGCACCAGCAGTTGTGCCGGGCGTCGTAATGTTCTTTTTTGATCCGGGCGATGAAGGCCCGGGCCTCCTCCTCGCTCTCCACCGGGCGCACATGGCCGATGAAGCGGGAGCGCTTCTCCGTCAGCTCCCCCCGGCCCTCCCCGGCGGGGACGTAAAATTCCTTCATGGCGTCTGCCTCCGTCCGGGCGCGGTCAGCGCGTAGTAGAGGGTCCGGTGGACCTCCCCCGTCTGTTCCGAGCGGGAGGGCTCCGAGAAGCGGTAGACAAAGCCGCACTTTTCAATGACCCGGCGGGACCGGCTGTTCCCCTCAAAATGGGCGCACCAGACCCGGCTGTTCCCGTCCCGGAACAGCTTTCCCAGCAGTGCCGTCACCGCCTCCGGCATATAGCCCTGGCCCCAGAAGGGCGCGCCCAGCCAGTAGCCGATCTCCGGCTCCCCGGGGGCCCGGCTGTTGGGGGAGGCAAAGAAGTTGATGCTGCCGATGGGCTCCCCGATCCCTTTGACCGTCAGAGCCCAGGTGTTCCCGTCCATGAGGACCTTGCGCAGGATCTCCAGGCTGTGCGCCACGTTGGGGTGGGGCTCCCAGCCGCAGCAGGGCCCGATGCGCGGGTCGCTGGCGTAGCGGTACAGGGCCGGGGCGTCGGCCTCCTGCCAGGGGCGCAGAAAGAGCCGGGGCGTCTCGATGCATGTCACTGCTCCCAGTCCTCCTTCGGTTCGGTATAGTCCGGGATATAGGCCTTTACCCGGCCGAAGAGCTCCGGCGGGACCAGGGCTTCCGCCCGGATGCCCTCCTCGCCGTACTCCAGCTTCAGAACCACCGCCTCCCGGTTCAGCGCGTCCACCACGCCGGCGGCGGAATAGGGGATGCGCAGCCGCACCTGCCGCTTCCCCCGGTCCAGCATGTCCGAGAGCTTTTTTACCAGCATGTCCGCCCCCTCGCCGCTCTTGGCGGAGATGCAGACCACATCCTCCCCGTGGGGCAGGATGCCGATATAGGCGTCGCACTTGTTGAAGACCCGGAGGCAGGGGGTGGCCTGGGCCCCCAGCTGGGCAATCAGCTCGTTGACCACCCGGGCCTGCTCCTCCCACTCGGGGTTGGAGATGTCGATCACGTGCAGCAGCACGTCCGCGTAGCGCAGTTCCTCCAGGGTGGCCTTAAAGGCCTCGATCAGGTGGGTGGGGAGCTTGCGGATAAAGCCCACCGTGTCCGACAGCAGCACCTCCTGGGTCTCGTCCAGTCGAAGGCGGCGGGTGGTGGTGTCCAGGGTGTCAAAGAGCCGGTCGTTGGCGGGGATGTCCGAGCCGGTGAGGCAGTTTAAAAGGGTGGATTTGCCCGCGTTGGTATAGCCCACCAGGGCCACCATGGGCATGGCGTTTTTCTCCCGCTGCCGGCGCTGGGTGCTCCGCACCTTCCGCACGGCGGCCAGCTCCTCCTCCAGCTTCTGGATCTTCCGGCGGATGTGCCGCCGGTCGGTCTCCAGCTGGGTCTCGCCGGGGCCCCGGGTGCCGATGGGAGAGGAGCCGCCGGAGGCGGTCTGCCGCACCAGATGGGTCCACATGCCTGTCAGCCGGGGCAGCAGATACTTGTACTGGGCCAGCTCCACCTGGAGCTGACCCTCCCGGGTCCGGGCCCGCTGGGCAAAGATATCCAGGATCAGGCCCGAGCGGTCCAGCACCTTGACCCCCAGTTCCTCCCCCAGCACCCGCAGCTGGGAGGGGCTGAGCTCGTTGTCAAAGACGGCCAGATCGCAGTCGTTGAGGGCAATGAGGTTCTTCAGCTCCCGCACCTTGCCGTCCCCGATGAAGCTGCGGGGGTCCGGCGTGGGCCGGTTCTGGATCAGCACGGCCACGGCCTCGCCCCCGGCGGTCTCCACCAGGGCCTGCAGCTCGTCCATGGAGACCTCCGTGGACCGCTCCCGCTCGTCCATGCTGGCCGCCGCGAGCCCGGCCAGGACGGCCCGTTCCCGTTTTGTCTCTGTGTTTTCGATGTTTGTCTCTCCCCTTCCGGGCGGCGCTTTCAGGGCGCCGCCTGTCGACGGTCTTTTCCTATTATACAGAATTTCCGCCGCTTTGCAAGCTTATCGTGTTATATGCGTTATAATCTTCTGCGCCGCTTCCGGCGCTGGAGCTTTTCTTTCGGGTCCACCAGGATAATGTCCCCTCCGATGCGGGCGATGCAGCCCCAGGGGAGCACATAGTCGTCCTCCCGGCCCAGCAGGCCGAAGAGCTTCGCCCGGCCGGGCGTAATCAGGGCGATCAGCCGCCCCTCCGCGTCGTCAAACTCCGCGTCGCACACATAGCCCAGCCGCAGGCCGGAATGGACGTCGATCACCTCCTTGTACCGCAGGTCGGAAAACGTATTGATCAAAAAGATCACCCCCGTGCTGCAGTATACGGGGGCGTCTGTCTGTCCTATTCAAGTTATCAAGGTGAAGACGCGCTGTCTTCCCCTTGATAACTTATCCAAGAGCATTCAAAAATGCTCTTGGATAAGGAGATTGAACGCTGAAAGGGGGCTCCCGCCCCCTCTCTGCCCTCTCCCCCTGCATGTACCTACATGGTTCTTCTGGTTGTCTGCAATCTGATTTGTCTTTCTGATTTTTTACCGATTTTTCGGGATGGAAATGGTGAGGATCAGCGAATCCTCCGTCTCCTCCCGGCGAAAGCCCGCGTCGATCCCTCCCTGCTTCATCAGGTCGATGCTGTGGCTGAGGGTGTTGAGAAAGACGCGCACATCCTTGAGGACAAAGGTGCGCCTGGGGGGCGGGCTCTCCGGCTTTTCCTCCTCCTTGGGGGCGGAGAGCAGGGCGTCTATGTAGGCGTCGGTGGCCGCCACGGTAAAGCCGTTGTCTATGATGGTGCGCAGCGCCGCCCGCCGCGCCTCGTCGTCGGCCAGGCGCAGCAGGGCCCGCCCGTGCCGCTCGGTCAGGCCGTTCTCCCGCAGAGCGTCCAGAATGTCCTTGGGCAGCTTCAGCAGCCGCAGCTTGTTGGCCACCGCGGACTGGGACTTGCCGATCCGCCGGGCCGCCTCCTCCTGGCTCATGCCGAACATGCGGATCAGCTGGCTGATCCCCACCGCCTCCTCGATGAAGTCCAGGTCCTTCCGCTGCAAATTCTCCACCAGGGCGATCAGGCCCGCGTCCTCCATGTTCACGTCCAGCAAAATGCAGGGCACCTCCCTCAGCCCGGCGATTTTCGCCGCCCGCAGCCGCCGCTCGCCGGCCACCAGCTCGTATTTCCCGCCCCGCAGCCGCACGGTCAGAGGGTTGAGAATGCCGTAGTTTTTGATGCTGGCGCTGAGTTCGCTCAGCGCCTCCCCGTCGAAGCGCTTGCGGGGCTGCACCGGACTGGGGGCGATGTCGTCAATACGCAGATATAAGATCCCGCCCCGCCGGATGCCGGGGCGGCTTCGCAGAGTCTGCATCACAAAACCTCCTTATTTTGTGCTTTTACAGACTGAGCATACACGATATCTTGTGAAAAGAAAGGCGAAAGCGGCCGTCAGGCCGGATTTTTCAGCGTTTGGAGCAGCTCCGCCCCCGCCTGGGGGCCTCCGGCCAGGATGCTGGTCTTGCCGGGGACCAGGCCCAGCCGCTCCCCCTCCAGGGTGAAGCACTCGCCTCCCGCCTCCCGGACCAGCAGCAGCCCCGCCGCATAGTCCCAGAGGCTGACCTCCAGCTCGAAATAGGCCCCGGCCCGGCCCGCCGCCACGCTGCACAGGTCCAGCGCCGCCGAGCCCTCCCGGCGCACGTCCAGGCTGGCCCGGTGGGCCCGCTCCGCCAGCCGGAAGGTCCGCTCCGTCAGGGCCTGGTTATAGGGCGCGGTGCCGAAGCAGACCAGGCTCTCCGACAGGGGCCCCTCCCAGGTCCGGATGGGCCGGCCGTTGAGAAAAGCGCCGCCGCCCTTCACGGCGGTGAACATCTCGTCCAGATACGGATTGTAAATCGCGGCGGCGGCCAGTTCCCCCTCCTGGGCGCAGGCCACGGAGACGCAGCTGCGGCTGAAGCCCCGGACAAAATTCATGGTCCCGTCGATAGGGTCGATGATAAAAAGCCGCTCCGCGCTCAGCTCATCCCGCCGCTCGCTCTCCTCGCAATAGAAGCGGGCGCCGGGGACGGCCTGACTCAGCCGCTCCGTCAAAAGCGCCTGCACCCGCTTGTCGTACTCCGTGACCACGTCCCGGTGGCCTGTCTTCATCTCCGCCAGGATGCCGTGGGCGTGGAGGATCAGCTCCGCCGCCTCCCGCTCTGCCGCCTGGATCTTCTCGCACAGCGCGGTCGCCTGTTCCAAATTCATAGGAATCTCCCTTCTGCCGCAAGGCTGTAGTAGAGCGCATTCATTGTACGCTTTCCGCTGTCCGTTTTCAAGCTCTTTTTGCCGGGATAAAAACCGGGCGGGAAAGCCTGCGCTTTCCCGCCCGGCAATTGTCGATCTGTCAGACCCGGCGGCCGCCCAGATAGGTGGCCAGCACAGGGATCTGGCTCAGCGTCTCCGGTGCGGCGGTAAAGGGATTCTCTCCCAGCACCACAAAGTCCGCCAGCATGCCCGGGGCGATGCGGCCCTTGCGCGTCTCCTCAAAGCTGGCCTCCGCCCCGTGGACGGTGTAGCTGTCCAGGGCCTCCTGCACCGTGAAGGCCTGCTCCGGCAGGTAGGGGCCGGCGTCCCCCCGGAGGTTTTTGCGGGTGACGGCGCACTGGATGCCGGCCATCACGTCCGGCAGCTCCACCGGGCAGTCGCTGCCGTTGCTGACGGAGACCCCCGCCTCCAGCAGGCTCTTCCAAAAGTAGCTGGTGGCGGCCAGCGCCG
Organism: uncultured Oscillospiraceae bacterium; assembly: GCA_947626315.1. Classification (GTDB taxonomy): domain Bacteria; phylum Bacillota; class Clostridia; order Oscillospirales; family Oscillospiraceae; genus Limivicinus. Next base: position 127,029 of record CANQRQ010000001.1, on the reverse strand, counting down.
GCCCCACCCGCTCTTCCACAATGCGGATGTCATAGTCCAGGAAGATGCTCTGAGCATAGACGTGCAGGCCCAGGGCGCGGATCTTCTCCAGCTGGTCCGGCCGGGTGATCTGGCAGTGGACGATGCCGTGGCGGTGGTCGGCCCGGGGGCAGTCCGCCAGGGCCTTCTCATAGGCGGAGAGGACCCGGTCCAGGCAGGCGTCGCCGATGGTGTGGACAGCCACCTGCATCCCCTGCCGGTTGGCGTAGCCGATCATCTCGTCCAGAGTCTCCTGGGAAAAGACCGGGATGCCGCAGGTCTCCGGCGCGTCGGCGTAGGGCCGGGAGAGATAGGCGGTGCGGGCCCCCAGGGCCCCGTCCCCCAGCATCTTCAGCGGTCCGATCTTGAACAGCTCCGTGCCCGCGCCGGTGACATTGCCCGCCTCCACAAAGCGCCGCAGCTCCGGCAGGCTGGTAAAATTGCTCTGCTCATAGACCCGGACGGTCAGCTCTCCCGCCGCCTCCAGCTCCCGGTAGGCTTGGTTGACGGTCTCCCAGGGCAGCGTGGGGTAGACGCAGTAATCGTCGGTCTGGCTGCTGGTGACGCCGTAGCCGTTGAGCATCCGGCAGGCGCTCCGGAGCATGTCCTTGACCTCCTCCTTATCGGGGGCGGGGATGGCGTCGTAGACCAGCTGCATGGCGTTGTCAAAGAAGCGGCCGTCGGGCTGGCCGTCCTCCAGGCCGATGCGCCCGCCCTCCGGCTGGGGGGTGGCGGCGGTGATGCCCAGCAGCTCCAGGGCCCGGCTGTTGACCACCAGGCAGTGGCCGCAGGCCCGGATGGCGCAGATGGGCCGGGCGGTGGTGACCGCGTCCAGATCGTGCCGGTCCGGCATGCGGGAGACGTCGCTGAAATAGTCCTGGTTCCAGCCCCGGCCCCGCATCCAGCCCTGGCCCGGGTGGGCCCGGTCAAAGTCCCGCAGGCACTGGAGCAGATCGGCCAGGCTTCCGGTGTGCCGGGCCAGGTCGGCGGCGGCCAGGGCGCTGCCCAGGGAGAGCAGGTGCATATGGCTGTCGGTAAAGCCGTAACAGACAAAGCGGCCTGCCAGGTCCACCCGCTCCGCCTCCGGTCCGGCAAAGGCCGCGGCCTCGGCGTCGGACCCGGCGAAGGTAAAGAGCCCGTCCTCCACCACAAAGGCCTGGACCAGGGGCAGGGCGCCGGTATAGACCGCGCCGTTATAATACAGAGTTTTCATATCCTTCTCCTTTAATGATGCTGACCGGCAGCCGCTTTTTGCGGCTGCCGGAGGTTTTATTTTACTTTGCGGAGGAAGCGACGGCCGCCTGGTCCTCATAGAAGAGGCTGACGTTCTCGTTCAGGGTGCCCTTGTGCAGGTAGCGGGCCTTGTAATCCTTCAAAAGCTTGAAGTATTCGCCGGACAGGATCAGGATCACCGCCACGTTCACAAAGGTGGGGATGGCGGAGGTGATGTCCACCACCGTCCAGATGAAGCCCTGGTTGTTGGTCTTGACCAGGTAGATGGTCCAGAGCAGGCCGGGCAGGGCCCGGAGGGCGTAGAAGAACTTCATGACGATCTTCTTGAGCAGGTCGTTGTTGGCGCACAGGTGCTCCAGCAGGGACAGGTAATAGGTGAACCAGCCGCCGGAGGTGGTGACGGTGAAGATCACCATAATGACGGCCAGCAGCACGCTGCCCACCACGCCGAAGCTGGAGGCGAAGGCGCTGAGGGCCAGATCGCCGCCGTTGGTGCCGTTGGTCCAGTTGCCGCTGAGGATCACGGACAGGCCGGTGATGGAGCAGACGATGAAGGTGTCAAAGAAAACCTCGAAGGAGCCCCAGAGCCCCTGCTCCACCGGGTGCCGGGTCTTGGCGGAGGAGTGGACCATGGGGGAGGTGCCCCAGCCGGCCTCGTTGGAGTACACGGCCCGGGCCATACCGGTCTGGACGATCTGGGCCACCGTGGCGCCGGCGAAGCCGCCCATGGCGGCGGTGCCGGTGAAGGCGTCGTGGAAGATGGAGGCGAAGGCGCCGGGGACGCGGGTCAGGTTGGCCACGATCATGGCCAGGCCCATGAGGATGTACAGGGCGCTCATGAAGGGCACCAGCTTGGAAAACAGCGCGGCGATCTTCCGGGTGCCGCCGCTGGTGACCATATAGGTCAGCACGCACAGCAACAGACCCGCCAGGATGACGCCCTCCACGGTCAGGCCGCCGATGTGCAGGTCAGGCAGCCGGAAGGCCCCGGAGACCACCTGGGCGGCGGTCAGGGTGGAGGAGGTGATGAAGAAGGTGGAGAAGATGCCCAGGCCGAAGATGATGGCGGGGATCAGCCAGAGCTTGCCCCAATGCCGCTCTTTGCCAAGGCCGTACTCCATGTAATAGGTGGGGCCGCCGTAGGAGTCCCCGTTGGCCTCCGTGCGCCGGTAGTGGCAGCCCAGGGTAACCTCCACCTGCTTGAGGATCAGGCCCAGGCAGGCGGTGGCCCACATCCAGAAGATGGCGCCCGGCCCGCCGGCGGCCACGGCCGTGGCCACGCCGGCAATGTTGCCGAAGCCCACCGTGCCGCCGATGGCGGTGGCGATGGCCTCAAAGGGGCTGAGCATGCCCTTTTCGGCGGCGTCGTCCCGGGCGGTCTTGCCGGCAAAGATCTGCCCCGCCGTGCGCTTCATGGTCCAGCCGAAGTAGCGGAACTGGAAGAAGCCGGAACGGATGGTGAAATACAGCCCCGTGGCGATCATCAAAACGATCAGGGGCAAGCCCCACAGGACCCCGTCAAGCCAGTTCAGAAAGTCGATCATGGTGTTTCTCCTTTTCCGGATCGACAACAAGGAAAACGTCGGTCGGCCTTGCCAGAAACGAAAAAAGGAGCAGCGGCCGGTAACCACTGCTCCACAAGTTTCGTTCGTGAAACAATAGCTCCTCCACCGAATCCGGTGAGAGTGTGCAGCCTGTTCAACTGCACCCCAACTGCATCAGCCCGCGGAAAGGCTGAAGGTTTCGGCGAAACTTCCTTTCCCCGCCGTTCCCCGGGCTCCGCGCCCTCCGGGCAGGTACTCTTAAGCTCCGCGCCTCTATTGCCAAACCTGTATGAAATTTAGCGCTTTAATTCAGCGCATCATGAGCGTACCACATTCCCCCGCCCCTGTCAAGAATTTTTCCCGCGCCGGGCAAAAGTCTGGCAGGAATGCCAAAAATGAGGCCTTCCCGCCGGGGAAATCAGGGGAATTCGGAGAATTTGCCGAACTCTAAAGGAATATCCTCCCGCTTCACCCTGTCCCAGGAAAAGAGGGGGATCAGCTCCCGGGGGCTCAAGGGCTCGTCCGTCTCCGTCAGGCCGCAGAGCCAGGCCAGCCGTCCGGTCAGCGCCTCGGGGCGGACCGTCTGCCGCAGGACCTGGGTGCTCAGAGCGCCCTGCCGCTTGGAGAGCTTGTCCGCGCCTTCGGTGAGCAGCGGGCCGTGGGCGTAGACCGGGGCCTGCCCGCCCAGCGTCTCGATCAGCCAGCGCTGCCTGGGGGCGGAGCTGAGCAGGTCCCTGCCCCGCACCACCCGGGTGACGCCCATGAGCAGGTCGTCCACGCTCACCGCCAGCTGGTAGGCAAAGACCCCGTCCGCCCGGCGGATGATGAAATCCCCCGTCTCCCGGGCCAGGTTCTGGCTGAAGACGCCGTAATGGGCGTCCTCCACCGCCACCGTCCGGTCCGGGACCCGGATCTTCCAGGCGGGGCTGCGTCCCCCGGCCTCCAAGGCGGCCCGCTGCCGCCGGGAGAGCCAGGCGCAGGGACAGCCCGGGTCAGCCTCCGCTTCCCCCGGATGGGGCGCGGAGGCCGCCGCCAGGCGCTGGGCCCGGCTGCACCAGCAGGGGTAGACCAGGCCTTTCTCCTGCAGGGCGGCAAAGGCCGCCTCGTAATAGCGGGTCCGGCTGCTCTGGGCATAGGCCGGGTCGGGCCAGCCCGCCTCCCAGTCCAGCCCCAGCCAGCGGAAATCCTCCGCCAGGGCGGCGGCATACGCCGGCTTAGAGCGGGCAGGGTCCAGGTCCTCCAGGCGAAAGAGCATCCGCCCGTTCAGGGCGCGGCTGTCCAGCCATGCCAGCAGCATGGAGAGAAGATTGCCCATATGCAGATAGCCCGAGGGACTGGGGGCAAAGCGCCCGGTCTGCACGCCGTCCATAGCCCCGTTACGGCGCGTCCGGCCCCGCTGCGCCGCTCTCCGGCGGCTGCGCGGCCTTCAGGTCCTTCAGCTCCTTACGCAGAGCGGCCAGCTCCGTCCAGACCGGATCGGTCACGTTCACCTGGTCCACCTCGCGCACGTAGTTCGTCCGCTTGCCGGCGATCTTGACCACCTTGGCCGGGACGCCCACGGCGGTGCTGTCCTCCGGAATGTCTGTCAGCACCACGGAGTTGGCGGCGACGCGGCTGTTGCTGCCGATGGTGATGGGCCCCAGGACCTTGGCGCCGGTGCCGATGAGCACGTTGTCCCCAATGGTGGGGTGCCGCTTGCCCACGTCCTTGCCGGTGCCGCCCAGGGTGACCCCGTGATAGATCAGGCAGTCGTCCCCGACCTCGGAGGTCTCGCCGATGACGATGCCCATGCCGTGGTCAATGACCAGCCGCTTGCCGATTTTGGCGCCGGGGTGGATCTCGATCCCCGTAACCCGGCGGCTGCGCTGGGAAATCATCCGGGCCAGAAATTTGCAGCCGTGCTCGTGGAGCCAGTGGGCCTTCCGGTAGCTCCGGACGGCCTTCACCCCAGGGTACAGCAGAAGGACCTCCAGAGAGCTGCGGGCAGCCGGGTCCCTGGCTTTATAGGCGTTGATGGTATCTCGCAAATCGTTGAACATAAGTCTCCCTCTCGCATTTTCTTTTTCATTTTATGCGGCAGGGGAGACATCGGCGCAGAGACTGCATGCGGTAACCTCTCAGAAAGCGCAATAAATTCCTATTAAAAAAATAGGATAAGATGATTATACCGTATTCTGCCTGCCCTGTCAACCGGAAACAAATTTCGTTTCCCTGCAATTTCATCCGCCAAATTCTTGCAAAACCCAGGCGCCGATGCTATACTATAAAACAAGTGCAGTCTTCGGGAGGCGCAAGATGAAGAAATTCGGAAGAATCCTCTTGAATATCATAAAGGCCCTGGTGAGTCTGCTGTACGCGGGGGTGTTTATTCTCTGCTGCTATTCCTGGCCCTCCGTCAGCGCGGACGGCGGTGGCGGCGTGACCGGCCTGCCCCTTCTGGGGACGCCGGAGATCACCTTCGCCGCAGGAAGCTTTCCCGCGGACACGACGGACCTGACCCTGGTGCTCCAGCCGGGGGAGGCGGAGCTGCTGAACGGCTTCACCGCCCTTCAGTCGGTGGATTTCAGCGGAAGCACCTGCTATGAGGAGTTTATCCCCTGGATCGAGGCGCACCCCTCTGTCGACTGCCGCTACACGGTGGAATTCCCCGGCGGCGTCATCGCCCAGTGGGACCAGGAGGCGCTGGAGCTCCCGGGGCTGGACAGCGCCCAGGCGGCGGAGGCTGCCGGGCTGCTGGCGTATCTGCCGGAGCTCAAGAGCATCGATCTGGGCAGCGGGGAGGCCGGTGCCTCTCTGACGGGGGCAGACCTGGTCCTGCTCCGGGAGGCCGCGCCGGAGGCGGATCTGAGCTTTTCCTTCTCCCTGGCCGGGCAGACCGTCAGTCTGGCGGCCGAGGAGCTGGATCTGTCCGCCATGAGCCATGAGGAGACTGCGGCCGCCGCGGATTACCTGAGCTGCATGAGCAAGCTGCGGACGGTGAATCTGGGGGGCGAGGGCGTCAACAGCCTCAGCTGGGAGGATATCGGCACCTTGCAGGCCGCCTGCCCGAACACCGATTTCTCCTACAGCTTCAGTCTCTTCGGCAGGAGCCTCAACACCCTGGACGAGAGCCTGGATTTCAACCACATCACCATGGACGACGGCGGGGCCGCCGTGCGCAGCATCCTGCCCTATATGCAAAACTGCGTCTATCTGGATATGGACTTCTGCGGCGTCTCCAACGAGGACATGGCCGCCATCCGGGACGATTTCCCCAATATCAAGGTGGTCTGGCGCATCTGGTTCGGGGACCATTACAGCGTCCGCACCGATGTGATCAAGATCCTGGCCTCCAAGCCCTCCAAGGGCGGCATCGTCTATGACGAGGACACCGCGGTGCTCAAATACTGCACGGATGTGAAATATCTGGATCTGGGCCACAACGAGGTCATTACCGATCTCTCCTTTGTCAATTACATGCCCAACCTGGAGGTTCTGGTCATCGCCATGAACCCCATCGGGGACCTGTCCCCTCTGGCCAACTGCCCGCACCTGGAGTATCTGGAGCTGAACAGCACCACCATCTCCGACCTGTCGCCTCTCTCCGGGCTGACGGAGCTGCGGCATCTGAACATCTGCAACTGCGAAAACGTCACGGATATCTCGCCCCTCTACGGGCTGACGGAGATGGAGCGGCTCTGGATCGGCTGCATTACCCCGGTACCCGCCGAGCAGGTGGCGGAGATGCAGGCCGCGGCGCCCAACTGCGAAATCAACACCGAGGTGTATGACCCCACCGCCGGGCACTGGCGCATCGCCGGCTATACGGAGCTGAGCCTGCTGCACTACGCGGAGACCGGCTGGCTTCAGGAAGTTCTCCATCCCCGCTACGAGCTCTTGCGGGAGCAGTTCGGCTATGACACGGAGGATTACTCCTTCACCTGGCTGGACCCCCTGTACGAGCCCCATTGATCCCCGGCTTGTTTCAGAACTTTTCGTTTGGAGGCAGTTTTATGCGCTCTTTCCGCAAAAAATCCTTGATCGTTCTTCTGCTGCTTCTCTGCGTCCTGCCCCTCTGGGGCTGCGGGGCGAAGAAAGTCAGTCTCTCTTCCGGCGATTACCCAGCCGACACGGTACAGCTCACCGCAGTCGTAAGCCCGGAGGATCTGCCCCTGCTGGACGGCTTTACCGCCCTCCAGTCCGCGGACTTCAGCGGCAGCAGCTGCTATGAGGAGATCCTGGCCTGGGCGGAGGCCCACCCGCAGGTGGCCCTGCGCTACACCGTGCCCCTGCCGGACGGCTCCCTCGCCGAAAACACGGCCACCCAGCTGGACCTGTCCGGCATGGACGCAGCCGCCCTGGAGGAGGCCCTGCCTCTGCTGGCCTGGCTGCCGGCGCTGGAAACGGTGGACCTGGGCAGTCTCCTCAGCCCGGAGGCGGCGCAGAGCTGTCTGGCCGCCTATCCCGAGCTGGATTTCCGCTTCAGCTTTTCCTTTAGGGGGCAGACGCTGGATCAGCAGACCGCTTCCCTGGACCTCTCCGGCCTCAGCCACAGCGATGTGGAGCCTCTGCTGCCCTGCCTGCCCATGCTGACCGGCCTGAGGAGGGTGGAGTTGGGGAGCGACGAGGCGGAAAAGCATCTGGACTGGGCCGATATCAGCGCCATCCATGAGGCCTGCCCGGAGGCGGAGCTGGCCTACAGCTTCACCCTCTACGGCAAGAGCTTTACCCTGGCCGACACCAGCATGGATCTGCGGCTCATCCCCATTGACGACGAGGGAGTCCTGGTCAAACAGATCGCCTCCTGCATGCCCCATCTGGAGACCCTGGACATGGATTCCTGCGGCGTCTCTGACGAGAGCATGGCCGCCATCCGGGACGCGCTGCCCGATACGGAGGTCATCTGGCGCATCTGGTTCGGAGACAACTACAGCGTGCGCACCAATGTGGAGCGGATCCTGGCCTCCAACCCCGGCCTGGGCGGAGAGCTCACCGGGAAGAACACCGAGTGTCTCAAATACTGCACCAAGGTCAAATATCTGGACCTGGGGCACAATACATACATGAATTCCATTGACTTTGTCCGGTACATGCCGGACCTGGAGGTGGCCATCCTGGCTATGGCCCGCTGGAAGGACGTCAGCCCCCTGGCAAGCTGCCCGAAGCTGGAATATCTGGAGATTCAGACCGCCGCGTTCAGCGATCTGAGTCCCCTCTCCACTCTCAAGAATCTGCGCCATCTGAACATCTGCTACAGCTTCTCCCTCCACGATCTGAGCCCCCTCTATGAGCTGCCCCAGCTGGAGCGGCTCTGGATCGGCATGTATACGCCGGTCCCCCCCGAGCAGGTGGAGGAGATGCAGAAAATCGCCCCCAACTGTGTGATCAACACCACCACCATCGACCCCACGGAGGGCGGCTGGCGATATCTGGGGCATGACGAGTTCGGCTATGCCCAGCTGGATCCCCGCTATAAGCTGCTGACCGAGCAGTTCAATTACGCGGCGCAGATGGGCGCCTATTCCTACTACTGGAACGATCCCCTCTGCGGCACGAAGCCTCCTCTGCCCGCAGAGCCTCCGGCTGCCTGAGAGCGTTTCCGCCGCGCCAAATGAGAGCAAACACAGGCGCGGCGCCTGTATGAAAGGAGGCTAGCTATGGCTCATTCCCGTTTTTCCTGGCGGCCTGTACTGGGCTTCGCTCTGGCGGTCCTGCTGAGCGGTATGCTGTCCGCCTCCTGCGAGGATATGATCCGGCTCTCCATCGGCTGGGTACGGACGGACGCCGTCAGCCTGACGGCGGTCCTGGAGTCGGAGGATCTGCCTCTGCTGGACCGTTTTCCGCTTCTGCGGCAGCTGGACCTCAGCGGCAGCTCCGGCTACAGCGCCCTGTCCTCCTGGGCCCAGACCCATCCGGAGAAGGAGCTCCGCTACACCGTGACTCTGCCGGACGGCTCCGTCGTGGACAATTCTGTCACGCAGCTGGACCTCTCCGGCCTGGACCCGGCGCTGGCGGAGGACGCGCTGCCCCTGCTGGCCTGCCTGCCGGCGCTGGAGAGCGTGGATCTGGGGGACGCCGCCGGTGGGCTGACACCTGAGCAGGTGCTGGCCTTTCTCAGCGCCTATCCCCGCCTCCGCTTTGATTACCGCTTCCGGCTCTTTGGCCGGGAGCTCTCCCTGGATACGGAGACCCTGGACCTGAGCGGCCGGGGACACGCGGACGCCCCGGAGCTGCTCCGCTACCTGCCGGTCATGCGCAAGCTCCGCTCTGTCGATCTGGGCAGCGATGAAAACCTGGGGCATTTTGTCTGGGAGGACATCACCGCCATGGAGGCCGCCCGGCCGGAGACGGAATTTCAGTACGCCTTTACCCTCTTCGGCAAGGCCTTCTCCCTCACAGACAGGACCATGGATCTGAACCATATCCCCATGGACGACCGGGGCGAGGCAGTGCGGCAGGCCGCCCAGTGCATGCCCAAGCTCCGCCGCCTGGAGATGGACTCCTGCGGCATTTCCAACCGGGACATGCTGGCCCTGCGGGACGCGCTGCCCCGGGTAAAGGTGGTCTGGCGGGTCTGGATCGCCGATCACTACAGCGTCCGCACGGATACGAAGCGGCTGCTGGCCTCTATGCCCGGCCAGGGCGGCAACGTGGACGATGACGATGCGGAGGCCCTCAGCTGCTGCACGGATGTGCGCTATCTGGATCTGGGGCACAACGTGGTCATTTCAGACATCTCCTTTGTCTCCTCCATGCCGGAGCTGCGGGTGGCAGTGCTGGCCATGAACGACTGGAGCGACGCCTCCCCCCTGGCAAACTGCCCGCACCTGGAGTATCTGGAGCTTCAGACCACGAGTCTGTCGGACCTGACGCCCCTGGCAGGGCTCAAGGAGCTGAAGCACCTGAACATCTGCTATCTCTACGATCTGGACGATATCTCCCCTCTCTACAACCTTCCCCAGCTGGAGCGGCTGTGGATCGGCTGCCTGGACCCGGTACCCGAAAGCCAGATTGCCCACATGCAGAAGCTGGCCCCGGACTGCGAGATCAACACCACCACCTATGACCCCACCATGGGCGGCTGGCGCTTTGACGAGAACGGCGATTTTGTCCCCCGCTATGCGCTTTTGCGGCGGCAGTTCGGCAACTACGCCCTGGAAAGCTACGCCTTTTCCTGGAACGACCCGCTCCTCTATTGACTGGCTTATAAATATAAAGGGGCTGTAGCAAAACACTTTTTTGCTACAGCATCTTTATTTGCCAAGAAAGGATATTCTGGAAGATAAACGAAAGTTTATCGCAGAAAGTAAATGCCCAGCGAGCCTTGTTGGTATGTGCGTGCGATCGCAGGAGCGATCCCCTCCAGTGTCTGCACCGGGGTAAACCTGCAAAAACGACTACGGGCGGCCTAAGAACGGGTCTGTTGTACCCTGCTCCCGGAGGGGGCCCGGGGAAACGTCCCCGGGCGTCTTTCTCTTCGGTAGCCTTCTCTTGCGACGAGGCAAGAGAAGGCTACAATACACCAAGAGACAAAACCCTGTTTTCGCTGGTGACCGAAGGAGACAGGCTGAGAAAGGTATCTTTCCTGCGATAAACTTTCGTTTATATCGGAAAAGATTTTTCCTTCCTTTAACACAACAAGGGACTGTAGCTCAACTTCTCGTTTTGCTACAGTCCCTTGTTCTTTATGAACGCTTTTTTCTCAGTTTCCCGTCTCCACCTGCTCCCCCTCGTGGTAGGCGTTGGCGTGGACGTTGATGTACCGGGCCTTCAGCTTGTCGTACATGATCCGCTGGCTGGAGTAGAGCCCGTCATAGCCGGAGAGGACGAAGCTCAGCGCGCAGGCCAGGGCGAAATACAGCAGCCCGTCGGAGCCGAACAGCTCCACCGACAGGAGGATGGAGGAGAGGGGGCAGTTCACCGCCCCGCAGAAGACAGACACCAGCCCCACCGCCGCGGCAAAGCCCGCCGGAATGCCCAGCAGGGGCCCCGCGGCGCAGGCGAAGGCGGCCCCCACGAAGAAGGAGGGCACCACCTCGCCGCCCTTGAAGCCGGCGCCCAGGGTGACGGCGGTGAACAGCAGCTTCAGCAGAAAGGCCCAGGGGGCGGCCTGCCCCTGCTCCACGGCGGCGGCGATCAGGTCCATGCCCGCGCCGTTGTAATCCGTTGTCCCGCACAGCAGCGTCAGCCCCACCAGGGCAAGCCCCCCGGCAAAGGCCCGGAGCGCGGGCTTTTTCAGGACCTTTTTCATCCAGGCCTCAAAAAAGTGGATAGTGCCGCAGAACAAAACGGAGACAAAGGCGCACAGCGCCGCCAGGCCCGCCACCCGCAGCAGCATCCCCAGGCTCAGCGCCGGCGCGGCCACCGTGAAGCGGGTGGGCGCCACGCCCAGCAGCCGGGAGACCCCGTAGGCCGTCAGAGAGGCGGTAAGGCAGGGCAGCAGCGCGGCGTGGTACAGAAGCCCCACGCTGATCACCGACATGGCAAAGACCGTGGCGGTCAGGGGCGTGCCGAACAGGGCCGAGAAAAAGGCTGCCATGCCCGCCATGGTGGCGGTGCGCAGGTCCCGGTCGTCCAGACGCAGGAGCTTACCGGTCTCAAAGCCCACGGTGCCCCCCAGCTGGAGCGCCGCGCCCTCCCGGCCCGCGGAGCCGCCGCAGAGATGGGTCAGCACCGTGGAGAAGAAGATGGCGGGGATCAGGTTCAGAGACAGGCCCCGGCCGCTCTGCACCTCCTCCAGGATGCTGTTGGTGCTCAGGCCCTCGGTCCTGGTGAGCCGGTAGATCCCCACGATCAGCAGGCCGGCCGCCGGCAGGGCAAACAGCAGCCAGGGCTGGGCCGCCCGGAGGCGGGTGGCCCCGTCCACGCAGATGTGGAAGGCGGAGCCCAGCAGCCCGCTGAAAACGCCGGTGACCGCTGCCACCAGCAGCCACTTGCCCAGGGCCCGGAGATAGAGGCCCCAGAGCCGGACAAGGGGGAAAAACCATTTAAATCTGTCGCGCATAGGCTGCTCCTTCACTGCCTTCTTCACGGAGCTTTTCCACTAAGGCGTGAAGGGCTTTCGCCCGGTGGCTGATGCGGTTTTTCTCCTCCGGGGGAAGCTCGGCGGAGGTGCAGCCGTATTCCGGCAGATAGAGCAGCGGATCGTATCCGAAGCCGTTGCTGCCCCGCTCCTCCCGGGTGATCAGCCCGTGGAAAGCCCCCTCAGCGGTGACACAGCTGCCGTCCGGCCGGACCAGGGCGATGGCGCAGGCGAAGTGGGCCCGCCGGTCCTCCACCCCCTGCATCTTCTCCAGCAGCAGGCGGTTGTTGGCCTTGTCGTCCCCGTGGACGCCGGAAAAGCGGGCGGAGTAGATCCCCGGCGCCCCGCCCAGGGCGTCCACGCAGAGGCCGCTGTCATCCGCCAGGGCGCAGCAGCCGGAGAGCTGGGCAATCTCCCGGGCCTTTTTCAGGGCGTTTTCCAGGAAGGTGGAGCCGTCCTCCACCGTCTCATGCGTAATGCCGGCCTCCCCCAGGGAGAGGATCTCGTCAAAGAAGCCGTTGAGGATGGCCTTGATTTCCCGGAGCTTGTGCTCGTTGTTGGACGCGATGATCAGTTTCATGGCTCCGCCCCCTCAGAACAGGCCGCTGATGACCCCATTTTCATCCAAATCGATCCGCTCCGCGGCGGGGGATTTGGGCAGGCCGGGCATGGTCATGATCTCGCCGGTGAGGGCCACCACAAAGCCCGCCCCGGCGGAGACCTTCAGATTCCGGACCGTGACGGTGAAGCCCTCGGGGGCCCCCAGCAGGGCCGGATCGTCGGAAAAGCTGTACTGGGTCTTGGCGATGCAGACCGGCAGGCCGCCGAAGCCCAGGTCCGTCAACTCCTTCAGCTGCTTCTGGGCGCCGGGGGTCAGTGCCAGGCCCGCCCCCCGGTAGACCCGGGTGACAACGGCCCGGAGCTTCTCCTCCAGCGAGGCGTCCAGGGGGTAGCTGAAGCGGAAGTCGCCCTTCTCCTCCCGGCAGAGGCGGACCACCTCTTCCGCCAGGGCCATGCCGCCCTCGCCGCCCTTGGCCCAGACCTCGGACAGAACGGTGTTGACCCCCAGCTCCCGGCATTTGGCGATGATGAAGTCCAGCTCCGCCTGGGTGTCCGTGGGGAAGCGGTTGACCGCCACCACGCAGGGCAGACCGTAGACGTTCTTGATGTTGTCCACATGGCGCAGCAGATTGGGCACGCCCCGCTCCAGCGCCGCCAGATCCTCGGTGTCCAACTGCTTTTTGTCCAGGCCGCCGTGCATTTTCAGGGCCCGCACCGTGGCCACCACCACCACCGCGGAGGGCTCCAGCCCCGCCGCCCGGCATTTGATGTCCAGGAATTTCTCCGCCCCCAGGTCCGCGCCGAAGCCGGCCTCGGTGACGGCGTAGTCCGCGCAGCGCAGAGCCATCTTGGTGGCCAGCACAGAGTTGCAGCCGTGGGCGATATTGGCGAAGGGCCCCCCGTGGACAAAGGCGGGCGTGCCCTCCAGAGTCTGCACCAGGTTGGGCTTCACCGCGTCCTTCAGCAGGGCGGCCATGGCCCCGGCGGCCTTCAGCTGCCCGCAGGTGACGGGCTTGCCCTCATAGCTGTAGCCCACCACAATGCGGCTCAGCCGCGCCTTCAGGTCGCTGATGCTGTCCGCCAGGCAGAGCACCGCCATGATCTCGCTGGCCACCGTGATGTCAAAGCCGTCCTCCCGGGGCACGCCGTTGGCCCGGCCGCCCAGGCCGTCCACGATGTTCCGCAGCTGCCGGTCGTTCATGTCCAGGCAGCGGCGCCAGGTGACGCGCTTGGGGTCGATGCCCAGAGCGTTGCCCTGCTGGATATGGTTGTCCAGCAGCGCGGCCAGCAGGTTGTTGGCGGCGCCGATGGCGTGGATATCGCCGGTAAAGTGCAGGTTGATGTCCTCCATGGGCACCACCTGGGCATAGCCGCCGCCGCAGGCGCCGCCCTTCACGCCGAAGACAGGACCCAGAGAGGGCTCCCGCATGGCCACAACGGACTGCTTGCCGATCCGCCGCAGGCCGTCGGCCAGGCCGATGGTCGTGGTGGTCTTTCCCTCCCCGGCGGGGGTGGGGGTGATGGCCGTGACCAGAATCAGCTTGCCCTGGGGCCGCCGGCTCTCCTGCAGAAAGGCCAGGTCCACCTTGGCCTTGGTTTTTCCGTAGCACTCCAGGTACTTCTCCCCGATTCCGGCCGCCTCGGCGATCCGGCCGATGGGCTGCATCACGCAGCTCTGAGCAATCTCGATATCTGTTTTCATTGCGCAAACCCCTTTCCAGTCTTGTTGCAAAGTTGTGCGCATGCATTGTACCATAGAAAACGGAGAATGGAAACACCTGATCGGGATTTTGACAAAGAATTTTTGTCGAAAAAGGACGAAAAAAATCGGATAAAATGACGAAAAATCCGGAAAATATCAAAAAATTGAACCGCTCCGTCCGCTTTCGCGGACGGAGCGGCAGACTATCAAAAAACTTCAAGCGGCGGGAGGAAAGGGCGTGAGCAGCGGGGGTGCGCGAGGGGGTAAGACCCCATCGCGTTTGGATCGCACCAGCAAAAAGCCGTATTGATACGGCGCATTTGCCGAGCGCAGCGAGTTTTTTTAGAAGGACGTTGTCCTTCTAAAAAAAGTGGCGCCGAAGCATGCAGACAAAGTCCAAAGGATTTTGTCTGCATGCTGAACCGCCCCGGCTGCAAAAGCAGCCGGGGCGATTGAGACTGTAAGCGCGATTTTTACATCCAGCCGCCGGAGACGTTCAGCACCTGGGCGGTGACGTATTTGGACTCGTCGGAGGCCAGATACAGGGCCATATAGGCCACCTCGTTGGGTTCTCCCACCCGCTTGATCATGCAGTTGGCGGTGTAGTAAACCTGGGTTTCCGGGGTCAGATGGCGGGCCACCGCGTCGGTGGCGATGATGCCGGGGTTGAGCACGTTGACCCGGACGTTGGCATAGGCCACCTGCCGGGCCATCTGCTTGGTCAGGTGGTTGATCCCCTGCTTGGCCACGCCGTAGCCCAGCTGGGTCTTGTCCGGGCAGATGGCGGCCACCGAGCCGATGTTGATAATGCTGCCGGACTGCTGGGGCAGCATGGCCTTGTTCAGCGCCTCCTGGCAGGCGTTGAACACCGTGGACAGGTCTGTGTTGACCGTCCGCTCAAATTCTTCATAGGTGCAGCGCATAATATCCAGGTCCTTCTGCGGGTTGGAGGTGCCGAAGTTGTTCACCAGCACGTCCAGCCGCCCCTCTTTGGCCAGGCACTCGTTGATCATGCTCCTGTGGGTCTCCGGCTCATAGGCCTCGAAGTACACCAGCTCCGCCTGGCCCCCTCTGGCTCTGGCCGCTTCCACGGCGGCGGCGCCGGTCTCCATATTGCGACAGGCGTAGTAGACTTTGGCGCCCTCGTCTACAAACATGTCCGCAATGGCACGTCCGATGCCTCTGGTGCACGCAGTCACCAGGGCGATTTTACCTTCCAGACGATTTCCCATAGAGAGAATTTCCTTTCTGTAAAATTTTCCCCCGAACAGGCGGGGCTAAATTCAGTATACCGGGAAGATCGCAGGGCTGTCAAGCAAAATAGCTTGACGGGAAAAATTGTCCTGGAGGAAGGAAGGAAAAACGGCGGTTTTTTCGCTTGACAAGGGAGAAAGAGGCCCCTATAATCAAAAACAATGAAGGAAAAGGGGGTGGAGCGGGCATGGAGGCGCTTTTGAGGGATAAAAGCTGCGCGGAGTTCACCGCGCTTCTGGCCTCCCGGGCGGCGACCCCCGGCGGGGGCGGTGCAGCCGCGCTGATGGGGGCGCTCTCCGCCGCCCTGTGCTCCATGGCCGCGCTGCTCACCGCGGGACGGAAGAAGTACGTCGGACGGCGGGAGGAGCTGGAGGCGCTGGCCGCCTCCGCCCAGGAGGAGAGCCGGGCCCTGCTGGCGCTGATCGACCGGGACGCGGAGGGCTTTTTGCCCCTGGCGGCGGCCTATGCCCTGCCCAGGGACGGAGCGAACACCGCCGAACGCCTGCGCGCCGCCACGCTGCAGGCCTGCGAGGCCCCGCTGGAGATGCTGCGCTGCTGCGCCGCCGCCGCTGCTCTGCTGGAGCGGATGCTGGAGGAGGGCAGCCCGGCGCTGCTGTCCGATGTGGGCTGCGGCTCTGCCGCCTGCCGGGCGGCCATGGAGGCCGCGGCGATGAACGTGCTTGTGAACACCCGGACGCTCCCGGGGGACGCCCAAGCGGCGGCCCTGGCGGAGGAGACGGAGGCGCTGCTCCGGGGCTGGCTGCCCCGCCTGCAGCGGGTGACGGACCGGGCGATGGCGTATCTGAGGGAGGAGAACAATGGCTGAACAGTTAAAAGGCGCGGCGGTAGCCGCCGCACTGTGCGAAAAGCTGAGCGCCCGGGTCCAGGCGCTCAGAGAAAAAGGCGTGATCCCCCGCCTGGCGATCCTGCGCCTGGGCGAGGAGCCGGGGGACCTGGCCTACGAGCGGGGCGCCGTCAAGCGCTGCGGCGGGCTGGGCATAGAGCTGGAGCAGGTGGCCCTGCCCAGGGATGCAGAGCAGGCGGCGCTGCTGGCGGAGATCGACCGGATCAACGCCGACCGGAGCATCCACGGCTGCCTGATCCTGCGGCCTCTGCCTCCGCAGATCGACGAGGCGACAGTCTGCGCCCGCCTGGCCCCGGAGAAGGATGTGGACAGCATCACCCAGGGCTCCATGTGCCGGGTATATACCGGCCGGGGCGCGGGCTTCATCCCCTGCACCCCCCAGGCCGTGCTGGAAATTCTGGACTACTACGGCGTGGAGCTGACCGGCGCACGGGTGGCCGTGATCGGCCGGAGCCTGGTGGTGGGGAAACCCCTGTCCCTGCTGCTCCAGGCCAGGAACGCCACCGTCACCATGTGCCACACGAAGACCCGGGACCTGGCCCGACTCTGCCGGGAGCAGGATATCCTGATCGCCGCTGCGGGCCACGCGGGGACCGTGGACGAGCGCTTTGTCCATCCGGGGCAGACGGTGATCGACGTGGGGACCAACCAGGGCCCGGACGGAAAGCTCACCGGGGACGTGTGCTTTGACCGGGTGGAGCCCCTGGTCCGGGCGATCACGCCGGTGCCCGGCGGGGTAGGTGCCGTGACCACCACGGTGCTGGCCTCCCATGTGGTGGAGGCTGCAGAATTGGTATAAGATACGCTCTTTCAGGGCGTTTAATATAGTAGGGTTGTTATCAGACAGAGTAGGAAGCCGCGCGTTAAGTGCCGTGGGATGGGAAGTTGTCCACGGACGAAACAGCGATGTGCGGTGCGGTTTCCGCTTCCGCTGCCACCCAAGGAACAGAAAAGAGCTCCTTTCGTGGCAAACAGGCACGAAAGGAGCCTATTTTTATGCAGACAGTCAACACCAAAAGACTTTCCGTCAACGCCCTGCTGGCGGCCATGTGCGCCGTGCTGGGGGCGGTATCCCTGGACATGGGGAACCTGAAGATCACCTTTGAATGCCTGCCGGTCCTGGTAGGGGCGCTGCTCTTCGGCCCGGTGGACGGCATGGCCGTGGGCGGGCTGGGCACGCTGCTGTATCAGCTGCTGCGCTATGGGGTGACGGTCACCACCCCCCTGTGGATCCTGCCCTATGTGCTCTGCGGGCTGCTGGTGGGCTTCTATGCCCGGAACCGGGGCTTCCATCTGAGCCGGCGGCAGCAGGCCTTCATTGTCTTCGCCGCCAACCTCTTGGTTTTCGCGGTAAACACCCTGGTGCTGTATATCGACAGCAAGGTTTACGGCTACTACTCCTTTGTCTACATCTTCGGCAGCTTCTTCCCCCGGCTGCTGATCTGCCTGGGCAAGGCGGCGGCCTATACCGCCGTGATGCCCGCGCTGCTGCGGGCCGCGTCCGTGGCGGAGCGCCGGGGCCAGTAATGGGCAAGGCGGAGGAGCGGGCCCTGGCCCTGGCCGCCCGGCGCGGCCTGAGCCCGGCCGCCCGGCAGGCGGCGTCGGAGGCCATTTGCCGCCGCCTGCTGACCATGCCGGAGCTGGGAGAGGCGGGGCTGATCCTCTCCTATCTGGCCGCCTGGGACGAGGCGGATTTGGCCCCGCTGCACCGGGCCCTCAGAGCCCAAGGGAAGCTTCTGGCCTTCCCGGTGTCCGGCCCGGCGGGCCGGATGGAGGCCTGGATCCCCACGGGACCGGAACAGCTGCGGCGGGGGGCCTTCGGCCTCCGGGAGCCGGACCCGGCCCTGGCCCGTCCGGCGCGGCCGGAGGAGCTGGATCTGGTACTGGTTCCCTGTGTGGCCTTTGACGCCGGCCTGCGGCGTCTGGGCCACGGGGCGGGCTACTATGACCGCTATCTGCCCCGCTGCCGGGAGATCCCGCTGCTTGTCCCGGCCTTTGAGGTCCAGCGCCTGCCCCGGGTCACCGCGGAGGCCCACGACCGGACCGTGGACGCGGTGATCACGGAGCGGGGGATCTACCGGAAAAAGAACTGAAAAAACGCCGCCGGACCCGGAAAAAACCGGGTCCGGCGGTATGTCTTTACCCGGCAACGGCGTCCGGGCCGTCGCCGCCAGTTTGGGAGAGGGGAGACGCGGCGCCGCTTTCGTACAGCTCCGGGTGCTCGCTGCGGCAGAAATAGGTGAAGCCCAGAAGCTTGTCCGCAAAGGTGGCAAAGATATCCCCCTTGCGCTCATAGACCTGATACACCACGGAGGGCTCCATCATCCGGTCCCCCAGCAGCAGCCGCATAGCCGCCGACACGCAGTCCTGGGAGGGGACCGTCTCCGCGTAGCCGGGGCGGGCCAGCAGGGCGGCGTCCCCGCCCATCTGGAGCAGGACGCCCCGCATGGTGCTGGGGAATTCCGGGGAGGCCATCCGGTTCAAAATCAGCTCACCGGTACACAGCCGCAGCTCCTGGCTGAGCCGGGGAGTCCCCGCCCGGAGAAAAATGAACTGAGACAGGAGATAGAGCTGGTCAAAGGAGATTGGGCGCTCCGGCAGGCCCGCCTCCTCCAGCGCGGCGGCCTCCGCCGTCTCGATGGCGAGGCCCTCCTCCGGATCGCCGGCCGCGGCGGCCTCGGCCATCATGCGCAGATAGTCCGGCGGGGGAGGCTCCTCCGTGTATGTACAGGTGGACAGGGACAGCGCCAGGGCGAAGGCTGTCAGCAGCGACAGGACCTTTTTCACGTTTTCACCCCCTGAATCGGTAGCTGCCTCCAGTATACCCGGCGGTGGCCGTGAAATTTGTCAGATCCCGTAGGGAAATACCAAGAAATAGAGGGAAATTACCGGTGATGGCTTTTTTGCCGGGCATTTGGAATTTTTTCCACCGGTCCGGGAAAAATTCTGTTGACACAACCGCCCAAAATATGTTATGATCACAAGGCTGATAAGGGAATGGTCGTGCGGGTGTAGTTCAATGGCAGAACACCAGCCTTCCAAGCTGGATACGTGGGTTCGATTCCCATCACCCGCTCCATGCTGTTGGGCCCTGAATATGCGCCAATAGCTCAGCAGGATAGAGCAACTGCCTTCTAAGCAGTAGGTCGGGGGTTCGAATCCCTCTTGGCGTGCCAAAAGAAGATATGGTGGGCGTAGCTCAGTTGGCAGAGCACCGGATTGTGGTTCCGGGTGTCGAGGGTTCGAGCCCCTTCACCCACCCCATTGAAAAAGCTTGAGGCCGCTCCCGGCGGGGCGGCCTCAGCCCATCAGAGCGCCGGATATATTGGGATGTAGTGTAATGGTAACACACCGGACTTTGACTCCGATATAGTGGGTTCGAGTCCCGCCATCCCAGCCAAAAAACCCGCCTTCCGCCGCCGGCGGAGGACGTGAAAGATAGATCCCCCTCCCCTATGCCCCAGTAGCTCAGTAGGCAGAGCACCTGCCTTTTAAGCAGGGTGTCCGGGGTTCGAATCCCCGCTGGAGCACCAAAAATTCCCGTACCCGCTATGCGGGTGCGGGGATTTTTCATATGTGCGAAAGCGGGGATTCGAAGGAAGCGGTGTAAGGGGGCCCTATGAAAACCCAGCGCCAGCGGGTTTCATGGGGAAAGGAAAAGGGCCTACGACCGACGCATAGGACCGCGCCTACGCGGTCCTATCGTCTTCGGAGGTCCTTTGACGCCGACCCGGCCCGCCCGCAGGCGGGCGAATCCTGGTGGCGGCGCAAAGCGCCGCAAATATCCGCTTCGCTCAATTTTTTGGAGGGGAAGCCCATCCCCTCCCAAACCCGCCCCACGCGGGATTTCACCTAAGCTTTCGCTTATCAAAAAATAGCAGCGTTTCGCGCCGCGGGGCTCAGATATGCAGCTCAGCCTTCAGCGCTTTTTGCAGCACCGCCGAGAAATTGATGTCTTCTCTCTCTGCCATCGTGTTCAGCCATGCCGGAATACTCAGCGTTTTCTTCACAGCCTTGCTGCTGTAAAAACGCCGGTACTCCATCGTGTCGCAGGCCACGAGGCTCAAAAAAGCATTGTCCGGGCATGACAGCGCTCTCATGTCGGATGCGGCTGGAATGGGATGCTTGCTTTCTTCCAGATCATAGAGCGTTAAACACAGAGCATCCTTTGCCATGTCCATGGCCTCTTCCAGCGTCTCTCCGGAAGTGGCGATGCCCAGGTCCGGGAAGATAACGCTGTAGCCGCTTTCTTCCTTCTCAAAGACTGCGGGGTACAAATATTTCTTCACTTTTTTCCTTCCTCCGTTTGCGGGAGAGTTTGGGGCTTTATTCAAGTCCCGCGCTCACTTTAATAGACTTTAGCGTTCCGCTCGGCACATCCTGCGTCTTGTGCCGCCCTACCGTGAACACCTTTCCGGTCTTTGGACTATACCATAGTGTATGCGATTTTCCTTCTCTCCTCACTGTACAGCCCGCTTGCTTTAATATCTTTTCCAGCTCTGAATATTTAATTAGACCACCTTCTTTATCTCTTACCTATATTATAGTACGTATTTTTACGTATGTCAACAGAATATACAACTTTAGCAGAAAAGCTTCTCCACCCGCTGCACGGATAGAGAAGCTTTTCCTATTACGGGAGACCGTCTTAAAGGCCCAGATAGCGCCGGGCGTTCTCGCAGCAGACGCCTTCGATGATCTGTTTAAGGGCCTTCTCGTCGTTGGGGTACTCCCCGTTTTCCACCCAGGAGCCCACCAGGTCGCAGAGGATGCGGCGGAAATACTCATGCCGGGCGTAGGACAGGAAGCTGCGGGAGTCGGTGAGCATGCCGATGAAGCCCGCCAGCATGCCTTCGTTGGCCAGACTGGTCATCTGCTCGATCATGCCCTGCTTGTGGTCATTGAACCACCAGCCGCTGCCGTGCTGGAGCTTGCCCACGGCCTCGCCGGTCTGGAAGCAGCCCATGACGGTCTCGATGGCGGCGTTGTCGTTGGGGTTGAGAGAGTAGAGGATGGTCTTGGGCAGCTCGCCGGTCTCATCCAGGGCGTTGAGGAAGGCGGCCAGCTCCTTGATGGACGCCGCGTCGCCGATGGAATCCACGCCGGCATCCGGCCCCAGGGCCTTGAACACCCGCTGGGCGTTGTTGCGGATCACGCCGAAGTGGATCTGCATGGCCCAGCCTCGTCTGGCGTACTCCCGGCCCAGGGCCAGCAGCAGCGCCGTGCGGAATTTCCTGGCCTCCTCGGCGGTAGGGATCTGGCCCGCTTTGCGGCGCTTGAAGATGTCCATGATTTCGCTCTTTTCCGCCGGGGCGTAGGTCACCGCCTCCAGGCCGTGGTCGGAGATGCGGCAGCCCAGGGCGTCAAAGGCGTCCATGCGCTTTTTCAGAACTTTTACCAGGCAGTTAAAGCAGTGGATCTCGTCTCCGGCGGCCTCGGCCAGGGACTGGAGATAGTCCAGATAGCCGGGCTTCTCGATGCCCAGGGCCTGATCCGGCCGGAAGGTGGGCAGCACCTTTACCGCGAAGCCGTCCTCCGCGATCTTTTTGTGCCACTCCAGGCTGTCCGCCGGGTCGTCGGTGGTGCAGAGGGCCTCCACCCGGGAGCCGGCGATCAGCTGGCGGGCGCTCATGGTCTTCAGCTTCTCGTTGCACAGCTGCCAGACCTCCCCGGCGGTGTCGCCGTTGAGGATGCCCTGATAGCCGAAGTAGTTGCGCAGCTCCAGGTGGCTCCAGTGGTAGAGGGGGTTGCCAATGGCCAGGCCGAGGGTCTCCGCCCACTTCTGGAACTTCTCCCGGTCGGAGGCGTCGCCGGTGATATACCGCTCCTCCACCCCGTTGGAGCGCATCAGGCGCCACTTGTAGTGGTCGCCGCCCAGCCAGACCTGGGTGATGTTCTCAAACTGCCGGTCCTCATAGATCTCCCGGGGGGACAGGTGGCAGTGGTAGTCGATGATGGGCAGCTGCTCCGCGTAGTCGTGGAAGAGGTGCTTTGCCGTCTCCGTGGAGAGGAGAAAATCCTTGTCCATAAAGGCTTTCACGCTGTTTTCCCTCCGTCAGTCAGAATTTTTTTCAGGGTGGCCCGCACTGAGCCGGGGCCGGCGATCAGCTGGGCAAAGTAAGCGCAGACCAGGTCGGACAAACCGGCCTCCACCAGGTCCACGCCGAAGATATCCGCCCGGGACAGAAGCCCCGCCAGCTTTTCCCGGATCGCCTCCGCCGGGGGGACCTGCCCCAGCCGGAAGTCCCGGACCACCGGGCAGACCGTGTCCAGCAGGGGGTCCGGGCTCAGGGTGAAGGGCTTGCCTTTGTCATCCACCGCCATCAGGTAGCGCAGCCAGCCGGCAAAGACCAGGGGGATCAGCTTGAGATCGTGCACGTCCAGCTCGGGAGAGGCGATGTAGGCCTTGATGGTCTCCCCGAAGCGGATGGGCAGCTTTTGGGAGGTGTCGGTGGCAATCCGCTGGGGCATGTCGGGCATGAAGGGGTTGGGCAGGCGCATCTGCACCACGGCGTCGATAAACTCTTTGGGGTTCAGGACGCCCGGATCCGTGACCACGGGCAAGCCCTCCCCGTAGCCGACGCCCTGCACCAGCGCGCGCAGCTCCGGGTCCTTCATCTCCTCATAGATCCGCTGATAGCCCAGCAGGCAGCCGTAGACGGCCAGACTGGTGTGCAGGGGGTTGAGGCAGGTGCAGACCTTCATCCGTTCCACCTTGTCCACCGTCTCCCGCGGAGTGAAGAGGATCCCGGCCTTTTCCAGCGGCGGGCGGCCGTTGGGGAAGCTGTCCTCGATGACCAGGTACTCGCACTCCTCGGCGTTGACAAAGGGGGCCACATGGGTGCCCCGGGGGGTGACCACGGGGGCGAAGCCCTCCAGGCCGTCGGCCTCCAGCAGGCCGCCCACGCTGGCGTCCGGGCTGGGGGTGATCTTGTCGATCATGGTCCAGGGGAAGCTGACCTGCTTCGGATCGTTCACATAGGCGGCAAAGCCCTCCGGCGCCAGGCCCTTCTCCGACCAGGCCTGGGCAAAGGCGGTGACGGCGGCCTTCAGCTTGTCCCCGTTGTGGGAGCAGTTGTCCATGCTGACCATGGCGAGGGGGAGCGCCCCGGCCCGGTAGCGGGCAAGGAGCAGGGCGGTGAGCTTGCCCATATAGCTGACGGCGGCGGCCGGGCCGGCATCCAGATCGGCGGTCACGTCCGGCAGGCGCTCTCCCTTGCCGTCCACCAGGCTGTAGCCCTTCTCGGTGATGGTAAAGCTCACCATCTGCAGGGAGGGCTTTTTGAAGACCTCCTCCAGTTCGGCCTCCTGGCCGTAGAGGGCATAGGTGTGGGCGATGCTGCCGATGACGGTTTTTTCCACCTGCCCGCTGGCCTTCAGAGTCACCAGGACAGTGTAGTTGTCGTGGCTGTCGTCCCCCCGCTTGCTGCGCTCGGCGGCCAGGATGCCGGTGTGCGTCAGGCCCTCGTTCAAAAGCTTCTGGGCGGCGTGGGCCTGAAAGGCCTTGAAGATGTTGCCCGCGCCGAAATGCAGCCAGGCAGGCTCTTCCAGCGTGGCGGCCACCATGGCCTCCCGGTCATACCGGGGCAGGGCGTAGCCCGCCGCTTCCCAGGCGGCCCGGTCCTTCAGACCGGCCGTGCTCAGATCCAGTTTTTTGCTCATGCTTTTGCCTCCTTGTCCATCAGATCCCAGGCGCCCAGCATATACATGATGCCCAGGGCCCGGTCATACAGGCCGTAGCCTGGGCGGCAGCTGCCGGGGCCCTCGCCCCACAGGTGCCGGCCGTGGTCCGGCCGGATATAGCCCTCGTAGCCGCAGTCGTGATAGGCCCGGAGGATGTCGAGGATGCCGGTGTCCCCGTCGCAGTCCCGGTGGGAGGCCTCGGAGAAGTCGCCGTTGGGGAAGTGCTTGACGTTGCGGATGTGGGCAAAGGCGATCCGGTCACAGTGCCGGCGGACGATGGCGGCCACGTTGTTTTCAGGGTTGGCGTTCAGGCTGCCGGAGCAGAGGGTCAGGCAGTTATAGGGGTCATCCACCATGGCCAGAAAACGGTCGATGCTCTCACTGTCCACCAGCAGGCGGGGCAGGCCGAAGATGTCCCAGGGGGGATCGTCCATGTGGACGGCCATTTTGATATCGCACTCGCGGCAGACGGGCATGAGCCGCTCCAGGAAATACTTAAAGTTGGCCCAGAGCTTCTCCTTGGTCACGTCCTTGTACTTCTCAAAGAGCTCGTCCAGCTTGGCCATGCGCTCCGGCTCCCAGCCGGGGAAGGTCATGTGGTACTTCTCCGTGAAGCTCATCACATAGGCGGCCATCTCCTTGGGGTCGTCCTGGATCATGTCCTTCTGATAATACAGGGCGGTGGAGCCGTCCCCTACCGGGTGGAACAGGTCGCTGCGGGTCCAGTCAAAGATGGGCATAAAGTTGTAGCAGATGACCTTCACGCCGAAGGGGGCCAGGTTCCGTATGGTCTGGATATAGTTGTCGATGTACCTGTCCCGGCTGGGCAGGCCGATCTTAATATCGTCGTGGACGTTGACGGACTCCACCACATCGGCGTTGAAGCCGTGGGCGCGGATATCCTCCACCACCGGGGCGATCTCCTCCGGCTCCCAGACCTCGCCGGGCAGCTTATTGTGCAGCGCCCAGACGATGGTGCTCACGCCGGGGATCTGCCGGATATCCTCCAGGCTGATTCCGTCGTTCCCTTCGCCGTACCAGCGAAAGCCCATTTGCATAGGCATGACAGTACCTCCCTCAAAGTAATAAAATTTATTCCTCGTTCATGCCGATCAGGTCGAATTTCTCCGTGGAGATCACGATGCTGAAATCGTCCTTGGCCGGTTTCGGGCATTTGACCCGGATGGTCCGGTCGGACAGCTCATAGTACCAGCCCTCTTCGGCCTCCTCCCAGTTGTCCCGCACCAGATAGCGGGGGATCTGCCGTCCGTCCACGGTCACCCAGAAGGCGCCCTTGGCTTTGCTGACCAGGGTCAGGGTCAGCCGCTCCACCGTGCCGGCCCAGCTCCCCTCCTTGTGGAAGGAGATCACTGTCCGGTCCCCGGCCTGGACGGTGATCAGCGTTCGGGCGCTGACGCCCCGTTTGTAGTCCTCGGTGTGGCCGTCGTCGTCATAGAACAGGAAGGAGCAGTCCTTCTCCGCGGCCACGGTCAGGTCCAGGGTGCGCAGGGTGTCGAACCGGATGCGCTTTACGTCCTCGCTGCCGAGCAGAACGGCGCTGCCCCGCAGGAACAGGGGGATGGTCCCCAGGTCCACAGGCACAGAGATCACCTGGCCGCCGGCGTATGCGCGCATGTGGTCGTTCAGGTCGTACCACGTGGTCCCGGCGGGCAGGTAGAGCTCCCGGGTCTTGGCCCCCGGCTCCACCACGTTGGCCACCAGCAGGCCGGGCCCGAACAGAAAGCTCAGATGCTCGTCGGTGTAGCAGGCCGGGTCCTCCGGAAACTCCAGGAACAACGGCCGCAGGGCGGGCAGACCGCTGACGCTGGCCTCGTACAGCAGGGAGTACAGGGTGGGCAGCAGCCGGTAGCGCAGGGCGAAGGCCCGGCGGATGTGGGGCAGGTTCTCCTCGTACATCCAGGGCTGGGTCACAGTGTTGTCCGTGTTGGCGGAGTTGAGGGTGAAGCGGGGCTGGAAAATGCCGTTTTGGATCCAGCGCAGCAGCAGCTCTCCCTCCGGGGCGGGGCCGGTAAAGCCGCCGATGTCGCAGCCCATGTTGGCGCAGCCGGACAGGCCCATGCCCAGGATGGTGGCGATGTTGAACTTGAGGGTCTTCCAGCCGGTGAGATTGTCCCCGCCCCAGACCTGGGCGTAGCGCTGGATGCCCGCAAAGCCGGCCCGGTTGATCACGTAGGGCCGCTCGTTGGGGTACACGTCCCGCAGCGCCTGGATGGCGGTATAGGCCATCATATTGGAGTGGATGATCTTCAGCCGGGCCATGTCGCCCCCGGCGCCCTCAAAGGAGCACCGGGCGTCCCGGTCCTCCACGCCGTCCATCTCGCAGTTGTCGTTCCAGACGGTTTTGGCGCCCTTGCGGAGGATATTCTCCTCCAGCAGGGCCTTCCAGGCCTCCCGGCCCGCCGGGCCGGTAAAGTCGATAAAGCGGCCCTCGCCGCCCCACCAGCGGCCGTAGTAATCGCCCTGGCCGCCAGGGTTCTTGATGAAGGCGTCCCGCTCCTCGTAGTAGCGGGCGTAAGGGTGCCGCTTCAGAACGCCGGGCTTCAGGTTGCAGATCACGTTGATGCCCAGGGCGTTCATCTTC
The DNA here is from genome assembly GCA_947626315.1 of uncultured Oscillospiraceae bacterium. Classification (GTDB taxonomy): domain Bacteria; phylum Bacillota; class Clostridia; order Oscillospirales; family Oscillospiraceae; genus Limivicinus. The sequence continues at coordinate 100,566 of CANQRQ010000001.1, read as the reverse complement.
TCAAAGAAGCCCTCCGGGTCCGGGAAGCGCTTATGGTTCCAGTTGAAGGTGTAGCGCAGATTGTCCTCCTCGCCGGAGGAGTAGCCGGAGGCCAGCCAGAAATTGTCGATCCAGATCTGCTCTTTCAGGTGCTTGTCGATGACCTTGTAGATCTCCTGGTCGCAGTCCTTCTCCAGCTCCGCGTAGTACATGGTAGAGGCGCAGTAGCCCAGGGACTGCTTGGTGGGCAGGATGGTCCGGCCGGTGAGCCAGGTGTAGCGCTCCACCACCTGGGCAGGCCTGGGCCCGTTGATGAGGAACAGGTCGATGTCGCCCCCGTCGGTCTGGTAATAGCAGTAGCGCTCCCAGTAGCCGCTGATCTCCTGGCCCAGGTCGAACACGCAGTCATAGGAGTTGTGGTAGAACAGGCCCAGGCTGTGCAGCCTGTCCTCGTTCACCCGGAGGTAGAAGGGGATATGCTTGTACATAGGGTCCCCGGTCTCCGGATCGTGGCCGATGGCGTCCTTGGGGGACATGCGCAGCCGCCGGAGCTTCTTGTCCAGGTGGCCGGTCTTCTCGCCGAAGCCGTAGAAGTGGTCCTTCTCCCGGTCCATGCAGGAGTAGTGGCTGAGGCGGCCCAGCTGGTCCTTCTCAAAGGCCCGCTCCGGCAGGTCCCGGTACAAGCAGTTCCCCGCCAAATCGAAGAGGGAGAAGGCGAAGGGGGCCTTTTTCAGCACCAGGCGCAGGCTGCCGGTCTCAAAGCTCAGGCTCTTCTCTGTCTCCCGGCAGGGGATGTCCAGGGCCGGGACCCGCCGCCGCTCCTCCGCGAAGAGGCCGTCCAGCCGGTCGGGCCAGGCGGTGGTCGCCAGGGCGTAGGACGCCTCCGGGAAGCGCCGGTCAAAGGAGACGCGGATGCGGATCACATCGTCGCTGAGAAAGACCAGCAGCGCGTCCGCGCAGTCGCCGTGGAGCAGCCAGCCGTTCTCCGTCTTTTCCAGGGACTCGAAACGTCTTAAAAGCATAGCGCCTCCCTCTTACATGCCGATCAGATCAAAGTCCTCAAAGGACACCGTGAGCGTCAGGTCTTTCCCGGGGTTGGGGTACTTGATCAGCACCGCCTTTTTGGTCTGGCTGTAGTACCAGCCCCGCTCCGCCGCCTCGAACTTGCGCCGGTTCAGGAAGTGCTCCAGCTTCTCCCCGCCCAGGGCCACCCAGAAGGGGCTCCGGTCTTTGCGGATCATCTCCACGGTGACGGTCTTTACAAAGTCGGTATAGCTGCCCTCGGCCTTGAAGGCCACCTTGACCACGCTCTCGCCGGACATGCTGATCTCCGTCTTGCGGTAGACGCCCTTGGCGTAGTCGTTGCTCACGCCGTCGTCGTCATAGAGGGTGTAGCGCCGCTCACCGCCGGGGGCCAGGATCAGGTGCAGCGCGGTCATATGGTCGTTGGCCATGCTCATGAGCTGGTTGTCCGCCAGGGGGAGGATGGCCCCCTCCCGGATGAACAGGGGGATGCTGCTCATGTCCACGGGGATCTCGACGGTCTGGCCGCCCTCGTAGCAGGCGAAGTTGTCGTTCCAGTCGTACCATTTGCAGCCGGCGGGCAGATAGACCTTCCGGGTCTTGGCGCCCTTCTCGATCACGTTGGCCACCAGCAGGTCCCGGCCGAACATGAATTCAAAGCTCTCGTCGTAGACCTTTTCATCGTTCTGGAACTCGTAGACCAGAGCCCGCATAATAGGCGCGCCGGTCTGATGGGCCTCGTACTCGGCGGAGTAAAGATAGGGCGTCAGCCGGTAGCGCAGCAGGATGGCGTCCCGGATCAAGCCGGCGGAGCCGCGGTACATCCAGGGCTCGGTGACGGTGTTGTCGTTGCTGGCGGAGTGGATGGAGAAGCGGGGCTGAAAGACGCCGTTCTGCACCCAGCGGACGAAGAGTTCCTCCTCCGGCGCAGGGCCGGCAAAACCGCCGATGTCCGCGCCCTCGTTGGGCTGGCCGGACAGGCCCATGCCGGTGATGATGGGGATGTTGTACTGGAGGCTGGTCCAGCTGGTGTAGTTGTCGCCGCACCAGGTCTGGGCGTATTTCTGGATGCCGGCGCTGCCGCTGCGGCAGACGGAGTAGGGCCGGGCGTCCGGGTTGTGCTCCTTCACCGCGTCGTTGCTCATTTTGCACATGAGGGTGCACATGATGGGCTTGAGCTGGCCGATGGTGCCGCCCTTGCCGTCAAAATCGCAACGCACGTCCTTGTCCAGCAGGCTGTCGTATTCGCAGTTGTCGTTCCAGACGGAGTCGGTGCCTACGTCGATGATGTTCTCGATCAGGTAGTCCTTCCAGATCCGCCGGGCGGAGGGCTTGGTGAAGTCCCAGAAGGCCCCGTCGCCGCCCCACCATTTGCCGACGCCGTAGGTATCCTCCTTGGAGTCCCTGACAAACACATCCTTGGACACAAACTCGTCAAACCAGGGGTGGACCAGCAGAACGCCCGGCTTTACGTTGGGCACGTTCTGGGCGCCCTTTTCGTTCATGGCGGCGAAGTAGGCACGGGGGTCCTTGAAGCGCTCTTTGTTCCACACAAAGACGCAGCGCTTGTTGTTGCAGCTGGTGTAGCCGGAGGACAGGTGGAAGCCGTCAATGGGGAAGCCCTCCTCCTTGATAGTGTCGATAAATTCCAGCACCGCATCGTCGCTGTCCTTCTCCAGCTCCGGATAGAACATGGAGGAGCCCTGATAGCCCAGGGCCCGCTTGGGCAGCAGGGCCGGCCGGCCGGTGAGCAGGGTGTAGTTGTCCACGATCCGAGCCAGAGTATTGCCCCCCAGCAGGAACAGGTCGATGTCGCCGCCGTCGGCCTGCCAGTAAGTGTAGCGGGGCCAGTAGTTGCTCTTCTCCCTGCCCATGTTGAACACGGACTCATAGAAGTTGTGGTAGAACAGGCCCACGGCCTTGCGGGTTTTCCGGTTCAGGCGGATGTAAAAGGGGATGTGCTTATAGAGCGTGTCCATTTTTGTGGCGTCGTAGCCCATGGCGTCGGTGGCCCGCTCCCGGAGAAACTCCTTGTTTTTGTTCAGGTTGCCGGTCTTCTCGCCGAAGCCGTAGAAGCAGTCGTCCTCCTCCATGCGGCTGTAGGCGGTGACGCGCCGGTTGGAATCCAGGGTAAAGGGGCTCTCGGCCAGGCTGCTGTAGAGCTCGGTGCCCTCTTTGTCATAGAGGCGGACGCACAGGGGATCTTTGTCCAGCTCCAGGCGGAGCTGGGCGGTGGAAAAGATCAGGGTCTTTTCCGTCTCCGCCAGGGCGGGCGCTGCCGGCGTCAGCCGGGTGCGCTCCCCCTCGAAGAGGCCGTCCAGACGGTCTTCCCAGGCGGTGGCGGAGAGCACGTAGGACTCCTCGGCCAGCTCCCGGTCAAAGGACACCCGGAGGCGGACGATCTCCTCGGTGACGAAGACAAGCTTGATGTCGGCGCAGTTGGTGTGGAGAAGGAAGGCTCCGTTCAGCGGTTCCATGCCGGTGATCTTTGAGCAGATATCCATACTTACCTCTCAGAAGTTTGTTTTACGGGTTGGATTAAAGGCATAAAAGGGGCGGCCCCGCCCTGCCTGCGCCGCGGCGCAGGCAGAGGCTTAGAGCCGCCGCAAAGGGTTCTTTCAGTTCCAGCCGAAACCGGGGACCAGGCCGGAGATATAGGGGACGATCAGGCTGATGGCGGGGATAAAGGTCACCAGCAGCAGGGCGATCACCATGGCCGCGAAGATGGGTACGATGTACTTGGTCACGCCCTCGATCTTCACGTTGGCCACGCCGCAGCCCACAAACAGGCAGGAGCCCACAGGCGGGGTCACGGAGCCGATGCCCAGGTTCATGATCAGCATCAGGCCGAAGTGTACGTCGCTCATGCCCACGCTGCGGGCGATAGGCAGGAAGATCGGCGTGAAGATCAGCACGGCGGGGGTCAGATCCAGGAACATGCCCATGACCAGCAGGAACACGTTCATGATGAACAGCAGCACATAGCGGTTGTTGGAGACGCTCATCAGGGCGTTGCTGATGGCGGCGGGGATGCCGGAATAGCTCATGACGAAGGACATGATGGAGGAGGCCGCGATCAGGAAGAGGATCGTGGCGGAGCTCTTCATGGTGTCCGCCAGCAGATTGTACAGGGTCTTCAGATCCAGCTCCCGGTAGATGATGGACAGCACCAGGCAGTACAGGACCATGACGACGCCGGCCTCGGTGGCGGTGAAGATGCCGCCCAGGATGCCGCCCATGACGATGATGACGGCCAGCAGGGAGGGGATGGCGTCCACCCAGATCTTCCAGGCGGGGTCGCTCTCCTTCGCGGCAGCGGCCTTATAGCCCTGCTTTTTGGCCAGAATGACGGCCAGGACGGCCACCGCGATGCCCAGCGCCAGACCGGTCAGGTAGCCGCCCATGAACAGGGCCGCCACGGAGACGCCGCCGGCGGTGATGGAGAAGAGGATCAGCGGACCGGAGGGCGGGATCAGAATGCCGGTAGGAGCGGAGCAGATGTTGACGGCGGCGGAGTAGTTGGGGTCATAGCCCTCGTCCTTCTCCAGGGGGCTCAGGATGGAGCCCATAGCGGAGGCGGCCGCCACAGAGGAGCCGGACACGGCGCCGAAGAACATGTTGGCCAGCACGTTGGTGGCGGCCAGATAGCCGGGGATCTTACCCACCAGCAGCCGGGCCAGACGCACCAGACGGCGGGCGATGCCGCCCTTGTTCATGATGTTGCCGCCCAGAGAGAAGAAGGGCAGGGCCAGCAGGGAGAAGGAATCCAGCCCGGAGAAGCAGCGCTGGGCCGCGACCAGGGCGAAGGTATCCGCGGGGATCCCGCTCATGAGAGCGGTGATCACGGAGGCGATGCCGATACCGGCGGAGATAGGCACGCCGGCCAGAAGCATCACGAAGAAGGAGCCAAAGAGCATTAAGGTTGCCTGTACGACCATTATGCTTTTCCTCCTTTCCGGGCAGCCAGCAGCTGCGCGTATTTCAGGATGCGGGCCAGCACGATAAAGATGCCGGCCAAGGGCAGGATCGAATAGAGGAAGCTAAAGGGAATGTGAATGACGGAGGAAATGTTGATGGCGGCAGCCGCCAGCTTCCATCCGCCGTAGACAAACACATAGCAGACAAAGAACAGGGTGCAAGCCTCGATGAAAACGCTGAGGATCACGGAAAACACGCCCTTGGCCCGGTCCGTGATCAGGGTCAGGGACAGATGCTCGTCCCGATAGAAGCAATAGGCGGAGCCCAGCAGGGAGGCCCAGATCAGGACATAGCGCAGAAACTCATCGGTGAAGGTGGAGGGGTTGCCCAGGATCCAGCGGCTGACGATCTGCCAGGTGCCGCCGACCACCAGAGCGCCCATAGCCAGCGCCATCAGAAAGCGCATAACGGCGTCCAGGATCTTCTCGATAGCCTTCAAAAGATCAACTCCTTATCTTATTTGGTATGGCTGGCTGCGGTTTTCGCAGCCGCCTGTTCGTGGAATGGTTGGGGCTGGGTTCAGGCGGCGGCCTGGATCTTCTCTACGAAAGCGTATACCGCGGGGTCGCTGGCCTTCAGGTTCTCGTAGATGCTCTGGCAGGCCTCCTGGAAAGCGGCGGTGTCCACGTCTTCGACAAACTCCACGTTGTCTGCGCCGGCGCGGACCTCGTCCTCAAATTCGGCCCAGGAGGTCTTGTAGGTCTCAGTCATCTCTTTGGCCGTCTCGGTCATGATCTGACGCTGCTCGTCCGTCATGGCGTTCCAGACCTCCGTGGAGATCACCAGGATGTCGGGGATGCGGGTGTGCTCGTCAAAGCAGTAGTAGCCGGTCACATCCTTGTGGTCGCGCATGGCGGTGATGTTGTTCTCCGCACCGTCGATGACGCCCTGCTGCATGCCGGTGTAGATCTCGCTGTAGCCCATGACCATGGCGGAGCCGCCAAAGGCGTTCATCATGTCAATGGCCATCTGGGAGTCCATGGTGCGGATCTTCAGGCCCTTCAGGTCGGCCGGGGTGCGGATGGGGGTGTCAGCGGTGTAGAAGGAGCGGGCGCCGGATTCCAGCCAGGTCAGGCCGATGAAGCCCACGTCCTCGGTCAGGTCATAGAGCTCCTGGCCGATCTCCCCGTCCATCACTTTATAGAAGTGTTCCTTGTCGTTAAAGACATAGGGGACGGAGACCACGTTCCACTCCGGCTGGAAGTTGCCCAGGGTGGAGGCGGAAACCTTGGCGATATCCAGAGCGCCGGCCCGGATCTGGGTGATGTTGTCCACCTCGCTGCCCAGAGTTGCGTTGGGGAAAATCTGGATGGTGATGCTTCCGTTGGACCTCTTTTCAACCTCTTCCGCCCAGGCGGTCATGGCGATGTGGACCGCATGATCTTCTGCCAGGCCGTGGGACAGACGCAGGTGGAAGGTACCGTCAGACGTGCCGGAGCCGCCGCAGGCGGCCAGAGCCAGTGCCATGACCAGGCACAGGGCCAGAGCAATGATTCTCTTGCGTTTCAACATGTTTCCTCCTGTTTCTCATTTTCGCGCGGGATAGGGGCAAACCCTGATGCAGGTATTCTAATATATCAGTCAGAGATTTTCAAGTGTGCAATCTAACACTATTTTACCTTGTCAATTTGTGCACAATAACGATAAACCCCCGGACAGCGCCAAAAGCGCCGTCCGGGGGTGTCATATCGGATTTTAAATGTCTATTCACCCAGTTGGAAATAAGAGGGGAATTTTTCCCGCGCGATCTGCAGATCGTCCAGATAGCGGTTCAGATGCCGCTCCAGGGCCCGCAGGGCGGTCTCCGCGTCGCCCTCTTTGAGCGCCTGGGCGATCTCCAGGTGGTCCTGATAGATGTTTTCCTGGCTCACGACCATCACGCTGAGAAAGCGCATCCGCTCGATGTGCTGCATGGTGCCCAGCATGTACAGAAAGCTGTTTTCCTGGCCGGCCGCCGTAAAGGCGATCCGGTGAAAGGCGTTGTCCAGCTCCAGCATCTGCAGCTCCCGCTCCGGGAGGCTGCTGTGGACATAGTGGCGGTAGCTCCGGAGGTTCTGCTCGTACTGCCAAATCAGCTCCTTTGTCATCAGCGGCGCGGCCCGGCGGATGATCTCCTTTTCCAGCGCGCAGCGTGAAAACTGCTCCACAGCCATGCGCTCGGTGTCGATAGGGGCCACGAAGGTGCCCCGCTGGGGCTTGAGCAGCACCATGTTGCTGGCGGCCAGCATGATCAGGGCCTCCCGCACCGGGGTCCGGCTCACGCCCAGCTCCTCGGCCAGGAGCTTGTCGCTCAGGGGCTCCCCGGGCTTGAAGTCCAGGCTGATGATCTTGCCGCGGATGGTCTGATAGGCGACGCTCCGGGCGCTGCCCTCCGGCGAATATTCCAGCCGCCACTGGGACAGCTTCTCGCCCAGGCTCAGCTTATTTTCCTGTTCTTTCCTCGTATCCATGCTTCCGCGCTCCGTGTCATTTCTTCCCCCGGATATCCCGCCAAAGCTGCCGCAGGTCCCAGAGATTCAGGGACAGCAGGGACTTCTCCCGCCGCCAGCTCAGCCCGGTCTTCCCCTCGACAAATTTCATAAAGTCCTCCGCCGGCTGAGGCTCCACAGAGGACCGGGGCAGCATACAGACAGAATCTTTATCCAGAAACAGATACAGATATTCCTCGTCCTCCACCAGGCGGGTAAATTTCTTATAGGGGATGTTCATGCTGCCCTCTCCGGACAGACGGACCCGGTCCGGATAGAACTCATAGTCCATGCCGGGCAGGGAGCCGTGCCGGGCCTCCACCGCCCGGTCCGCCTGGATCTGGCCGGGAAAGTCCCGGCTGGCCATCAGCCAGGCGCCAACGAGCATCAGGACCGCCCGGGCCGACATGGGCATGGACACCGTCAGAGAGACGATCACCAGCACGACGCCGATCCCCAGCCGGGTCAGCATCCGGCCCTTGCTGTAGCAGTTGTACGCGGTGGTGTACAGCCGCTCCACCGACTTGGCCGTGTGTTCGATTTTCCCGCGGTAGAGCCAGCGTTCCGCCATATCTTCGCCTCCGGACCGTCTTTCTAAACGAAGGGAATATCTTTCTAAAATACTATTTTAATAGAAAAGCGCCTGTTGTGTCAAGCCTTTTATTTTGCCCCTCCTTCCGCCGGTTTTCCTTGCTTTAAGGGCCGGATTGTGGCATTATATAAGTACAGACAAAACAAATTCAACAGACGGAGGTGCGATATGACAGATTACAGTTCCCTCTACGCGCAGAAGCGTACCACGGCCGACGAGCTTGCCGCCCGGGTGGAGAACGGCTGGCTCCTGGGGACGGACGCGGCTGTTTCCGCCGCGCCGGCGATTTTCTCAGCCCTGGCCCGGCGGGCCGCGGAGGGCGGGCTGTCCGGCGTGCGGGTGCAGACCCTGCTGGACGTCTATCCTTTCGAGTTCTATGAGGACAGCGGCCTTTTCGGCAAGCTGACAGGCTTCTCCTGGTTTTCCGGCACCGGCGCCCGGAAGGCCGTCAACGGCGGATACGGGGATTTCCTCCCCGCCTATTACCGGGATATCCCCCGGCACATCCGGGCCAACTACAGCTATGACGCGGTGTGTCTCTCCGTCTCGCCGATGGATAAGCACGGGTACTTCAGCCTGGGCGCCACCTGCTCCTACGCGGTGGCCATGCTGGAGAAGGCCAAGCGGGTCTATCTGGAAGTCAACCGCTTCCAGCCCAGGGCCGTCTGCGGCGCCCAGATCCACCTGAGTCAGGTGGACGCCCTGATCGAGCATGACCAGGAGCTGCCGGTGCTCGCCCCCCCGAAGCTGGACGAGACAAGCGTCACCATCGGCAACCTGATCGCGGAGCGCATCCCTGACGGGGCCTGCATCCAGCTGGGCATCGGCGCCATCCCCGACGCCACCGGCATGGCCCTGAAGGCCAAGCACGACCTGGGCATCCACACGGAGATGTTCACAGACTCCATGGTGGAGCTGATCGAGTGCGGCGCGGTGAACAACAGCAAAAAGCAGATCCACCGGGGCCAGAGCGTCACCACCTTTGCCTACGGCTCCAAGCGCATCTACGATTATATTGACGACAACCCGGCCATCGCCCTCATGCCGGTGGACTATGTGAACGACCCGGAGGTCATCTGCAAAAACGACAACATGATCTCCATCAACGCGGCGCTGGAGGTGGACCTGTGGGGCCAGGTCTGCGCGGAGAGCGTGGGGACCAAGCACATGTCCGGCTCCGGCGGGCAGATCGACTATGTGCGCGGCGCCTGCCAGTCCAAGGGCGGCAAGAGCTTCATCGCCTTCACCTCCACCGCCAAGGGCGGCACCATCAGCAAGATCAAGCCCATTCTGACCCCCGGTGCGGTGTGCACCACCAGCAAGAACGACGTGGACTATGTGGTGACCGAGTACGGCGTGGCCCACCTCAGAGGGCACAGCCTGGGCGAGCGGGCCAAGCGCCTGATCGAAATCGCCCACCCGGACTTCCGGGACGAGCTGCGCTTCGAGGCCAAGAAGCGGGGCATGCTGATCTGACATGAGCACGGCGGGGAACCTTGCTTGCAAGGCCCCCCGCCTTATAATATGCCGCGGTTAGAAGGGATTAACTTCCGCCTGAACAGAGGGAAAGCCCCGCGGCGGACCGGCGAAAGCGGGCCTGTCGTTTCGTGCCGGAAAAACGGCTGAAATGCCGGGATAATTTCATTTACACCCTCCCTTCACCCTTTTAATCTGAGGGGCGAAAGGAGGCTGTATTTTTATGGAAATTAAGAAAGACATAGCAGCCAAACTCAGCGCCGTTATGAAGCAGAGGGACCTGAACGTGACGGAATTTTCCAAAGAGCTGGGGATCGCCCGGTCGTCCCTCCAGGGCTACATAAAGGGGAGCGTGGAGATGCGGCTGGACACGGCGGAGCTGGTCTCAGAGAAGATGGGCTGTTCCATCCGGCTGGTGGACGGAACACAGGCGGTCCCCGCCCAGGATCTGGACGGCTTCCTCCGCTCTCTGCATCCGTCCCTGCTCCCTCTGGCCGAGCACTCCCGGCAGATGATGGACGATCTGAAAGAGCTCTCGGACAGGCTGTACGATCAGGAACGCCGGACGGGAGGGGAAAAGCCTTGAACCGGGCTGACAAGAAGCTGGCCGGCGCTTCCCGGCGGAAGCTGCTGGATCTGGCCAGCTACCGGGTCTCCATGCCCGTCACGGAGGGGTTGCTCCTGCAAAACAGCGTGTACTACTACTGCCCCCGGTGCAGATGCCCCCTGGACCGGGAGTATATGGCCTTCTGCGACCGCTGCGGCCAGAAGCTCAGCTGGCGCTGCCGCAAAAAGGCCCGGCTCTACCGCTCCGGCCGGGAGTAGGTCCCTGCGCGCAAAGCGCCGCCTCTCCGCCACCAAAAAAGCAGCCTTTCGGCTGCTTTTTTATTTGTCTGTAACCTTTTGACCCTAAACACGGTCTATATAGATAAGAACACTTGTAGGAGGTGAAAGGATGGAGGACGCGAGAATCGTGGAACTATACTGGAATCGGGATCAGCAAGCCATTCAGGAGACAGAGAAAAAATATGGTTCCTACTGCTTGACCATCGCTCAAAACATTTTGCAAGACGTTCAGGATGCAGAGGAGTGCTTAAACGACAGCTATATGGCCGCCTGGAATGCAATGCCGGACAAACGGCCAGAACGGCTGGCACCCTTTTTGGGACGCATCACTCGTAACCTTGCCCTGAAGCGTTTGGAGCGGCAAACACGACTAAAGCGAGGCGGTGGACGACCCGCTCTTTGCCTGGAGGAGTTAAGCGAGTGTATCCCCGCTGCCGGCGGACCGGAGCGGCAGTTGGAGGCTAAAGAACTGGGACTGACTCTGCGTCGCTTTATGGAGGGCTTGAGCGAGGAAGAGCGGCGTATTTTCACAAACCGTTACTTTTACGTCCGCTCCATTGAGGAGACAGCAATCGTTTGCACCTGCAGCCCCGGTAAAGTAAAGACCTGCTTACACCGGTTGAGGAAAAAGCTGAAGGCCTTTTTGGAGGAGGAAGAATTATGGATCCCATGATTTTATTTGAGGCTATCTCATATCTAGATGACCAAGATATACTCTTAGCTTGGGAAGCGACACCCCGGCGCAGGACAAACCGCCGCCTGATGGTTCGGGCGCTATTGGCTGCCCTGCTAGCTGTCCTGTTGCTGTCTGCTTGCGCAGCCGTCTATCTGAGTTTGGAAAAGCGCCTGACTCCCAGTCGCAATCCCCAGTTGGCTGCACCTGTTACAGACGTTCAGGCAGAAACACCCGTTTTAGAGGCCGGCGGTTATCTCTCACATGATCGGGGCGGAGACAGTCCTGCGGCCATGGCAGCCGCCGCATGGGCGGATTACTGGCTGGAATACACAAAAGAAGACTATGAATCGGATCCTGTCTGGTTTCAGGGGGATGAGGCTCTGGAGGCTGCCTACATCTTATACGGCGCTTACACACCGGAGATGGCCGGCAAGCTTTTTGAGATTCGGGACCAATACGGGGTTCGGCTCCACAGCGCCAGCTGGGGGCTGCAAGGACCGGAGAGTTTGTATCAGGCGGCTGGGACAGGGAACTTCTTCCTGGCGGAAGCATCCGGCCTGCTGTCGCCCCACGAAATCTTTGAGGATGGCTCCTTTATTTGCGAGGGGACGATAGATCTGCCCGCTGGCGAAGACGGCTGGTGCCTTTTCCGTTTGGAGCGAAACCGTCCAGACACCATGCCGGTTGATAGTCTGTATATTCCAGACTCAGCGGCCTTCCGTCAGTGGGAGTACACGAGTTCTGGTGGGGAGCGGCTCTCTCTGGCTCTGCGCTCCACCCCGGGTCAAAGCATTGAGACCAGAGCATTTGCCTTTTATGAGACCGAGGACTGGACCGTCATCCTGCAGCTGGACTTTCCTTCGCCGGCAGGACATGAGACAGTGGAAACCCTAGTGAATAGCTTTGACTATCAGGCCCTCTGCGCCGGCGGGGATCATGTGCAGAGTTTCTTTAACAAGGAACCTACCGTCTCATCTCATCATGCTCTTTCCCTAGGAGACTTTTTAGCAACTCCCGAAGTTTTGGCAGCCACCACATTTACCCAGCGTTATGCAGACTATTTGAGCGAAACTATGGGACGTGAGGAACGCTGGAAAGGTACTGGTTTCCGCCACAGTTCCTATTATGGGGGCTGGCCCTCCGGGGACGAGTCGTTGGACAGTCTGGCAGAGGAAATCTGGCAACAGTATAATCTGCTTCCAGCAACAGATGGCTTATATAACGTTGCCGGGGTATTCTACGGTCCGGAGGCTGTGTATCCCTGGGGTGCCTTTAAAAGCGAGTCCGCAGGTCAAGGGGAGCCGGTGAACCGACAGCGGATACAGGAATGGTTGGGCAGCGAAATTGCGAATCAATGGGATTCTTTCCGAACCATATACAACAACGGATGTTTTGATGACGGCAGCATCTATTATCTTAAAAAGGGTTGCTTCTTCACATCACTCGGTATGGAAATTCCCTCCGGCGATCTGCTTTCTTGGGTCTATGACACGACTTGGGGCGGCTCCGTGACCATTGCCGTGGACGAGAGTGTCGACTCTTATGGGCAGCCTGGCCTATCCTATATCCTTTATGAGACGGAGTCGGCCTATATTCTAGTCGTGGCCTATAGCCATGTACCACGATTCTTAGAAGAAACAGCTGACAGCATGAACCTGAGTCGTCTGCCATAAGGGCAGTATCTCAACGCAGTCCTATGCTTACAGAAACTTCATGCAGATAAACAAAAGTTATAGGTTTTGAGCGCAGCGGATACTTGCGGCGCAAAGCGCCGCCTCTCCGCCATCAAAAAAGCAGCCGTTAGGCTGCTTTTTTGATGGCGGAGAGGCGGAAATTCTACAAGTTTTTCGCCTTTGCTGTATTAACAGATGCTACAAGTATTCGCCGGACAGAACCGCAATCGTGCTTCAATTGATTGGCGGTCTCCCTCTCTCCAATTTCTGCCCGCAGCATAAGTTCAAGCCAATATTCCGTCTCATAGCACTCCTTCAGCGCGATTTGGAGCTTTGCGATGAAATCCGACCGGCTATGGGCGTAGTTTGCTTCACGGATATTGGCGCCGATACTGGTTGAAGAGCGTTCCAGCTGGTTGACGAGAGAATAATGCCCTTTTATATTCTCGCAAATCTTCAGCGTTTTTACCGCCAAGTCCATGGAAAGCTCAGATAAATGATTCCCAGCCATTTTAATTCCTCACCTGCGAAAGTGAAATCGTGCCCCTGGCACGGTGAAATCAAGGGCTTGCGCCCTTGGTGAAATCGGCGCTGAAGCGCCGATGAAATGAAATCCGTCCTTTAGGTGACAAAAGGCTAATCCAAGCCGGTTTCTGACGGCAGATTTTCCCTCATGCTGTGTCAAAGCCCTTGAAAATACACAAAGTATTTCCTGCGGGCTTTTCCTAGCCTGAGAAAAAATCTGCTCGCCAGAAACTGCTTCGCACTTCACAGGGAGTTCCTGCCCCCAGAGCACAAGGGAAGCGGCTTTGGTTAGCCTTCTGTCACCTGCATCCTGCGAAGCAGGATTTCACCGCGAAGCGATTTCATCCCGCGTCAGCGGGATTTCACCCGTCCGCAGGACGGATTTCGTTGCAAAACCCCAATGCGAAGCATTGGGGTTTTGCATGGCGGAGGGTAAGGGATTCGAACCCCTGTGGGCGTATTCCAGCCCTAACGGTTTTCAAGACCGCCCCGTTGTGACCGCTTCGGTAACCCTCCGTATCGGGGACAACTATTTATACCACAGGCGCGCAAAGCTGTCAAATGCTTTGCCGCTCCCGGTACATCCGGCCAATCACCGCCTGGGCGCAGCGGACAAAGCGGCGGATGTTCCGGTCGTTCTGCCCCCGTTCGCTGGTGATGATGCCCAGCCGCCGCCAGGCAGGCGGATTCAGCGGGGCCGCCAGCGCCTCGTCATGGATGCCCTGCATCACCAGGTCCGAGAGGATGCTGGTGCCCAGGCCGTGGGCCACCATGGAGACAATGGCCGCGTCGTCCAGGTTCGTGTAAAGGACCTGGGGATCGTCCTTCCAGCGGGCGGTGTTGAACACAGGGTTAATGTCCAGCTCAAAGCCGTCCGAGGGCATGAGGAACTCCTGCCCGGAAAAGCCGGCCACCGGGAAGCGCCCCTCCTGCAGATGCGTGCCCAGCGGCAGCACGGCCACCAGCGCGTCGTTGCGCAGAGGGACCCAGCCGAAGCCCCGGCACTGCTCCTCGTGATAGCTGACGATGGCGCAGTCCAGCCGGTCCCCCCGCATCCCCTCGTAGATATCCGGGATGCCGCCCACGGAGATGGAGACCTCCGTCTCCGGGCAGACCCGCCGGAATTCCGCCAGCACGGAGGGCAGCCACTGCCGGGCCACGCTGGAATAGGCCCCCAGGCGGAGGGTGGTGGAGCTCTTCTGCTGCAGCTGCTCCGCCCGGGTCTCCAGGTCGGAGGCGGCCTCCACCAGGGCCCGCATCCGGGACAGCAGCTCCTGCCCGGCGGGAGACAGATGTACCCCGTTCTTGCTGCGCACCAAAAGATTGAGGCCCAGCTCGTCCTCCAGAGAGTTCATCATATGGGTGAGCCCGGACTGCGTATAGCCCAGCTCCACAGCGGCGGCGGTGAGACTGCCCAGGTCCACGGCGGTCAGCAGCGCCCTGACTTTTTTGGTGTCCATAACTTGTTAATTATTTCACCCCTTTATGTCATCCATGAGAAAAATTCATTACATATATAATAATATCTCGTTAGGAAAAATGCAAGGAAAATGTTATAATTGTACAAGAAACACCGCTAAGCTGGGGGAGCCCCGGCAAAAAATCCGGCCCCTTTCGGAAAAAGGGAGTGCCGGCGGACAGGGGCCCGGTTCAGAGGGGGCTCCGCCGCCGGGAAAGAAAAGAAGCAGGACATATTTGAAAGAAGGAAAGGAGTACACATGGAAAACAATCGCAGTTCCTGGGGAAGCAATCTAGGCTTTCTGATGGCTGCTATCGGCTCTGCGGTGGGCCTGGGCAACATCTGGGGCTTCCCCTTCAAGATGGGTAAAAGCGGAGGCTTTACCTTCCTGATCATCTACCTTTTGCTGGCCGTTTTTGTGGGCATGATCATCATGGTCAGCGAGCTGGCCATCGGCCGCAAAACCGGCAAGAGCATCATCAGCGCGTACAGCGAGGTCTCCAAGAAGTTCAAGTTCCTGGGCTGGCTGGGAATCTTCGCCCCCTTCGTCATCATGAGCTTTTACTCTGTGCTGGGCGGCTACTCGCTCCAGTACATGTCCCTGAACATGGCGGAGCTGAGCTTCGGCCTGAGCGGCATCTTCGGCAGCAAGATCACCGGCGGCGACACCTTCGGCGCTATGCTGGTCAACCCCTTCGGCTGCTTCGTCTTCACCCTGCTGTTCATCGTCATCTGCATGCTGATCGTCCGCGGCGGCGTGGAAGGCGGCGTGGAGAAGTTCAACAAGATCGGCATGCCCGCCCTGGCCGTCATGCTGGTGGTGGTCATCATCCGGGGCCTGACCCTGCCCGGCTCTGTGGAAGGCCTGAAGTTCATGTTCGTCCCCGGCTACGCTGTGAAGGCCGGCTTTATCTCGGAAGCGCCTAACATCGTCACCGTTCTGGGTACCGCCGGCGGGCAGATGTTCTTCTCCCTGTCCCTGGCCATGGGCGTTATGGTCACCTACGGCTCCTACCTGAGCAAGCAGGAGAATCTGATCAAGAACTCCGCCGTCATCGTCGTTGCGGATACCATCGTGGCCCTGATGGCCGGCTTCGCCGTCATCCCCGCCGCCGTGGCCAACAGCATGGCGGCCGGCATCGCCCCGGCGGACATGGCCCTGGGCGGACCGAAACTGCTCTTCGTCACCCTGCAGGACGTGTTCTCCAACATGGGCGCCATCGGCCCCCTGTTCGGCATTATCTTCTACCTGCTGGTGCTCATTGCGGCCATCTCCTCCGCCATCTCCCTGATGGAGGTCGTCGCCTCCCACTTCATCGACAAGGCCACGGCCAAGGGCCAGAAGGAACCCCGGAAAAAGATCGTGCTCTGGGTCGCCCTGGCGATCCTGGTGGAGGCCACGCTGGTGGCTGTGGACGGCCTGGGCAGCAACGGCATCGCCCCCATGAACCTGCTGGGCATGTCCTCCGCCCCCACCTTCCTGCAGGATTGGCTGGACTTCATGGACTGCTGGTCTGAGGGCATGGCCATGCCTCTCGGCGCTATGCTGCTGGGCGTGATGGTCGGCTGGGAGCTGAATCCCCGTCTGACCCTGGACGAGGTGGAAGTCAGCACCAAAGTCAGCAAGGGCTTCGAGACCTTCTATACGATCTGCATCAAGTTCGTGGTGCCCATCGTCATGGCCTTCGTGCTGGCCGGCCAGATGCAGGATTACTTCGGCATCGGCGCCATCTCCTACATCATCTCCTTCGGTATTCTGATCGTCTTCATGGCGCTTGTCCTGGCCACGAAGGGCAAACAGAAGACCTGATAAAACCCTGCAAACCGCATTCCCGCCCCGGCGAACGCTTCCGTCCGCCGGGGCTTTTCTCATAAGGGGGCAGGAAAAAACTTCCAGGGCAAAGGGGTGGGGATCCGGCTCGAAAAAGGACGGATGGGGGAAAATATCTCTTGCAACTTGTCCGGGCTCCGGGTATAATGAAGTGTGATAATTTATCTACTATGGAGCAGCTCGCCGTGGAAAGAGTGCGGATCGAAATACGCGGCATTGTGCAGGGCGTAGGGTTCCGGCCGTTCATCCACCGGCTGGTGGCGGAAAGAGGCCTGAACGGATATATCAAAAACACCTCCTCCGGCGTGGAGCTGGAGCTGGAGGGGCCGGAGGCAGCGCTGGAACGCTTCCTGGAGGAGCTGCCCCGGCGCGCCCCGGCCCTGGCCGTGATCGAGAGCGTGGAGACCCGCCGGCTGGACGGTCTGGCGGGCTATCAGGGCTTTGAGATCCGCCGCAGCAGGACGGACCCACTGCGGGACACGCTGATCTCCCCGGATATCTGCGTCTGTGAGGACTGCCTGCGGGAGCTGCGGGACCCGGCGGACCGGCGGTACCGCTACCCCTTCATCAACTGCACCAACTGCGGCCCCCGGTTCACCATCATCAAAGACGTCCCCTATGACCGGGCGAAGACCTCTATGGAGGCCTTCCCCATGTGCCCGGACTGCAGCCGGGAATATCACGACATTGAAAACCGGCGCTACCATGCCCAGCCGGACTGCTGCCCGGACTGCGGCCCCCGGGTGTTCTACCTGGACGGGCAGGGCCGGGAGCAGCCGGGGGACGCCATCGAGCGGGCCCGGGCGCTGCTGAAGAGCGGCGGCATTCTGGCCGTCAAGGGCCTGGGGGGCATCCACCTGGCCTGCTCCTGCGAGAGCGGGGAGACGGCGCGGCTGCTGCGGCAGCGCAAGCAGCGGGATGAGAAGCCCTTCGCCCTGATGTGCCGGGATGCGGCGGCGGCCAGGGAGCTGTGCCTGGTGAGCCCGGCGGAGGAGAAGCTTCTGACTTCCCGGCAGCGGCCGATCGTGCTGCTGAAAAAGCGCCGGCCGGGCTGGGAGGCCTTCAGCGAAAACGGCCGCATCGGCGTGATGCTGCCCTATACTCCCCTGCACGTGCTTCTGATGGGGGAGGATCTCCCCCAGCTGGTGATGACCAGCGCTAACCTCTCCGACCTGCCGATCCTGACCCAGAACAAAGAGGCAGTGGAGCGGCTGCGGGGCATTGCCGACGGTTTCCTGCTCCACGACCGGGACATTCAGACCCGCTGTGACGATTCCCTGTGCTGGGAGCTGGACGGGGAGGCCTATTTCGCCCGGCGCTCCCGGGGCTATGTGCCCTATCCGGTGCAGGTCCCCGGCTGCCGGGGCGGCATCCTGGCCTGCGGCGCCGAGCAGAAGGCCAGCTTCTGCCTGTCCAGAGGGGAGCATGTTTTCCCCAGCCAGCACATCGGCGACCTGAAAAATCTGGAGACCTTGGAGCACTACGAACAGCAGATCAGGCACTTTGAGCGCCTTTTCGATATCCGGCCGGAGCTGCTGGCCTGCGACCTGCACCCGGACTACCTGTCCACCGCCTACGCCCTGCGGCGTGGCGAGGAGGAGGGGCTGCCGGTGATCCAGGTGCAGCACCATCACGCCCACATGGCCGCCTGCATGGCGGACAACGGGCTGCAAGGCCCGGTGATCGGCCTGATCTGGGACGGCACCGGCCTGGGCCCCGACGGGACCGCCTGGGGCGGGGAGTGCCTGGTGGGAGACTATGAGCGCTTTGAGCGCTTTGCCAGCCTCCGGCCGCTCCGCCTGATCGGCGGGGACAAGGCCGTATGGGAGCCGGAGCGGACCGCCTGGTTCCTGCTGCAGGACGCGGGCTGCGATACCGGGGCGGTGGAAAACGGGGCGCTGTATGAGGCGGTCCTCCGCTCCGGGCTCAACTGCCCGGTGTCCACCGGCATGGGCCGGCTCTTCGACGGGGTCTCGGCCCTGCTGGGCATCAAGCGGCGCTGCAGCTATGAGGGCCAGGGGGCGATCCTCCTGGAGGCCGCCGCCGGAGAGAGCGGGGAGGCGTACCCCTTCACGCTGGACGGCGAACCCCTGCGCTTTGACTGGCGGCCCATGGTCCGCGCCCTGACGGCGGACCGGGCCAGGGGCGTTCCGGCAGGGCTCTGCGCCGCGAAATTTATGAACACGCTGATCGAGATGGCAGCTGCCTGCTGCCTGGCCGCCTCCCGGGCCACGGGAATCCAGGATGTGGTCCTCTCCGGCGGCAGCTTTCAGAATATGTATCTGATGGAGCGCCTGCCCGGCGCGCTCCGGGCCCGGGGCCTGCGGCCCTGGCATCACCGCCGGGTCTCCGCCAATGACGAGGGCATTTCCTTGGGCCAGCTGATGGTGGCCCAGGCCCGGGCGAAGGGAGAAGAAACGCATGTGCCTTGCGGTACCCCTGAGATTAATAGAGGTTGACGGCAAAAAGGCCGTGGGCGAGGCCCTGGGCGTGACCCGGGAGCTGCGGGTGGATTTCATCAAGGAGCCCAAGGTGGGCGACTATGTGATGGTCCACGCGGGCTTCGCCATCGAGCGCCTGCCGGAGGGCCAGGCGCTGGCGGATCTGGAGGCCTGGGAGGAGATGGACGATGCCCTCCGCTGAGAAGCTGCTCCGGGCCATCGAGGCCCTGCCCGTGGGCCGGGTCAACTTGATGGAGGTCTGCGGGACCCACACCATGGCCATCGCCCGCTCCGGGCTCAAATCCCTGTTGCCGGAGAACGTGCAGCTTTTGAGCGGGCCCGGCTGCCCCGTCTGCGTGACGCCGCCCCAGGTGATCGACGCCATCCTGGACCTGTCCATGGAGCGGGAGGTGACGATCGCCACCTATGGGGACATGGTGCGCGTCCCCGGGAGCACCCCGGGGGACAGCCTCCAGCGCCGCCGGGCGCTGGGCGCCCGGGTGGAGGTGGTCTATTCCCCCATCGACGCGGTGGAGCTGGCCAAAAACAGCCCGGACCGGCAGATCGTCTTTCTGGGCGCCGGGTTTGAGACTACCGCGCCGGGCACCGCCGCCGCCGTGCTGACTGCGGCGGAGGAGAAGGTCCGGAATTTCACGGTCTTCTCCCTGCTGAAAACCGTCGAACCCGCCCTCCGGGCGCTGATCGCCATGGAGGACTTCAATGTGCAGGGCTTCCTCTGCCCCGGCCACGTGGCCACCATCATCGGCGCGGAGGGCTTCCGCTTCCTGCCGGAGGACTACGGCCTGCCGGCGGTGGTGGGCGGCTTTGAGCCGGAGGAGATCCTACTGGCCGTCTATTGGCTGCTGAAGCAGCTGGCGGAAGGCCGGCCCCGGCTGGAGAACGCCTATCCCAGGGCGGTCTCCCGGGAGGGGAACCGCCTGGCCCGGGCGGTGATGGACCGCTGCCTGGAGCCCCGAAGCGACACCTGGCGGGGCCTGGGGGAGATCGAGGCCAGCGGCCTCGGCCTCCGGGAGGAGTGGAAGGCATTTGATGCCCAGCGGCGCTTTGCCGTCTCCGTCAAGCCGGAGGAGCCCCCCAGCGCCTGCCGCTGCGGCCAGGTGATCACTGGGCGGCTGAGCCCCCGGGACTGCGGCCTCTTCGGCAAGGCCTGCACCCCGGAGGACCCTATGGGCCCCTGCATGGTCTCCTCGGAGGGGGCCTGCGCCGCGGCCTATAAATACGCGGCCCTGCCCTGAGCGGCCGGGCCGGGAGAGAAGCAAGATCCCTTATGGATGAGATTATTACACTGGATTACGGCAGCGGGGGGAAAAAGACTTCCCGCCTGATCGAGGGCATGATCCTGCCCGCCCTGGACAACCCGGCCCTCCGGCCGCTGGGGGACGGGGCCATCCTCCCCGGCGGGGAGCCGCTGGTCTTCTCCACGGACAGCTTTGTGGTGGACCCCCTGTTCTTCCCCGGCGGGGATATCGGCAAGCTGGCCGTCTGCGGCACGGTGAACGACGTGGCCATGTGCGGCGGCGTTCCGGCCTGGCTGAGCTGCTCCTTTATTATAGAAGAGGGCCTGCCCGCCGCCCAGCTGGAGCGGGTGATCGCCTCCATGCGCGCCACCTGTGAAGCGGCGGAGGTGCAGATCGTCACCGGCGACACCAAGGTGGTGGAACGGGGCCGGGGGGATAAGCTCTATATCAACACCGCCGGCATCGGCCAACTCCGGTACCCGGGGCTGAGCCCCCGGGCCATCCGGGAGGGGGACCGGGTGCTCCTCTCCGGTACGGCGGGGGACCACGGCGCCGCCGTGATGCTGGCCAGAAGCGGCCTGATGCAGGGCGAGCTCCGCTCGGACTGCGCGCCGCTGAACAAGCTGGCTCAGGCGCTCTTAGGCACCGGGCTGCAGGTCCGGGTCCTGCGGGACCCCACCCGGGGCGGCGTGGCCACCACCCTCAACGAGTTTGTGGAGGGCACGGCCCTGGGCATTGAGATCGAAGAGGAGCGGATCCCGGTGAGCGGCCCGGTGCAGGCGGCCTGTGAGCTGCTGGGCCTGGACCCGCTGTACTGCGCCAACGAAGGCAAGCTCCTGGCGGTGGTCCCGCCGGAGAGCGAGGACGCGGCCCTGGCGCTTCTGCGCTCCTTCCCCGAGGGGCGCGCCGCCGCCCGGATCGGCACCGTCACCGGGCAGGTCCCCGGCCGGCTGGTCATGAAGACCCGCCTGGGGGGCCGGAGAATCCTGCAGAAACTCGCGGGGGCCCAGCTCCCGAGAATTTGCTGATAAATCGTAAGAACCCACAAGAGCCCATTTTAACATCATCGAGAGGTGAAATGCATGCAGGAGTACAAGAGAATCGACATCACCAAGGACCAGATCGTACCCGTTGCAGAGAGGATGAAGAAGGAGGGCCGCTTCCTTGTGATGATCCACGCGTATATCGACAAGGAAAACCGAATGGACATCTCCTATGAGTACGCGGTGGACCCGGCGATCGAGTCCTACCACGTGGTTGGAGAGACCAAGGTCCCCTCCATCAGCAGCCTTTACGACACCGCCGCCTCCTGGCCGGAACGGGAGATCAACGAGCTCTTCGGCGTGGAATTTGAGGGGCTGGATATGTCCCAGCGCCTGTTCCTGCCGGAGGACATGCTGGAGACCCAGGGCAAGGGGCATATCATGGTCATGCCCCTGTCCGAACTGGTAGAGAAGAACAAAAAGGAGGCGAAGCAATGAGCTACATTGTGCCCATCGGGCCCTACCATCCCGCACTGGAGGAGCCCATCCACGCCAAGCTCTATACCGAGGGCGAGATCATCAAAGACGCGGAAGTTTTTGTGGGCTACAACCACCGGGGCATCGAAAAGCTGGCCACCGAGCGCAACGTGATCCAGACCCTGGTGCTGGTGGAGCGGGTCTGCGGCATCTGCTCCCACTCCCACGCCCTCACCTACGCCATGGCGGTGGAGAACATCAACGGGATCGCCGTCCCCAAGCGGGGCGAGTATATCCGGGTGATCACCGCGGAGCTGGAGCGGCTGCACTCCCACTTCCTGTGGCTGGGCATCGCCTGCCACATCATCGGCCATGACAGCATGTTCATGCACATCTGGGATGAACGGGAGCTGGTCATGGACCTGCTGGAGGAGATGACCGGCAACCGGGTCAACTACGCCATGGTCACCATCGGCGGCTCCCGCCGGGACATCAGCGACGAGCTGCGGGTCAAGATCCTCTCCGCCTGCGACGTGCTGGAGGAGAAGCTCAAGCGGATCACGGAGATCGCGGTCACGGACAAGACCATCGCCATGCGCACCAAGGGCGTGGGCACCCTGCCCCGGGACGTGGCCCTGCAGATGGGCGCCATCGGCCCCCACGCCAGAGCCTCCGGCGTGGACGTGGACGTGCGGCGGGACGCGCCCTACTGCTCCTATGACGATTTTGAGTTTGCCGTCCCCGTGGTGGACAGCGGCGACGTGTTCGCCCGGGTGGTGATCCGCGCCCTGGAGAGCGCCGAGAGCATCAAGATCATCCGCCAGGCGCTGGACAATCTGCCGGAGGGCCCCATCAATCTGGGCAACAAGCTGATCAAGATCCAGGAGGGCGTCTCCGTCGCCCGGCATGAAGCCCCCCGGGGCCAGCTGAGCTACATGGTGGTGGGCAACGGGACCCTGATGAACCACCGGGTCAGCATCCACGTGCCCAGCTATAAGAACACCCCCACCATCCCCGCCATGCTGAGGAACAACTCCGTGGCCGACGCCGGGCTCATCGTGGCCAGCATCGACCCCTGCTTCAGCTGCCTGGACCGCTGAGCCATGCACGAGCTGGCGATCGCCCAGGGGATCATCGAGATTGTCAATTCCGAGGCCCGGAAAAACGGCTTTCAGCGGGTGCTGGAGATCCGCTTGAAAATGGGCGAGTTCTCCGGCCTGGTGCCGGAGTGCCTGCGGGAGTTCTTCCCCGTTGCCGCGGCGGGCTCCGCTGCGGAGGGGGCGGAGCTGCGCATCGAGACGGTGCCCGCCCGCTTCCGGTGTCTGGACTGCGGCTATGAGGGGGAGGCGGACCGGAAAAACGCCTGCTGTCCCCACTGCCGCTCCACCGCCGTCCGAATGACCGCCGGCCGGGAGTTCTATGTGGAAAACCTGAAAGTAGAATAGACGCAGATCATTTCATCCGCAAAAACCGCGGACGGAGGCAAAAACGGGCCGCGGCCCGCCCCGTCCGGAAAGAAAGGAGAGGTTACCCTTTGCAAAAGACGAGACTTCCCGCTGTCATTTCCACCTTCATCGTCTGCTATGCCTTCTGGCTTTTGTTGACCTGGTCGGTCCAGGTCCAGGAGCTGGCGGTGGGCGCGGTGGTAAGCCTTGCGGTGGCCCTGTTCTCGGCCCGCTTCTTCATCCATGAAAAGGCCTTCTGGCTCTTCAATCCTGTGAAGCTGGTCAACGCCCTGGCGTTTTGGCTGTGCATTTTCCCGGTGGAGATGGTCAAGGCCAATCTGGATGTGGCCAAGCGCTGCTTCGGCGGCTGCAAGAACGTAAACCCCGGCATTGTCAAGGTGCCTGTGGACCTGAAGTCCGACTACGGCCAGGCCGCCCTTGCCAACGCCATCACCCTCACCCCCGGCACCATCACCATGGAAATCGCCGAGGAGGAGGGCCAGACCTACTACTACATACACTGGATCGATGTGACCAAGCCCAGCGGCCAGGAGGCGGGGGACGCCATCAAGGGCAGGCTGGAGAAAGGCTTAAGGAGGGTATGGGAATGAGCGACCTGATGATTTTTGCCGTGCTGTTCGGCGCTCTGGCTCTGCTGAACCTGATCCGGCTCATCAAGGGCCCCACGGCCGCGGACCGGATGGTAGCCGGGGACGCGGCGGATATCTGCATCTGCTGCGCCATGGTCCTCTTCTCTCTCTACAGCGGCAGAAGCATTTATCTGGATATCGCCATCATCGGCGCGCTGCTGGGCATTATCGACACGATGCTGGTGGCCAAGTACATGGACAAGGGGAGGTGGCTCAAGTATGCTGCTAAGGATCGTCATTGACCTGCTGATCGCCGTAGGGCTGATCTTCGCCCTGGCGGGCACCAAGGGCATCCTGAAAATGCCCGACACCTTCTGCCGGATGCAGGCCAGCACCTGCGTCAGCACCCTGGGCGTCCTGGGCGTGTGCCTGGGCGGCCTGCTCTACGCCATCTTCGTGATGGGCAGCGCCTCCGCCGCCGTCAAGGTGGCGCTGATCGGCGCGCTGATCTTCTTCACGAACCCTGTCGGCTCCCACGCCATTGCCAAGGGGGCGTATCAGGCCGGTATCCGCCCGGAGAAAAAGATGGAAATCGACGATTACGGGAGGGATTTCGATGAGTGAACTGGTTGTGATCCTGAATGTCCTGGTGGTCGTGGGCATGGTGGTGTCCGCTATTCTGGCGGCCCATTTTGAGAATCTGCTGTCGTCGGTCATCGCCCTGAGCGTGACGGGCCTGTTCGCCGCGGCGGAGTTTCTGCTGCTCCACGCCCCCGATGTGGCCATCTCCGAGGCCGCTGTGGGCGCGGCCCTGAGCCCGCTGATCTTCATTGTCACCCTGAAAAAGATCAAGGGAGGGGACGGCAAATGAAGAAATTTCTGACCTGGTTCTCCCTGCTGGCCGTTCTGGCGGCCTGCGTCTACGCCGGCGTCGCCATGGCGGCCATGCCCCGGACCTATGACGGCAGCCAGGCTGCCGTCTCCGTGTACGAGCTGCAGCAGGATCCGTCCTCCTATGACGACAGCACCGCCGACGGCGCGGCGGCGGCCATCGTCCAGCAGAACCTGGAGAAGTCCCACGCGGTCAACGACGTGACCTCTATCGTCTTCGACTTCCGTGGTTACGACACCATGGGCGAGGCCTTTATCCTGATCACCGCCGTGGCCGGCTCCACCGTGATCCTCTTTACCAAGAAAGCCAAGAAGGAGGAGAAGACGGATGAATAACAAGCCTGTGATCAAAGACGTGATCCAGCCCTGCGGCTGCGACGCGATCATGCCCCTGGCCCTGGTGTACAGCCTGTACATCGTGCTGCACGGGCACCTGTCCCCCGGCGGCGGCTTCCAGGGCGGCGTCATCATGGCGGCGGTCGTGGTGCTGCTCTACTTCGGCCACGGCCAGCAGACCACCGCGGAGGCCCTGAGCTTCAACCTGCTGCACCACGCCGAGGGCGCGGCCTCCACGGTCTATGTGGCCCTGGCTCTGCTGGGCGTGGCCGTGGGCGCCCAGTTCTGCCAGAACGTCCTCTACACCTTTGGGAACGTGGGCGACCTTTACAGCTCCGGCACCATCTTCTGGATGAACCTGACGGTCGGCGTGAAGGTCATAACCGGCATCGGCTCCATTTCCCTGTTGATGATCGGCGTCTTTGCCGGAAAAGACGCCGGCGCGGAATGAGGTGAAGACTATGATACTGTTTAACTATATCGCGTCGTTTTTCCTCATCATTCTGGGCTTCTACACCATCGTCACCAAGACCAACCTGGTCAAGACGGTGATCGGCCTGTCCATCGCGGATTACGGCGTCAATCTGCTGATCATCAGCATCGGCTTCAATCCCGGCGGCACCGCCCCTATCTTTACCTGGGGCGAGCTGAACCCCGCCTCCTTCTTCGTGGACCCCATCCCCCAGGCCCTGACCCTGACCAGCATCGTCATCGGCGCCTGCGTCACGGCCATGTCCCTGTCCCTGGTGATGAAGCTGCGTGAGCAGTACGGCACCATCGACACCAGAGAGATAAGGAGGCTGAGAGGATGATGACTTCCCTGTATCAGCACTTCCCGATCTTCTCCATCATGGTGCTCTTCCTGGGGGCGTTCCTGATCGTCCTCTTCGGCAACGTCAAGCCCCTGCGGCACGCCATCGCCCTGCTGGCGGTGACCGCCTCCCTGGGCTTCCTGATCGCCCTGGTCAAGCCCGTGATGCTCAACGGCGAGATCATCGCCTACTGGATGGGCGCCCGGGCCCCTGCCGGCGGCTACGCCATCGGCATTGCCCTGGAGGTAGACGCCCTGAGCCTGTTTTTCGGCCTGCTGATCGCCACGGCCGTGTTCGTCTCCTGTGTGTACTCCATCCAGTACATGCGCTTTGACGACAACGTGGGCCAGTATTACACCCTGTTCCTGATGCTCGCCGGCGGCGTCATGGGTCTGGTCCTCTCCGGGGACCTGTTCAACATGTTCATCATGGTGGAGATCCTGACCTTTGCCGCCGTGGCGCTGACGGCCTTCCGCAACACCGCCAAGGGCGCGCTGGAAGCGGCATTCAAGTACCTGGTAGTGGGCTGCATGGGCTCCACCTGCATCCTGACGGGCACCATCATGCTCTACGCCCAGGCCCACACCCTGAACTTTGCCCAGCTGTCCGCCTTTATCCCCGGGCATATGAACACCGCCACCGTGGTGGCCTTTGCCCTGCTGTACATAGGCTTTTCCACGAAGGCCTTCATCGTGCCCTTCCATCCCCTGGCGGCGGACGCCCACGGCGCGGCTCCCGCGTCCATCTCGGTGCTGATCTCCGGCGTCCTCACCAAGTCCGGTATCTACGGCATCATCCGGCTGAGCTACTTCCTGTTCCAGACCATGAATCTGGGCACCATGCAGTTCATCCTGGTGTTCATGGGCTCGGTGAGCATGTTCGTCTGCGTGACCATGGCCCTGGCGCAGCATGACTTCAAGCGTCTGCTGGCCTTCCACAGTATCTCCCAGATCGGCTACGTGCTGACGGCCGTCGGCCTGTGCACCGCCATGGGCGTCTCCTCCGGCCTGTATCACGCCATGAACCACACCCTGTTCAAGGGCCTGCTGTTCCTTGCCGCCGGCGCTGTCCTGCAGCAGACCGGCACCACCGACCTGGGCAAGCTGGGCGGCCTGTCCAAGAAAATGCCCTGGACCACGGCGCTGTTTCTGGTGGGTGCCTTCTCCATCAGCGGCATCCCGCCCTTTAACGGCTTTGCCTCCAAGTGGATGGTGTATCAGTCCATCTACTATAAGGCGGTGGAGTCCGGCAACATCGGCTTCGTGTTCGTCACCATCATCGCCCTGGTCACCAGCGTGCTGACCCTGGCCTCCTTCGTGAAGGTCAGCCAGTCGGTGTTCTTCGGCCGCCTCCCCAAGGAGTATGAAAACGTCACCGAGGTCCCCTGGGGCATGCGTCTGGCCATGAGCCTCTTCGCCATCCTCTGCGTGCTGACGGGCCTGTTCCCCAATGTGGTCACCACCTATCTGACCCAGCCCGCAGCAAACGCCGTGTTCAACGTGGCCAACTACATCAACGCCATGCTGGGCTCCGGCTACGCGGAGAGCGTGATGGGCGCCGCCGCCCCCGCGGCCCAGGCCGTCACCTATGTGGAGGTTGGCCTGTGGCAGCCGGTCAGCTGGCTGCTGCTCCTGATCATCGCCCTGCTGGCCGTCACCATCGTGGCCATCGCCGGCAAGTATGACAGCGTCAGCGAGAGCGCCGCCCCGGCGGACAGCAAATACGACCTGTTCTTCGGCGGCGAAGAGAGCGTGTACTCCCAGGTGGGCGGCGAGGACCTGTTCTGGGGCTTCAAGCACAACTGGCGTGGGTACTTCAACTTCATGCATGAGCTGCACAGCGGCATCGTGAACGACTATGCCCTCTGGGCTGTCGTCGCCCTGGCCCTGGTCACGCTCTACATGCTGATCGTATTTTAAGGAGGTGGGAGACGTGAGTATTGTTATGAGCGCCCTGCAGTATCTGGGCTATATTCTGATTTTCCCCGGCTTCCTGTTCTGCTTCCTGGCGGGCCTGCTCCTGTGCGGCATTGACCGCAAGCTGGTGGCCAAGATGCAGAAGCGCGTAGGTCCTCCCATCCTTCAGCCCTTCTACGATTTCTTCAAGCTCTGCGGCAAAGAGACCATCATCCCCGCGGCGGCCTCCTCCAAGACGGTGTTCCTCATGGCGCCGCTGGTTGGCCTGGCCTCCCTGGTGGTGCTGCAGCTGTTCATCCCGGTCTTTAACTTCACCGCTTTCTCCGGCATGGCGGATATCATCGTCATCCTCTACCTGCTGCTGATCCCCGCCCTGGCCAACATCCTGGGCGGCGCGGCCTCCGGCTCCCCCTACGCGGGGGTGGGCCTCTCCCGCGAGATGGTCACCATCATCGCCTGCGAGCTGCCCCTGGTGCTGGTGCTGCTGTCGGTTGGCAAGGCGGTAGGCAGCGCCACCGGCGAGGGCCTGACCTTCTCCTTCTCCTCCATCATGGCCTATCAGGCGGCCCACGGCAGCCTGATCCTCAAGGCCAGCATGATCCCCGCCGCCGTCGCCATGCTGATGGTGATCCCCGGCGAGACCGGCAGCCACCCCTTTGACGCCGCCGAGGCGGAGACGGAGATCTGCGAGGGCCTCCTGGCGGAATACAGCGGCCCTCCCCTGGGCATCTTTAAACTGAGCCACGCCATCAAAATGCTCACCATGACCAGCCTGTTTGTGGCCCTGTTCCTGGGCGGCATCGGCGGCGGCATCGAGAGCCTGGTGGCTCTGGCGGGCCTGAGCGGCGCGGCCGCCGGCGGCGTGTCGGTGCTGCTGGAGGCGATCGTGCTGTTCCTGCTGTGCGTGGTGCTCACGGTGGTCTGCATTTCCTTCGTCCACGCCGTCACCGCGCGGCTCAAGATCGAGCAGATTTTCAAGTTCTACTGGACCGTGGCATCCGGCCTGGCCCTGATCAGCCTGGTTCTGGCCTGGTACGGTCTGTAAGGAGGGGCGACTATGTTTAAAAAACTCATTGCGGAGAGCATGGGCAAATCCCCCTGGCTCTTCCACATCAACGCCGGCTCCTGCAACGGCTGCGATATCGAGCTGGTCTCCGTGCTGACTCCCCGCTACGACGCGGAGCGTCTGGGCTTCAAGCTGGCGGGCAGCCCCCGCCACGCGGACATCGTGGTGGTCACCGGCCCGGTCACGACCCAGTCTCTGCCCCGGGTCCTTCGGGCCATCTCCCAGGTGCCCGAGCCCCGCTGCATCGTCACCATGGGCTCCTGCCCCCAGTCCGGCAACGTGTTCAAGGGCAGCTACTCTGTGGCCGGCCCCCTGAGCAAGTACGTCCATGTGGACGTGGACGTGGCCGGCTGCGCCCCCAAGCCCCAGGCGGTGATCGACGGCCTGGCCCTGGCCACCAAAATCCTGAAAGAGAAGAGGGAGGCGAAGTAATGGACTTTCCGTTTGTCAAAGAGGCGGTAAAGCAGCTCTTCAGCAAGACCAGCTGCGCCATGTACCCCGCCGTCCCCAGCGAGGCGGCGCCCCACTACCGGGGAAGGATCGTTTACCATCCGGAGCTGTGCATCAACTGCGGCATGTGCGAGCGGGTCTGCTCCGGCAACGCCATCACCCGCAGCTCGGAGAAGGTGGAAGAGGGCGAGAAGATCACCATGACCTTTAACCTGGGCTCCTGCACCTTCTGCGCCACTTGCGCGGACTTCTGCAGCCGCCACGCCATCGAGTTCACCGGGGACTACCATATGGTGGCCACCAAGGAAGAGGATCTTCTGGTCAGCGGCAGCTTCATCAAAAAGCCGCCGGTGAAGAAGCCCGCCCCGCCCAAGCCCGCCGCCCCCGCGGCGGCACCCGCGGCCGGCGCCGCGCCGGTGAAGCCCCGGGATGACGGCAAGCCGGTCAACGACCCGTCCAAGTGCGTCTACTGCACCCTCTGCGCCAAAAAGTGCCCCGCCGGGGCGCTGGAGGTGGACCGGGCGGCCAAGACCTGGACCCTGGACGAGGACAAGTGCGTGGGCTGCGGCACCTGCGCCGAGGCCTGCCCCAAGAAGTGCATCCTGATCTAATAATTGACTCTGATTGACTTGAAATCCCCGGCGCGAAACGCGCCGGGGATTTCTATCTATGGTTTTAGATAAACACATATTTTTTCAGCCGGGACAGGGCCTCCTCCAGCCGGGATTTGGGCAGGGCCAGATTCATGCGGATGGTGTCGGGCCAGATGAAGTCCTCCCCGTTCTGCCAGATGACGCCTACGCCCACGCCCCTCAGTTGGAGCTCCCGGATACTCACGCCGTGCTCCCGGCACCAGGGGCCGCAGTCCAGAAACAGCATGTAGGTCCCCTGGGGGCGCATGACCCGGACGCCGGGGACCTGCTCCCGGAAAAACGCGCAGGCGCAGGCCAGGTTTTCATCCACCGCCCGGCACATCTGCTCCGCCCAGGCCTCCCCCTCCGGGCTGTAGGCGCCGATCAGCCCGTGCATGGAGAGGACGTTGCAGCTGTTGTAGCCGCTGAGCCGCCCCTGGTGGCTCACCCGGTGGCGCAGACCGGGGTTATAAATAATGTGGTAGGAGCCGATCAGCCCGGCCAGGCTGAAGGTCTTGCTGGGGGAATAGAAGGCCACTACCCGGTTCCGGGCGTCCTGGGAGACGGACTGGGTGGGGATATGCCGGTACCCGGGCATGATGATGTCCGACCAGATCTCGTCTGAGAGCACGATGCAGTCGTTGGCGGCGTAGACCTCCAGGGCCTTCTCGATCTCCCAGCGCTCCCAGACGCGGCCGCAGGGATTGTGCGGAGAACAGAAGATGGCCAGATGGATCTGGTGCTCCTTCAGCTTCCGGTCCATGTCCTCATAGTCCATGCGCCAGACGCCCTGTTCGTCCCGCACCAGGGGGCTGTGGACAACGGGGCGGCCCAGGGCCTCCAGCGTGTGGGTGAAGCCCACATAGGTGGGGGAATGGAGCAGGAGCTTTTCTCCCTGGCTGCTGAAGGCCTGCACCGCGGAGCTGACGCCCCCCAGCACCCCGTTTTCATAGCCGATGTGCTCCGCCTCCAGGCCCTCCACGCCGTTTCGCCGCCGCTGCCAGGAGAGGATGCTCTGATAATATTCCTCCGTCAGCGGAAAGTAGCCCAGGTTGGGAAAGGCCAGGCGCTTCTCCATAGCCTCCAGCACCGGCGGGGCGGTGGGATAACTCATGTCCGCGATCCACATGGGGATGGGATCAAAGCCCTCCTGTACCTGCGCGCCGGGGAAAGGGATGGTGTTGGCGGCGAGACAGTCCCGGCCGCTCCGGTCCAGGACGGTGGTAAAATCGTACTGCATGGAAACTCCTCCTTGACGGCGGCCGTTTTCCGGAATCCGGGAGGTCCTGGAAAGCGGACAGCCTTTTGGTTTATTATAAGGGAAGCGGCGCGGCCTTGCAAGAGCGAAGCAGGCAGGACGGCCGGAAAAATCCGTGCTTTACAAGTCCCCGGCTTTTTGCTATAACGGATATAGAATTATCGGGAATCGGGTGGCTTTCTGTGGAGAATTTCCTGATCTGCTTCAACGCGGTCTTTCCCATTTTTGTCATTCTGGCGGCGGGCTATATGGCCCGGCGCGGCGGCCTGCTGAACGAGAGCGACATTTTCAAAATCAACAAGCTGGCCTTCACGGCCTTTCTGCCGGTGACGCTGTTTAACGACATCTACCGGGCGGAGCTCTCCTCCGCCCTGCGGCCCAGGCTGATCCTCTTTGCCCTGGCGGCGATCCTGCTGATGATCGCGCTCAGCATCGCCGTCACCCTGCCCCTGGTCCGGGACAAGCGCAAGCAGGGGGTGGTGATCCAGGGGCTGTGCCGCTCCAACGTGGCCATTATCGGCATGCCCCTGGCCGCCTCCCTGATGCAGGGGGCGGATGTTTCCGCCGTGGCGGTGCTGCTGGCGGCGGTGGTGCCCCTCAACAACGTGGCAGCGGTGCTGATCCTGTCGGTGTTCAACGGGAAAAAGCCGGACCCGGGCCGGATTTTCCGGGATATCCTGAAAAACCCGCTGATCCTCGGCTGCGCGGCGGGGCTGCTGTTCGCCGTCTTCGGCTGGCGGCTCCCGGAGCCGCTGGCGTCCCCGGTGGAGAGCCTGGCCAATATGGCCAGCCCCCTGATGATCTTCCTGCTGGGGGCCTTTTTCCGCTTTGACAGCCTGGGCCGGCAGCGCCAGGAGCTGACGCTGATCACAGTGGGCCGCCTGCTGGTGATGCCGGGCCTGTTCCTGGCCGCGGCCTATCTGCTGGGGCTGCGGGGCGTGGAGATCGCGGGGCTGATCTCTGTGTTCGCGGCGCCCGCGGCCATTGCCTCCTTCACCATGGCCCAGCAGATGGGCGGGGACGCGGAGCTGGCCGGGGACGCAGTGGTGCTCACCAGCGCCCTCTGCCCCTTTACCATCTTTCTCTGGAGCTTCCTGCTGAAGAGCCTGAGCGCCTTCTGAACAAAAGGCTGTTTGAAACCGTCGGTGTATCTGTTTGAAAGATATGCCGGCGGTTTTTCTGCGCCTGTTCATACGGCCGGACATATGGCGCATACTAAAAAGGCTCAGCTCCGCGCCGTCCACGCGGGAAGAAAAAGAGCCGATTTGTGAAAACAGGTGGAGAAAAAGGGAACGAACATGAAACAATGTGGAACAAGCTGTGGAATGGATAAAAAATGGAGGTCGGATTTTTGGGCAATTTGCCGTAATCTTATGCTGAAATAAGGAACAAATGGAACTTTATTGACAAAAAAGCGCTAATATTTTATTCTAAAGCCAGAAATAAGGAACTAATCTGATATAAAAGGGGGAGGGCTCCCTATGCTGCGCAACACATTGAAGGAGAAAATGGCCAAAGGCCCCGTTTTTGGAATGACGCTTTACAGCAATTTTCCGCCTCTGGTGGAGTGTCTGGGATACTACGGGTTCGATTTTGCCTTTATCGACGCTGAACACTGCCCCTGGGAGGTGACCGCCCTGCGGGAGGCGGTCCTGGCGGCCCGTTTCGCTGGAGTCAGCCCGCTTGTCCGGGTCACACGGCCGGATATGATAGAGATCCGCAAGGCCCTTGAGATGGGAGCGGAGGGCGTGATCATCCCCCATGTGCGGACCAAGGAGGATGCGGAGCTCTGTGTACGCGCCGGGAAGCTGCCGCCCAAGGGACGCCGGGGCTTTGATATGACGGTCCGCTCTGCCAGATATGGCGTGGGCGTGGACAATCTGGCCTATATCCAACACAGTCTGGAGACGGAAATGATCATTCCCATGGCAGAGGATTTTGAGTTTACGGACAACCTGGACGAGATCCTCTCCGTGGAGGGGCTGGACGCAATCAACTTTGGCCCGGCGGACTATTCCATGTCCACCAACTCACCCACGTTTTATGATATGGAGGGGCAGAGCACGGACCAGGTCCTTCAACAGATCGTGCGTAAGGCCGCGCCCCGCGGCATCGGAATCATGGCCCCCGCTCTGCCGCCCACCCTGGAAAATGCCCGGGCCCT
This sequence comes from uncultured Oscillospiraceae bacterium, assembly GCA_947626315.1. Classification (GTDB taxonomy): domain Bacteria; phylum Bacillota; class Clostridia; order Oscillospirales; family Oscillospiraceae; genus Limivicinus. The sequence goes on along the minus strand of CANQRQ010000001.1, from coordinate 67,320 downwards.
GATCGACAAGGGGGTAAATATGCTGATCATGGGCAGCGATATGTTCCATATGCAAAACGCCCTGGGGCAGATCGCCGGGAACGTGATCGAAAAGCTCCGGTAAAGCGCCGTCATTGGCTTCATCAGGCGCCAGCCTGATAAGATAATTTATCAATTTTTCAACCGAAAGGAGAAAGCAAAATGAAAAACAGCAAAAGACTTCTGGCTCTCGCGTTAATGGTGCTGATGCTGGCCGGCGCACTGGCCGGCTGCGGCGGCAGCAGCTCCGCGCCCGCCGCTGAAGCCCCCGCGGAAGAGGCGGCGCCCGCCACCGAAGCCCCGGCCGAGGCCCCGGCGGATGAAGGCGCGGCGGCCTACACCATCAAGATCGGTTATGCTCCCGGCGGACTGGACAGAACCGAGTCAGCGGAAATCATGTACGCGGAGACGTTCAAGGAGTATGTGGAGGATGCCACGGACGGCGGCATAACCGTGGAGCTCTATCCCTCCTCCTCTCTGGGGACGGAAAATGAGGTTATCACGGCCATCGCGGCCGGCACCGTGGAGATGGGCATCTACGACCTGTCCCTGCTCAGCAACTTCGAGCCGAAGGCGCAGGTTTTCCTTATGCCGGGCGCTTTTAACAACTCCGATGAGGTAAACGCCATCATTGACAGCGACTTTGCCCGCGAGATGTTCGACGCGCAGGAGGCTTCCTCCGGCATCAAGGTCCTGGGCGGCGCCTCCAAGGGTCTGCGGAATTTTACCTCCGTCAAAAAGGAACTCAAGACCAAGGATGACGCGGCCGGCATGATCTTCCGTGTTCTTGGCAGCGATATCTATACCGTCATGGTGGAGTCCCTGAGCGCCAGCCCTGTTGTGATGGCGGGCTCCGAGGTCTATACGGCCATGCAGAACGGCGTGATCGACGGTCATGAGAACACGATCACCAACATCCTCCAGGACGGCACCTATGAAGTGCACAAGTACATGGTCATGGACGGCCACAGCCCCAGCGTCAACATCTACTATATGAGCTCCAGCTTCTTCAACAGCCTGCCGGCGGACTACCAGCAGATCATTCTGGATGCGAACGAATACTGCACCGGCCTTGCCCGGGAGGTTGTGGACGCCATTACCGAGTCCGGCGCGCAGACCTTCCTTGACGCGGGCATGAGCATCTACTATCCCACGGAGGAAGAACTGGCCGACTGGCACAACGCTTACGGCCCTGCCTGCGAGGAGTATCTGCGCGGGGCGCTGGGCGACGAGATCGTAGACGAATTCCTGACGAGCGTGGAGGCCCTCAGAGGCTGAACCCCTGCGGAGGAGGATCATGCAGACCTTGCGGAAATTCTATCAGAAGCTGAATAAAGTCTCGGACTGCTTGCTTAAGGCGATCGGAATTCTTGTGGCCGGCATGGTGGTCGCCAGTATCCTGGTGGTCCTGCTGCAGGTTCTGAACCGTTATGTACTCTGCAAGATATCCGATATCTCCATTCATTTTACTGACGAGCTGTCCAGATATCTGATGATCTGGAATGCCTATCTGGCGATTGCCATGTGCCTGCGCGAAGGCTCCATGGCGCGGGTGGACATCCTCTATACGCGGCTTGGAAAAAAAGCCCGTATGCTGCTCTACCTGCTCACCTGCGCCATGACCTTTGTGTTCTATTTCGTGGTCATCCGGTATGGCATCGTCTATTCCCACGTCATGCGGGCCTTTAAGACCTCGATGCTGAAATGGCCGGGGAACATCGTGTATCTGGCCCCGGTGGTCGGAGCGGTCCTTATGGCTCTTGAGAGCGTGATTGAACTGATTGGCGTTCTCAGCGGAGAACTGGAGCCTTTTCAGGCGGGAAAGGGAAGAAAGCTGTTCTGGCAGGAAGAGCCTGAAGAGGAGGGCGGACAATGAGCCTGACATTGGTTTTGCTGCTGCTGTTGTTCCTGGTCATCCTGTTTACAGGCATACCGGTAGCGATCGGCATGGGCGCGTGGACAATTGTCAGCTTCGCGGCCCTGGGAGGAGATTACTCCGTCATTCCCCAGAAGCTGTTTAACGGAATTGATATGTACAGCTATGTCTGTGTTCTCCTGTTCATCCTGACGGCGGAGATCATGTCCAACGGGGAAATCACAAAGGATATTGTCAACTTCTGCGACTGTCTCGTCGGGCATATCCGGGGCGGCCTGGCCCATGTCAACGTTCTGGCCAGCATGCTGTTTGCCGGCCTGTCCGGCTCCGCCGCGGCGGACGCCTCCGGCCTGGGCCCCATCGAGATCGACCTGATGAGAAAGGGCGGCTACCCAAAGGACTTTTCCTGCGCGGTGACGGCGGCCTCGGCAATCATCGGCCCTATCATCCCGCCCTCCACCATTATGATCGTGTTTGTGGGCTGCGTGGGTTCTGTCTCTATTGCCAAGATGTTTCTGGGCGGCGCCGTCCCCGGGGTCATACTGGGCGTTATCTATATGATCCTGTGCTATTCCTACGCGGTCAGGAACAATATCCCCAAAAGCTCGGAGAGGTTTTCCCTGAAACGGCTGGGGAGGTCCCTTATTCAGACACTGCCGGCGCTGATCCTTCCGGTGCTGATCATGGGGAGCATTGTGTTCGGGATCTGCACGGCGGTGGAGTCCAGCGCCCTGGCCGCCACCTATGCCATTGTAGTGGCCTTTGCCCGCAGAAAGCTGACGATCCGGCAGTTTATCCGCTGCTGCATCCGTTCAGCAAAATCTGCCGCCAACGTTATGCTCATCATTGCCATCGCCTCTGCCATGGGCTGGGCGATCACCACCCTGCAGCTGGCCCGGATCTTTACAGAGACCTGTATGACCCTGGTGCACTCCAAGTGGGCCTTCCTGCTGCTGATGAACGTCCTGCTGCTGCTTGTCGGTATGTTTCTGGATGCCTCTCCGGCTCTGCTGGTCATGGTGCCGATCCTGTACCCGGTGGCGCTCCAATACGGCATTGATGTGATCCATTTCGGCGTGGTGGTCTGCTTCAATCTGATGGTGGGTACGCTGACCCCGCCGGTGGGGATGATGCTCTTTATCGTATCCAATGTGGGAAAAATTGAGCTGAGCGTTCTGTATAAACAGATTCTGCCTTTTGTGGCGGCGGCAATCATTGCCCTGCTGATTATCACGTATATCCCGGCTTCCGTTACGTTTTTGCCCAATTTACTCGGATAAGAAAGAGGTGCCCGCAGAGAAAGCCGGGCGGGCACCTCGTTTTTTCTGCCGGCACCCCGGTGGATAAGGAGAAAAAATGCTTATAAAAAAAGAAAAGCTGTTTGAATACGGCACGGATATTTTCCTCAAGGCCGGCGTATGCAGACAGGAAGCCGAAATCGTAATGGACGAGTTGGTGACAGCCAACCTGTACGGAGTCGATTCCCACGGCGTGATAAGGATCCCGCAATATCTGGAAGAAATAGAAAACGGAAATATCGTCCCCAATACGCCTGTCGAGGTGGTCAGAGAAACGGACACGACGGCCGTCATCGACGGGAACCACAACTTCGGCCAAGTTGTAGGCAGAAAAATGGTAGAGGTGGTGGCGGAAAAGGCAAAACGCTCCATGACGGCCTGCGCGGTCAGCCTCCATGCTTACCATGCCGGAAGAATCGGGGCCTGGGTAGAGGGCCTGGCAAAGCAGGGCCTGATCGGCCTGTGTGCCGTGGCGGCCTATCACAGCGGCCCCTTGGCCCCCTGGGGCGCGGCGGAGGCCCGGCTGGGTACGAATCCCATCGCGTTTGCCGCGCCGAGGAAGGGCGCCAAACCGGTCTTCCTGGACTTCTCCACAACGGTCGTGGCCGAAGGAAAAGTCCGGACTTACCTTCAGGAGGGAAAGCAGGTTCCCCTGGGCTGGATCCGCGACGCGGAGGGGAACGACACCACCGACCCGATGGACTTCTACCGGGAGCCCCAGGGTACGATGCTCCCCCTGGGCGGCATAAGCGGCGGCGCCAAGGGCTCCGGCCTCAGCATCATGACAGACCTCCTGTCTATTGCCCTGGCCAACACCGAATATTGGACCTGCATCAAGGACAACCGGCCGCCGGAGGCGGAAAGCGGGATCTTCCTGCTGGCAATCAACCCGGACGGCTTTTTCGGCCGGGAGGCTTTTGAGGCACAGTGCGCCGCCCACGGCGCCTTCTTCAAAAGCGCCCGCCCGCTGCCGGGCGTCCGGGAGGTCCTGCTGCCGGGAGAGTTTGAGTACTCCTTTGAAAAGGTCCGAAGCGAGAAGGGCATTGAACTGCCGGAGGCAACCTGGCTCGGCCTGGTCCAGATCGCTCAGCGCCTGGGCTGCGGCTGGGCGAAGGACCTGGAAACGCCGGAAGAGCAGAATCCGTTTATGCGCTATTATTAAAACAGACTATGGGCAAAACAATTTATGACGTAGCAAGGGAAGCGGGCGTAGGGGTCGCGACAGTCTCAAGGGCGCTCAACGGCTCCGGCTATGTGAGCGAGGCGGCCATGGAAAAGATCCGAAAGGCCTGCGAAGGATATTCCCGCACGCCGAAGAGGGGAGAAAAGGTCAAATCCATCGGCCTGGTCATTTCCCACGACCCGGAGTATTTCTTTGTCAACGACACCTATCTCAACGCAATGATCGGCATCAGTACCGTGGCCAAGGAGCGGGATTTCCGCCTTGTTTTGGAAATCAACAATCAGAGCCACCGCTGCCTGGAGCTGTTCCGGGACAGGCTGATCGACGGGGCGATCCTGATGGGGATCCGGCAGAGCAGTACGCTGATCACGGAGCTGCTCCGGACAAAATATCCCTTCGTGCTGATCGGCGACTACCTGAAGGAATCCGCGCCCTTTTGCAAAATCGACATTGACGATTTTTCCATGGCGCGGGAGGCCGTCCGCCACCTGATTACCCTCGGGCACAGGCGTATCGGCTACATCTGCGGGCCGCTGGACTATTCCTCCTGTCAGAAACGGGCCGACGGATACCGGGCCGCCCTGGCAGAAGCGGGGCTGAGCGCGCCGGAGGAATATTTTGTGACCTGTGACAATATCACGGAGGAGAAGGCCCTGAATCTGGCCAAGCAGCTGCTGTATCAGCCGAACAGAGTTTCCGCCATTCTGGCCTTCAACGATACGGTGGCGTTTGCCGTCTACCAGGCGGCCCGGGAGATGGGGATCCGCATCCCGGAGGGGCTTTCCGTCATTAGCTTTGACGATTCGGAGGTGGCGAAGTACGTCTCGCCCCGGCTCACGACCGTGCGCCAGCCCAGCTTTGAAAAGGGCTATCAGGCGGCGCAAAAGCTGGTAGAACAGATCGAACACCCGGAGCAGCCCGTCCCCAGCATTGTCATGCAGGGGTATCTGATTTTCCGGGACTCCTGCACCCCACCGCCGGAAACCAATATGCGGCAGCCCGAAAAAGGGTGAACGGCCGGAAATTTCAGCTTCGCCGCTTCAGCGCTTTTCCCGGAGAGCACAAAGCGGCAGAATGGAGTCATGTATGAAAATAGCACTTATTAACGAAAACAGCCAGGCGCCGAAAAACGCCCTGATTTTTCGTACGCTTCAGCAGGTCTGTGAACCGCTGGGGCACGAATGTTTTAATTACGGCCGCTATTCCCAGGAGGATCCCCACGAGAAGAGTTATGTGCAGGCGGGCCTTCTGGCCGGGATTTTGCTCAATTCCGGCGCGGCGGACTTTGTAATCACCGGCTGCGGCACCGGGATGGGCGCTATGCTGGCCTGCAACTCCTTCCCGGGCGTCATGTGCGGCTGGGCCCATGAACCCCTGGAGGCTTACCTGTTCGCGCAGGTAAACGCGGGCAACGCTCTGTCCATTCCCTTCGCTATGGATTTCGGCTGGGGGGCGGAGATCAATCTGGCCTACATCTTTGAAAAGCTGTTCAGCTGCCAGATGGGCGCGGGCTACCCGGCGGACTGGGCTGCGGCGGAGAAAAGAAACCGGGGAATCCTGACCGAGGTAAAGAAGAATACCAGCCTGGATTTTCTTCAGGTCCTTTCCCGGATCGATCAGAAATTCCTTTTGGAGACGATCTCGGAGGAGCGCTTTGGACAGATGTTCTTTGCCAACTGCCGGGATCAGGAGATCGGCGCGTATCTTCGCCGGCTCCTTCAGACGGCCATTGAAGAGACTGCGATATGACAGATCTGTTTAGTATAAAAGACAAAAAGATCCTCTTCACCGGCGGCAGCGGCGGCCTGGGGAAGGGCATGGCGGAGGGCATGCTGGAGGCCGGCGCGGAAGTGGTGCTGCTGGGTGCCTCGGCCAAAAGTCTGAGCCTGGCGGAGGCGTACCGGGCCAGGGGCTGGAAGGCTCACGGCCTCCAGTGCGACCTGAGCCGCCGGGCGGCGGTGGAGAAGGGCTTTCAGAAGGGCCTGGAGCTGCTGGGCGGAGAGCTGGACGTGCTGGTCAACGCGGCGGGCATTCAGCGGCGGCACAAGAGCGAGGAGTTCCCTGTCGAGGACTGGGACGCGGTGATCGAGGTCAACCTGACCGTCCCGTTCCTGCTGTGCCAGATGGCCGGCCGGCAGATGATCCGCCAGGGTCGGGGAGGAAAAATCATCAATTTTGCCTCCATGCTCAGCTTCTTCGGCGGCTACACGGTCCCGGCCTATGCCGCTTCCAAGGGCGGCGTAGCTCAGATGACCAAGGCCCTCTGCAACGAGTGGGCCAGGTACGGCATCACCGTCAACGCGGTGGCGCCGGGCTATATGGACACCCCCATGAACGCGGCGCTGACCGACCCGGCCAACCCCCGCTTCAAGGAGATCTCCGACCGGATCCCGGCGGGGCGCTGGGGCCTGCCCGAGGACATGCGGGGCATCGGCATTTTCCTGGCCTCCGCGGCCTCGGACTATATCAACGGCGCGGTGATCCCCGTGGACGGGGGCTATCTGGTCAAATAAGAGCAAACGGCTGTCCCCTGTTACAAGCGGCAGCAAACACAGAGCAAAGGAGATAAGCAGGATGAAAATCATGTACACGGATACCGACCATCCCAGCCTGGAGATCGAACGGAAGGTCATGGCGGACGCCGGGATGGACTTCACGGTTACCCAATGCAAAACCGAGGATGAAGTCATTGCCAACTGCAGGGACGCAGATATTCTGATCAACCAGTACGCCCCCATCACCGCCAAGGTCATGGACAAGCTGCCCAACTTCAAGATGGTGGTGCGCTACGGTGTGGGCGTGGATAACGTAGAGGTGGCGGAAGCCGTCAAACGGGGGATCACGGTCTGCAACATCCCGGACTACGGCACCGGCGAGGTGGCGGATCACGCCCTGGCGCTGATGCTGGCCCTGGTCCGGAAGATCCCCTATATGAACGAGGTCACCAAGACGGAGGCCTGGGACTGTACCCGGGCGTTCCCCATCAAGCGCCTGTCGGAGCAGACGGTGGGCATTCTGGGCTTTGGCCGGATCGGCCAGGCCTTCGCCAAACGGGTGCACGCCCTGGGCTGCACCGTCATCGCCTGCGACCACCACCTTGAGCCAGGAGAGCTGCACGCCTGCGGTTATGTGACCGGCGTCAGTCTGGAGGAGCTGATCGAGCGGTCAGACATCATTTCCATCCATTGCCCGCCCCTTAAGGGACAGTACATCTTCGACGCGGAGTCCTTCCAGCACATGAAAAAGGGCGTCTATATCATCAACGACGCCCGGGGCGGAATCATCGACGAGGAGGCGCTGGACCGGGCCCTGGAGGACGGAACGGTGGCCGGCGCGGCGCTGGACTGTGTAAAGGGAGAGCCTATGCAGCCCGGCTGCCCCATCCAGCGGCATAAGAACCTGCTGGTCACGCCGCATATGGGCTGGTATTCCCAGCAGGCCCAGGTGGACCTGAAGCGCAAGGTGGCGGAGCAGGCGGTCAAATTCGCCCTGACCGGGAAGGTGGACTACCCGGTGTACAAAAACTGATACTATTCTCAAATAAAAAGGTGACTTTTTATTTGAGAGGCGCCGCTTGAAGCGTCGCCCTTTTCGGCGGCAAAACCGCCGAAAAGATGTCTCATGCGATTTTCTACGCGCTACGCGCTATAAAAAGCAGCCATTTTTCAAATGTCTAACTTTTTAAAGAAAATCAGTATGATCCCCTCCATGGGGCATAGAAAAGCAGAGGATGCGAAATCCTCTGCTTTTTTATGCTCTATGAGGCAAGCTCGGCGGTGTAGTGCAGTCCCTCGCTCTCATACAGGTCCCGGAGCTCCAGCGCCGGGTCGGTGTAATACAGCACGCCGCCGTCACACCAGACGGACTGGATCCCCTCCCGGCTCAGGGCCAGGAGCGGCGCCTCGTCGAAGCTGTCCGCCACGTAGACAGGCAGCAGGTCCAGCAGGAGCTCCCCGCAGCCGGCGCTCTGGGAATAGGCCGTCAGGCTGCTGAGGGCGCTGTGGCAGAGGCTGTCCGCCAGGCTCACATAGGGCGTCCGGGTCTCGCCGGAGGCGTAGCGGTAGAAGCGCAGGCTGTCCCCCCGGTCCAAGGGGAAATCCCGCAGGCAGACAAAGGCGGTGGGGGCCGTATAGTCCATCACGGCCGCCGGCACGGCGCCCTCTCCCGCCCGGTCATAGAGGACCAGAGAATAGGAGATGTCCCCCGGCGTCAGGCTCCGGGAAAAGCCGTCATAGCTGGAGAGGGCGCCCTGGGTATAGCCCTCCGCCAGAAGGGCCTCCGCCAGGTAGTCCGCGAGAAAGGCGTTCTTCATCCAGCCGAAATCGATAAAATGGTCGATCTCATTTTCCGCCGCGAAGCGGAGATAGTCCTGGCTGACGGTCAGCCGCGCCCGGTTGTCCCCCAGCAGCTCCAGCTTTACCGCTGCCGGGTCCCGGGCATAGGCCGCGAGCTGCCTGTAATAGGCCCCTGTCTCCTGGTCCAGCCAGGGGTCCAGCTCCCGGGCGTAGGCGTCGTCCTGGGCCTGGAAAAGATAGCGGTAGGCCGCATACACCGGGCCCAGATACAGATCCCGCCGCCCGGAGGCCTCCAGAAGGGAGAAGACCCGGTACAAAGCGGGGTCCAGCTCCAGCGTCTCGTTGGGATGGCTGTTAAGGGCGAAGAGATTGTTGACCCCCTCATAGGCCTGGTCCGCGCTGAAGAGCCGGCCGGCGGTCTGGGCGGCCTGGGTGTACAGGGCGGTGACCGCCCGGTTCTCCGCCGCGCCGCTCACGAGATAGCTGAAGGTAAAGTCCCCGGCGCAGCTGTCCGCCTGGTCGGCGGCCTCGATCTCCCGCCAGCCGGCCTCGCCGGACACCAGGCTGAGAAAACCATAGGCCAGAGCCACCGCGCCTATGGCCAGAAAGAGGACGGCTGCAAGGAGCCGCCCTCTCTGGTTCTTTTCGCTCAGTTCGATCTTCTCTACGGGTGGGGGGTGGGGAAGATCACGGGATCTCGCGGTACGCCCCACGGCTATACCACCACCAGAATCAGCAGAAGCAGGAAGATGGCCAGGATCACGCCCAGCGTGATAAAGCCGATCACCGTGCCCTTCATACAGGCCTTATAGTTCCGGAAGTGGTGATAATGCCGGAAGATCAGGCCGCCGATCAGCCCCAGCAGGGGCAGGAAGAAGGACAGGACCGCATACCAGATGCTGCCGGTGTCGTGGACGGGGGCTTTCAGGAAGGCCTCGTCCGCGTCGGTCAGCTCCTCCTCCAGGCTCTTGGTGTCCTCGGGCTCGATAGGCCCGTCGGCGATGGTGACTGCCTGAACAGGCACGCCCTTTTCCCGCAGGGCCTTGTATTCCTCGATCTCCTTCTTGTTGCCGTAGACCCAGTGGTCGTGGCCGATGTTCACAAACTCCGGCTTGTCCTCGCTGTAGTCGTGGATGGAGGGATCGTAGGTGTAGAGCACCTTGTTCTTCTCCAGCAGCGGGTCCGGAATGGGGATGGCGGAGATCAGGGAGTGGGTATAGGGGTGCAGGGGGAAGTTGAAGAGCTCCTCCGCGTCGGCCACCTCCACGATCCGGCCCTTGTAGATAACGCCGATCCGGTCGGAGATGAAGCGGACCACGGACAGGTCATGGGCGATGAACAGATAGGTCAGGCCCTTTTCCCGCTGGAACTTCTTCATCAGGTTCAGCACCTGGGCCCGGATGGACACGTCCAGAGCGGAGATAGGTTCGTCGGCCACCACCAGCTCCGGCTCCATGACCATAGCCCGGGCGATGCCGATCCGCTGCCGCTGGCCGCCGGAGAACTCGTGGGGGTAACGGGTCAGGTGCTCCGGGAGCAGGCCCACCTCGTTGATCATGTTCTCCACCTTCTGGACCCGGTCCGCCTCGTTTTCAAACAGGTGGAAGTTGTACAAGCCCTCGGACACGATGTAATCCACCGTGGCGCGCTCGTTCAGGGACGCGGCGGGGTCCTGGAAGACCATCTGTACGTTGCGGATCACTTCCCGGTCCAGGGAGTGGGGGATCTTGCCGGAGATGCGCACGCCCTTGTACTGGATCTCGCCGGCGGACAGGGGGTTGACCCGGATGACGGCCCGGCCGATGGTGGTCTTGCCGGAGCCGGATTCGCCCACCAGGGAGAAGGTCTCTCCCTTGTAGATGTCGAAGGAGGCGTTGGTGACCGCCTTTACGGCGCTGTCTCCCTTGCCGAAGGTGATGTCGATGTTCTTGATGGAGAGAAGGACTTCCTTGCCCTCCTCGTTGATCGGTCCGTGCTCGGGGAAATGGGAGGCACGGGCTCCTTGTTCGGTTTTCAGTTCAGCCATGCTCTCACCCCTTACAGATTATAGGTTCTCATGAGTTTCTCATGAATATTTTGGATGATCTCGGGCTTTTCCACCTTGGGGGCCCGGGGATCCAGCAGCCAGGTCTTGGCAAAGTGGGTGTCCGTCACCTTGAACATGGGGGGATCTTCTAGGGTGTCGATCTTCATGCAGTAGGGGTTCCGGGGCGCGAAGGGATCGCCCACAATGTTGTTGTAAAGGGAGGGCGGCGTGCCGGTGATGGAGAACAGCTTGGTGTTGCGCTCGGCCAGCTGGGGCATGGAGCTGAGCAGGGCCCAGGTGTAGGGGTGACGGGGATCGTAGAAGACCTCTTCCACGGTGCCCACCTCCACGATCTGGCCCGCGTACAGCACGGCCACCCGGTCGGCGATGTTGGCCACCACGCCCAGGTCATGGGTGATAAAGACGATGGTGTAGCCGAACTCCTTCTGCAGGTCCTTGATCAACCGCAGGATCTGGGCCTGAATGGTCACGTCCAGAGCGGTGGTGGGTTCGTCGCAGATCAGGATGTTGGGCTGGCAGCTCAGGGCGATGGCAATGACGATCCTCTGGCGCATACCGCCGGAGTACTGGAAGGGGTAATCGTCGTAGCGGGCCTCGGGATTGGGGATGCCCACCTTGTGCATCAGCTCGATGGCCTTGGTCCGGGCCTCTACCTCGGGGCAGCCCTGGTGCTTGATGATGATGGAGCTGATCTGCTTGCCGATGGTGATGATGGGGTTGAGGGAGGTCATGGGGTCCTGGAACACAGTGGCGATCCGCTTGCCGCGAATCTGCACCCAGTCCTGGGTGTACTTGATCTTGGCCAGATCCAGCACGCAGGTGCCGTGGAGGGTGTTGGCCGTCTCGTCCAAATACTTGACCCGGAACACCACGGTACTGAACACCTGGTTCAGCTGCGCCTCGTCGCTCAGGTCCACGCCCAGCTGCATGGCCTTCTTCAGGGCCACCAGCAGCGCGTGGGTGAGCTTGATGCGCTTGGCCAGGCCGTAGCGGCCCACGGACAGGCGGATCTCTTTGCCCAGGATCTCGTTGCGCTTTTTGGTCTCCTCAGAGATTTCGCCCTTGATCTCCTGCTCGTATTTGGCCTTCAGCTCGGCCATCTGCTTGTTGTACTGCTCGACAAAAGCGGTGTCCTTCTCGTACTCGGCCTTTTTTGCCTTCTCGATCTCAGACTCCTTGTTCTCCAGGGCCTTGATCTGGGCGTCATACTCCTTGAGCTTGGCGTCGGCCGCCTTGATCCGGTCCTTTTCCTTGTGGGGATCGTAGGTCTGCTTCTCATTAAAGAGGTTGGTGCGGTCAAACTTCAGGTCGGCCAGCTCTTTCTCCAGGGCCTCCTTCTCCTCGCCGGAGAGGGTGGTGCGGCGCTTCTTCTCAGCCTCAAGCTCCAAAATCTGCTTGTAGGTCGCCGCGCCCAGCTCATAGCGGGAGATGTCGTTCAGGCGGCTCAGGGTGCCCTGCATCAGCTGCCGGGCGCCGGGGGTCAGGGTCACGGTGGTGTCGGCCAGGGAGGGGTCGTTGTAGATCAGCTCGCCCTGATCGATGAAGCCGTTGGAGTCCAGCATGCCGGCAAAGGTCTTGGTGAAGACGGACTTGCCGGAGCCGGATTCGCCCACGATGGCGATGGCCTCGTTTTCATAGATGTCCAGGGAAATGCCCCGGATGGCGGTCAGCACACGGCCGCGGACGCGGAACTTGACCACCAGGTCCTTGACGGACAGCAGAACTTTTTTCTCTTCCATGCTTCCGCCTCCTTACATATGGGTCCGGGGATCGGACGCGTCCCCCAGGTTCTGACCCACCACATACAGCACCACGGTGATGATGGAGGCGATGGCCACGGGGGCCCAGAACTCCAGCTCCCAGCCAGGGGTGACCATGGCGGGCTCGGCGGCGTAGATCAGCCGGCCCAGGGACATGTCGCTCATGCCCAGGCCGATGTAGGCCAGGAACACCTCATAGCTTATGTAAGAGGGGATCTCGGTGGCCAGCAGCGTCACAATGACGGAGGTCATGAAGGGCAGGATGTTCTTCATGGCGATCTTGATGGTGCTGGTGCCCAGGCAGCGGGAGGCCAGGTTGTACTCCCGGTCCCGGATGATGACCACCTGGGTCCGGATAAAGTAGGCGATCCCAAGCCAGCCCACCACCGTCAGCGCAAAGACCATGGTCCAGAAGGTGGGGGCGAAAAGCATGGCCATTACGGAGATGATCAGGATCATAGGCACGTTGCCGATGATGTTGTAGATCTCCATCATGATGGCGTCCACCTTCTTGGAGAAGCCCCAGATGGCGCCGATGATCACGCCGATGGTCATGTTGATAGCGCCGCAGAGCAGGGCCAGGGAGATGGAGATCCGGGAGCCGTTCCAGATGGCGTCAAAGGTAGGCTCGCCGGAGGCGCCGGCGCCCAGGATCCAGTGGATATTGGCCCCGAAGTACTGCATGGCCGCCGCCGGGCTCAGGTGCTTGGCGTTGGAGTCGCGCAGGTTGGCAAAGGGGTCGTAATGGGTGACGGAGGGATAGATGTAAGCGAACAGGATCATGAAGATCAGCAGGGACAGAATGATGATGTTCAGCTTGTTGCGGAAGAAGACGCGGAACACGCTCTTCCAGTACGAGTACCGGGGAGCGGTGATCTTCTCCGATTCCGTCTGGCTGTGGTCTACGGGGGAAAAGAGCTCCTCTTCGGTATAGCCCAAGTCGTTCAGATCAGTTTTGTTCATGCCGCTCACCTCTCTTTAGTGGAGAAAGAAATTCTCGGGTCTACGGTGGCCATCAGGATATCGCCCAGGATCAGAGACACCACGCTCAGCACGGCGTAGAACAGGGTGACGCCCACGATGACGCCGTTATCGTAGCGGTTGATGGCCTGGGTCAGCAGGTTGCCGGCGCCGGGAACCACGTACACGCGCTCGGTGATGATGGCGCCGGTCATGGAGAAGATCACGCTGCTGGGAATGCCGTGGACAATGGGGATGGCGGCGTTCTTCCAGATGTGCTTGGTGAAGATCTCCCCTTCGGTCAGACCGCCGGACCGGGCGAACTTCACATAGTCGGAGTTCATCTGGTCGATCATGTAGCGCCGCATCCACTTCATCAGGTTGGCGATGGAGGGCAGGGCCAGGGACACAATGGGCAGCACATACATCAGCTTGCTGCTGGAGTCCATGTCGAACAGGGTCGGCAGCCCCGCCTTGCCGCCCAGGGCCTTGAACAGGAAGATATAGGCCAGAGAGGGCACGGCGATGATGAACATGATGTAGATGGTGCCGATCTTGTCGATCAGCTTGTCCTTCTTCAGGGCCATCAGCAGGCCGATGGGCAGGCCCAGCACATAGGCCATGATGACGGAGATAATGCCGATCACAAAGGAGTAGCCCAGCTTGGACATGCCGCCCTTGTTGGTCTGCACGTTGGTGTAGTCATCGGTAAACCACTGCTGGTTGGAGGCCGTCGCGCCCCGGGAGCCCTGCACATAGGTGGCGGAGTGCAGATCGTCCGCCCGATTCTCCGTGACGCCGGTGGGATACGTGACGGTGCTCAGCTCATAGGAGCCCTGGGTCTCGGTCATGGTGGTGAACACGTCCACGCCCCGGTTGACCGTGTAGGACTCTCCCAGATGCAGCGTCAGAATGTTCTGGTGGATAAAGGGGAACTTGCCGTCAAAGTACAGCAGGTATTTATGCATGGTGCCGTTGCCCATAAGCACCGGCGAGAAGACCTTGTGCTCGGCCCCCTCCGGATTCTTTACCGGGTCATACAGAGAGAACGTGACGCCCCGCTTGCCGATATCCACGTTGTCGGGGACATAGTGCACGTTGTCAATGTAGAACATGTCGGTGAAATAGGTGAGGGCCCGCTTCAGCAGGGGGATGTCCTTGGTGGCATACAGGACCTGCTGGCCGCCGTCGCGGAGCTGGCCGTTGCGCTTGGTGTCCGCGTCCAGCCGCACCACGGTATAGCCCTGCTTCTCATATTCCGCCTTGAATTTGGCCACATACTCGGCGGTGAGCTCGGAGTCCTGCTTCTCCGTCTTGCCGATTTTGACTGCTTCGGCGCGGGTGGCCTCGTCGATCTCGCCGTTGGCGGCCAGGCTGTTGACATAGTCGGCGTAGGGCACATAATCCAGATAGCCGAAGTCCTCCCAGCGGGTCTGCTGGTAGGTGATCCGGTTGTTGCTGGCAGTGTGGTTAAAGTTGGGGTCGCCGGAGAAGATCTTGCTCCGGTCCAGAAGCGAATAAATCAAAAGCATCACGATCAGGACCACGCAGATGACGGAGACCAGACCGTGCAAAAGGCGTTTCAGTAAAAATTTTCCCATATTTCTGACCTCGCAAAGCTTTATTTATGGATACAAGGGGGAGGGGAAGTTCCCCGCCCCCTTGCCGTTATAGGTCTATTGCGCGATGGGTCAGATACGAATCAGAACAGGCCCAGGTTCTTGCACATGTAGCCGTAGAGCTGAATGGTATCCAGATAGGACTGGGCGTCGCCGTAGTCGGGGCCCCAGCCGGAACCGGTGGACAGGTCGAAGTTGCCCTCATTGCCGGCGGAGAAGCGGTAGGTGGCGCTCTCCTCGTCGGTGTCCTTATCGAAGGCGATCAGGTTCACAATGACCTTGCCCTCCAGAGCGTCTTCCACGCTCTGCTTCAGAGAGTTGGCCATCTTGGTGGAGGTCTCGGCGTAAGAGCCGTAGGGGTAGTCCACATAGATGGGATTCTCGGCGGAGATCTCTACGCCGATGGAAGCCAGGTCGGCAATGGCGAGCTCCAGCTCGGCTCTGGCGTTCTCCGGGCTGTACCAGCCGTCGAAGCCGTCGCCGGAACCGGCGCCGCTGTCGCCGTTGGGATCCCAAACCTTCAGGGCCACGCCGTCAGCGTCGATCTGAGCCTGCTCGATCTCACCGAAAGCGGTGCCGGCGGGGAAGGTGGTGGCGGTGCCGTTGATGTCAACGGTCACTTCCTCGGACAGGAAGCCGAAGGTGCCGGGGGTGTAGGAGTTGCGCAGACGGGCATACTTCAGCTCGTCGCCAACGATCTGGGCGTTGTAGGAGCCGCGGTCAATGGCCTCGGCCAGAGCCAGACGGAAGTGCTGGTTCACGATGGCGTCGCGGTAGCGGGCAATGTCCTCGTCGGTCTTGGGGGAGACGCCCACGTCCGGGTTGTCATAGTTGGCCCAGGTGCCGCGGTTGACGTTGAACCAGCCGCAGTAGGTGGTGCCGGTGCCGGAGGAGACATATTTGAACAGGTCGAAGTAGGTGCCCTCGGAGCCGTCCACAGCGGTGGTGGTGTCGGCCTTCATCAGCTCCAGAGCGGAGGAGTTGATGCCGCAGCCGGAGATGGTGCCTTCCTTGGCCTCGTTATAGGCACGCAGCACGTCGGAGCCATCGTTGAAGCTGTAGACCAGGTTGGGAGTGGTGATCGCGTCGGGATTCCAGTAGGTGGGGTTGGCCTCATAGCGGGTCACGTTCTGCGCGGTGTAGTTGGTGATCAGGTAGGGGCCGCAGTAGGCGATGTTGGCAGGGGTCTTGCCGAAGTCGCCCGGAGTGTAGCTCTCGCCCTCGGCGGAGAAGGTGCCGCCCTGAGAACGGTAGAAGTCACGGTTCAGAGGAGCGAAGCAGGCATAGCCCAGCATGGTCACGAAGGGAGCGAAGGGAGCCTCCAGGGTGTACTCCAGGGTGTACTTGTCAACGGCCTTCACGCCGATCTCGTTAAAGTCGGTGATGTCGCCGGCCAGGTAGTCGGTAAAGCCCTTCAGGCCGCAGCCGTCGGTGTTGGTGAGCAGATAGCCCAGAGCGTCGGCGTTGTCCAGCAGATGCTCCATGGAGGCCACCCAGTCGTCAGCGGTGACTTCGCCGATCTCGCTGCCCTGCTGGTCCACCCACTTCACGCCCTCGCGGATGTGGAAGGTGTAGACGGTGCCGTCGTCGGAGACCTCATAGCTCTCGGCCAGGCCCGGCTGCTGCACGCCCTTGCAGTCATACTCCAGCAGGTTGTCATAGGTGCCGGAGATAAACATGGAGTCAGAGGTGTAGCTGGTGGCGATGGTGTCCCAGATGTTCACGTTGTAGCCGTTGGACTCAACATAGGTGTCGGAGAAGGTGTAGCCCTTGCCCTCCAGGTACTCCTTGGCCGCGGTGTGGTAATCATCGGCGGTCTCGGCAGCGTTCCAGAGGTTCAGCAGCTCGGTGCGGTCCTCGCTCTTAATGAGCTCGTTGGTCACCAGCAGGGTGTGATAGCGGTACTCGTCCAGGCCCCACAGGGTGGTGGCGGCGTTGGAACGGGGCACCACGCGGGTCATGGCGTAGTTGCCGCCCTGGGTGTAGATGGGCAGGAAAGCGCCGGACTCAACCAGCTTGGCCTCGGCCAGAGCCATCATGGCCATACGCATGGCGCCGGTCTCCTCCTTGGCGTCGGCATAGGCGCTGGCGAAGTCGCCCAGAACCGCCTCATAGACGGTCTCGCAGGCCTCGTCATAGTCCATGGCGTCAATGGCTTCCCAGTCCAGGCTGGTGTAGCCGTTGCCCTCAGCGGGGGTGTCAGCAGCGGGGGCGTCGGCCGCGGGGGCCTCAGTCGCCGGAGCAGTCGTGCCGGAGCTGCTTCCGCCGCAGGCCGCCAGAGAGACAGCCATGGCGAGAACCAGCAGCATGCACAGGATTCTCTTCTTCATAATTTTCCTCCTAAATTTTTATCTTTAACCTTTTTAAGACATAAAGGGGCCGGAGTCCGGCCCGAAATACGCCCTGAAAGGCTAAATTCCGTACAAAAAAAGGAAAGCTTTATCAGTGCAAACAACTAAAGTCTCCCCGGATAAAAGGACCGCAGACTGCCTGCGGCACTCTGCGAAAGGCATTCCGGCTTTGCCGGAATGCCGGAATACCCGCGCGGGTATTCCGAAAACGCCTTCCTCCCTGCGCGCTGCCGCGCCCGGAAGGCTAAGAGGACAAACAAGGCGCCCATCCTCTTATTTTTAATTATTAATAAAATTTTACATGCTCGCCACGGGTTTGTCAATTTGTAAAAAGTTCTAAATTTACCAGGTTTCCCCTTATAATTATCGGTTATTTGAACAATAAAACGGCCCTGCCGGCCGGGGCTTCGTGCGAAAGCCCGGACCGGAGGCGCTTTCCTGCCGGCCTTAGCAAAAGCCCCGGCGCGAAAAAACGCGCCGGGGCTTTTGCCTGTATCAGGCTTTTTATAGACCGCCCGATTACTTGATGCCGTACTTTCTGTTGAACTTATCCACGCGGCCGCTGGTGTCCACCAGCTTCTGCTTGCCGGTATAGAAGGGATGGCACTTGGAGCAGATTTCAACAGTGATGTTCTGCTTGGTGGAGCCGGTCTCGATCACGGCGCCGCAGGCGCAGCGGATAGTCGTCGGCTGATAATTGGGATGGATTCCTGCTTTCATATCGGTTCTCCTCGTCTAAGGCTGCCTTGATTGTGCCTGTTGGCATAGTTACAAGGCGCAAATGGTAGTTTAACACAGGGCGCGTCCGTTTGCAAGTCTTTTTTCCTTTTTCCGGCGGATTTTAACGGATGGGCAGGGAGACCGCCCGTCCCGCGGAGAGGAAGTACAGCACGCACTCCTTCACCGGCTTGCCGCAGATCCGCTCCAGGGCCAGGGCATAGCTGCGCAGCTGCCCGGCGTAAAATTCGGTCCGCTCCCGGAGCGCCTCCGGGCCGGCGATCCGGTCCGTCTTGTAGTCCAGCACCACCAGCTGCCCGTCCTCCTCAAAGAAGCAGTCCACCACGCCCTGCATCAGCAGCCTGTCCCCCTCCGCCTTGCCGAAGACCTCCTCCGCGCCGCAGAGCAGGGAGAAGCGAAACTCCCGGCGGAGCTTTTTCGCCCGCAGGAGCCGGGCGCCCAGCGGCGAACGGAAGAGCTTTTCGATGGCTCCGGCGTCCACCGCGGCGGCCTCCCGGTCCGACAGGAAGCGCTGCCGCCGCAGCCGCTCGATCTCGCTTTGAATCTGGCCGGCGTCCGCCGTCCGGGCAAAATCCATATGCTGCAGCACCAGATGGGTGGCCGTGCCCCGCTCCGCGCCGGTGACCGGCCGGTCCTTCCGGGTGAAATCCGGCAGGCGGAAGGGCCGGCTCTCCGCCGGCCGGAGGCTCTGGGCGTCCTCGTCCGGCTCGGCCCGGTCCTTCAGCTCCGTGACCGTCACCTTGGAGGGCAGCTCCTCCGCCGCGGCGTAGGGGTACTGAAACGCCAGCCGGCGGCGCAGCTGCTCTGTGAGCGCCCCGTCCGCCTGGGCGGCGGGCGCCGCCTCCTCCCGGTCCTCTTCCTCTCCGGCGGGCTGGAGGATCTGCAGGCGCAGATGCTCCTGCCTGTCCGCCAGCGCCGCCCGGAGCAACCAGTCCACCGGCGCGGCGGCCCGGGCCAGCACCTCCGGGTCCAGGGGGACCGACAGCTCCGGCTCCGCCTCCGCCAGGGCCTTCTCCGGGTCCTTCAGCGCGGCGGTGATAAACAGCCGCTCCCGGGCCCGGGTCAGCGCCACGTACAAAAGCCGCATCTCCTCGGAGAGCATCTCCCGGTCCAGCCGGAGCCGGATGGCGTTTCGGGCCAGGGTGGGGTACTCGTGCCGCAGCTCCAGATTGGTGAGCTTGGGCCCGAGGCCCAGCTCCGGATGGATCAGCACCTTGGCCTTGCTGTCCGAGCTGTTGAACTGATGGGCCCCGTCGCAGAGGAAAACCACCGGGAACTCCAGGCCCTTGGACTTGTGGACGGATAATATCCGCACCGCGGAGGCGGCCTCCGCCCCCAGGGCCGGCTCCCGCTCCCCGTCCGCCGCCCGCTGCCGGAGCCAGAGGACAAAGCGGTGCAGCCCCCGGTAGCCGGTGGTCTCGAACTGGTCCGCCAGGGCGGTCATGGCCATGAGGCGGGCCTTGCGCCGTTCCCCGTCCGCCATGGCGGCGCACACGGCCAGCAGGTCAAAGCGCTCCAGAACGCGCCAGGTGAGCTCTGCGGCGCTCAGATCCGGCGCGGCGGCGCGCAGGGCCTCCAGCTGTTCCAGAAAGCGCCGGCATTTTTCGTCTGTCTCCCCCCGGGCGCACAGGGCGGTATAGAAATCTCCCTTGGGCGTCTGGGCTCGGATGGCGGAGAGCTCGTCGGCGCTGAAGCCCACGGCGGGGGAACGGAGCACCGCGATCAGGGGGATGTCCTGGCGGGGATTGTCGATCAGCTCCAGCACGGACACCAGCGTGGACACCTCCACGGAGGCAAAGAAGCCGCCGCCCTGGCCTGCGGCCACGGGGATGCCCTGCCGGACCAGCTCCCGGCGGTACACGTCGCCCACGGCGTTGGCCGAGCGGAGCAGGATCGCCACGTCGCCATAGCCCAGGGGCCGGTCCCCGTCCCGGTCCCGGATGCGGACGCCGGATCCCACCAGCTCCCGGATCTTTGCCGCCACCGCCGCGGCCTCCAACGTCCGCTTCTCCGGCCGCCGCTCGTCCCCTTCCTCTCCGGCGGCACGCAGAAGGAGCAGCTCCGGCCGGGGGACCTCCCCCTCATAGGGCGCGCCGGGCTTCAGCGCCGCCGCCTCGTCGTAGTCCAGATCGCCCAGCCGCCGGGACATGCACAGGGAAAAGACGGCGTTGACAGCGTCCAGGATCTCCCGGCGGGAGCGGAAATTCTCCTGCAGCAGGATGCGCCGGGGCTCGCCGGGCGCCGGATCGTCCTTATATTCCCGGTATTTCCGGGTGAAGATCTCCGGGTCGGCCAGGCGGAAGCGGTAAATGGACTGCTTCACATCCCCCACCAGGAAGAGGTTCTTCCCCTCCCGGGAGACAGCCCGGAAGATGGTATCCTGCACCTGGCTCACGTCCTGGTACTCGTCCACCATGATCTCCGTATAGCGCCGGGAGACCTGCCGGGCCGCCTCCGTGGGGCTGCCGTCCTCATCGGTGAGCAGCTGCGCCGCCATATGCTCCAGGTCCGCGTAGTCCACGATGCCGGCCCGGCGCTTTTCCTTGGCGTACTCCCGGTCGAAATCCAGGGTCAGCCGGAGCAGGGCCTCCATGGCCGGGGCCGCGGCGTCCATATCCCGCAGCAGCGTCCGGGAGTCCCCGTGAAACATTTTTTCCAGCCGGCCCATGGCCTTTTTGCAGGCCTCCCGCCGGGCCTTCACCCAGTCGGACAGGGACGGGTCGGGGGAGTTGCGCAGGGCCTTCAACTTGGGGAAGGGCACCGGGAAGCAGGCCCGGGCCCGGTCCCAGCCCCGGTCCAGGCAGCGGCACAGGGCACGGACCGCCTCCGCCGTCTCCGCCAGGCTGTCCCGGTAGGCGGCGCCGATCTTCTCCTCCGCCTCCAGCGCCTGGAGCACCCGGTCCAGCTCCCGGCTCCAATACCCGGCGGTCTCCCCGGCAAAGCCCAGGATCTCCCGGCCCCAGACGGTCTCCCCCGCGTCCGCCGCGGGGCTCCGCAGCCGGCGGATCTGCTCCTCCGCCCAGCTCTCCGGCCGGGTGTGGCACTGGATCTTCCGGTGCAGCTCCAGCACCAGCTGCTCCAGGCCCCGGTCGTTCTGCCCGGCGCCTACGGTGTCCACCAGCAGGAGGAAGCCGGGGTACCGCTCCGGCTTTTCATAGCGGTCCTCCAGGACCCGCTCCAAAGCGCCGGGCTTCATGGCCTGGGCCCGGTCGTCGGCAATGAGGAAATCCGGCGAGAGCCCTGGGATCAAATGGCTGTTCTCCCGCAGCAGATTGCCGCAGAAGCTGTGAATGGTGCCGATAGCGGCCCGGCGGCAGAGGGCGCTCTGCCGCCGCAGCCGGCGGTTGGCCGGGTCCGCGGCCTGGGCCTCCGCCAGGGCCTCCATGATCCGGCCCCGGAGCTCCCCCGCCGCGGCGTTGGTAAAGGTGATGATCAGGAAGCTGTCCAGATCTGCCTGGGCCTCCGGGTCCGTGAGATAGGCCATGAGGCGCTCTGTAAGCACCCTGGTTTTGCCGCTGCCCGCCCCGGCGGACACCAGCACCGCTCCGCCCCGTGCGCCGATAGCGGCCGCCTGAGAGGCGGTAGGCTTAAACGTGCTCATGCTCTTCCCCTCCTTCCGCCGGGCCCCAGACCTCCTCCGGCTTCTTGGCCGGGAGGATCCGGAAGCGCTCGCCATTCTCGCCGTCGGTAAAGTGGCAGGCGCCGGCAAACTCGCAGTTCTCGCAGGCGTTTTCCTGCCGGCTCCGGTAATAGGGGTCGGCGGCGATGCTGCCCCGGCGGAGCTCCCCGGCCATGTGGGCCAGGGTCTTTTTCACCCGGCCGCAGAGGGCGCCGATCTGCGCCGCCGTGGCGGCGTTTACCTGCCGGCTCCGGGCGTTGAGCAGCGGGATGTACCGCTGCTCCTCCCCCTGCTCCCAGGCTTGGATCAGCTCCGGGTCGTCCAGGACGAAGCCGCTGCGGCGCAGCTTGTTCTTCCGGGCCCGCTCGGCCTCCTCCCCGTCCAGCTCATGCTCCGCCGCCACCAGGTCGTTCCTAGCCGGGACATAGATCACCCCCGCCGGGACGATCTCCCGGCCGTAGCGGTTCTTTCCGCCCTCCTCCAGGGCGAAGAGATACAAGAGCATCTGCAGCCCCATGCCGTAGTACACGTCCGTCAGGGAAAATTTCTTGCTGCCGCTCTTGTAATCCACCACCCGCAGGTAGAGCTTCCCGTCGTGCACCCAGCCGTCCACCCGGTCGGCGATGCCGGTCAGGCGGAGGCTCTCCTCCCCCTGGCCCAGCGCCAGCTCCCCCAGCTCCCGGGTCTTGGAGAAGTCCAGCTCAAAGTCCAGCGGCACAAAGTCCGAACGGCGCAGCTCGTCGGCCATGTCGGCCACCACCTGCTGCACATCCCCCTCCAGCCGCTTGAACAGATAGACAAAGCGGGCGCTCTTCTCGCCGAAGCCGTTCAGCTCCCGGTCGATATAGTCCGCCACCCGGCTTTTTACGATCTCCCGCAGCTCCCCGTCGCTCACCTGGCGGAAGCCGCCCCGGGCGGCCACCTCGCCGGCGGTTTTTTCCAGAATATCGTGCATAAAGACGCCCACATCCGGCCGGTCGAAGGAGGCGGGCTCAAAGGGCTGCGCCTTCAGGCCGTAGCGGCAGAAATAGGCGAAGCGGCAGGCCGCGAATTTGTCGATCCGGGAGGCGCTGAGCCGGAGCCGGGCCCCGTACAGGCTCTCCACGGCGGTCCGGGAGAGCTGCCCCCGGTCCATCCTGGACGCGGCCCGGAGCCGTTCAAAGCGCTCCGGCTCCGTCTCCTGAAAGTAGGCCGCCGCGGAGGCCGCCGCCCGGCCGCCGCCCCGAAAGCTGTGGGCGGCCAGGGCCAGGGCCGGGGCCGGGGCGGAGAGCCGGGCGTCGTCCAGGTCCACCGGCCGGACCCGCAGGTCGAAGAGGGCGGCCGCCCGGGAGATCACGAAGGAAGGCCGCCGCTCCTCTCCGTCCTCGCCCAGGGCCGCATAGCTCAGGCACAGGCTCCGGGAGGGGAGGCTCAGGCAGTGATAGATCAGGGAAAATTCCCGCCACAGCTCGCTCTCGCCCCCGGCCAGGCCCAGATCCATGGCCAGGAGCCGCTGGCGCTCCTCCTCGGTGAAGATGCCGCCGCCGGCCTCCGTCTGGGGGAGCCGGTCGTCGCTGCAGCCCAGCACCAGCAGGTGCTTGATGCGCCGGCGGCGCATCCGGTCAAAGTCCCCGGCGGAGACCCGGTCCAGAGAGACGGGGATGGTCCCCACGTCGTACATGGAGAGCATCCGGGTGAAGAGCCGGCCGAAGTCGGCCATGCTCAGCTCCGTGCCGCCCAGGATGGCGGCGCTCTGCTCCAGGGCGGAGACGGTCAAATCCCAGAGCTGGCGCAGCTCCCGGCCCCGCTCCTCCATGCCGCCGCTTTCCAGCTCCGCCGCCCGCTCCGACAGCTGCCGGGGGAGCTCCAGCTCCGTCAGCAGCCCGGCCAGGGCCGCGGCCTGCTCCTCTCCGGTGGCCGCCGCCCGCCCCTGCCGCTGAAAGCGCAGCAATGGGCCGGAAAAGCGGCGGCGCAGCCGGTTTATCTCCTCCAGACGGGCCAGGGCCTCCTGGTCCAGCTCATGGCCGTAGCCGTCCGGGTGCTGCCGCCAGTCCCGCTCTCCCTCCCAGGCCGGGGCCCGCAGCTGCCATTTATACACATAAGCGGCCAGCTCGTCCCCCTCGGCGGCGCTGAGGCCGGTAAGGCCGGTGCGGATGCAGCTGATCACGTCATCCACGTTCCAGCCGCCCTCCACGATCTCATAGGCCAGGGAGATCAGCGCGGGCAGCGGCTTGGACAAAAGCTCGCTCTTCCGTGTCAAGAACAGGGGGACGCCGTACAGCCGGAACACGTTCTCCAGGGTCCCCCGGTAGTCCTCAAAGCCCCGGACGGCCACGGCGATATCCCGCCAGCGGCAGCCCTCCTCCCGCACCAGGCGGAGGGCCTCCGCCGCGGCAAATTCGCACTCGGCGCTCTTGCTCTCGCCGCAGAACAGGCGGATCTTCCCCGTCTCTCCGGTGAAATCCCCCGGTTCAAAGCCGAACAGCCGGTCCGCGTAAAAGCGCAGCTGGTCCGACTCGCTGTCCTCCTGCTGGTATTCCGTCTGCACCGGGATCCCCAGCTCCTTCGCCTGGGCCGCCAGGCGGCGGCAGGAGCGCCGGGAGAGCTCATAGATCTCGTTCAGGCCGTCCAGGGTGTCCACCGTGCTGCACACGGTCAGCTCCGCCCCGGTCCGCAGCAGGGCGCTGAGCACCCGGTGCTCCTGGAGGGTGAAGTCCACAAAGCCGTCCACATACACGCTCAGGCCCGCGCCCAGCCCCTCCTGCCCGATCACTTCGGCCAGGGCGCTGAGCCGGTCGGCCGGGTCGGCGTGGCCGTTGGCCACCGCCGCGTCATAGGCGGCGCAGATCAGCGCCAGGTCCGACAGCTTTTTCCCAAAGCTGTCGCCGCAGAGCCCGGCGGCCTCCTCCAGCCGCTCCGGCGTGATGCAGGCCGCCTTCAGCTCATCCAGCGCCTCCAGCAGGGAGATCTGGAGCTCGGCCCGCCGCTGGGCCTGGGAATAGACCCGCAGCCTGGGGCCCACGCTGCCCAGGGCCTGGGACATGCACAGAAGCCTGCCCCCCTTGTCCAGAAGCCGGGCGGCCCCGCCGCCGGTCCGGGCCTCCACCTGCCGGGCCAGGCCTGTGAAGCTGAGCACCTCCGCGTAGAGGGACAGGCTGTCCCCGCAGGCGGCGCAGAGCTCCCGCTCCGCCTCGTGGCTGTACTGCTCCGGCACCAGCAGGATGCGTCCGCCCTGCCGGTTCTTCACCGCTTGGGCAATCTCTTCTATGATGGACGCGGTTTTGCCCGTGCCCGCCTTGCCCAAAATCAGCCTCAGCATCTCCGGACCTCCTTTCCGCCGCGCGCGTTTTTTCTCACCTCATTTTACCAAATCCCGGGGGCCGGTTCAAGCCGGATCGGAAAAAAGAGGCCGCGGCTCTTGCGAAATACTTCAAACTGTGGTAAAGTATGTTAATCTTAGTGAGGAGGCGCAACCATGAAATTCTCATCGAAAATGGAAAAGTGCGGGCTGTCCCCTATGCGCAAATTTAACGGCGAAGCCGCCGAAGCGGTCAAGCGGGGGATCAAGATCTACCACCTGAACATCGGCCAGCCCGATATCCGCACGCCGGACGCCTACTATCAGGCGCTGAAGGAGTTCAGCCCGCCTGTTTTGGAATACGCGCCCTCCGGAGGTATCCCTGAGCTGCTGGACGCCGTGCGGGGCTATTACGCCAACATCGGTGTTACCCTGAGCCGGGCAGAGATCCTGGCCACCAGCGGCGGCAGCGAGGCCCTGCAGATGACCATGGCCACCCTGCTGGACGACGGGGACGAGATCGTGATTCCCGAGCCCTTCTACCCCAACTATCACACCTCCGTCACCCTGGCCGGGGCGACGATCCACCCCCTGACCACCTGCCCCGAGGAGGGCTACAAATATGCTGTGCGGGAGCGGGTGGAGGCCTGCATCAACGAGCGCACCAAGGCCATCATGATCACCAACCCCGGCAATCCCACCGGCGCGGTCCTCAGCCGGGACGAGCTGAAGCTGATGCTGGACATCGCCAAGGAGCACGGCCTGATGATCGTCTGCGACGAGGTCTACCGGGAGTTTATCTACAGCGGCGAGCCGTTGATGAGCGCGCTGCAATTTGAGGGCTATGAGGACAACGTGATCGTGATCGACTCCGTGTCCAAGCGCTTCTCCGCCTGCGGCGCCCGGGTGGGCATGCTCATCTCCAAGAACAAGGCCTTTATGGCTCAGGCCATGAAGTGGTGCCAGTGCCGCCTCGCCTCCGCCACGGTGGACCAGATGGCCGCCGCCGCCCTCTACTCTGTGGGTTCCGACTATTTTGCCGCCACCCGGGAAGAGTACAAGCGCCGGAGAGACACGATGCTGGCCGGGCTCAAGAAGATCCCCGGCATCGTCTGCGCCGAGCCCAAGGGTGCGTTCTACATCATGGCCGCGCTGCCCGTGGACGACGCGGACACCTTCCAGCACTGGCTGCTCAATGAGTTTGATTGCGATGGGGAGACGGTGATGTTCGCCTGCGGCGAGCCCTTCTACGGCACCCCCAACAAGGGCAAGAACGAGGTCCGCATGGCCTACGTCCTCAAGCAGGAGGACATCGAGCGGGCCATGGAGGTGCTGGCCATCGCCATTGAGGCGTACAACAAGAGCCATTGACAAACACACATATACAATAGTGGAGGCTCGTCGGTGCGGCGAGCCTCCCTTTTTTTACTTATAAAAATTTTTCCGCCGCGCAACCAAAACGGGGCCTTCCCCGTCTAATAGGATGAAAACACCCAATCACCGCCGGCTGTGAAGCCGGCAGCAGAGGAGGGATGCCCCACGGAAGATTTACTGGCCAAGGCCCAGGCGGGGGACGCCGAGGCCTTCATCCGCTTGATCGAGCAGCACAAGCAGTCTCTCTACAAGGTGGCCCGGGGCTTTTTCACGGAGCCCATGGATATCGAGGACGCCGTCTCCGAGACGGTCCTCAGCTGCTGGGAGTACCTGAGCCAGCTGCGCAAGCCCACCTATTTCAAAACCTGGCTGATCCGGGTGCTGATCAACCACTGCATCGACGTGAGGCGCCGGCGGGAGCGGCTGGTCTCCATGGACAAGCTCCCAGAGGTCCCGGTGCAGAATCCGGACCCAGGAAACCTGCATTTTGAGAGCCTGGTCAACTGCCTCCCGCCGGACTACCGCCCGGTGCTGATCCTCTTCTACGGAGAGGGCTTCTCTGTCCGGGAGATTGCGGTTCTCCTCCATCTTCCCACCGGGACGGTCAGCTCCCGGCTGAAACGAGGCCGGGAGCGGCTGGCCGCCGTATTAAAAGGAAAGGAGTGTATCTGAATGGATTTGGACAGAGAGCTTACCGCCCTTTTCAAAGAGGATATCAGCCTGCCCGAGCCGGTACAGGCCGGGCTGGAGCGCAGCTACGACAAACTCCGGCACAGGGGGAACGCCAAGGCCCCCCGCCGCTCGGGCAAGACGGTCCGGGTGCTGCTGCTGGCGGCCGTTCTGGCCTCGCTCTTTTCCATTACCGCCTT
Source organism: uncultured Oscillospiraceae bacterium (assembly GCA_947626315.1). Lineage (GTDB taxonomy): Bacteria > Bacillota > Clostridia > Oscillospirales > Oscillospiraceae > Limivicinus. The sequence continues at coordinate 40,036 of CANQRQ010000001.1, read as the reverse complement.
TGCCGCCTATTTGAGCCGGATGAACGTGCAGCTCAACCAGGGCGAGCGGCAGATCTACCGCTGGGACGACCACGATACCGCCTCCAACCCCCTCCTGGTCCTGCATTTTGACGTGCCCGAGGAGGGCAATCTGTACTACTTCCAGCCCGGCTGGCTCCCCCTGCCGCCGGACGGCACCGGCAACCTGGACAGCTCCGGCATCTATTCGGCCTGGTCCAATCTCAAGGGCCGGGCGTCCAGAACCGCCTTTGAGGAGGGCCTGGACGAGGACGCGGTACTGGAGCGGCTGGCGGCGGATGCGGGTCTGAGCCAGGAGGAGCTGGAGCAGTGGTACTGGCTCTGCGAAAACGTCCCCGGCGGCTCCGGCGACATTCCCTATCAGATCAGGATCTACAGTCCTGCCGATCTCTACGGCCTGTCCTTCCTGGTCGGGCAGACGGGGGGCGCGGTGGAGATCCTCAGCGAGGAGACCGACGAACAGTGGACCTGTCTCACCGCCACGGCGGATTACTCCAGCCTGTCAAACATGGGAATGGACCGGGTGAACTACGTTTTCCGCTTCCAGCAGGAGGAGGGCTATCTCCTCTCCGTCACGGGGACAGAGGACCCGGAGACGCTGAACAAGATCGCGGACGGGCTCAAGGTCCTGAAAACCGGCGCCACCGCCGCTTTTTCCGGGGATCTGAACCAGCAGAATTATACCATCTTAGAACCGGGCAGAGGATAAAAAAAGCAAAAAAGGGCCGAAACGGCCCTTTTTTGTTTATGTCTCGGGGAAATTCAGCAGGATGTTGAAGACGCGGCACTCGTCCTTCGCGAGATACGCGGATCTTCCGTAATAGCCGATCTGGGAGAGGACGTCCTGTCCCTCCTGGGGGTTGCTGTCGATCCAGGTCTTGATCCGGTCATAGTCCTCCTGCGTCTCGAAGCGGACGCTCAGCACATTCTTCCCGGCGCCGTACTGGCCGGCAAAGACGGAGGTGATCGCGTTCAGGTCGAAGGAACTCAGGTAACAGCCCTCGTGCTTGTAGTAGTTGCCGTACTCGCCCAGGAAAAAGTCAGTGATCGGGGGACGGTTGGTACCGGCGAACTCATGGTGGTCGACGGCCTCGATCTCCTCCCCTGTCAAGCCGAAATAGACATACAGGATATAGGGCTCTCCGTAGGCGTCCGTCATGTCCGGATCGTCCCAGGTAACGTCGATCATGCCGTCACCCGCATCTGTGATCCACGAATCGTTCCAGGCATGGTCCTCCGATATATAGGCCCGGTAGAAGTTCGCGTCCTCAGTGACAAGGGGAGACCGGCTGCCGCTGCGCAGCAGCCATTCCGACATGATATAGCTGAAGGCGTAGGCGTAGCCCTGGCACACGGCGGTGTTTTCCACCAGCGCGCCGTAAATATCATGGCAGTGGGGAAGGCTCTTGGTCTGGTCGTAGGTGATGGAACGGACCATTTCATCATGGACGATCCGGGCGGCTGTCCACGGGTCGGCACCCGCCGGGATCAGGCTCAGGTATCTCTCCCGGGCGGCGTCCACCTGGGCCTGCATGGCCGGGATCCGGTCAGGCGTTTCCAAGTAGGTAAAGCTGTAGAGCCTGTAAATTTCCGTTTCTCCCTTCCACAGGGCCGTGCCTTGCTGGAGGCTCATGGACTTCAGCCAGAAATAGGGATACCCGTAGGCCTCGCCCAGCGTGTCATAGTTCAAGGGCAGGGCCGATACGATGCACACCTGGGGCTGCTGCTCCCGTATGGCGGCGTCCAGCTGCTCCCGGAAAACCGCGTACTGCGCGTCGTAGGCGGCCGTCCCCTCCTCCGTATCGCTGCCCAGCAGATAGCCGCCGCCGTCAAGAATGGGGACCCCTTCCGGGACCAGCTCCTCCAGAGGCGCTTTTTCGGGCAGGCTGAGCGGCTCCGCTGCGGGCTCCTCTTTTCCGAACAGCATGGGATAGAAGCCCCAAATCAGCAGGCCCGCCATGCACAGCAGCCAGAACCAGGCCTTGTCATAAAATTTCTCCTTCTGCTTCGCCGCCGGGGCGGCAGCGGCCTTTCGCGTCTCAGGCCGGGGGACAGCCGCCGGAGCGGCGCTCTGGTCCGGGCTTTGCTCCGCGCCGCAGACATTACAGAACCGCGCCCCCTCGGGCAATTGTTTCCCGCAATTTGAGCAATACATGGGATCTCTTCCCTTCCCGCATTATTTATACATGCTGATAAAGCCGGCGGACGTTATCTCTTTCTTGAGCTCAGAGAGGGACCAGCTGCCATCCTCGCTGAAAATACCCATGTCGCAAAGGATCTGACGGTTTTCCTCCCTGTCAAGATCCGTACATATGACAGACAGGATACCCAGCGAGCCGCCGTTGCCCTCTTTATAGTCCGCGGTGACAAAGTCCAGCTCGTTCAGCTCCGGGAGCCGCTCCGTCAGGCTTCCGATGACCCGCTCTTTTTCTTCCGCAGGCAGGATGGTGAGATCCAGCAGGAACGTTTCATAGTATTTGACCACCGTATCGCCCTCGGCGGCATAGTCGTAGCACTCGATGGAGCCGTCCCCGTTGTCCCGGACAAAGAACTCCAGGGTCGGGTTTTCAAGACCCTCCTTCATTTTCATATCGGAGGTCGGCACCTGATAACCGAGGACGGACAAAGCCTGGAAATACGCGTCGTTTGTCTCCCGGCTCTCTTCGACGGAGGAATTGTCCCTGTTAGAGGTACCGCTCTCGTTGGAAGCGCTGCCCTCATCGGAGCTGCTGTCCCCGCCGGAGGTCCGCCGGGCGCTGGCCCTTGCCCGGCTCCAGGACTCGCCGGGGGAGTTCCCGGACGGGTCGCCGGTCTCCGTTTCCGCGCTCTCTGCCGGAGCGCGGTCCTGCCGCATGGCCGGTGCGATGACGAAGTGCCCCAGGAGCAGGGCGGCCAGGACCACCGCCACCGCGATGATGGGGCCGGCCTTGGATTTCTTTTTCGGCTGGGGCACGGGCTGGGGCGGGGGATAGGAGGCCTGCCGGACCGGCTCCGGGGCAGAGGCGCTCCGCGCCTCCATCTGGGGCGCGCCGCAGACATTACAGAACCGCGCCCCCTCGGGCAGCTGCTTTCCGCAATTTTGACAGTACATATTCGATCCTCCCGGTGAATGAACAGATCATACTGATTTTCTTTAAAAAGTAGACATTTGAAAAATGGCTGCTTTTTATAGCGCGTAGCGCGTAGAAAATCGCATGAGACGTCTTTTCGGCGACAAAGCCGCCGAAAAGGGCGACGCTTTATGCGGCGCCTCTCAAATAAAAAGTCACCTTTTTATTTGAGAATAGTATCAGATATTCAGGAAGCGGCGCATAGCGGCAGCGCCCTCCCGCGCGCCGTGTCCGCCAAATTGGATATAGGCCCGCCGTCCGTCTGTCAGGTAGAACTGGAACAGGGTCTTCTCCGCTGTGACCGTGCCGGGGCGCAGGTCCCGGCGGAAGAGGACGATATCCTCCTTGCCCTTTCCGTTGAGGGCCCGGCCGATCTGGCCGAAGGCCACGGCCACCGCCTTGCTCTTTTTGAAAAACTGCAGCCGGTCCTCATAGATCTCCACGGTTCCTTCCGGCATGCCCCCAAATTCAAACTTCTTAAACTCGCTGTCAAGGGCCACCTTGTAGACGCACTGGCCGCTGCCCAGCATCGCGCCCGGCGCGGTCTGCGGCTGGGGCCTTGGCTGGGGAGCGGCGGCCGGCCGGGGCGGGGGCGCAGGCTGAGGCTGGGGACGCGGCTGCGGCTTGGGGGCCGGTTGCGGCTGGGCCTTTACATAGCTGTAATGATACTCCGGAGACTCCGCGCTGGGGCCCACGCCGGGCTGGGGCCGGGGCGGCTCCGCCGGGCCGCCGGGCATAAGCTGCTGCCGGGTGCCGCAATAGCGGCAGAATTTAGACCCGTCCGGGATCCGCTTTCCGCAGATATGGCAATACATAACTCTCCCCCTGTCTCAGTTGAACGTGATGGTGATGGAGCCGACGCCGTTTTTGAACTCGCCGCTGATCTTCACGTTCTCCCAGGTATAGGAGCCGGAGGGAAACGGGATCTGCACCTGGGGCGCTTCCGGCCTGGGAGGCACCGGGGGCGGCGCGGCCGGGGCCGCAGGCGCGGGAGCAGGCTGAACGGGCGGCTCTTCCCTGACCGGCTCAGGAGGCGTTACAGGCTCCGGCCGCCGCGCCTCCCAGGAAGACCTCTGGCTTTCCCGGGGAGCGGGCTGGCTGACCCTGGCCGCCTCTTCCGGGTGGGCCTTGCTCCACTCAAGCGGCGGCGCTTCGGCCGCTTCCTCAAGGAACTGTTCCGCGCCGCAGACATGGCAAAATCTCGCGTTTTCCGGGACCGGCGTTCCGCAATTATGGCAATAAAACATCGTTTCCTCTCCTTTTTCTTTTCCGCCTTACATGGGCGTATGCCCCGTCATGCAGCCGGGGACCTTCTCCTCCCACCGGGCGGCGAAGGCCTGCCGGTTTTCTTTATAGACCTTTTCCAGATTGCTGTCATAGCCGAACAGGGTGCCGGGCAGAACGCGCTGCATGGCCTCCAGGAGCTCATTGGCGATCTTCTTGTTGGCAGTCAGGCTGTAGGTCTTTCCACCCATGGTCCGTACGACGACCGAATAGCTCCTCGCGATCGGGATGACGATGAGCACGTATTGCGTGTACACATGGCGGTACGCCCAGGCCACGTCCCAGGGGCGGAGCAGGATATCCTTCGAGCCCGCCCGGAAATACACAAAGTCCCGTCCCAGACGCACCTCTCGCCAGACCGGCGTCGTATTGTAATAGAACCGCTCCGCCTCCCGGGCACAGCCGTTGGCCGCGATGAAATCCCGGATCTGCTTCTGGTATCCGCCTCTGAGCGCTTTGATCAGGGGGAATCCCCCAATCGGAATAAGCACAACGCCGACGCAAAGCCCCGCCATCGGCTCTCCCGCTATGAGCAGCAGCAAGGGGATCACCAGAGCAAGCCCCAAGCTCAGGGCCCCGGTCCGAAGGCTCTTCCGGCGCATCTCCGCCAGCATCGTAGCGCCGCCCGCGTCCGCGCTCCATGCCGGCTGGGCAGCGCTCCGCCGCGCCGGTTCGGGGGCCGGCGCCGCCCGCCACGGTTCCGGCGCAGGCGCGGCGCCGCTCCGGCCCGCATACAGGTCTGTGCCGCAGCGGGGACAGAAGCGGGCATTGTCCGGGATCTGGTTCCCACAGTTTTGACAGTACATACCGTTTTCCTCCCGATAGCTTTTACGTGAATCTGAAGTACACAATGCCCGTCCCATCGTTGGCCATCTCGAACACCAGGTCCGTTTTCGCCCAGGTATGATGGATGTAGATGCCTCCCCACTCCGTCTGCTCGTAGTCCGGACCGTAGGCGGAGACGGCCTCATCCCTGAGCCCGGTCAGCGCCGGCCCGCTCAGGCCGCCGCCGCCCGTGATGGCAATCTCAACGCTGGCGACCCGGCCGGCTTCGCACTTCATCGAGAGGCCCACGTCCTTCCCCTCGACGTACCAGTGACCGGGCAGGTAATAGTAGTCCGGCCCGTTGGCGACGAGCCTCTCAAACACGGCCCCGTCGATGTCGGTCTGGGCCATGCCCAAAAGCAGGTCCGCGATATCTGGCCCTTTTTCTATGATATCTTCAAAGCTGTTAATTTTATGAAATTGCCGTTCCGCCTTCTCGCAGGGACTGCCCATGTTCGGGGCGATGACCAGCGCCCCGAGGAGCACCGCCGCCGCGAGCACCGCCGCTATGAGGATCAGACCGGCCGGTTTTTTGCCAGCAGGCGCCTGCGCCGGAGGCTGGACGGACTGGGCCGGCCGGGCGGCGGTCACGGTCTGGGCCGCGCCGCAGGCAGGGCAGAACTTCACGCCGTCTGGGAGCTGTTTTCCGCAGTTTCCGCAATACATACCGCTGCTCTCCTTCCTACGGCCGGGAGGCCGCGTAGCCCCGCATGAAATGCGTCACGGTCTGATAGGCATAGCTGTTGGTCGGTGTCTCCGTATTCTCGCCGGAGGCAAAAAGGGCGAAGCAGGCCACCATCAACAGGAACATAAGCAGGAAGATGAGCCCCGGCCGAAGCCTGGGCATCCGGTCCGGGTGCAGCCGCTGCGCCCGGAGATCCGGCACGGCCAGCAGCGCCCCGCCCGCCAGGGCGAACAGGACAGCCTGCGCCAGATAGAGGGCAAAGCTGCCGGCAAGCCCTTCCCGCAGCAGTGTCCCCAGCAGACCGAAGCCGCTGTAGGGCAGGTATACAGGGGCGGTCTCGGCAAACAGCATCCACACGAACGCCTCGGCCAGGATCACCGCCGCCGCGGCGCTGGCAGCGCAGATCACGGTCCCGGGTACGCCCAGCCTCCGACTCAGCATCCGGTAGCCGGAAAAGACCGTCAGGCCCATACACAGGCCCTGAATGCCGACCCAGACGCCCGCCGGCTCCATGGCGATCGGCATGAGAAAGACAACGACGACGCCCAGCAGCATCCCGATGACGCCCAAAAATACCCGCTCCTCCGGGCCAGACGAGCCCCTGGCCGCCGCCGGTCCCGGCGCGGGGCTTTGCCAGGCCGGTTCAGAGGGAGCGGCGCTCCCGGCCGTCTGCGCTGCGCCGCAGAATTGGCAATACCTGGTCCCTTCCGGGATCTGGTTCCCACAGTTTTGACAAAAAGGCATGCTGTTTCCTCCCCGTTTGCTTCTCTCTTTTTCCCAAAGCTTCTGTTTTGTAAAACCGTTGTGCATACGTATTGAAATTACTATAACATAAATATTCAGCTTTTTCCATATATTCAGAGGAGTAAAATGGGGGAATTTCCCGATGAATGGGCCGCCTTATACAAGTCTTCTATAAAAAAGGGGCTACAGCATTTTGCTGCAGCCCCTTGGAAATCCTCCTATTTTGTTTTGGGGAACTTTTGCTAAATAAATTGCCATAATTTGTTCCCTACATCAAAAAGTTCTTATGCACTTGCTCTTCATAAGATCCCTTTTTACGGCTAAGAGCGCAAGAAGTACGGCAGCAACAAACCGGCCGGTCCAATGGACCGGCCGGTGAGGGTATTGTACAGATTAGCGCTTGCTGAACTGCGGAGCGCGACGGGCGGCTTTGAGGCCGTACTTCTTGCGCTCTTTCATTCTGGGGTCGCGGGTCAGGAACCCGGCAGCCTTCAGAGCGGGACGGTAGCTCTCGTCCACCACCAGCAGGGCGCGGGCGATGCCGTGCCGGATGGCGCCGGCCTGGCCGGAGACGCCGCCGCCGGAGACGGTGGCCTCAATGTCCACCTTGCCGACGGTGTTGGTGGCGACCAGAGGCTGACGAACGATGAGCTTCAGGGTGTCCAGGCCGAAATAATCGTCAATATCGCGGCCGTTGATGGTGATGACGCCGGTGCCGTTGGGGATCAGGTGAACCCGGGCCACGGAGGATTTCCGACGGCCGGTACCGTACATATAGGGCTTCTTGGTCTTATAGGTTGCCATCTTTCTTCTCCTCCTTTAACGATCCCAGACGACCGGCTTCTGGGCCGCGTGGGTATGCTCCGCGCCGGCAAAGACCTTCAGGCGCTTGAGCTGCCACTGGGCAATGGTGTTCTTCTGGAGCATGCCCCGGACCGCCAGCCGCATGGCCAGCTCGGGCTTCTTCTCCATCAGGTGCTTGTACTGAGTCTCCTTCAGGCCGCCGGGGTAGCCGGAGTGGGTCCGGTAATACTTCTGCTCCAGCTTCTTGCCGGTGAGGACGGCTTCCTTGGCGTTGATGACAATGACGTAATCGCCGCAGTCAACATGAGGGGTGTAGTCGGTTTTCAGCTTGCCGCGGAGAAGATCGGCGGCCAGGGCCGCGGTCTTGCCCAGGGGCTTGCCGGCGGCGTCAAGGACGTACCACTTGCGGGTAACGGTCTCCTTGGTGACCATAGTTGTGGACATGATGTGTGCCTCCATATAGAAATAAAAAGTATTGACGTATTGACTTTTAACGCGCTTCTCTTTTATACCACAGGAAAAAGGGCCTGTCAACCGGAAATTTAATTCTGATTTTTAATCCTTTTAAATTCTCTTGAAAACGCATGAAATCTTGCAAAAACTAAATTTCATTTTTTAATTTTCCGCCGTCAAAAAAGCTCCCGGAAAGGGAGCTTTTTGTTCTAACGGAGCTGCCGCTCAGCCCTTGACGCCGCCGGAGGTCAGGCCCGCCGCCAAGTGCTTTTCAATGCACAGGAAGAGGATGATGACCGGGATGGTGGCAAAGATGCTGGTGGCAAACATGTACTGCCACTGGATCATGTTGAAGCCGTTGAAGACGTTCAGGCCTACGGTGATGGGCTTGAGGGTGTCGGTGCTGATCAGGGTCAGGGCCATGGTGTATTCGTTCCAGGCGTTGATAAAGACGAAGATCAGCGTGGTGACGATGCCGGGGGCGGCCATGGGCAGCAGCACCCGGATCAGGGAGCCCACCGTGGTGCAGCCGTCAATTTTGGCGGCCTGCTCCATCTCCGGGGAGATGGACAGGAAGGTGCCCCGGAGCAGCCAGATGGCAAAAGCCTGGTTGAAGGCCGCGTTGAGCAGGATCAGGCCCAGCAGGTTGTTGGTGAGGTGCAGGTCCAGCATCAGCCGGTAGATGCCCATCAAAAGCACCACCGGGGCGAACATCTGGCTCATGATCACCGCGCCCAGGAAGATGCCCTTCCCCTTAAACTGCATCCGGCTCATGGCGTAGGCCGCCGGAATGCCGCACAGGATGGCGATTCCGGTGGCGCCGCCCGCCACAATGATGGAGTTCAGAAAATACCGGAGGATGGGCGCCTGGCTCCACACATCCACGAAGTTGGACCACATCCACTTCTTCGGGAGGATGGTCATGTCCAGGGCGTACATCTCCTCCCTTGTCTTGGCCGCTGTGGTGAACATGACAAAATAGGGGTACAGGATCACGATACACAGCACAAACACGAAAAGATACAGGAGGACCCGGGTCCAGGGGTTTTTGCGCCGACGGTCTGCCATCACTGTCCCTCCTTTTCCGCTTTCAGGCTGAGCACCATATAGATGCCCGCACAGATACACAGGATCACAAAGCCGACCACCGACACCGCCGCCGCCTGGCCCATGCGCCCGTTGGTGAAGGCCAGCTTATAGAGGTAAGTGGCCAGGGTGTGGGTTTTGTCCGCCGGGTCGCCCTTGGTGATGGTCCAGATGATAGGGAAGGAGTTGAACACATAGATGATGTTCAGCACCGTGCTCACCGTCAGGGAGGGCTTCAGCAGGGGCAGGGTGATGCTGCCCAGCTTTTTCCAGAAGCCGGCCCCGTCGATCTCCGCCGCCTCGTAATAGTTCTCGTCGATGCTCTGCAGGCCGGAGAGCACGCAGAAGGTGACGAAGGGGACCGTCACGAAAATGCCGATCCAGCACTCCCAGGCGAAATAGGCCGTGGCGTTGGGCGTCCAGTTGATGTTCTGGCTGATAATGCCCAGCTTCCGCAGAATGACGTTCAGGGAGCCGAAGTCGGCCGTGATGATGTATTTCCAGACTATGGACTGGATGATCAGGCTGGTCGCCCAGGGGAAGACCACAATGGCCCGGACGATTTTCCGGCCTGTAAATTTCTGATTGAGTACCATGGCGATGATGAAGCCCAGCAGTGTGGACACACCCACCACCACCACCGTCCAGACAAGCGTGTTCTGGAGCGTGTGCCAGAACTTGGACGAAGCGAAGATGGCCTGGAAATTCTCCAGGCCGGCAAAGCCCTTGATCACGCCAGCGCGGCTGATGTCTGACACGGACAGCCGGAACACCGTGATCACCGGGACGACGATCATGGACAGCATCAGAAGGACGCTGGGCGCCAGCCAGAGATAGGGCTCCGCTTTTTTCAGGACAGGCTGTTTTTTCATGATAACCCCCTTCCCAAAATAAGGGAATCGTGACAACTGCGGCAATCGGATAAAGGGAAGAGGGGCCGGAGCAGGTCCGGCCCCTCGGGTTCTTTACTCAGGGTTTAAGGATCGGATGGCTGTCTCAGCCGGCGATGGCGCTCTGCAGCTCGTCCAGAACGGCCTGGGCGTCGGCGCCCTCCAGGACCTGCTGCTCGGCGTCAATGACGCCCTGCTTTACGTCGATCCACTCCGCGCGGGAAGCGGGATAGAAGTCGCAGTCGGCCAGCATGCCGCACCAGGTGGCGAAGTAGTCGTTCTCACCGGGCGTGCCGCCGTTGGCCTCGCACTTGTTGAACTGGTCGGCGTGCTCCGGCAGATAGGCGGAGGCGTCGCTGGTGACGGGCAGGAAGCCCTCATATACCATGTACTCGGAGTACACTTCCTGATCGTAGAAGTAATCGAAGAAAGCGCTGATGGCGGCGGTACGGGCGGCCTGGTCAGGAGCGGAGTCGTTCTTGAAGGCCATCAGACGGTCGCACACGCCGAAGGCCACGGGGCTGTTGCCGCCGTTGGTGGGCATGGGGGCCACGCCGTAGTTGACCTCAGAGGAGGCGCTGATCATGTTGCAGGGGCCGATCATCATCGCCAGAGAGCCGGCGTTGAAGGCGTCCTGCTGGGGATAACGGGTGGCGTTCATGGGATCGGCGAAGCAGTAGCCGGCGTCCACCATCTCCTTGATGAAGTTGAGGGCTTCCACGTTGGCGGCGCTGTTCAGGGCCCAGTCGCCGTTGTCGTCCACGAAGCCGCCGCCGTTGTTCCAGGTGTAGTAACCGAAAGCGGCCTGGCCTTCGTCAGAGGACACGTCAAGGCTCCAGGGGGTGATGTCCGGGTCATAGGCCTGAATGGCGGCGCAGGCGGTCTTCACCTCGTCCCAGGTGGTGGGCACTTCCACGCCGGCAGCCTCCAGGATGTCCACATTGTAGAACAGGGAACGGACAGAGGCCAGGATGGGCAGGGCCCAAACCGTGCCGTCCAGCTCGTTGGCGTTCCAGAAGCTGGGGATGATCTTCGCTTTCAGCTCGGCAGAGGTGTACTCCTCGGCGGGCATCAGCAGATCGTCGGCCACATAGTCGGCAAAGGTGTCGATGTTCAGAATGTCGGGCACATTTTCATTGGTGATGCGGTTGGAGACCACGGTGTACAGGTCGTTCCAGGAGACGATCTCCACCGTCAGATCAATGTCGGGGTGGGCGGTCTCAAAGCCGGGCACGAACACGCCGTCCCACCAGGCCTGGGTGTTGTTGCCGTACTGAGAAATGATGACGTTCAGCGGCAGCTTGTCGGCGGCCGGCTCTTCGGCGGCGGGTTCCTCGGCAGCGGGTGCCTCAGCGGCCGGGGCGGAGCTTCCGCCGCAGGCAGCCAGAGCAAACACCATTGCCAGCGCAAGAAGCATTGCTAAGAACTTTTTCATTGTGTTTCCTCCATAAAATTTTTGTTTATTATCAGGCGCTCGCGCGCCGACAACACGCTTTTTCCAAGGCTTTATCCTCGTATTCCGCAAGCGGAATACGAGATAGGGGGGCGCCCCCCTAAAACGGCCGATATTGACGGCATTTTAACCAAAAGCTCTTTTCTACCCCTTATTATACTTGTTATTATTGGTAAATAATAGGGAAAATCTTTCAGTTTTGAGAAATATACTCCCTATTGCTGGGAAAGCCCCCGCTCAGAACCGGTCGGGGCTCCGGCGGTTCTCCTTCCGGTAGGCGCTGGGGGTGATGCCGGTGACGGATTTAAAGATTTTGGTGAAATAATTGTAGTCGCTGAAGCCCACCTTTTCCGCCACGGCGGCCACCGGCGCGTCGCTTTTCAGCAGCAGCTCCTTGGCGGCCTCCACCCGCCGCTGGGCAATGAGCCGGGTAAGGGTGCTGCCGCCGGAGAGCTTTTTGGCCAGGGCGCAGAGCTTGGTAGTCCCCATGTGCAGGTCCCCGGCGATGCGGCTCAGGGAGAGGGGCTCCATGTAGTGCTCGTCCAGGTACAGCTCCAGCTTCTGCTGGTCCGTATACTCCGCCGAGCGGATCACGCCCTCCTGCCGGATATAGAGGGCCAGCGCCTCCAGGATCTCCGCGTAGGCGTTCATCTCCAGGGGGGAGAGCCGCCGCATCTGGAAGAAGGCCTCCTTCAGTTCCGCCAGGTCCCCCTTGTACCAGCCCAGGGTCTTTCGCGCCGCCTCCCACTGCTGCTCGGTGGGGGCGGTGTCCAGCAGCTGCCCGAAGGCCAAATAGGCCACGGGCACCCCGCTGTCATAGATGGGCAGGACCATCTCGTTGACCCCCGCGTGGCAGCGGTAGCCGTAGAGCCCACGGACCGCGTCGCTGCGGCGCACCGCCTGGGCGTCGCTGGCCTGGCAGCGGGCGTGCCCCTCCGGGTCGGCGTTCATCAGGCGGCAAAAGGCGCAGTGCTCCCCGCCCAACTGGATGCCCTTTCCGTCGGCGTCGTAGACGCTGGTGCTGATGCCGGTAAAGCTCTGCAGATTGGTGATCAGCCGCAAAAGCTTGTCCGAATTAAACAGGATGTTCATGGCCCTCTCCTTCCTCTCTCCGCCGCTCACAGGCCGCGGATGATCCGGCCCATTTCGTCCCACTTCTTTTCCATGTCGGCGACCAGCTTACACTGGGTCCGGCAGCGGAGCAGGTTGTGCCGGGGAAAATCCGTCTGGAAATAGCGGTCCCCCTCCAGATAGTCGGTGAGAAAGCGGAGGCCGCACTCCAGGGTCATCAGCTTGGCCCCCAGGGGGAGGGTCTCCCGCTCCCGGCCGGTCAGCGCCGGGCAGGCGCGGACAAAGCCCTTGGAATAAATGGCGAACAGCTCCAGATTCAGCGCCACTTTGTCCAGGTCCGGCTCGTCCTCCGCCGCCGTGGAGGCGCCGAAGCGGATGGAGTCCCCGAAGTCATAGGCGGCCAGGCCGGGCATCACCGTGTCCAGATCGATGACGCAGAGGGCCCGGCGGGTTTTCGCGTCCAGCATGACGTTGTTGAGCTTGGTGTCGTTATGGGTGACCCGCAGGGGCAGCTCGCCGTCTGCCAGCATCCGCTGCAGCGCGCCGGCCTCCTCCTCCCGGTCCAGATAGAAGCGGATCTCCTCTGCCGCCTCCCCGGCCCGGCCCGCCGCGTCCGCCGCCAGGGCGGCGTGAAACTTCCGATAGCGGTCGGGGGTGTCGTGAAAATGAGGGATCGTCTCATGCAGGGACTGGGCCGGAAAATCCGCCATGGCGGCCTGGAAGCAGCCGAAGGCCACGGCGCTTTGATAGAAGTCCTCCGGCGTCTCCGGGGCCTGGAGGCAGAGGCTGTCCTCAATGAAGTCGTACAGCCGCCAGACCTCCCCCGCCGGGTCGGTCCAGTACGGCTGCCCCTCCAGGGTGGGCACCAGGCTCAGATGGCTCCGGGGATCCGCCGAGCGCTCTGCCAGGCGGCGGGTCACGGCAATGACGTTTTCCATCAGCCCGTGCACATCCGGGAAGACCGTGGAATTCACCCACTGGAGGATATAGCGCCGGCCGCTCTCGGTCCGGACAAGATAGGTGCGGTTGATGTGGCCAAAGCCGTAGCGCTCACAGGATACCGGCGGGGTATCCAGCCTGAACTGTCTGATCGCTTCTTCCATATTCCTTCTCCTGCGTTTTTTTCAAAGCAGTCTGAAAATTTTCCGCTTTCCGCAAAATTTTCCCCTGCCGGCGGGGGAAAAGGGCCACCCGGCACGAAGCTTCGAGTGGCCGCTGCTCCCGGTTTTTCGCAAACCGGCGGTATTAGGCGTATTTTGCCGTCAGCTCCCGGATTTTGGCCGCGCAGCGGCAGATCATCTCCCGGTCGCCGGGGGCCGTGTCCGTCAGCGGGGGACGCACGCCGCCCACATCGGGCCCGCCCATCTCCCGCAGGACGGCTTTGATGACGGCGTACATGTTGCCCGTGCCGGAGCACATGTCATAGATCACATGGCAGCAGGCGTCCTGAATCTCCCGGGCCAGGGCCAGCTCTCCCCGGGCCACATGCCGGTAGATCGCCAGATACAGCTCCGGCATCACCCCGTAGGTCCCGCCGATGCCGCCCACGGCCCCGGCGGCCAGGCCGGAGACCAGCTGCTCGTCAGGCCCGTTGAAGACCAGGGCCCCTTCGTCCCGCCACATTTCGATGTCCTGCACCGGCATGGAGGAGTTCTTGACCCCGATCACCCGGGGATTGGCCAGCATTTTCCGCAGCAGGCCGCTGCTGAGGGCCACGCCCGCCAACTGGGGGATGTTGTAGATAATGAAATCCGTATGGGGCGCGGCGGAGGAGATATCGTTCCAATACCGGGCGATGGCGTGCTCGGGCAGGTGGAAATAGATGGGCGGGATGGCGGCGATGGCGTCCACCCCCAGGCCCTCCGCATGGGCGGCCAGCTCCATGCTGTCGGCGGTGTTGTTGCAGGCCACATGGGCGATGATCACCGCCCGGCCGGCCGCCTGGGCCGTCACATTTTCCAGCACCAGCTTGCGCTCCGCTACGGACTGGTAGATACACTCCCCGGAGGAGCCGCCCACATACAGCCCGGTGACGCCCTTGCCGATCAGATACTCCGTCAGCTGCCGGACCCGGGGGGGCGAGACAACCCCCCGCTCGTCATAGCAGGCATAGAAGGCGGGGAAGATTCCCTGATATTTTTCGCGTTTTTCGTTCATAGCTTCTCCGTTCTGTCAGCCCTTCACCGCACCCATCGTGATGCCCTTGGTAAAGTATTTCTGGAAGATCAGAAAGACCGTGATAATGGGCACCGCGGCGAAGGCCGCGCCCGCCATGATCAGGCCGTAGTCTGTGGAGTTTTCCGCCTGCATCTTGGCTATGCCCAGAGAGATGGTCAGATTCTTGGTGCTGGAGAGCATGATCAGCTGCATGAAATAGTCGTTCCAGGAGTTGATAAAGGTGAAGATCGCCAGCGCCCCGACGCCGGGCTTGATCATGGGGTAGGCCACGGTGGTAAAGGTCTTGACCTCTCCCGCGCCGTCGATCCGGGCGGCTTCAATGATCTCGCCGGGGATCCCCTCGGCAAACTGCTTGATCAGAAAAACGCCGAAGGGCCAGCCCACAATGGGATAGATCACCGCGCTGATGGTGTTGTACAGCTTCAGGCTGGACATCTCCCGGATCAGCGGGATCAGGATCACCTGTTTCGGCAGGGCCATGGCGCAGACAATGAGGGTAAAGATCAGCGTCCGGCCGATGAAGCGCTTTTTCGCCAGGGCATAGCCCGCCAGGGCCGAGGTCAGGCAGGTCAGCAGCATGGCCGCCACCGCCATCCAGATGGTATTCAGCATCCAGCGGATGGCGCCGGGCACCTGGGGTCCGGCGGAGACCACGGTGGCTGTGCCGTCCTCCGTAAAGTATTGGCTGAAGGGGACGGAGACCTCCCACAGGGGCGCCTTCATTTTCCCCATCAGGTTTTCATAGTTCTTCATGGTCCACTCGCTGGGCCACCAGGCGGGGCTTGTGGAGTTGATCTCCTTCTGGGTCTTAAAGGAGCCGGTCAGGATCCAGTACAGCGGGAAGGTGAACAGCAGCGCCAGGATCAGCACCAGCACAAAGGCGATGATTTTATAGAGCGCAGATTTCTTTGTCGTCATGGTTCCCGCCTCCTTTAAGAATCCGTCTGGCCCAGCTTATACTGGATAGCGGAGAGGATCGCGATGATCACCATCAGCACCACGCCCATGGCGTTGCCGTAGCCGTAGCGGTAGAGCTTAAAGGCCGTGTAGTATATGTAGTACATCACGGTGTCTGTGCTGTGGCTCGGCCCGCCGGAGGTCAGCAGCTGGATCAGGGCGAAGCACTGGAAGGAATTGATGGTGGTGATAATGAGGATATACAGGGTGGTGGGCATGATCTGCGCCCACTTGATCTTCCAGAACACCTGGGTCTTGGTGGCCCCGTCCACCTCGGCGGCCTCCACCAGGGTCTGGTCCACGTTGCCCAGGGCGGAGACGTACAGCACGATCGGCTGGCCCACGGAGGTGGTGAAGAGGATGAGGATGATGCACCAGAGGGCATATTTCGGATCGCCCAGCCAGTTGATGTTGCTGTCGATCAGGCCCACGCTCTTGCCCAGATAGTTGAAGATGCCGTAATAGTTGTTATACATCCACTTCCAGACCACCGTCACCGCCACGGAGCCGGTGACGACCGGCAGGTAGAAGATGCAGCGGAAGGCGGAGGTGAAGACGGGCTTCATGTTGTAGATGGCCGAGGACACCCACAGGGAAAAGGCGCAGACGGTGGGAACCGAGACCAGCACGATGATCGCCGTGTTTTTCAGAGCGCCCAGAAAAATCTTGTCCTGGAAGAGCTCTTTATAGTTGCCCAGGCCGATGAACATGTCCACCGCGTCCTTGCCCATATTGGAGTCAAAGAAGCTGGTGTAAATGCACATGAACATGGGATAGATGACAAAGACCAGAAAGAAGAACAGGCTGGGCAGCAGGAACAGGTAACCGGCGATTGTCTCCCGTCTGACCAGCGCCCGGCTCATGCCGGGGCGGGAAGCGCGCATAGGAAAAGCCCCCTCTCTTTGGAGAATATTGGCCTGCTGTTCTCACGCCGGGCCCTCCGGCCCGGTTTAAAAAAGCCCTCCCTGCGCTGAGGCAGGGAGGGCGCGCACCCTGGAAGAAAACTCTTAAGCGGTGCTATGGCCGGCGCGCCTGTCAGGCGGCCGCGTTGGCGTTGGCGACAAAGGTGGCCACTTCGGTGGCTACATCCCCGCCGGTGCCGATGCGCTGGAGCATGTTCCACCACTCGGTACGGGCCACGGCCCAGTTGGTGGTGACCTGATAGTAGTCGCCCAGGTAAGGCATGAGCTTGTTGTACTCGTTCATGATGGCGTTGTCGGCCCAGATGCCGCTCAGGTCGATGCCCTCGGCGGTATCGCGGACGGCAAAGTAGTTGGCGGCCTTGACGGCAGCCTCGGTGCCCTCACCGTCGCAGAAATACTTGATGAAGGTCTTGGCAGCCTCGATCTTGGCGGCGTCGCCCTTATCGAAGATGCCGAAGCCCCAGATGCCGCCCTGCAGCTTGCTCTCGCCGGTCTCAGAGGGGAAGGACATGAACTCGATCTTCTGGCCGTTCAGGGTCAGCTCTTCGCCGGTGCCGGCGGAGTTGGGATTGAGCTGCTGGGCAATGTTCCAGCAGAAGGCCATCTTCAGAACTTCCTGATAGAACAGGGCGATCTCGTCGCCGCCGACGATGCTGGCGTCAAAGCTGATGCCGTCCATGCCCTGCAGGAGCTCCAGAGCCTTGATGTTCTCCTCGCTGTCCGCGGTGTAAGCGGTGTGCTCGGCGTTGGTGAAGGTGCCGCCGTAGAGGTTGTTCACCAGCGCGCGGGTGCCCTGGTCGCCGCCCTGGCCGCCGCAGAACACGGCAGCCACCGTGTCGCCATAGTGGTCATACAGGGCCTTGACGGCCTGGATGAACTGCTCGGTGGTCCAGGTGTGGCTCTCCAGGTCCACATACTGGTCCGCCCCGGCCTCCACGAAGGCGTCATAGTTGATGGCCATGCAGTGGGCGGTCATGACCACGGGATACTCATAGCAGGCGCCGTCTTCCGTGAAGCAGGCGGAAACGCAGGCGGCGTTGACCTCGGCCTTGTCAGTGTCATCCCACAGGTCGGCGATGTCCACCATGTAGCCCTTGGCGCCCCAGTTGGCAACCAGACGCTCGGGACCTTCCATGATCAGGTCGGGAGCGGCGTCGCCCTCCAGAGCGGAGTTGACCTGGTCGTCACCGCTGGTATAGTCCAGATACTCCACCGTGACCTTGATGCCGGTAGCGGCCTCAAAATCGGCCATCAGGGCGTCCACGGTATCCGAGTTGCCCCAGTTGCCGATGGGGTAGGTCCACAGGGTCAGTTCCGTCGCCGCGGCGGCGGGCGCTTCTTCCGCGGGAGCGTCGGCAGCAGGCGCGTCGGCCGCGGGGGCCTCAGCGGCAGGAGCCTCAGCAGCGGGGGCGCTGGAGCCGCCGCAGGCGGCCAGAGACAGCACCATCAGCGCGGCCAGAAGCAGGGCAATAAGCTTTTTCATCTTGTTCCTCCTTTTGTTTTGAACTTTTTTCGCGTTATTCGCAATCCGCCGGACAAGCTGCCGGCAGTTTCCGTGTTTAAAATATTACAGGACTAGGAAGGATTTGTCAATGGATTTTTGAAAAAAATTTTCGTAATTTGTTGTTTCTGATTTTTTCTTGCAAAAACCCTTCCGGTTTACCCCACGTGCTTATCCGCCAGGGCCTGGGCCACCCGGCTCCGGCTCTCCCGGCAGGCGCTCATATTCCGGCGGCAAAGCTCGGAAAACAGCACGTCCACCACATAGATCTGGGCGATTTTCGCCTGGGCGGAGCCCAGCTGCAGCGGGCTCTCGTCCGCCCCGCACTGGAGCACGACGTCCGCCAGCAGCGCCCCGGGGGATTTGGGGTAGCGGGTGACAAGGATGCTCTTTCCGCCCCGGTCCCGGGCCCGGCTCAGCGTCTCCAGCATGTCCCGGGTGGCGCCGGAATAGGAGAAGAAGAGGATCACGTCCCCCTCCGACAGATTGGTGGCCGCCATGGCCTGCATATGGGAGTCGGACACGGCGAAGAACTTGCCGCTGGCGGTGGAGAACAGATGGGCCGCCTCCTGGGCCAGCACCATGGAGCCGCCCTGCCCCATACACAGCACCTTTCCCGCCTGCTCCATCAGGTCCACTGCCGCGCCCACCGTCTCCGGGCGCAGAAGCTCCAAGGTCTGGGTCAGGGCCCCCACGTTGGCGTTATAGAGCTTCTGACAGACCTCCTCCAGGCTGTCCCCCTCCTGGACCTGGCCGGAGAGGGGGTTGGCCCCTGCCGCCCGCTGCTGGGCCGTGGACTGGGCCAGGGCCAGCTTAAAGGCGTTGTAGCCCTTGTAGTTCAGGCGGCGGCAGAAGCGGGAGACCGTGGCCTCCGCCACGTCGCAGGCCTCCGCCAGCTCGGAGATGGACATGAACTGGACCTCCTGCTGGTGGACGATCACATAGTCCGCCGTTCGCTTCTCCGCCGCGGTCAGCTCATAGTATTCCGCGCTTATTTTTTCAGCTACGCTCTTTTCCTCTGCGGGCATAGTCGCCTCCTGTCTTTACGCCGGGTCCGGCTCTTTCGCCAGGATCTCGCCGATCAGCCCGTCCGCCATGCCCAGCATCCGGGGCAGATGGAAGGGGCCTTTGAAGGTGGATCCCTTGCAGGGCGGCTCCGTGGGCTTTCCGTCCCGCCGCAGGTATCCGTACCACTCGCCGTAGGCCGGGTCAGAGAAATGGGCGCGGCAGTACTCCAGCGTCTTGAAGAACCAGTCCAAATACTTCTCCTCCCCCGTGTCCCGGTAGAGCATCAGGGAGGAAATCACGATCTCGTTGTGGGGCCACCAGAGCTTCATGTCGTGCTCATAGGCCTCGGGGGGGCGGCCCAGGGCGTCCACAAAGTACAGCAGCCCGCCGTACTCCTTATCCCAGCCCAGCTCTATGGCCCAGTCAAAGATCCGGGCCGCCTTCTCCACCAGCTCCGTCCGGCCGCTGCGCCGGGCATAGTCCAGCAGGAACCAGACCCCCTCGATGTCGTGCCCGGGGTTGACCACGCGGCCGTCGGTGTAATACAGCCGCGCCTCCCCCTCCGGCCCCACGTTTTCCAGAACGCACTTCAGCTCCGGCTTCACATGGTAGCGGAAAATCTCCTCCACGCAGACGGCGGCCCGGCTGTCATACAGCGCCGCCCGCTCCGGATCGCAGCGGCGCAGCACGGCGGTGACGTTCAGGTAGATCATGGGGATGCCGAAGGAGCGGCCTGTCCGGGTCTCCGGCACGGTCTTGGGCCCCAGGCCCGTGGGGTCGGGCGCTCCCCGGCTCAGGTCCCAGTACAGCTCATAGGCCCGGCGGGCCCGTTCCAGGCAGGCCCTGTCCCCGGTGACGCCGTAATACTCGGCATTGGCCATGGCGTAAAAGGCCTCGGAGAAATAATAGCGCCGCTGGCGCAGGGGTCTCCCGTCCTCCGTGACGGTGAAATACATCCGCCCCGCCGCCTGGGGGTTGATGCAGTATTTTTCCATGAAGTCCAGGCAGCTTTTGGAGGCCTCCAGCCACTCCGGCCGGGGCCCGTACAGGTGGCAGAGCCAGGCAAACACCCAGCCGCAGCGCCCCTGCATCCAGACGCTCTTATCCGTCGAAAAGATCTTCCCCTCCCGGTCCAGGCAGGTGTAGACCCCGCCGTGTTCCCGGTCCAGTCCGTTTTTCAGCCAAAAAGCCGTGCAGCGGTCCAGCTCCTCCCGGAGCCATTCCCGCGCCTCGGCCAGTCTTTTTCTGTCCATTGCAGAACCGCCTCCTCTCTTATTCCAGCTTATCATTGCAGAAAGATTTTTTCAACAAAAATATTTTCTAAAAATAATTTTAATTTTCTAATGACAGGCCCCTCCGCGCCGTGGTATAATGATCCCAGCATATCCTCTGTGATTTATCCTTGTTTGGGAGGTCCCTTCAATGACATTTCTGGGTATTGAGATCGCCGTGGAGAACCTGCCGGAGCTGGACCCGGCCTTTATCCCGCTGCACAAGTTCAACGAGGCCTTTTTAAAGACGGCCCGCAAGCCGGTGGGCATCGCGGTGGAGCGCTCCGGCGGGGAGATGGCCGCCTGCCATACCTTTATCCACGGAACGGAGGAGTTCCGCGCCGCCGATCACTACTACATCAACCGCCTGGTGAAAACCATCCTCTGGATGAAGGGCGGGTTCCGGGTCTACGTCAGCGGGGACGAGGACACGTATCAGTATCTCTGCCGGGCTTTCGGCCCCGGCGGGGAGCAGGAATTTGACTGGGACTACATGGCGGGGGTCTTTGAACAGCCCTTTGATCTGAAATATGTGGACCGTATCCCCGAGAGCAAGGATTCGCCCAAGGCCATCGGCGGCCATCTGGAGGGCTGCCGCATCGGCTTTGACGCCGGAGGAAGCGACCGGAAGGTCTCCGCGGTGGTGGACGGAGAGACGGTCTATTCCGAAGAGGTGGTCTGGTTCCCCAAGCTCAACAGCGACCCGGACTATCACTACGAGGGCATTGTGGCCGGTCTGAAGGCCGCAGCCGCCCATCTGCCCCGGGTGGACGCGGTGGGCGTCTCCTCGGCGGGGGTGTTCATCAACGACCGGACCATGGCCGCCTCCCTGTTTCTGAAGGTGCCGAAGGACCTGTTTGACCGGAAGGTGAAGGACATCTACCTGCGCGCCATTCGGGACTGCTTCGGAGACGTGCCCTGCTGCGTGGTCAACGACGGGGACGTGACCGCCCTGGCCGGGGCCATGAGCCTGGAGGACAGCAACGTGCTGGGCCTGGCCATGGGCACCAGCGAGGCCGGGGGCTACGTGGACGAAAACGGCTGCATCACCGGCTGGCTCAATGAGCTGGCCTTCATCCCCGTGGACGCCAACCCCGGCGCCATGCGGGACGAGTGGTCCCTGGACATCGGCTGCGGCGTGAAGTATTTCTCCCAGGACGGCGTCATCAAGCTGGCCCCGGCGGCGGGGATCGAGCTGGACAGCGGGCTGTCCCCGGCGGAGAAGCTGAAGGCGGTGCAGGCGCTGATGGAGGCCGGGGACCCACGGGCCGCCGCCGTCTTTCGGAGCATCGGGGTCTATCTGGCCCACACGCTGGCCCTGTACGACGACCTCTACCATTACCGCCATGTGCTGCTGCTGGGCCGGGTCATGTCCGGCAAAGGGGGCGACACGCTGCTGGCCGCCTGCCGCCAGGTGCTGGAGCGGGAATACCCGGCCCTCAGCCAGGCCATCGACATCGCCCTGCCGGACGAGAAGTTCCGCCGGGTGGGCCAGTCCGCCGCGGCGGCCTCCCTGCCGGAGCGGAAAAGATAAGGGAGTTAAAAGGCTGCTATGAAAAAACACATCGTCTGTTTCGGAGATTCCAACACCCACGGCTACTGCGCCGAGCCGGCTGACTGCGCCGATGGGGGGGATCGCTTCAACGAGGAGGAGCGCTGGACCTGTCTTCTGCAAAAGGCGCTGGGAGAAAATTACCTGGTGCTGGAGGAGGGGCTCTCCGGCCGCACCACCGTTTTTCCCGACCCCCTGCACGAGTGCATGTCCGGGCTGGACGCCATCTACTCCTGCTTGATGAGCCACGAGCCGGTGGACCTGCTGATCATCATGCTGGGCACCAACGACACCAAGGAGCGCCTGGGGGCCAACGCCGCCTGCATCGGCATCGGGATGGAGCGGCTGGCCACAAAGGCCGCCGCCGTCCCCGCCTGGCGGGACGGGAGGCCCCGCATCCTGATCATCGCGCCGCCCCATATCGGGGAGGGGATGTACGGGGACCCCTGCGGCGAGCCTATGGGCCGGGGCTGCCCGGAGAAATCCCGGGGTCTGGCGGAGCGCTACCGGGAGATCTGCGACCGGCTGGGCTTTGCCTTTCTGGACGCGGAGGGCCTGGCGGAGTTCAACAAAAAGGACTTTATGCACCTGACCCGGAAGGGCCACCGGCAGCTGGCAGAGGCCCTGGCCGGGCTGGTCCCGGCGCTGCTGGACGGCCATGGGCAATAATAACCGCTTTTTTAACCCGGAGAGCTTTGCCTGGAAGCCCTTCGGCGTTCTGGCGGATCTCTTTTTGCTGAGCCTGCTGTGGCTGCTGTTCTCCCTGCCCCTGATCACGGCGGGGGCGGCCTCCGCCGCTCTCTATGATGCGGCCGCCCGGGGCCTCCGGCAAAAGGAGGCAAACCCCCTCTCCCGCTTTTTCCGCACCTTCCGGGCGGAGCTGAAGTCCGGCTGCCTGGCCGCTCTGCTGCTGGGGGGCCTATGGCTACTGTGCCTGCTGGTTCTGCGGCTGCTGATATCCCTGCCCCTGCCGGAGCAGCTGGCCTTTCCGGCGGAGGGGGCCGCTCTGGTCCTGCTGCTGCTGGCTGCGGGGCCGCTCTGCTGGGTCTTCCCCCTGCTGTCCCGCTTTCGCTTCTCTGTCAAAGCGCTCTGCGCCGCCGCGATGAAGCTCTCTCTGGCAAAGCTGCCTGTCACCCTGGTTCTGAGCCTGTCCCTGGCCGGGAGCGTCTGGCTCTGCCTGCGCTTTCTGCTGCCGGCCTTTTTTCTCCCCGCCCTGCTGGCTCTGTTTCACTCCCTGTTCCTGGAGCGGGTCTTCCGGCAGTATACGGAGCGGGAAGAGCCCTCCCAGCCGGAAAAGGACGCATAAAGTATAGTATATAAAAAGAAGCCAAGGTTTAACTGCCTTGGCTTCTTTTTTTATACTTATGCGGGGAATCTCACTTCTCGCCGCGCTCCTTCAGGGCGTCCTTGCGGGAGATGTTCCAGCGGCCTTTCTCGTCGATGCCGATGAACTTGACCCAGGTCTTGTCGCCCACGTTCAGCACGTCCTCCACCTTCTCGGTGCGCTTGAACTCCAGGTCCTTGATGTGGCACATGGCGTCCTTGCCCGGGGCCAGCTCCACGAAGGCGCCCAGGTTGGAGATGATCCGCTTGACCTCGCCGTAGTACAGCGCGCCCACCTCGGGCTCGAAGACGATGTCCTCGATGGTCTTGCGGGCGGCCCGGCAGGCCTCGATATCGGAGGAGGCGATGAAGATGGAGCCGTCGTCGTTGATGTCGATCTTGCAGCCGGTGTCGGCGGTGATCTTCTGGATGACCTTGCCGCCGGAGCCGATGACCTCCCGGATCTTGTCCGGGTTGATCTTCATCTGGATCATCTTGGGGGCCGTCTTGGCCAGCTCCTTCCGGGGCTCGGGGATGGCCTTGAGCATAATGGCGTCCAGGATCTGGAAGCGGGCCTCCTTGGTCTTGGCAAAGGCCTCCTTGACGATCTCATGCTTGAGGCCGTCGTTCTTCAGGTCCATCTGGATGGCGGTGATGCCCTTCTTGGTGCCGGCCACCTTGAAGTCCATCTCGCCGTGGAAGTCCTCCACGCCCTGGATGTCGATAAAGGTGGTGAAGTTGTCCCCGTCCTGGATCAGGCCGCAGGAGATGCCGGCCACAGGGGCCTTGATGGGCACACCCGCGTCCATGAGGGCCAGGGTGGTGCCGCAGATGGAGCCCTGGGAGGTGGAGCCGTTGGAGGATACCACCTCGGAGACCACGCGGATGGCATAGGGGAAGTCCTCAATGCTGGGGATCACGCACTGCAGCGCCTTCTCTACCAGCGCGCCGTGGCCGTACTCCCGGCGGCCGACGCTGCGGGCGGGCCGGGCGTCGCCGGTGGAATAGGGGGGCATATTGTAGTGGTGCATGAAGCGCTTCTCTTCCTCTTCCCAGATGGTGTCCAGCTTCTGGGCCTCGCTGAGGGTGGCCAGGGTGGCGATGGAGAGCACCTGGGTCTGGCCGCGGGTGAAGAGGCCGGAGCCGTGGACCCGGGGGATCACGCCAACCTCGGCGGCCAGGGGCCGGATCTCGTCCATGCGGCGGCCGTCGACCCGCTTGCCGGCCAGGAGCCACTTCTTGACGACCTTTTTCTGCAGCTTGTACAGGATCTCGTCCATGTACTGCATCATGTCCGGGTGCTCCTCGCCGTACTTCTCCTGCACCATGGTGACCCACTCGTTGACACGGGCTTCCCGCACGTTCTTGTCGTCGGTGTCCATGCAGGCCTCCATGGATGTGAACTCGTTGTTCACCAGCAGCTCGAAGAGCTCGTCGTCAAAGGCGGCGTGCTCGTACTCGAACTTGGGCTTGCCCACCTCGGCAACCATCCGGTCGATCAGGTCCAGCACCGGCTGGAGATGCTCGTGGGCCTGGACAATGCCCTCATACATGACCTCGTCGGGCACCTGGTCGGCCTCGGACTCGATCATGACGATCTTCTTGTGGGTAGCGGCCACGGTGGTGGTCATGCGGTTCGTCTCCCGCTCGGCCTTGGTGGGGTTGAAGAGGTACTTCTCCCCGTCCCAGCCCAGGACGATGCCGGCGATGGGCCCGTTAAAGGGCACGTCGGAGATGGAGACGGCGGCGGAGGCGCCGATCATGGCGGTGATCTCCGGGGAGCAGTCCCGGTCCACGGAGAGGACCTCGCAGGCGATGATCACATCGTTGCGCAGGTCGGAGGGGAACAGGGGGCGCATGGGGCGGTCGATCAGGCGGCCGGCCAGCACGGCGGGCAGGCTGGGACGGCCCTCCCGGCGCATGAAGCTGCCGGGGATGCGGCCCACCGCGTAGAGCTTCTCATTAAAGTCCACGGCGAGGGGAAAGTAATCGATGCCGTCCTTGGGGCGGGCGGAGGCGGTGCAGGTGACCAGAACGGTGGTCTCGCCGTAGCGGACCAGCACAGAGGCGTTGCACAGCTCGGCCAGCTTGCCTACCTCCAGGCTCAGCGGACGGCCTTCGTACATCATTTCATACTTCTTGTAGTTGGGGAATTGCTTGTTGGTGATAATCATATGTTTTCTCCTTCTTCTTCGGGCGGATACGGAACCCCGCTTACGGGCTTTGTGGGAACGGCGGTCTATAAAAATTGCAGGAGGACCTATTCAATTGTCCCCCTGCAAAAACCTTCATAACCTTCAGAATGGGCGGGACGCAAGCTTTTTACTTGCGGATGCCCAGCTTTGCGATGATGGCACGGTAGCGCTCAATGTCCTTTTTCGCCAGGTAGTCCAGCAGACGGCGGCGCTTGCCGACCATCTTGTACATGCCCAGACGGCTGTGCCCGTCGTTGGGGTGCTGCTTGAGATGCTCGGTCAGCTCGCGGATGCGCTGGGTGAGAATGGCGATCTGGACCTCGGGAGAACCGGTGTCTCCCTCGTGGGTGGCGTTCTCGGCGATAACTTTGGTCTTGACTTCTTTGGTGATCATGGTTAGGATACCCCTTTCTTCCAATTCTATACCCTGCGTCCAAGCCTTGGGCGGAAAGGACACCGCATCGGCGGCATGACCCCAGGGCTGAGAGCGCGGGCGCGTTCTTTGGTATGGTATCATCGAATAGGCTGAAAGTCAAGAAGAAAATACGAAATTTCCCCTGTTTTTCGCCGGAAGCCTGACAACAGGGGCTTTTTCCGCCAAACAGCCAGGCACGCTGACGAGAAAATCCGTCAGCGTGCCTGGCTGTCGTTTGCTCAGAGCGCCGTGCCCTCAGCTCTCCATCTGCTTTCCCAGGAAGATCGCCACCGTCTGGGCCAGCTTGTACTCCACCTCGGTGGCAGGGGCGCTGCCCCGG
This sequence comes from uncultured Oscillospiraceae bacterium, assembly GCA_947626315.1. Taxonomy (GTDB): domain Bacteria; phylum Bacillota; class Clostridia; order Oscillospirales; family Oscillospiraceae; genus Limivicinus. Next base: position 13,950 of record CANQRQ010000001.1, on the reverse strand, counting down.
GGCGTGACAAAGAGCACGCAGCCCATGACGTCCCCCTCGGTGATGATCGGCGCGGCCACGGACAGGCAGAACTTCTCGTCCCCGGCGGAGACGGGCAGGCTGCTGCCGCCGTTGGCGTGCCGGTAGGTGCCGCGGGCGTCCATGATCTCCGTGAGCTGGGGGCTCACCGGCCGGTCCAGCAGCTCCTTTTTCGCCCCGCCGGCAATGGCAATGACCGCGTCCCGGTCACAGACGGCGGCAATGCCGTCGGTGGATTTGCGCAGACTGTCACAGATCTGGGCGGCAAAATCGGAGAGCTCTCCGATGGGAGAATATTTTTTGAAAATCAGCTCCCCGTCCTTATCGGTGAAAATCTCCAGCGGGTCGCCCTCGCGGATGCGCATGGTGCGGCGGATCTCTTTGGGGATCACAACTCTGCCAAGATCATCTATCCTGCGGACAATTCCGGTTGCTTTCATGTCTTTACTCCTTTGTCTGTTTTTCTCTGCCGTGATAGTGTTTGCAGATAAAGGAATATTATGCAGCCGGCGGAAGCGGGGCTTCGCTCCGCTTTCCGCTTGATTTGATTTTAAATTAAATCGTATATACCGTTATAATTTAAGTTTATTTTCCCAGCTCCAGGGTCTTTTCGTAGGCGGCGATCACCGCGTCCATCACCGCGGCGCGAAAGCCCGCCCGCTCCAGGGCGCGGACGCCCTGGATGGTGCTGCCGCCGGGGGAGCACACGGCGTCCTTCAGTTCGCCGGGGTGCCGCCCGGTCTCCAGGACCAGCCTGGCCGCGCCGACGGCCATCTGGGCCGCCAGCTCCTGGGCCAAGGCCCGGGGCAAGCCGCAGGCCACTCCCCCGTCCGCCAGGGCTTCAATGAACAGATCCGCGAAGGCAGGGCCGCAGCCGGAGACGGCGGAGCCCGCGTCAATCAGGCGTTCCTCGATCCGGGCAAAGCGCCCCGCCCCGGCCATGGCCCTGAGGAAGGTCTGCTCCGCTTCCGGCGGCAACGCCTCCCCGCAGGCGTAGAGGATCATTCCCTCCCCCACGGCGCAGGGGGTGTTGGGCATGATGCGGATTACCGGGCAGGCCCCGCCGGAGAGCTCCCGCACCCGGTCGATCCCGGTGCCCGCCGCCATGGAGACCAGCACAGGCCGGTCCGCCCGGGCCGTCAGGACCTCCCTGATCCCGGCCAGCATCTCCGGCAGCAGGTGGGGCTTGACGCCCAGAAAGAGAAAGTCCGCCCGGGCCGCGGCCTCCCGGTTGCTCACCGCCCGGCCGCCCAGCTCTTCGGCCAGCGCTTCCGCCTTGGCCGGGCTTCGGTTTGCCAGAAGCAGCTCATTGTCCGCCCTTTTCCCGGCGGCCCTGGCCAGGGCGCCGCCCATATTTCCCGTGCCTATAAATCCCAATACCGGCATGTTCGTTTCCTCCTTACCGTTTTCTCCATCATACCCGATTTCCCGCCTGAAAGCAAGCGGGCGGGTCTGTTTCCCGGGCCGGGCGCATATACATGGCCTGAACCGGTTTACAGGGAGGGGACGCGTATGAGGATTCTCAGGCCGGGCAGCCGGGGACCGGCGGTGCAGCTGCTGCAGCTGGGGCTCCGGCGGGCGGACTGCGGGACGCCGGTCTGCGACGGGCTCTTCGGCGGTGAAACCGAGCGGGCGCTGCGGCAGTTCCAGCGCCGGATGGGCCTTCGGGCCGACGGCGTCGCGGGCCCGGCCACGCACCGGGCGCTGCTGCCCTGGTACACCGGCTGCCTGGTGTACCGGACGGCGCCGGGGGACAGCCTCCGGGCCGTGGCCGGCCGCTTCGGCAGCTCGGAGGCGGCGATCCTGACCGCCAACCCCGGCCTTTCCGCCGGGAACCTAGGGGCGGGGGCGCGGCTGAAGGTCCCCCTGGGCTTTCCGGTAGTGCCCGGGGACCTGAACTACAGCTCCGCCCTGGTGGGCTTCTGCGTGCGGGGTCTGGCCGCCCGGTATCCCTTTCTCCGCGTAGGGGAGATCGGCCGGAGCGTCATGGGCCGCCCCCTTTGGCGGCTGAGCCTGGGCCGCGGCGCGAACCGGGTGGCCTACAACGCCGCCCACCACGCCAACGAGTGGATCACCACGCCGCTGCTGTTGCGCTTCACGGAGGAGTTGGCGGAAGCCTATGCCTACGGGCGGGAGCTCTGCGGCCGCTCCGCCCGGGAAATCCTGGACTACGCCACCCTCTGCATCCTCCCGGCGGTGAACCCGGACGGGATGGACCTGGTTACCGGCGAGCTGCGCGAGGGCGCTTTCTTCCGCGCCGCCCGGGACATTGCCGCGCGTTTTCCGCAGATCCCCTTTCCCGATGGCTGGAAAGCCAACATCCGGGGGGTGGACCTGAATCTCCAATACCCCGCCGGCTGGGAGCAGGCCTGGGAGAACAAGGCCGCCCAGGGCGTCCGGGGGCCCGCCCCGGCGGATTTTGTGGGCGCCGCGCCCCTGTGCGCCCCGGAGAGCCGGGCCATGTACGCCTTCACCCTGGCCTTCGACCCGGCGCTGACCCTGGCCTACCACAGCCAGGGGGAGGTGCTCTACTGGCGCTATCTGGACTACGAGCCCCCGGAGGGGCTGCGCATCGCCCGGATCTTTTCCCAGCTCTCCGGCTATGCCGTGGAGGAGGCGCCCTTCGCCTCCGGCTTCGCGGGCTATAAGGACTGGTTCATCCGGGAGTTCGACCGGCCGGGCTTCACGATGGAGGCCGGCCTGGGGCAGAACCCGCTGCCGGTCACGGACTTCCCCGCCCTCTATGAAAAGAACCTGGGCATTTTGACCCTGGGCGCGCTGCTCACCTGAGCGGCGGGAAAAGTCTTTCAATATTCAATATAGAAAAAAGCCTCGCAGAGTTTCGCGCCCGCAGGCGCGAAAGCAATTTAATTCGTTTTTTCCGGGGACATGTGCCTCGGAAAAAACACTTCTCAGCCCGCAAACGTGCGCAAACCCCGTCTTTGACGGGGTTTGTCGTGCGCTGCAGCGGGCTGCAGCTCTTTTTAGCAAAGAAGGGCCATGACGGCCCTTCTTTGCTAAAATCTTAGAAAACTACCACGGCTCCGTTGTAGGTGGCGGTGATGTAGTCCTTCGTGCTGTCGGCCAGCAGGGCGTTGACCAGGGCCTGGATCTTCTCGCTGCCCTCGTCGCCGCTGCGCACGGCGATCACGTTGGCGTAGGTCTGGGCGGCGGTGCCGGAGGCGTCCTCCACGGCCAGGGCGTCGGCGATGCTCAGGCCGGCCTGCAGGGCGTAGTTGCCGTTGATGACGGCGATGGTGCCCTCTGCGCTGTTGGCCAGCTGGGCGGGCACGGTGTCGGCCTGGACGGCCTGAATGTCATAACCGCCGTCGTCCACGATGTCCAGGGTGGTGACGCCCGCTTCCGCACTGGCGTCCTCGGGCAGGGTGATCAGGCCCTCCTGCTGGAGCAGGAACAGGGCGCGGGTCTCGTTGCTGTCGTCAGCGGGGATGATGATGGAGGCGCCGTCGGCCAGCTGGGCCAGATCGGTCACGCCGTTGCCGTAGATGCCGAAGGGCTCATAGTGGATCGCCGCTGCGGCCACCAGGTCGGTGCCGTTGGAGGCGTTGTAGCTGTTCAGGTAGGGGGTGTGCTGGAAGTAGTTGGCGTCCAGGTCCCCGTCGGCCAGGGCCTGGTTGGGCAAGATGTAGTCGTCATAGACCACGATCTGCAGGTCGTAGCCGGCTTCGGCCAGCGCGGGCTTCACCTGCTCCAGGATCTCGGCGTGGGGGGTGGAGCTGGCGCCCACCACCAGAGGTTCCAGGGCGGCGTCTTCGGCGGCGGGGGCTTCCTCAGCAGGCGTCTCCGCGGCGGGAGCCTCGGCGGCGGGGGCTTCGGCGGCAGGGGCGGCGTTTCCGCCGCAGGCGGCCAGGGACAGGATCAGGGCCAGGCCGAGAACGAGTACGAGTGTCTTTTTCATGTTTGTTTCCTCCTGTTTTAATTTCTGCTTCTTTTATCGGTCCGGCGGGCGATGGTATTGCCCACCTCCTGAATTATCTGAACGATAATTACAGTCAAAATCACACAGATCCAGGTGATGTCGTCATTGCTGCGCTGATGGCCGTAAATGATGGCGATCTGCCCCAGACCCGTCCCGCCGATGGTGCTGGCCATGGCGGAGTAGCTGAGGATGGTCACGGTGGAGATCACCGCGCCCAGGATCAGAGAGGGCTTTGCCTCCGGCAAAAGCACCTTGAGGACGATCTGCAGGTTGTTGGCCCCCATGGAGTTGGCGGCCTCGATCACCCCCGCGTCCACCTCCTTGACGGAGGATTCCACCATCCGCGCCACGTAGGGCGCGGCGGCGATGACCAGCATCACGATCATGGCCTTGTTGCCCAGGGCGGTGCCCACGATCAGGCGGGCCACCGGCAGCATGGCCACCATGAGGATGATAAAGGGGATGCTCCGGAAAAAGTTCACCACAAAGCCCAGCAGCCGGTTGAGCCAGCGGACGGGGCGGATGCCCCCCTCGTCGGTGACGGTGAGGATCAGACCCAGGGGCAGGCCGATCAGGTAGGCGATGGCGGTGGAGAGGAAGGTCATGTAGACGGTCTCCCAGATGCCGATCTGGATCAGGTGGTTTGCCCAGAGCTTATAAAACATTTCCGACAGCATGTTCACGCCTCCTCCTGCCACTTCACCTGGCTGTTTTTCAGCCAGACAAGGAGTTTCTCCGCCTGCCGCGGGTCGCTGGGCAGCTCCACGATCATGTGCCCGTGGGTGACGCCCTCAAACTCCCGGGTGTCCGCGAAGAGGATGTTGACCGGGGCCTGGCACTCCAGGACCATCTCGGAGATGACCGGGGCCTTGGCGTCGCTGCCGTCGAAAGTGATGCGGATCCGGCGGCCGCCGGCGGTGTCCAGCACCGCCCGGTCCCGGGGGATGATCAGCTCCCGGGCGATATCGGACCGGGGATTGGTGAACACCTCGCTGACCCGGCCCAGCTCCGCGATGCGGCTCTGGTCGATCACCGCCACCCGGTGGCAGATCTGGTCGATCACCTTCATCTCGTGGGTAATCACCACGATGGTGACCCCCATGGTCTCGTTAATCCTCCGCAGCAGGTCCAATATGGAGCGGGTGGTGTTGGGGTCCAGGGCGCTGGTGGCCTCGTCGCAGAGGAGGTATTTCGGCTCTGTGGCCAGGGCCCGGGCGATGGCCACCCGCTGCTTTTGGCCGCCGGAGAGCTGAGAGGGATAGGAGTTTGCCCTATCGGCCAGGCCCACCAGCTCCAACAGCTCCATGGCCCGCTTCTTCCGCCAGGCCGCCTCGCCCCGCAGGCCGTTCAGCTCCAGGGGGAAGCAGACGTTCTCCAGCGCGGTCCGCTGCATCAGCAGGTTGAAGTCCTGAAAGATCATGCTCATGGACCGGCGGGCCTGCCGCAGCTCCTTGGGCTTCAGCGCCGTCAGCTCCCGGCCGTCCACGATCACCTGGCCGGAGCTGGGCCGCTCCAGCAGATTGATACATCGCACCAGCGTGCTCTTGCCCGCCCCGGACAGGCCGATGATGCCGAAGATCTCTCCGTCCTGAATGCTCAGGTTGATGTCGCTCAGGGCGGTGATCTGCCGGCCGTCCGGCATGCGGAAGGTCTTGCAAAGCTCTTTGATCTCGATCATAAAATCCTCTGTTCCCCCAACTTCAAAAATTAAAAGAAATCAGCGCAAAGAAAAACCGGGAAGCTCGCACGCTTCCCGGCCTCATAGGTTCAAAAGAACGGACTTCAGACGGCTGTGAAACAGAGCGAACCGGATTTTTGCGCGCGCATCATCGGGCACATGCAGAACATGCACATCTCAGCCATCATGCTGTTGCCGGTGACAAAACGCATTTCGGTACGCTCCTTTTTGGATTCAGCCGCATTATACGGCCATCTCCGCCCTTTGTCAACCGTTTTTTCCAAGCTCCGCCCCGTTTTATGGATTCTGCTTAAACCTACTTGGTAGATGGGGATTTCTTTTCGGCAGTTTGCCGGGCTTTTTGTTACCCCTTTGTTTCTTTACACTTTTTCCAAAGGGGGATATAATTGACAGGACAAGCGAAGGAGGGCTGCGTATGAAGGATTTGAAAACGAGCTGCCGGATCGCCGTGGTGCAGGCGGAGCCTGTGCTGTTTGACAAGGCCGCCTGTCTGGAGAAGGCCCTGGGCCTGATCCGGGAGACTGGGGCGGCGGGCGCGGAGCTGGTGGTTTTCCCGGAGCTCTTTCTCCCCGGCTATCCCTACGGCCTGACCTTCGGCTACACGATGGGCGCCCGGGGGGAGCCGGGCCGGCTGGACTGGAAGCGCTTCTATGACAACTCCATCCTGGTCCCCGGAGAGGAGACCCGGGCTCTGGCAGCGGCCGCCCGGGAGGCCGGGGTCTGGCTCAGCATCGGCGTATCGGAGCGGGCGGCGGAGACCGCCACACTGTACAACAGCAACCTGATCTTCTCCCCGGAAGGGGAGCTGCTCTGCGCCCACCGGAAGCTCAAGCCCACCGGGGCGGAGCGTCTGGTCTGGGGAGACGCGGACAGGGGCTTTTTCCCGGTGGCGGACACGCCCTGGGGCCCCATGGGCGCTATGATCTGCTGGGAGAGCTACATGCCCCTGGCCCGGGCGGCCCTGTATCAGAAGGGGATCACGCTGTATCTGGCGCCCAACACCAACGACAACCCGGAGTGGCAGGACACGGTCCGGCACATCGCCATCGAAGGGCACTGCTATGTGGTCAACTGCGACATGCTGATCACCAAGGTCGGCTATCCGGAGGGGCTTCATGAACCGGAGCGGCTGGCCGCGCTGCCGGAGATCGTCTGCCGGGGCGGCAGCTGCGTCATCGACCCCTACGGACACGCCGTCACCGAGACGGTCTGGGACCGGGAGGCCGTTCTCTACGCGGACCTGGACATGCAGAAGGTTCCGGCCAGCCGGATGGAATTTGACGTCTGCGGACACTATTCCCGGCCGGACGTCCTGCAGCTCAAGGCGGAGGATAAGTGAACCGGGGGCAAAGGAGGAGCTCATGAAAAGGAAAGCTAGGCTGACCGCGGCGGCCCTGGCGCTGCTGACGGCGCTTTGGGCGCTGCCGGCTTCGGCCCTGGCCCTGAGCAGCGAGGACCGGCCGGAGGAGACGGCTTCTCCGGCGGACGAGCCGCTCTATAACGGCCCGGAGGACAGCCTTTTCACCACCGATCTGCGCATTGTCTACAACAACGGCGGCACCGTCTACAATAACGGCGCCACGGTTTACAACAACGCCGGCCTGGTCTATAACAACGGCGGCCTGGTGTACAACAACGGCGGCACCGTCTATTCCAACGGCGGCACCGTCTACAACAACGCCGGGCAGGTGCACAGCAACGGCGCCACGGTCTACGGGGACGGAGCGGAGGAAGAGCCTGCCGAAGCTCCCGAAACCGCCGAAACGCCCGAAAATGCCGAAGACAACGAAGGGATTCGGGTCCGCTTCGCGGAGGACTACAGCGCCTTTGCCCAGCTGGAGGGGCTGGAGGAGGACCCGGGCGGGGACGGCTGGCTGCTCCGGGAGGAGACCGGCCTTATCCGGCCCAGGGAGGGCTTCTCCATCCTCCGGGCGGAGAGCAGCGCGGGCAGCCTGGAGCCGGACGGCGAGGGAGGCTATGTACTGAAGGACCTGGATAGCTCCGCCTTTGTGGCGCTGGCCTTTCAGCCGGACGCGCCCCAGTTCAGCCCTGAGCCCGGCACCTACGGAGAAAAGCAGTATGTGGAGCTCAGCGGGCCGGCGGGCGCCGCCATCTACTTCACGGAGGACGGCAGCGAGCCGGAGCCGGGCAAGGGCCGCTACACCGGCCCCATCACCGTGACAGAGGGGGCCGTGATCAAGGCGATCGCCGTCGCGGAGGGCGCGGAGCCCAGCGAGACGGCGGAGGCCGCCTACGCGGTGGTCCGGCTGGAAGCCCCCGAGCTTGTCAGCCAGACCCGGGGCTACCGGAATCTGGTGGGGAAGCCCATCACCCTCTTTAACCCCGGCCCTACGGACGCCCATATCCAGCGGGCGGAATTGACCGGAGACAACGCGGACTGCTTCCAGCTGGGCAGCACCGCCGGAAGGCGGATCTCCGCGGGGACGGATTCCGGCAATTTCTGGACTGTGCAGCCCCGGGAGGGGCTTGCGGAGGGGACCTATACCGCCGCCGTGGTCTTCACCACGGACAGCGGGGCCCGGCTGGAAGCGGCGGTAAGCTTTACGGTGGAAGCGCCGAAGGAAAAGGACTGATTTGCAAGGAGGCCTTTCTCTGTTTAAATCAAGCAAGCAGGCATTTCTGCCATGAACATTCTGATCGACCAAATTTTAGAAAACCGGGAAGCCGCCGCCCTCCCCTCTCTGGTGGAGAGCGGCGGGCTTCCTGCGCTCGTTTCCGGCCTGTCGGCGGTGCACCGGGCCAATCTGGGGGCGGCGCTGCGGGGCCGGCTGGACCGGCCCCTCTTTGTGATCTGCCCGGACGACACGGCAGCGGAGAGCTTCGCCAACGATCTGCGCTCCATGCTCGCCGAGCCGGTGCGGACCCTGCTCATGCGGGACTTCTCCTTTTACCCCGCCGAGGCCGCCTCCCATCAGGGCGAGCAGCAGCGGATCGCCGCGCTGTACGCCCTGGCCGCCGGGCAAGCGGCCGTGGCGGTGGCCTCCGTGTCCGGCCTGCTGCAGCGCTGCATGCCCCCGGAGACCCTGCTGCGGGCCTCCTTCACCCTACGCTGCGGGGACAGCCTGCCCATTGAGGACGTGGAGGACGCGCTGCTGCGCTGCGGCTACGTCCGGGCCGAGCAGGTGGAGGGGCCGGGGCAGTACGCCCGCCGGGGCGGCATTCTGGACTTCTTCTCCCCGTCGGACCCGGAGCCGGTGCGCATGGAGTTCTGGGGGGACGAGATCGACTCCATGGGCCGCTTCGACATCTCCTCCCAGCGGCGGGGGGACCCGATCGACAGCTGCGTGCTTCTGCCGGCGGCGGAGGCGCTGCCCTCCCTGACCGCGGGGGGGACGGAGGCCCTGTGCAAAGAGCTTGACCGTTACGCGGACCGCTACGCCCGGCGGCGGAGCAGCGAAAACGCCGCCGCCACGGCGGCGGGCCTCCGCGCGGACACGGAGCGGCTGCGAAACGGCGCGCTTTTGTCCGACGCAGACCGGTATCTGCCGCTTTTATACCCCATGGCCTCGGGGGCGGACTACATCCCGCCGGAGGCCCTGGTGCTGCTGGACCAGCCCGCCCGCTGCGCGGAGCGGGCCCGGGATTTTGCCAAGCAGCTGTGGGAGGATCTGCGGGAGCTCCAGAAGCGGGGCCGGATGGCCATGAGCCCGGACAGCTTCCTGTTGAGCCCGGAGGCTCTGTTCCGGCGTCTGGAGGATTTTCCCCTGTACATGGCGGACGCCTTCATCGTGGGCCGGGGGCCGGTGGCCCCCCGGACCCTGGTCAGCGTTCCGGCCAAGCAGCTGCCCTCCTACGCGGGCAGCGCCCAGGCCGCGGCGGAGGATCTGCGGCTCTATCTCAAGCAGGATTACCGGGTGGTGATCCTGGCGGCGGACCAGAGGCGGGCCCAGGTGCTTCGGGACTTTTTTGAGAATCAGGGCATCAGCGCCCCTCTCCAGGAGCCTCTGCACCGCCTGCCGGAGAAGGGGGCCTGCGTCATCGGCCTGGGGGCCTTTTCCGCGGGGATCGAGTACCCGGGGCTGCGCCTGGCCATCCTCACCGACGCCCAGCTGCTCCGGGTCAAGACCCGGAAGAGCGCCCGGCGCGGGGCGCTGCCCGCCGGGCGGGAGCGGATCGAGTCCTACGCGGATCTGTCCGTGGGGGACTACGTGGTGCACGAGGCCCACGGCATCGGCCGCTTTGCCGGCATCGTAAAGATGCAGGTAGACGGCTTTGAAAAGGACTATGTAAAAATCAACTACGCCGGGACGGACAGCCTCTATGTCCCCGCCACCCAGCTGGACCTGGTGAGCAAATACACCGGCGGCGGAGAGGATAAGCCGGTGAAGCTCTCCAAAATGGGGGGCACCGAGTGGGCCAAGACCCGCTCCCGGGCCAAAAGCGCCGCCAAGGACATGGCCAAAAAGCTGATCAGCCTCTACGCGGAGCGGCAGAGGCTGCCCGGCTACGCCTTCTCGCCGGACAGCGAGTGGCAGCGGGAATTTGAGGACAACTTCGGCTACACGGAGACGGACGACCAGCTCCGCTGCACCGCCGAGATCAAGCGGGACATGGAGTCGGCCGTGCCCATGGACCGGCTGCTCTGCGGGGACGTGGGCTTCGGCAAGACGGAGGTGGCCCTGCGGGCGGTGATGAAGTGCGTCCTGGACGGGAAGCAGGCTGCTATTCTGGTGCCCACCACCGTCCTGGCCCAGCAGCACTACCAGACGGCGCTGCAGCGCTTCTTCGGCTTTCCGGTGAATATCGCGGTGCTCAGCCGCTTCAAAACCGGCGGGCAGGCCGCCGAGACCCTTCGGGACCTGGCCTCCGGGGCTTGCGACCTGGTGATCGGCACCCACCGGCTCCTGTCCAAGGACGTGAAATTCAAAGACCTGGGCCTGCTGGTGGTGGACGAGGAGCAGCGCTTCGGCGTCACCCATAAGGAGCATATTAAAGAGCTGTCCCGGGGGGTGGACGTGCTGACCCTGTCCGCCACGCCCATCCCCAGGACCCTGAACATGGCCATGTCCGGCATCCGGGACATGTCCACCATCGAGGAGCCGCCGGAGGACCGGCTGCCGGTGCAGACCTTCGTGATGGAGCACGACTGGGGGATCCTGGCCGACGCCATCCGCCGGGAGCTCCAGCGGGGCGGGCAGGTGTACTACCTGCACAACCGGATCGAGGATATCGAGCGCACCGCCCGGCGGCTCTCGGAGCTGCTGGAGGGGGTGAGCATCGCGGTGGCCCACGGGCAGATGGACAAGGCGGCCCTGGCCTCCGTGATGGAGAACGTGGTCAACGGGCAGGTGCAGGTGCTGGTCTGCACCACCATCATCGAGACCGGCATCGACATCCCCAATGTAAACACCCTGATCATCGAGGACGCGGACCGGCTGGGCCTGGCCCAGCTGCACCAGATCCGGGGCCGGGTGGGCCGGTCCACCCGGCGGGCCTCCGCCTACCTGACCTTCCGGCGGGACAAGGTACTCACCGAGGTGGCGGAAAAGCGGCTCAACGCCATCCGGGACTTTGCCCAGTTCGGCTCCGGCTTCAAGATCGCCATGCGGGATCTGGAGATCCGGGGCGCGGGCAATCTGCTGGGGGCGGAGCAGTCCGGCCACATGATCGACGTGGGCTATGACATGTACATGAAGCTGCTCAGCGAGGCGGTGCTGGAGGCCCGGGGCATCCAGCCGCCCCAGCGGGCGGACTGCTCGGCGGATCTGGCCGTGGCGGCCAACATCCCCGATCGCTACATCCCCTCCCAGGAGCAGCGGATGGACCTCTACCGGCGCATTGCCCTGATCCGCAACGAGGCGGAGGCGGATGACCTGACCGACGAGCTGATCGACCGCTTTGGGGACCCGCCCTCCGGGGTCAACGCCCTGATCCAAGTGGCGCTGCTTCGGGGGGAGGCGGGCCGGGCCGGCATCACGGACATCTCCCAGAAGCAGGGGTGTCTGCGCTTCACCCTGAAGGATTTCGACATGGAAAAGGTCTCCGCCCTGTACGCGATGCCGGCATACAAGGGCCGGCTGCATGTGGAAGCGGGCTCCCGGCCCTGCCTGAGCCTGAAGATCAAAAGCAAAACCCGGGTCATTGACGAGGCCCGCCGCTTCACCGCCGACTGGGCGTCCTTTGCCGGGGAACCGGCGGCCAAATAGCGCTTTTCTCTTGTGAAAACGCGGCGTTTATGGTATATTGCAGACAGTACGGAACAAATACGGAAAGGAACCCGAACCGATGAAAAAACTTCTTGCCCTTATGCTGGCGCTGTGCCTGGTCTTCGCGGCCCTGGCGGGCGCTGTGAGCCGCGCCCCGTCCGCTCAGGAAATCCCCGCCGTGCTTGAGGAGACCCCGGAGGATACCCCGGCGCCGTCCGTGGCACTGGAGATCCCCGCCGAGCCGGAGGAGGCGGCCGCCCCGTCCGGGCTGGACTACGGTGCCATCTATGCCCTCCACGCCCCGGAGGAGACCGTCCTCACCCTGGGCGGCACCCAGGCCAGCTGGGCTCTGTATTTTTATATGCTCTACTCCCAGGCGGAGAACGTGGCGGACTTTTTTGAGAGCATGTCCTCCTATTACGGCACGGAGCTGTCCTGGGCGGACGAATATGCCGAGGGCGTCAGCTACGCGGAGATGACCCTGCGCTCCACGGAGGAGACCCTGACCATGCTCTGTGCCATCCGGGACTTTGCCCAGGCCAACCAGGTCAGCCTGCCGGAGGAGGTCCGCTCCCAGATGGAGGAGGATATCCAGTCGGATATGATGACCCTCTGCGGCGAGGGCGCCACAGAAGAAGATTTTGCCGCCTACCTGGCGGAGCGCTACATGACCCCGGAGCTCTACCGCTGGATCAACGAGACCAACCTGCTCTACCGGCAGGGCTATATCCAGCTCTACGGCGAGACCGGCGAGCTCTATGACGAGGACCTGGCCATGGACTGGCTGGAGAACGGGGGCTATCTCTCCGCGGGGCACATCCTGCTCATGAGCGTTGACCCGGAGACCGGCGAGGCCCTGGACGAGGAGGCGAAGGCCCAGAAGCGGGATCAGGCCCAGGCCATCGCCGAGGAGCTCCAGGCCATTCAGGACCCGGAGGAGCTGCTGGCCCGGTTCAAGGAGCTGAAGGAAGAATTCTGCGAGGACACGGGCAAGACGGCTTATCCCGACGGCTACACCTTCACCCCCGGCACCATGGTAGCGGAGTTTGAGGACATGGTCAACGCCCTGGGGGACTATCAGGTGTCCGACCCGGTGGAGAGCAGCTACGGCTACCACGTCATCATGCGCCTGCCGCTGAGCGCGGACGCGGTGATCCAGTACGCCAGCGACGGGCAGACGCCTATGACCGCCCGGAGCATGGCCTCCAACGAGGAGTACGCCGCCCAGCTCCAGGCCTATTACGACAGCCATCCGTTTACCTACGCCGAGGGCTTTGCGCCGGTGGATCTGCTGGACTACGTTGCAGGCTGACGGAATTTCTGTCTTTTACGGAGCTTGACCTTCGTCAAGCTCCGTTTTATAATGGGCGTATCTTCTTTTTTCGACGGAGGGCAGACTTATGCGCACACAGGAACAGGTCAATGAGATCGTCCGGCTGCTGCTGGAGGAATACCCTCTGGCGGACTGCACCCTGGACTGGCGGAAGGACTATGAGCTGCTGTTCTCCGTGCGGCTGGCCGCCCAGTGTACGGACGAGCGGGTGAACAAAATCACCCCCGCCCTCTTCGCCCGCTTCCCCACGCTGGAGGCCTTCGCGGAGGCGAAGGTGGAGGAGGTGGAGGCCTATGTCCACTCCTGCGGCTTTTACCGGGCCAAGGCCCGGGACATCGTGGCCTGCGCCCAGGTGCTGCTGAGCCAGTACAACGGGCAGCTGCCCCGCACCATGGAGGAGCTGACCGCGCTGCCCGGCGTGGGCCGCAAAACCGCCAACCTGATCCTGGGAGACGTGTTCAAGGTCCCTGGCTCCACGGTGGTGGACACCCACTGCATCCGCATCAGCAACCGCCTGGGTCTGGTGGACAACCTGAAGGACCCGGTAAAGATCGAGATGGAGCTGCGTAAGCTGCTGCCGCCGGAGCACTCCTCGGATTTCTGCCACTGCATCGTCCTTCACGGCCGGGCCGTCTGCGACGCGCGAAAGCCCAACTGCGCCGCCTGCTGCGTCCGGCACCTGTGCCAGAGCTTCTCTGGCTGAAAAGGCAAAAAAAGGTTCTAAAATAAATGTTGGGGTAACTCGGCCGCAAGGCTGAGGTACACCCAACATTTATTTGCAAATAAGGGAAAA